>ONEG01000013.1:0-646 GCA_900316845.1 uncultured Bacteroidales bacterium
CAGCGATGTGTATTTCCGCACGAACAAACAGACCGGTAAGACCTTCACCGGCAAGCTCTGCTACCCCTCGGACAAGGAACCGTCTGCCGCACAGATCGCAGCGAAAGCACGTTTCGCGAAGGTCGTCGCTGCAGTACGAGCGATTTTGGCAGACCCGACGGAGAAAGCCAAACTGCAGGCAGAGTACAAATCCCAAACGAAGATCGGCTCGCTCTTCGGCTATGCAATGCATAAGCTGAACGCCAACTACGACCAGAATGGCGACCCCATCAACGGCTAACCCTTTAACCCTAACCCACTATGACTAAGAAAGAGATTATCAAAATCGTGATCTCCGTGCTGATTGCGGCGTTGACGGCATTGGCGGCAGGCTTGGGACTGAGTTCCTGCAACGTCACGCGAACCGTCACCACCCGAAGCGAGGCTTGGCAGAAAGGCGACACCTCCGTCGTCATCCAAACCAAGACCGTCGAGAGCTACGACGGCTCACGGAAGTATTAACCTATTGTTTAACCATCAAACTAAAAACCTTAAAATTATGGCAAGTGTAACTTATTCAGCCGGAATTGATCATGTGTCCGGCGCATTGGCAAAACCCAGTAAGAGCGGTCAGCACAGCTGCGAGAAGATGTTGCTCGCGACGCAC
>ONEG01000013.1:679-53878 GCA_900316845.1 uncultured Bacteroidales bacterium
ATCGGCGTGGCAGCGATGATCCAGGAGCGCAGTCATGACCTGTCGAAGATCACGACTGACCAGCAGACCTTCATCGCGCAGAAGAACGAGCCGAACGGCTGCAAGACCATGAAACAGTGGTACTGGCGCGTCTGTGGACAAGAGTGGGATCAAGCTCACGCCTAACCCCATTCCGCAAAGCGGACATCCGAGCGTTCCCCCTTAATGACGGGGGAGCGCTTTTTGTTGACCTATAACGCTCAAGGCGCTGAGGTGCGTTAAGCCATAAAAGTCCTTCCTTTTAGGGAAGGATTTAGGATAGGCTTCTCAGCCATGCAGGGCTAACTACCCTGCATGGTTACAAAAAAGCTTGAAGCTTTATCGATCTTTGACATAATGGATTACCGTAAAATGCAAGTTTTTATCCCAAACACTTGCATATATCAGAAATTTGTTGTAACTTTGCAGCGCGAATTATAGCGTATGGTGTAAAGTGCACGGTGTAAAGTGGATATATGGCGTATGGGGGATGATACTATGTATCGTCTTATCGTCGTGTAATGCCACGAAATTTGTGCCGGAGGGCAAGTATCTGCTCAACAAAGCGCAGGTCAAATGCGTTGATGACAAGACCGTACCTACCTCGACGTTGAGGAACTATCTCCGCCAACGGCAGAACACGGAGATTCTCGGGTTCTGGAAGTTACAACTCGACATCTACAACACTGCGCCCCTGGACACGACCACCAAATCCAACCGACGGCTGGCACGCAACGCGAAGAAGATGGGCGAGGCGCCGGTGGTCTATGACTCGGAGCTGACGGAGATCAGCATGCAGCAGCTGCGCCAGCAGATGAACAACATGGGTTATTTCCAGGCTGAGGTGGACACCTCCGTCACTATCAAGAAACGTAAGGTCAACCTCACCTATCTCGTCACGGCGCATCAGCCCTATACGATACGCCGGTACGAGGTCGATATCCCCAATGAAGCCGTTCGTGCCATCGCTACCAACGAGCGATGTTTGATCAAAGAAGGTGCGCAGTTCTCCACCGCCACGATGGACGAAGAGCGTGCGCGTATCGCTACGGCACTTCGAAACAGAGGGTATTTCTATTTTGAGAAATCGATGTTGGAGTTCACTGCGGATAGTTCGCTTAACTCCCACCAGGTGGACATCCGCATCCATCCGGCGCCTTTCGTGGAACACCTGGACAGCGCAGCGCTGGCGCAGCTACGCAAGCGGTATTATATTCGCGAGGTGAGCTATAAGATGGACAAACCTTTCCTGCGCAAGAGTGCGCTTCGCCGCGCCTGCCGCATCAAGGAGGGGGGACGCTATGCGGAGTGGAGAGTAGAACGCACGTACGCGCGCATGAATGCATTGGCGCCTGTCAAGTACGTAGATATAGCCTTCACGCCGGTGGGCGACACGCTCCTGGACTGCTCCATCACCGTCTCGCGCGGACGCCTCAACTCCGTCGCGGCAGAGGTGGAAGGTACCTACTCCGCCGGAGACTGGGGAATAGCGGCAGGGGTCAATTACAGTAACAAAAATATATTCAAGGGAGCCGAAGTGCTGAGTCTGGGAGCCCGCGCTTCATATGAATGGAGAGCCAACGGCGGAAGGGCTATAGAAGCGAAAGCCGAAGCGGGTCTGCTCTTCCCTTCTAACGTGAAAGTGAACATCGCCTATAACTACCAGCAGCGGCCGGACGAATATACCCGCACGATTGCCAACGCCGGTCTGAGTTATATCATCCCCCGCCGACCCGGCAGCCGGTGGACCCATCAGTTCAACCTCATTGACATCAACTATATATACCTGCCATGGGTGTCCGAGCAGTTCAAGAAAGAGTTCATGGACCGCTCATCGGTGCTGAAAGCGAGTTACGAGAACCATTTTATTCTCGATTGGAGCTACACCGGCACCTTCACCACATACAATGCGCGCAATCCGAATCGCTCGTACCTGCAGCTCTCGCTGTACGCGGAGACTGCCGGTAACGCCTTATACGGCCTGAGCGCTGCCGCGGGATTCCAGAAGAACGACGACGGCTCGTATATGCTTTGGCGGATTCCCTTTGCCCAATATGCCAAGGGAGATATCAACTTCACCTACCACGGTATCATCACCCCCAAGCACCATCTGGTCGGACATATAGGCATCGGCGCTATCGTGCCGTACCTGAACTCCGAGGTTGTGCCGTTCCAGAAACGCTATTTCGGCGGCGGAGCCAACGGTATCCGCGGATGGCAGGCGCGCACCTTGGGACCCGGTACCTTCCGCGGCAACGGCAGTTCGCTCGTCTATGACAAACAGGCAGGGGACATCCGGCTGGATATGAATATCGAGTACCGGTACAAAGTGCTGAGTTTCCTTGAGCTCGCGGCGTTCCTGGATGCAGGAAACATATGGACTATCCGCGAATACGACGAGCAGCCCGGCGGTGCGTTCCTCTTTGATGAGTTCTACAAACAAATCGCCTGGAGCTACGGCGTGGGAGTACGGTTTGACCTGTCGATACTCATCTTCCGCGTCGATTTCGGCGTGAAGCTGCATGACCCGAGCCGCATAGCCGAAGGTAAACAATGGCGCACCGCGCCGAATGGATTAGGGTGGAAAGATGACATGACGTTCCATTTCGCGATTGGGTACCCCTTCTAGGAAGACCTGGGTCTACCTATGAATACCTATGATAATTAGACAATGCTGAAGACTCAGATGATAGCAGGACTGGTGGAAGCCGGGTGTGACGAAGCGGGCAGAGGTCCGCTGGCAGGAAGCGTGTTCTGCGCCGCAGTGATCTTGGACCCCAAGCGGGTGAAAGAAGTCGCGGAGTTCGAATGGCTCAACGACTCCAAGCAGCTGACGGAGAAACAGCGCTACGCGCTCAGGCCGGTCATCGAACGCGAGGCGGTCAGTTGGGCAGTTGTCGAAGTGACAGCGAAAGAGATAGACGAACGCAATATCCTGCAATGTTCCATCCTCGGCATGCAGCGCGCCCTGGATAGATTGGCCGTACGGCCGCAGCACATACTCGTCGATGGCAACAAATGGAAACCCTACGTACCGGAAGGGGAACTGTTGGAGATTCCGGCGGATACGGTAGTCCATGGCGACGCGACCTACCTCTCGATAGCCGCAGCAAGCGTGCTGGCTAAGACCTACAGGGATGATTATATGCTGCGTCTGCATGAGGAGTATCCGCTCTACGGATGGGCGGCCAACAAAGGCTACCCCACGGCGGAACACTACGCAGCGCTCAAGAAATACGGCCCTACGCCGTATCACAGGATGACGTTTAATCTGAAACTGGAGAAACTATAGAAACTAGAGAAACTTTAAAACACCATATAATATGATTTTTGTTAACAATACCCAACAGACGCAGGACGGGCAGGCTCGTCCCCGTCGTAGAATCGGCTGCCTCAGCGGCTGCCTGATTTTCTTCGCAGTGTATTTTATCTGCAGCGCCATCTTAGGATGGATCATGGGTGATGCATTATCGTCCTCGTCAGTAACCTTACAAGACCAAACGGTCTATCGTCTCCAGATGAAAGGAACCCTGGTCGAGCAGGCACAGGAGGAGAACCCCTTCGCCGGACTCATTGGACAGATGCCTTATGTCGGCAGTCGTGCCAACCAGGAGACCGTCGGTCTGGACAATATTCTCAGTAACATCCGTCTGGCGAAGAACGACGATAAGATCCTCGGTATATGGCTGGACGGTGCAGAGTTGAGTATGGCGCCGGCGTCGGCAAAAGCCATCCGTGACGCCCTCGTGGATTTCCGTAAGAGCGGCAAATGGGTGCTGGCTTCGGCGAAGAGTTACGGTCAGACCAACTACTACGTAGCATCCGCAGCCGACCGTATCGTGCTTGACCCTACGGGTGAGGTGAATTGGAACGGTCTCTCGGCGCAGAAGATGTACTTTACCCGCGCTTTGGAGAAAATAGGCGTGGAGATGCAGATCCTCAAAGTAGGTACGTTCAAGTCCGCCGTAGAGCCGTATTTCCGCACCTCTATGTCCGATGCAGACCGCCAGCAGACGATGGAGTTCTTAGGCGGCATCTGGGACGAATACAAGACTGCCGTAGGTGCTTCGCGTGGCTTGAGTGCAGCGCAGCTGGACGCCTTGGCTGACCGGTATATGGGACTCCAGCCGGCGAAAGATCAGGTAGAGGCAGGGCTCGTCGATAGCCTCGTCTATACCCAGGACGTGGATAGTCTCCTGCGTGTCTTTACCGGCACAAAGGACTACCACCTCATCACCACCGGCAAGTTGGCGCAAGTCAAACGCCCGGAGTCCAAAGCCAAAGACAAAGTGGCGGTCCTCTACCTCGAGGGCGAGATCACCGATGAAGAAGGCGACGGTATCGTCGGTACCGAGGTCATCAAGACATTTAAGAAGATCCGCAAAGATGAAGCCATCAAAGCGCTCGTCCTGCGTGTGAACAGCCCCGGCGGTTCGGCGAACGCCAGCGAGCAGATATGGCGTGCGGTTCAGAAGATCAAAGCGGACTCCATCCCTGTCGTCGTTTCTATGGGTGACTACGCCGCCTCGGGAGGTTATTACATCTCTTGCGGCGCCGACTACATCTTCGCAGAGCCGACCACGCTCACGGGTTCGATCGGTATCTTCGGTACGATTCCTAACGTAGCCAAACTGCGCGATAAGATCGGCGTGGACGTGGATGGCATAGGTACGAACAAACATTCCGACCTAGAGGGAAATATAATCTACAAAGGCATGAATAAAGAGGAGCAGGCGCTGATGCAGACCATGATCGAGCGCGGCTATGACCTCTTCACCAGCCGTTGCGCGGAGGGTCGCCACGTAGAGCAGGATTATATTAAATCTATCGGCGAAGGCCGTGTATGGCTCGGTGCCAAAGGTAAAGAGATCGGCATCGTCGATGAACTGGGAAATATCGACGACGCAATCGCCAAAGCAGTCGAACTCGCCGGTCTGGAGACCTACCGGCTCACCTACTACCCTGAGGTGGCTGATCCGTACCAAGAGTTACTCAAACTGTTCGACAACACCACGGACGAAGAGAAAATGATACTCAAGGTGAAGGAGTTCTGCTCCAAGCCGAGAGTCATGGCAAAGATGGATGAGCTCATCATAAAATGAAGTTACTAACTATTCCGGCGAGTTGGCTGTACGGCTTAGGGGTGGCTATCCGTCATGCCCTGTACGACCAACATATTCTGCCCTCTTTCAGCGCGGAGGTACCCACGATTTGCGTGGGTAACATCGCCGTGGGCGGCACCGGCAAGACACCTATGACCGCTTATCTGGTGCAGCTGCTGCTGGATCACGGCTATAAGCCCGCAGTGCTCTCCCGCGGATACAAACGTTCTACGCGGGGCTTTGTCATGGCGGATGCCAATGCGACGGCCAAGACCATCGGCGACGAGGCGATGCAGATGTACGAGCGTTTCCCGAACGTGCCTATCGCCGTGTGCGAGCAGCGGGTACGGGGAGTCAAGCAACTGCAACGGCAGGTGGAGCACTTAGATGCCATCATCCTCGATGACGCGATGCAGCACCGCGCACTGCGATGCGGCTACACGATCCTGCTCACCCCTTATGACCGGCTCTATATAGAGGACCATCTGCTGCCATACGGTACCCTCAGGGACCTGCCCTCACGGGCACTCAAAGCGGACGCTATCGTCGTCACCAAGTGTCCCGAAGAGATCCGACCGATAGACATGCGAGTGATTGACAACCGGCTTCATCTGCCGACCTACCAGCACCTCCATTTCGCCGGCACCAGTTATGCACCCATCGACCACGAAGGCACGCCGCTGGTCCTCGCAGGTATTGCGCGGCCGGAGTATCTCTTCGAGCATGTGCAGAAGCAGTACCCGCATGCAGAACTGCTCGCCTTCCCCGATCACCACGCTTACACCCCTGCGGACGTAGAGACGATCATGCAACGGGCGAAGAACTTCGATTTTGTTCTCACCACAGAGAAAGACCTGCAGCGCCTGCGGCTGACAGATATAGAGGAGCGCCTGGCGGCACAACAGAAGCCACTCGTTTCCCTGCCAATCCGCACACATTTCTACACACCGAAAGAGCAATTCGACAAACAGATACTACTATACATTCACGAAAACAGACCCCGTTAATATGCCGTTTCTAACCCTCATACGCCGTTTTGTACCGCCATACAGAAGATATATGGCGCTGAACATCCTGTTCAACCTCCTCTCGACGATTCTGTCGCTGTTCTCATTCGCCGCCATCATCCCGGTTTTGCGGATCCTTTTCGGTCTGACTTCCGTAGATGTGCAATGGACGGAGATGAGCACCATCAGCGGCCTGCAGGAGACCATTGCGGCGATGCGGGGGAATATGTATTTCCTTCTCAACGAACAGATAGCCCTTCACGGCGCGAGTTATGTACTGCTTCTTCTGGGTCTCTTCCTGGTGGTGATGACCGGACTCAAATGCGGTGCAGCATGGCTGGCGAACTACTACATGGTGCCCATCCGTACGGGTGTCTTGCGCGACCTGAGGCAACAGCTCTACGACAAGGTGCTATCCCTGCCCATCGGCTATTTTACGGAGACCCGCCGCGGCGATGTTATCTCGCGTATGACGAACGACGTAGGCGAGGTAGAGGCGTCTATCATGGCCGCATTAGACGTTCTCTTCAAGGACCCGATCATGATCCTTGTCTATCTGATGACGCTCTTGGTCATCTCGTGGCAACTGACGCTTTTTGTGCTTCTCCTGATGCCCGTCGCCGTGTTCTTTATCGGCCGTATCGGTCGCTCGCTCAAACGCGCTTCTACCAAAGGGCAGGAGCAGAACGCAGAGATTCTCTCCTCCATCGACGAGACCCTCTTGGGCCTGCGCGTGGTGAAGGGTTTCAACGCCCAGCATAAACTGCGCTCGCGCTTCGACACACTCATCAATGCGACCCGTGCGACCTTCAACCGCATCAACCGCCGGTACTACCTTGCCCACCCTCTCTCGGAGTTCTTGGGCACAGCGCTGATAGCCATCATCCTCTGGTTCGGCGGACTGCTCATCCTCTCTGACCACGCGACGATAGATGCCTCCACGTTCATCTATTACCTGGTTATCTTCTACTCGATCATCAACCCCTCAAAGGACCTGAGCAAAGCCTCCTACGGCATCCGCCGAGGGCTGGCGTCGTTAGAGCGTATCGATGCGGTACTGAATACGAAGTCGAACATCCTCGAACCGGAGCAGCCGGTACCGGTGATCTTCAACGAGAGCATTCAGTTCGACCACCTCTTCTTCCGCTACCAGCCGGACCGGGCAGTACTCAGAGATATCTGCCTCACCATCCCGAAAGGCAAGACCGTTGCGCTGGTGGGTCAGTCCGGCAGCGGTAAGACGACCCTCACGGATCTTGTCCCGCGGTTCTACGACCCGCAGCAAGGCCGCATCACCGTCGATGGAACGGATATACGCCGGTTCCGCACACGGGACTTACGCGCCCTCATGGGCATCGTCTGCCAGGAGCCCGTGCTCTTCAACGACACCGTCTATAATAACATCACTTTCGGCGTCGATACCTCCCTTCCTGCGCCGAACGGCATGAGTTGGGACGAAGCGGTGGAGCAGGCGGCGAAGATTGCCAACGCGCATGAGTTCATCTCTGCCATGCCGGAGGGTTACCAGACCCCTATCGGCGACCGTGGCAGCCGTCTCTCCGGAGGCCAACGCCAGCGGCTCTCTATCGCTCGCGCCATCCTCAAGAACCCGCCGATACTCATCCTCGACGAGGCTACCTCGGCACTCGACAGTGAGTCCGAGAGACTGGTACAAGAGGCGCTGGAACACCTGATGAAAGACCGTACAACGCTCGTCGTGGCGCATCGCCTATCGACCATCAAGCATGCCGACCTCATCTGCGTCATGCACGAGGGTGAGATCGTGGAGTCCGGCACCCACGATGAGTTATACGCCCTCGGTGGGTACTACACCAAACTCGTAGATATGCAAAAATGAAAGGGAAGGTTTTACTCGGAATGTCCGGAGGAATAGACTCCACCGTCAGCGCCATGCTTCTTCTGGAGCAGGGCTATGAACTCGTGGGCGTGACGTTCCGCACCTACGACAGTATGAAAGACTCGTGCCTCGCCAAAGAGAAAGGCTGCTGCACCATCGACTCCATCATGGAGGCGAAGCATAACGCCGAGCGCATGGGATTTGAGCACCACATCGTGGATTTCCGCGACTCTTTCCGGCGGTGTGTCATTCAGGATTTCATCGACGAGTATATGTCCGGCAGGACGCCTAACCCCTGCATCCTTTGCAACAGCACCATCAAGTGGGGCGAGATGCTCCATCTGGCGGACGAGATGGGTTGCGACTATATAGCGACAGGCCATTATGCCCGCATCGCCGAGCGTGACGGCCACACCTACCTCCGTACCGCTGCTGACACCCATAAAGACCAGACTTATTTCCTCTGGCGCCTGACGGAAGAGCAGCTCAAACGGACGATCTTCCCATTAGGCGACTACACCAAAGACCAGGTGCGCGAGATTGCCCGTCAGCACGGCTACGAGAAACTCGCTACCAAACGCGAGAGCCAGGAGATTTGCTTCATCCCGGACGACGACTACCGTGCCTTCCTGCGCGCGAACGTGCCTGATTATGAGGAACGCGTGCGCCCGGGCGAGTACGTGGACGCGCAAGGAAAAGTCCTGGGCACCCATCAGGGCTTCGTCAACTACACTATCGGTCAGCGCAAAGGGCTCGGTATAGCCCTCGGTCATCCCGCCTATGTAACGCATATTGACGCTGAGACCAACCGCGTGACCCTCGGCACGAACGACGACCTGTTAACGACAGAGCTGACCTTCAAACCTTCGATATCTCGATATACCGATATACCGGCATCCCGACTCACCGCCAAAGTGCGTTACCGCAGCCCTTCTGTCCCCGTAGAAATAAAAAACGAGGGCTGCTTGCATTTCGCAGCCCCCGTCTGGGGTGTCACTCCCGGTCAGTCCGTGGTCATCTATCAAGACGACCTCGTCGTCGGAGGAGGAGTCATTTATTTACCGAAATAACGCTTGTACAGACCCTCAAAGCCCTTGCCGTGACGAGCCTCGTCGCGTGCCATCTCGTGTACCGTGTCATGAATAGGATCGAGGTTCAGCTCTTTCGCACGTTTAGCGATATTCAGTTTGTCTTCGCATGCACCTGCCTCAGCCAACATACGTTTCTCGAGGTTGGTCTTGGTATCCCATACGCACTCGCCTAACAACTCAGCGAACTTAGCGCAGTGCTCTGCCTCTTCGTAAGCGTACTGACGGAAAGCAGCAGCAATCTCCGGATAACCCTCACGGTCAGCTTGACGAGCCATTGCCAGATACTGGCCTACCTCGGTAGCCTCACCCATGAAATGCGCACGCAGACCATCGTGGATAATCGGATCTTTCTCGTCCTTGGCTACGCCTAAAACATGCTCGCAGGCGAAGTTCAGTTTGTCTTCCGATGCTACTTTCCAGGTAACAACTTGTTTGCATTGCGGGCAGCGCTCAGGTGCCTCTGTACCCTCGTGAACATAGCCACAGATCGGGCAGATAAATTTCTTTACCATAGTGTTAAAAATTTTGGGTTAATAAATATGTTTATTGTATTTCAGTATTCGGCATTCAGTATTCAGATTGTAAGATCTGGCCTTGAATAGTATAGGTTTTTCCTCCGCGTTGGATAATCAGTTGCCCGTCGCGCAGCATCTTCCTGCCTACCTCGTATGTCTGCGTCCTCTCTACTCCTTCCGGAGCAGGCTGAATACCTTCTCCCCATTGCCGGTAGAGCCAGTTGATGCGCCAGTTATAGCGGTTGATAAAATCTTTCCGGCGGTCGGCCATGTTGCTGTTATTGCAGAAGTTAGAAGTGCCCTCCCATACCTGCGCATCGCGCTTGGCTGCCTCTGTCAACCGGTTCGCAAAATCTATAGCCTGCTGCCTGATTGCGTCTTTGTAATGATGGTAGTAAATCCACCATTGTTCCTTTACCGCATTTTGAAAAACAGGCCATGTAGCGAGTTGTCCGATCCAGTACTGCGGCCACGTCGGACCATCGTATATCCATCGCTCGGCATGGCGGTTGTAAGCATTACCGAAATCCCATACGGGACCAAATTTCCATTTATCTACTGTACCCAGACTATCGCGGTCTTTGTAGAGCTTGCAGCTGCCGTGGTAACTCTCGCAATCCTCCATGATCTCCTGCACGAGGTAGAACTTGGCCGCCTCCTTAATATCGAGGATCTGCTCCAATGCCGCCGAACTATTGCCGTAGATAGCGTTGTTGAGCGCCTCTATCTGATTGACAATATAGTTGCGTTGCACGGGCGACAGCACCTCCGGTACATCCAATGAAACCATAACGTGTTGACCGTTATTCTCGTTGAACTCGATGTTATTCTCCGACCAATAGTTGTCGATCTCAACCAGCCATCCGCCGGTGATACTATCCGCATTCGTACATAAGTCCGTTTGCTCCTGGATGTTGACGCGGTTCTTATCTACTCGCACATGTTCGGTCAGGAAATAGAGTCCCTGGTAGTTGCCGTTCAGCATCAACTCTACCGGCACGATCCCCGGCGTCCATCTCAGACCGATGGCCTTACTGATCATGAAGCCTACGGGGTTCTTCAGATAGCCCAACCAATCGTCTGCGCCGGCGATCAGCACCCAGTGTTTATTCTTCGGCATGCCCAACACTTTCTGTTTGGCGTCGAACTTGATCTTATAGGGTTTCTTATCGAAGCCGGACCACGTCCAGTTTCCGCGTCCTTTCAGTTGCGCCGTGAGCGGAGAAGTGCTTGTTCCCAATGCAGCATAACCTGTATTCAGCGGGTCGATATATACCGTGCCGGGGACGTAGTTCTCTTTGTCCGTGATCGCCAGGCCGCTATTCGTCGTCATATAGACGATCGGCAGTGTACCCGAAGGATTCACAGCATGCATCCCTGCGCTCAGCAGGCAGACCAAAACAATCACTATGTAACGTCCTGTTTTCATTAGCTCTCTCCTTTCATTCGCTCCATTAAGTCGGCTGCTCGCCTCAACGCGAAGTGGATATTCGCGCAGATATTATGCGGATCCATCTGTTGCTCGATGCCGCCTTGCATCAGCTGCTTGTGTACGTGGTCATTCACGCCCGAGAGGATGATGGTGATGCCCTCTTTATGCGAGCGTTGGATGAGCATGGAGAGGTTATGCATCGCCGTCGAATCGACGAACGGCACCTTCCTCATGCGGATGATACGAACCGGGTATTTCTCGCCGGATACATGACTCATGATTTCGTCGAAACGGTTTGCTATACCGAAGAAATACGGGCCGTCGATCTCATACACCTCCACACCCTCAGGGATCGTCAGGTGCTCGAGGTTCAGGTTGCTCTCCGTATCTTCGTTCGGGTCGATCTCGTTATGGAAGGTACGGATATGTGTCTCTTCGTTGGTGCGCATCAGGAACAGTACCATCGCCAGCAGCAAGCCCACCTCGATAGCTACCGTCAGATCGAAGATGACCGTCAGGAAGAAAGTGATGACCAGCACCCAGAAATCCCGGTTGCGATGTTTGAACAAGCCCACTATCGTCTTCCATCCGCTCATCGAGTACGCCACCATGATCAGCACTGCCGCCAGACACGACATAGGGATCATGCCGACGAGTTGGCCCAAGAACAACAGCACGAGCAGTAACACGATCGCATGGATCACTCCTGCCACCGGCGTACGACCGCCGTTATTGATGTTCGTCATCGTTCGGGCGATAGCTCCCGTAGCAGGGATGCCGCCGAAGAACGGCACCACCACGTTCGCCACACCTTGCGCGATGAGCTCGGTATTCGAGTTATGCTTGTCGCCGATCACACCGTCCGCCACCATCGCCGACAACAGGCTCTCGATGGCGCCTAACATCGCTATCGTGAATGCCGAAGGGAAGAGCTTCTGCACCATCGTGAAGAACGACTCTCCTTCCGCCAGCTCCATAGACGGCAGATGCGGCGCAGGGATGCCGTGCGGCAGCGCATACAGGTCGCTGATAGTCTGTACCGAAGCGATGCCCCAGGATGCCGGAGCATATGTCTTCAACAGCCATACCGCAAAGGTCGCTAACACGATCGCCGCCAGACTGCCGGGGATACGTTTCGTCACTTTCGGCATGAAGATACACACCAAGAGCGAGAACAGACCGATCGCCAGCGCCCAGACGTTCACATCATGAAAATGCCCGCCGTAGTAGATCCATTTGTCAATAAAATTCGCCGGCACATCCGTCAGCCCCAGACCGAAGAAATCATTCATCTGGGTACTGAAGATCGTCAGCGCTATACCTGCCGTAAAACCCACAATCACAGGGTACGGCACGAACTTAATGACCGATCCCAGATGCGCCACACCCATCACAATCAGTAATATACCCGCCATGATGGTCGCTACTGTCAGCCCCGCCAGACCGTATTCCTGAATAATGCCGTAGATAATCACGATGAACGCACCGGTCGGTCCGCCAATCTGCACTTTGCTGCCGCCTAAGACCGAGATGATCAGACCCGCTATGATCGCCGTCACCAAGCCTTCCGTAGGGCCTACGCCCGAAGAGATACCGAACGCTATCGCCAGCGGGATAGCCACAATTCCGACTATCACACCTGCCAAAGCATCCTGCGCAAACTGCGCACGGCTATAGTTCCGAAGGGTCTGGAACAACTTAGGAGCAAATACGTCTTCTAACTTAAAATCTATACTTTTCATAATTCCGCTGCAAAGGTACAACAAAAATTGCACATATGCAAGCCTTCGGGCGCTTTTTTTGCGAATTTTCTTGTGTATCTCAAAAAATCTTTGTATCTTTGCACCAAATTCTAAAAACACACAGCGATGATTCTATTAGCAGACAGTGGAAGTACAAAGGTTCATTGGTGTCTCGTCACGGCGAGCGGACAATGCTCGGACGTCTTCACCGACGGTATTAACCCGCTTTTTCAGACATGCGACGCGATGCGTAACAGTATCTGTAACCAACTCCTGCCGCAGATCTCTTCCCTTCTCTGGGCAGGGACACTGACCCACGTCTTTTTCTATGGCGCAGGCTGCACACCGGAGAAGAAAGTGTTTGTCCATCGGGCGTTAGAGCAGGTGTTCAAGAAAGCAGAGATCTTCGTCGCCTCCGACGCGCTCGGTGCGGCACGCGGCCTGCTCGGCCATCATCCCGGCGTAGCATGCATCCTCGGTACGGGTTCCGGCAGCTGTTTCTACGACGGTGAGCAGATCGAATGGTGCGTCCCGTCCCTGGGATACATCCTCGGTGACGAAGGCTCCGCAGCAGTCTTAGGCAAAAGGCTGGTAGGCGACTTGCTGAAGAATCAGTTGGGCGATGACCTCAAAGAGGCGTTCTTCGCCGAATACAACACCTCCATGGCAGAAATCATCGAGAAGGTCTATCGTCAGCCCTTCCCCAACCGCTTCCTGGCGAAACTCTCGAAGTTCTGCGCCGATCATATAGAAGACCCACGGATCCATGACCTCGTCTATGACCATTTCGTGCAGTTCATCCGCCGCAACCTCGTACAGTATTTCAAAAAGCCAAATAGCCAAATGGTAAATGACCAAATGGTAAATGACCAAATGGTAAATGGTGTGGGCTTCGTCGGCTCCATCGCCTATTACTACCGACCGATTCTCGAGGAAGCGATGAAAGCCGAAGGAATGCCGATGGGTACCGTCCTCAAAGACCCTATTGAGGGCCTCAAAGAATACCACAAGGACTCTATTATACCTACTACCATATGATTTCTACTTTTTATCTCCCGGGCAGAGTTTGTCCGACAAAGGCGATCAAAGAGATTGCTGCGAAAGCCTCTGAACCCTATACCATGATCTGTCTCAAGCCCGACATTGAGTGGGTCTATCTGGGGCAGGAACGTATGATCCAAGTGATGGAGATGAGCGGCGCGACGATGGTCTATAGTGACCATTTCAACAAGGTCATGACCGACGGCCAATGGGCGATCTCCGAAGCACCGGTGATTGACTACCAGATAGGCGCACTGCGCGATGACTTCGATTTCGGCGCCGTGATGCTATGGGACACAGCCAAACTCAAAGCCCTCGTCGCTCAGATGGATACCGACTACGAGTTCGCCGGACTCTACGACCTGCGCCTGAGAGCAAGTCAATTATCAACTATCAATTATCAATTATCAATTATCAATTATCAATTATCAATTATCCACATTCCCGAGTACCTCTACTACGAGGTAGAGACCGACACCCGCAAGTCCGGAGAGAAACTCTTCGACTACGTCGATCCGCGCAACCGCCAAGTGCAGATAGAGATGGAAGCCTGCGTGACGGCGCACCTCAAACGTATCGGCGCGTACCTCCAACCCGGCGAGTATAAGGAGCTTCCCGTAACCGATAACCCCTACCCCGTAACCGCCTCTGTCATTATTCCTTGTAAGAACCGCGCACGCACGATAGCCGATGCCATCCGTTCGGCGCTGAACCAGAAAGTCCGCGCTCCCTACTCCTTCAACGTCATCGTCGTCGATGATAACTCTATTGACGGCACCACGGAGATTATAGAAGAAATGGTAAATGGTACATGTCCAAATGGTAAATTGATTCACATCGCCCAAGACCCCACCTGGCACGCGATAGGCGGTAACTGGAACGTAGCGATCCATGACCCGCGGTGCGGCAAGTACGCTATCCAACTCGACAGCGACGATACGTATTTCGACGAGACCACCGTCCAGAAGTTCATCGACAAATTCGAAATGGCAAATGGTACATGCCCGAATGGTAAATGTCTTTATGGTATGGTCATCGGCACCTACCAACTGACGAATATGGCAGGCGAAATACTGCCTCCGGGCGTCATTGACCACCGCGAGTGGACGGATGACAACGGTCGCAACAACGCCCTGCGCATCAACGGTTTAGGCGCGCCGCGCGGGTTCTACGTGCCCCTGCTGCGTACCATCAATTACCCGACTACCAAGTACGGCGAAGACTACGCCGTAGGTCTGCGTATCAGCCGCGACTACCCCATCGGGCGCATCTACGACGTCGTCTATAACTGCCGCCGATGGGAGGATAACTCCGATGCCAACTGCGACGTAGTCGCCATGAACCGCAATAACTGGTACAAAGACCGCTTGCGCACCTTCGAGCTCATCGCTCGGATTAGGGGTTAGTGGATTAGAGGGTTAGTGGAGATTAAAGTAGGCATATTAACCGCGCCGCATATCGGGTATGAGCAGCGGGAGAACACGTTCGTGCTGAAGAACGTGCGCATCGGTATCGGCTTTCATTGGGACCGATACGAAGATCAGGAGTTTCAAGGAACCCTGGAGATAAAGCCCAATCCCGATGGCACGGAAACAGCCATCAACACGATTGATCTTGAGGACTACCTCTGCTCCGTCATCTCCTCGGAGATGAGTGCCGACAGCCCCATGGAACTGCTCAAAGCCCACGCGGTGATCAGCCGCTCCTGGGCGATACGGGCAATCGCAAATAAGCCACATGAACAAATGGTCAATGGTCAAATGGTAAATGATTTTCATGTCTGCGCCGATGACCATTGCCAACGCTACGAAGGACTGCTACGGATGAACGAACGCGCCGTTGAAGCCGTACGCGCGACCAAAGGTCTTGTTCTTACCTATGAACAAATGGTAAATGGCCAAATGGTAAATGAGATCTGTGACTGCCGTTACTACAAGTGTTGCGGCGGCAAGACAGAGGTCTGGCGAACGTGTTGGGAAGATATTGACGTACCCTATATCCGCTCCGTCGAGTGTCCTTACTGCGGCCGGGTGAGTGCCAAGACCCTGCGTCTGGTACTCAATAACTACGACCGGGAGACCACGGATTTTCACGATTGGAAAGTGACCTACACCGCGGACGAACTGAGCGAGATCATCCGCACGAAGTCCGGCATTGACTTCGGTCAGATCACCGACCTTATTCCTCTCCAACGCGGTGCTTCGGGACGTATCTGCAAGCTGAAGATCGTCGGCACCAAACGGACGGAGATCATCGGCAAAGAGCTCAAGATCCGTCTCTGGCTCTCCAAATCCTGCCTCTATAGTTCATGGTTTGAAGTGAAAAAAACTTTCTACTCTCAACTTTCAACTTTCAACTTTCAACTCATCGGCCACGGCTGGGGTCATGGCGCCGGCCTATGCCAGATCGGTGCGGCACAGATGGCTGCCGAAGGACACACGTACGAAGAGATTCTGCAATACTACTACCCCGGAACCAAAATGTCCAAATGGTAAATGCCCAAATGGTAAATGACTTGGCGCTGCAGCGCAATAAATACAAACACCTCTCCGACGAGGAATGGCGATGGTTCTTGCAGCAAGTCGAAGGCCGTGAGCGGACTGCCGACAAACTGCCTACTTTCGCTGCCATCGACGACTGGTGGTATCCTGTGCGGCTCTCTTGCGAGCAGTGCTCCTCAGAAGCCACCGCACGCTACAAAGCGTCTCTCTGTCAGCGAAGCGGTCTGTCAGCAGAGCGGTCTGTCAGTGAAACGGTCTGTCAGTCCGCAGGACGGTCTCTTTTGGATCTCACCGGCGGCTACGGCGTGGACACGTATTTTTTAAGCGAACAGTTTGACCACACCGACTACGTCGAGCAGAACGCCGAACTCTGCCGCATTGCCGGGCACAACTTTACTATACAAAGGGACAATGTACAACGTACAACAGAACACATTGCCATCCATAACACCACCGCAGAGGAATTCCTTTCTTCCCCCCTTCATGGGGGAAAAGAGGGGGGCTATTTCCTCATCTTCCTCGACCCGGCGCGACGGGACAGTCATGGAGGTAAGGTCTTTAAGTTAGCGGACTGCACGCCGAACGTCGTCGAACTGCTTCCTACTCTTCTCTCGCATCTGACACCGGACGGTAGGATTATGCTCAAACTCTCGCCGATGATCGACCTCACCCAGGCGCTCAAGGAGTTAGCCCCCTCCGGCTCCCCCATGGAGGAGGAGATAATATGGGACGCGCATATCGTCGCTGTCAAGAACGAGGTGAAAGAGGTGTTGCTTATGAGTCGATATACCGATGTATCGAAACATCGGGATCTCGAACCGACCATCACTGCCATCGACTTATCAAAAAAGGAACAGGCATTCACCTTCACCCGCGAAGAGGAACAAGCGACGCAGACAAAAATGGTAAATGGTACTTGGTCAAATGGTACTTGGATTTATGAGCCCAACGCCGCCATCCTCAAAGCCGGAGCGTATAAGTTAGTAGCGCAACGCTTCGGGCTGCAGAAGTTAGACGTCAATACGCACCTCTATACCTCCGAGACGCTCGTACCCGATTTCCCGGGGCGCGTATTTAAAGCCCTTCCCTTTAGGGGGATGGGGGTAGGCCCTCAGGCGAACGTCCTCGTTCGCAATTATCCCTTGACGGCAGAGCAGTTAAAAAAGAAGCTGCACCTTCGCGATGGAGGCACAGCCTTTGTCATCGGTTGCCGCGTTGCCGGCAAGCCCACTATCTTTTGGGGAGAGAGAGAGTATCATAGGTAGTCCTAGGTATACCTAGGTCATCCTAGGTCATCCTAGTGGGTTAAAGATATTCATGCCAAAGGCAGACGTGAAAGCGTCTGCTTTTTTCAGGTTCTCGGCGGTGTCGAGTTGTACGCCTTGCGCCTTGGGCGACATCAACAGGATGCGATCCGAGAGGGCGAGTGCGAGGTCGAGTTCGTGGGTAGAGATGAGGATGGTCTTGCCCTGCTCATGCGCCAACTGCCTAAGCAGCCGCAGCACTAAGATGCGGTGCGGCAAGTCCAGATGCGCCGTGGGTTCATCCAGAAGGATGATCGGCGTCTGTTGCGCAAGGGCTTTGGCAATCAGTATGCGCTGTTTCTCTCCATCGGAGTGGGCGTTGAAAAAAGACCGCCCTACGGACTGACAGACGCCAAGTGGGCGACCGCTCTCTGCTGACAGACCGGCTTCGCCTGACAGACCAAAGCCTACCTGCTCTAAAGCTTGCGAGATGATCGCTTCGTCTTCGTCGGTCAGGCCGCCGAGAAAAGAGGTGTATGGGTACCGTCCCATCGCTACGACGTCGTGCACGGTGGTGTTCTCCAACGACAGCCGCTCCGTCAACACCAAAGCGATGGCTTTCTGACTTTCGACTTTCGACTTTCGACTTTCGACTTTCGACTCTCCCGCCAGAGCAGGTTGCAGGCCGGCGAGGGTGCGTAGCAAAGTCGATTTGCCGCAGCCGTTAGGACCGAGCATACACACCATCTCGCCCTCATAGAGCGAGAAAGAGAGGTCGTGCTGAACAACCGCCTCTCCGAATGGCTGGCTTGCTCCGGTTCTAAACCGGTAACCTATCGTTAACTTATTCGTAGAAATAGAGACGTTGGACACGGCGGGAGACGGATGTTAGTATTTCGTAAGTGATGGTACCGAGTTTGTCGGCTAACTCTTCCAAGGGCAGGTGTTCGCCGAAGACCTCGACGAGGTCGCCAGGCCGTGCGTCCGCACCGGTGACGTCAACCATGGCTTGGTCCATGCAGACGTTTCCTACCACCGGGCACCGCTTGCCGCGCACCCACACTTCGCCGCCGTAGTTAGAGAACCGGCGGTCAAAACCATCGGCGTACCCGATCGGGATGACAGCTATCGTGCGGTCTTCATCCAGCTTCGTATGCCTGCCGTAACCGATGGTCTCACCGGCTTTAACGGTCTTGACGGAGAGGATGGTGGTCTCGAGCGTGCATACGTTCCGCAACTTGGCGCCCGCGAAAGAGAAGCCGTAGAGACCTATACCGAGCCGGCACATGTCGAACTGATAGTCGCTGAACCGCTCTATACCGGCGGAGTTCAGAATATGTTTTAAGACCGGCTGCGCCTGACAGAGCACAGACCGCTCTGCTGACAGACCGGATTTGAGGGTCTCTGCACAATCATCGAAATAACGGATCTGCGAGAGGGTGAAGTCGTCAAACTGCGGTTCGTCGCTTCCCGCCAGATGGGAGAAGACGGACGCTACGCGGACGGCTTTCTGGTGCGTCAGACGGTCGATGAGCCACGGCAGGTCTTCCTTGTAGAAGCCCAAGCGGTGCATGCCGGAGTCGATCTTGATATGTATCGGGTAGTGCTCCAATCCTTTCGCTTCGACGGCTGCGATCACGGTCTTGAGCGACTGATGGGAATAGACGTTCGGTTCGAGGTTGTTCTCGAGGATCAGGTCCATCGCCGCCACCTCCGGATCCATGATGATGATCGGTAGCGTGATACCTGCGCGGCGCAGTTCCACTCCTTCGTCCGCTACGGCTACCGCCAGGTAATCAACGAGCCCGGAAGCCTGCAGCGCTTTGGAGACCTCCACACTGCCGGCACCGTAAGCAAAAGCCTTGACCATGCAGGTCAGTTTGGTGGTGGGTTTCAGTTTGGAGCGGAAATAGCGGACGTTATCCACGAGGGCGGAGAGGTTCACTTTGAGCACCGTCTCGTGCGTCTGATGGAGGATGCGGGTGTTGATGGTCTCTTCGTCGTACCCCAGCGCCCGCATCACTGCAGCACACGTGCGGACGTTCTGGTGCGTCGGGTCCTCTATCACTTTCTGAGAGTGAACGAAGAGTTTCATCTTCTCTGCGCGTTTCTGCTCGAGCGAAGCGAAGTTCTCGTCGTGCTCGTGGCCGATATAGGTGATCACGCCTATCGTCGGACGGATGATGCGTTCGAGTTTCTCCATCTCCCCCGGCTGCGAGATACCCGCTTCGAAGATCGCCAAAACAGGTCTTTCGACTTTCGACTTTCGACTTTCGACTCCTTCCAGCTGCCACACACTCAGCGGCACGCCGATCTGCGAATTATAGGACTTAGGCGAACGGATGACGGTGTAGTCGTCTTTGAGCAGCTGGTAGAGCCACTCTTTGACAACGGTCTTGCCGTTGGAACCGGTGATGCCGATAACCGTACCGTGGAACTGCTCGCGGACGTGTGCCGCCAGCGCTTGCAACGCCGCTACGGCGTCGCCCTGCACGAACGCCTGTACGCCTTTCTCACGAAGTTCGGGGATGTATCTCGCCCCGTCGTTCGTCGCTGTACGGATGGCGAAGAAGAGGGTCTTCCCGGGTTCGGCACCTAACTGACGGCTGTCCGTCAACAGATGGCGGATCTCCAGTTCGTCATCTCCGGAGACCTCCGCCAGCGAGCCTATGGCTTGTCTTATTTCTTTGAGTTTCATCTTCTAAAAACCTTTGCGACCGCAAAGGTACTGCTTTTTTTTGAGATATGCAAGTTTTCCGGCTTTTTTACGCAGAAAAATTTGTGTATTCCAAAAAAATGTACTACCTTTGCACCCGGTTAGGACTCACGCCATTGAACACATACAAATAATACCATTATGAGTAAACTTTTCCGCTTATTCACGCTTATGCTCCTTATGGATTGCGCGCTATGCAGCGTGCACGGAGCTGTTCCGGCTACGCCCTTAGCGTATTACACGCCCTCCGAGGCGCAGTACATGACCCGCAGCGGTAACGGCGACCCGAATGACGAGCCGTACACGGTCATCGTGACCGAATCCGGACGCGAGTGCGTCTTTGTGCCGTCCGGCAAGTACCTGTATTTCCGCATCGACAAGACGGTTGTGCCATCCTCCATGGCGACGTTGGTCTTCAAAGTCACGTACCTCGACCGCGGCACGGGTGAGTTACGGATGCAGTATAACGCCACCAACAACCGCAACTACGAGTCCTGCGTCGCGGGTAAAACGGGTTCGGAGCAGTGGATCACCGTCACGATGGCGGTCACCGACGCTTCGTTACGCAACGCGCAGAACCACGGAGATATACGTTTCAACGAAGGCAATTATATTGCCCGGGTGGAGATCTATCACGGTACGTTGGACCCGCAGTCCGAGCCGCTCTGTCCGCATGCGGGAGGAAGTGCCTACTCGGAGTTCATCGGCAAGTCCGTCGCGGGTTATCAGGCTTGGTTCCGCGTCGCAGGCAGGTATGAGTTCTGGCACCACTGGGGCAACGACGCGGTGGCGGCGGACGGCACGCGATGGCCAAGACCCGAGAACCATACCTTCGAGATCTACCCGGATGTCTCTTTCTACGACGATGCCGACCTTGCCCAGACGGGTTTTGCGGCGCTCGGTAACGGAGAACCGGCAAGGCTCTATAACGGCGCTTCGCCGGCAGTCATCGCCCGGCATTTCGGTCTCATGCAGCAGCACGGTATCGACGGTGTGGCGGTGCAGCGGTTCATCGGTCCGGAGATGCGCACCATCGCCCATAACCCCGCGGCGACACTCGTCTCTATCCGTCAGCAAGCGGAAGCGAACAACCGCCTCTTCTATATCTGCTACGACATTACTTCCAACGGTCTGGAGTCCGTCTGGGCGGATCTGATCCGGTTCGACTGGGTGTATAACATCGAGCAGAACTACGCCCTCACGCAGTCTCCGGCGTATGCGACGGTCAACGGCAAGCCGGTGGTGCAAATCTGGGGAACGGGCTTCACGGACAACCACCCCGGTACGGCGGCAGAGACCATCGCTCTCATCGATTGGCTCAAGAGCCGCGGGTGCTACGTCATCGGCGGCGTGCCGACCTACTGGCGTGAGAACCGCAATGACGCGAAAGGTCCGTCGCAGCCTAACCCCGCCAACCAAGAGAGTTTTGAGGAGGTCTATAAGCATTATAACATGCTCTCGCCGTGGCTCGTAGGACGGTTCAGCAACCTGCAGGAGGCGCAGTATTTCTTCAACCTGCAGGCGCAGGACAAGACCTATTGCGACGCGCTCCACATCGACTATATGCCTACCCTCTTCCCGGGTTTCGGTTGGGCTACATGGAACACCGGCGTACCGAACCAGGCACCGCGGCAGGCAGGTACGTTCCTCTGGGCGCAGGCGAAGAACATCCGCGAGGTGGGGTGTACGAATATGTATTTCTCGATGTTCGACGAGTATGACGAGGGAACGGCATTGCTCTCGGCGGCAACCGACTACACGATGCTGCCCACCGACGCCTATTTCCTCACCACCTCGGCGGACGGCAGATGGCTCTCTTCGGATTTCTACCTGCGCCTCGCGGGCGACGCGGCGCGTATGTTAAAAGGAGTCAGGGACACCGCCCTCACTACGCCTCACAGCCTCGGCCCGGTGTTCTACCGCAACAGCTTCGAGAGCCGCACGACGCCGTATAACTACGTCAATCACGTCCCGCAGAACACCGGCACTTTTCCCATCGACCCGTGTCTCTATCAGCCGCAGGAGATCCTCCGCAGCGGCGTCACGGATGCCCGATGCGCGATCGTCAAGTCCTCTGCCCGTACGGGCGATTATGCGCTCTCGGTGAGCGGTACTGCCGCAGGGAACGCCGTCTATCAGTACCGTTTTGCCAAGACGGCTATCGAGGTCACGGCACCGATGCGTCTGACGGCTTACCGGGCGGCAAGCGGTATCGGGAGTGCCGTTCAGATCATGCTCACCCTGCGTTCCGGACAGACGATCACCACGGCGGTCGATTCCATAGACGGCTCGTTCGAACGGCTCGTGGCGTATATCCCGCAGTCGTTGGCAGGCGATGTTATCGACGGTCTCTCGGTCTGGATTAGTACGCCGGAGGCAGGGGCTTTCTCCGCCATCATCGACGATCTCCTTATAGAGGAATACGCGCAGCAGGACACCGGCATCGACCCGCTCCCCCTTCAGGAGACTGCGGGGGCGTATAAGTTCCTCCGCAACGGTCAGTTGTTCATCGTTCGTGACGGCAATATAATTAACGTACTGGGTCAACCGGTGAAATAACCCCCAAACCCAAAACAGCGACCCCGCAAGGCCGCTGTTTTGTTTAGCTGTGCTGCTGATCCCACTCTTGACCGCAGACGCGCCAGTACCACTTGAGCATGGTCTTGCAGCCGTTCGGCTCGTTCTTCTGAGCGATGAAGGTCTGCTGGTCAGTCGTGATCTTCGACAGGTCGTGACTGCGCTCAGCGACCATCGCCCGGACACCGATAAAGCGGTTGCGGATCTGGTGCTCACGCTGCGTCAGCGGAGTCGTGCGTTTGTACGCATCGGCCTCCTTGACGTAGATGCGCTGGCACTCCGGGTTGGTGGTCGCTGCCGTTCGGTGCGTCATGATGACGTAGTTGCCGTGTTTGTGACCGTCTTGTTTCTTGGGTTTCTTCAGGGCGCCCTGGATGTACTCGATTCCACCGGCGCCGACAGTTGCTCTTGCCATAATTGAAAGATTTGGTTTTGATGGTTAATAAATTTTTTTAGGTAATCGAAAATGCGGCGGTTTCGGCGCTTGATGCGCCTTTACGTGACTCCGGTTCGTCTGCCCGACAAGCAAGCTTCTCGTTCAGCCGCTCCGTAGCCCCGCTATGCCCGGCACTCGATAGTGCCGTACTACCGCCTTCCAAAAATGCGCTAACGCTTACAAAAATTAAGAAAATCTATTCAGCGTGTAGCATTATCACTACGCTCCGCATGGTTATTTTCTTTATTTTTGTAAGGGCTGTAAGCCCGTATTTTTGTAAGCAGTCATTGTTGAGCCCTATTAAGGGTCTCAACGGCGGATTTGGTAGTTAGGGGGCGCTGGGAGCTCGCTCACGAGCGCGCCCTAATTAGCAAGTACGCTCAAGGCCGCGTAGGCCAAAATGACTGCGCATTTTCGATTTACAAAGTCAAAGGCCTTTCTTCGACGCATCGTACTGCTCGATGGTCTTGGTGACGATGGTGCAGGTGGTGTCGCCGCGTTGGTAATACTGACTCTGGGTGGTGATGGTACGAGTCACGTTGCAGGACGTGAGTCCCAGTGCGATCGCTGCACACGTCACGATGGCCGTCGCGAGAGTGACGATGATTTTGTAAATTTTTTGCTTGTTCATATTCGTAGTTTTTTTTAGGTGGCATTCACCAAGACTTCACTAAGACTTTTATAAGACTTTTGTAAGACTTTCAAAATCTGCTGCAAAGGTAATACGAAAACCTACTTTGGTGTTCCTTCCGATGCGAAAAATTTTTCCAAAAAATAATATTTTCCTCTTTTTTTCGCTTCCCGATAGAACCAAACAAAGATGTAATGTACTCGTTTGTGGCTTATTCCGTATTTCTGCGCCACCGCCTCTTGCGCCTCGTGTGCCGAAGCTCCGTTTGCCCGCGCTACAAAATAGTCATCCACCACCGCCTGATTCCTCACCTCTGTCTGATGCCGCCTCTCTGACATCCGAAACGCATTCGGATCCCGGACGAGGTACGGCACGTCATATAAAGGATAGTCCATAACTAAATTTAATTAAAAGGTCTTTTATCCGCCATCTCAAAAGCTTCTGTATCCAACTTTGAATACACCCCGTAATGGTCGCCATACTTGGCTATAAACAGCTTCGTATCGTTCGGCAGGGACACATTCGCACCATTGTAATTGAAGGGCTTGGTCTGGCAATGAGAAAGGGCAAAATAAGGATTTTCATCTATTGCAATCTTCTGCTCCCTCTGCCAAACGAAAGTGGCGTATATCTGCCGTTGTTTGGTCAAGGATAGTCCTTTCCAGAAGCGTTCGCACGCATCGCGCCGGTTGGCATATTGCTCCGATGGCGCAAGAAACGCCCAAATAACCTCAAACGTGTTTGTAGTCATAATCTTTTTTATTTATTTTTTCTTAATCCCTCCACCTATACTATGAGGGTGTAAAGAAGGGGGGCTTTATTAATTTTCTTTGGTTACTTTCTTTTATCGGCTTTCTTTTTCAAAGCAAGCCTCTAACGATCTGCTTCGCCGTATGCTTTTATCGGCTTTCTTTTTCAAAGCAAGCCTCTAACGATCTGCTTCGCCGTATGCTTTTATCAGCTTTCTTTTTCGCCTTGTTCAGTAGGGTACAGCTTGTATTTATTTGCTTGGATTTTTGCACAAAAAGATACAAGCTAAAACCTGAGAATAGTCTTCAAAATACAGCTGATTAGTTATCTACTTGTATTTATTTGCTTGTTCCTTTTTGTGCACCAAAAGGAACAAGCTATCCACATGGCTAAAGGGGCTCGCCACGTCAATCCACGCAGACTACCGTATAATCCACGCTATCCGGTGCGATATTCGGATGGAGTGCCGGGAAGTTATCGCGGAGTGTCTTGAGGACCTTTGTAATCGCCGCCGACTGGGCTTTGAGCACGGTCTGCTCGGCGGTCTTCTGCCGGAACGCCACACCCTCTGCCATCGTGTATTTCTGCGGCTTGCCGACAAAGTCGAAGGTCTCTGCGCGGCGGAGTTCAAAGTGATGACCTTCCACGAGGAACTTGCCTTTGATCTCGCCCCGGGCGGCAAGGATAGCCACTGCCTCGTTGGCTGCCTCTGTGGAGATCGATTCAATACGTGCCTTGATAGCTTTTTCTTGGTTGCGCAACTCGCGCAGTTCTAATAAATTGGAATAATTCATAATTAGTCAATGTTTTGAGGGTTAGTAAATGAGTACTTTGCGAAGATCGCCTGCAGTTCTTCCCGGCTCATCTTCCGTGGCTCTCTCCCGATAGAGCGGAGGATGCGCAGGATCTTGGCTCGCTTGCGGTTCTCTTCCGGCGTGACCTCTTCGAGGTTGGCGAGGGACCAGTCCATCTTGTTGCCGTTGAGGTGGTCGATCTCCATGCCGGGTGTACGTGGCCCGACGAAAGTCTCGTAGATGAGATGATGGCAGGGGCGGCTTTTAAAATTGTTCATAATGGGGTAAATGGAGCCGCCTTTGTGGTTTTGCATACCGGGAGAAAAGCCGGGTTTGAGCTCTCGTCCTTTGGCGGAATAAAACTTGCCGTCTGTGCCGGCGAAGAGGATTTTGCCGCCGACGGACTCAAGCGGCACTTGTTTGATCATAGGTACAGTCATAATGCATCGGACTCAAGGCGCTAATGCTGAGCAAGCACACTCCGCATGGCTGGCTGCCGGCAGAGGCTCTCCGCCTGAAATCCGATGCAAAGGTAGAGGGATTTGGGGAGGTAATAACGGTATAATTTTTACCGTTGTTGATTCATGCACTTTAGTGCATTGTCCAAATCCGCGACGGTTAAGTACCCGAATCGGTTAATAAAATCGGGTTCGCCTAATAGTTTGTCGCGATACCTGTGTCCATACTTACTGCGGTTTTGCCGGATGTAGAGAACGATGTTAAAATACCGCTCATGCGTGTCAGTCTGCGGGTACCATTTACAGATGGTCTCCCATTCACCGGTGGCTTTCCAGCGCTCGATAGTTTCAAATAAAGTCATACCTTTGTTGATTTTTAAAATGGGGCACAAAGGTACTGCTAAAGTACGAAACTTCAACGACAATCAAGCAGATTAGTGCATTTTAGGCAAAATAAATCTTCTTGATATTTGCAGGTATCAGAAAAGATGTTATTATCTAAAGATAATATGGTACATAGGCCTGTTAATATTTTCTATATTTTCCTTATACTATTTTCGTATATCCGCGAAAAGCAGTAATTTTGTGGCGTTCTTCAACATAAGAACAACCGGCTTAAATCGGGAAACACAAACCAAAAAACACAATACCTTATGAAACACAATTCTCTTATTTCAGCAAATGGGTTGCTTCATAACCCGCTTGCATCAATGACAATCAAGTCAAGTTTTTTAACCGCTATTTTCAAGCCTCTCTTGATGCAGTTCCTGCTGGTTATGGGAAGTAGTGTTGTGTGGGCGGCCTTCACACAAGGAGCTACGTATTATGTAGATTTTCGCACTGTGGATTTTTACAAGGATGGTGCTGTTTTAAAAGTAAACTTTTATAACGGAAATTCTTATCAAGGTGATGAAAACCGTGCTGCGGTGACAGAAACTGAAGTTGCGGATGTATACTCTTTCACAATTCCAAATATCACTACCGATAATTTTAAGATTGTTCGTCTAGATCCGAATAATCTTAGCACTAGATGGAATCAAACAGTGAAAATGTACGAAAATGCTGCAGGAGACAATAATTGCATCAACTTAACATCTTGGCCTAGCGGCGATGTTCCATGCTCATGGACAACGTATGATCCCGATGCTGCGCCTGCTTGTACTTTTGCTCAAGGCGAAACTATTTATTTCCGACTTAAAAGCGATGTCAATTGGGGCGATGCAGGTGCCTATCCTGCTGCAGTTTTTTATTATGGTAGTAGTAGTAAGAAAGACACCAAAACCAATTCACACAAATGGGATAATATGAGCGGTTCTTGTAATATAGGCAGTAGTAATTATACCGTATTAACTCCAGTAGCGGGAGTAGAACATCTGTGGAGCGTTACCATTCCACGATCCGACATTGGTTATATTCGCATTGTTCGAATAGCTGGTAATGATGCCAATTGGACATGGAACAATCAAAGCAAAATGTGTGTCACAGATGCCGGCACAAATAACTGCATCTATTGCGACGGTTGGGATAACACCGGAACGTGGGAAACATATAGCACTGGCCGAACCAACACATGCGGCAGCGGTGACCCCGAACCTGCAGTGACCTACACCGTTACTCTCCACCCGAATAATGGTGGCGCAAGTACGATTGTGAAAGAGAATGTTCCGGAGGGTAGCAATTCCAGCGCAGCTGCGTTGAACTTAGCAGCAGTGACTTATGGCGTAGGTACTGCTACTTGGTACACCAACCAAGAATGCACCGCTCCTTTTAACACTGTTACCGGTAATATGGATCTCTACGCAAAATGGGGCGTAAGCGGAAATTATTACGTAGTAGGCGACTTGTGGATGTATAATAGCGCTGGAGATTGGGACAATAATAAAGGTCAGCTCATGACTAACACGAATGGAGTATGCACAGTCACTTATACAGCTCCAAAAGGTCTGAACCGCTTTGAGATTATCAAAGACAAAGAATGGGGACAGAAGATAAATGGCGGCAGTTACTCTGCAGTGCTTAACGCCTCATCGCCTATCAGTCTCTCTGTGAATAGCGGACACATTGTCTTCACCCTCACGGAAGCCAAACAAGTGACTATTACTTTCGACGGCAAAGTATCTGTCAGCGCTACAGACTATAGCTTCAACCAAACGGTTGATTGGCGCGTAAAGACATCCGACTCCGGTTGGGGTAATAAGCCCAACTCCTGGGATCACTCTAATGTGATGACGAAAACCGCTTCCGGCGCGTCAATCATCATCCAAAATGTGCCGGCAAATACAAACCATAGTTTTATGATCACCCGCGGTAGTGATGAACAAGCTGCGGTAGGAACGTATAACTTTAACGCCTTGTGGTTAGACACCTCCAACCCTTCTTCCGGCTTAACATGGAACATGCAGAATACCAATATCGGTGATCGCCAATTAGCTCAAACGGACAACGAATGGCGTAACTGCTCATTCCGCTTATCAGCACAATCAGATATCCGCATCACCTTCGATGGCGGTAAGATCCGTTGTGATATTGTCGCGCCAAATACCGTTACTTTCAACAGCAATGGCGGTAGTGCAGTAGCTCCGCAAGAAGTATCCAATGGTGGTACCGCTTCCGAGCCGAGTGCTCCAACGAAAGACGGTTATACCTTTGTCAAATGGCAGCTTAATGGTGTTGATTACCATTTTACCGAAACGGTTACCGAAGATATTACTCTGGATGCAATTTGGGTATATACGGCTATCAGTTCAGTAGTTCTGAACGAAAGCACGCACATGACTTGGGTGGGCAATACGGACTTCACTCTCACGCCGAC
The DNA here is from genome assembly GCA_900316845.1 of uncultured Bacteroidales bacterium. Taxonomy (GTDB): domain Bacteria; phylum Bacteroidota; class Bacteroidia; order Bacteroidales; family Paludibacteraceae; genus Colicola. The sequence goes on from ONEG01000013.1 coordinate 29,405, forward strand.
CTTGACTCCTTCCGACGCAATAGCCAAGAGCGTTGCATGGAGCAGCAATGCTACAGGCGTGGCAACCGTAAGTGATGGTATTGTACACGCAGTAACTGCCGGTGAGGCTCGTATCACCTGTACCGTTACTGACCAGTTCGATCAGCAGGTTAGCGCTTATTGCGATGTTACCGTTGCTGCCTGCGAGATGGCGACCGAGAACCTCTACTCCATGAGGGTAACCGGCTATGAGAGTAAAATTGGTGATAATGCCGATCTCAGCGGTTTATGGAACGAGAGCAGCGACAATGGGGTAATGACACAGACTGCTCGTTTAGTACGCATTGCATTTAAGGACCTTGCTACTGAATATATGACTGAAGATGCGAACGGAAAAGTTGCAGGGCGTGCTAGTATTACGGATGATTCCGACAAATGGATGTACTATTCCGCAGGAACGGGCTTCTTCTATTTACAGAACTACAACACAGGTCACTTCTTATACAAAGACAAGTCAACTGATCTGATGGGACAAAATGGTGAGTGGAAATTCTACGGAACTAAAGCAGCTTCGTATGCCGATGCAGACACCTATAGATGGCTTGAAAATGGTTCAGGTGATCAACTGCGTATTTGCAATAAAGATGGATACAACGGTGGTCTTGAAGGATCGCATACACTCATGCGCTACTACGTAGATGCTGTAGATGGATGGAATACTCCTTATGTACGTTGTGGTTTGGGAGGCCATCAAGGAAATAATCCTATTAGAGCCATCATTACCCAAGTTGAGGCTTCTGTTGATAATCCATTCTTTGCTTCTTCTCTGATGAATGGTTCGTACTACCGTATGAATACCGGCGCTACCGTACGGGCTAATCTCAATGCAGCGCTTGTGAGTGGTGCGGTAATCACCGTGCGCCTATATGCAGATGCGAATACAACGGTTAAGCTGCAGAAGACGGATGGTACCGAGATTGAAACCATCAACCTCAGTGCAGACGCCGAGCGCGAGTACACATACACCGGCTCGGCTTTGGTTGGCGAGGAGGCTTTCGTCATCAAAGCGACAGACAATCACGCGGGTATCGCGTCTATAGTAGTAACGCGCACGTATGCAGTTCGCCTCGCCCAACTCATTGAGGAAACGGAGATTGGCGGGACACTCACCCTCACATGTGACTACGCCACGGACAATGCCGTGATTGACAAAGCCATCACGATCAATGGTGGCGGTCACACGATTGGCGATCTGAAGATAGAGCTGTCGGGCGATCTGACACTCAGCGGAGCGCTGACAGTCAATGATTTCAGCATCTACGCACAAGCAGGCAACTCAACTAATCATGCCGCTTCCGGACAAGTACGTAATGCTACTAACCTGACCGTCAACGGCAACGCGTACTTCTACTACACAATCGAACCGGGTGAGCATGTACAACACGGATGGTATGACTTCACCGTGCCGTTCCCGGTTAATACCGCTTCCGGCATCAAGGGTATTCAGAATGCAGTACTCAATGACAACTTCGCTTATGGAACGGACTATGCTATTTTGGAGCACCTCGGTGACAAACAAGCAGCGGGAGAATACGCTTACAAGAAGTTCCAAGGCGTGATGGCCCCCTGTCGTCTGTACTCTATTACGTTGGACGATGACTACAACTACAAGACCCTGCGCTTCCAAAAGACCAATAACGGTGCACTCGTTGCAGCAGATGCAGTAACGCTCAATGCTTATGAAGGAGGCGACGCGGGGAAAGCTAACTGGAACGGTGTCGGAAACGGAACGCTCCACCACGCGAATGTCGGAGTAAACACTGAAGTCATTCAGGTTTACCAGAGCGGCAACAATTCCTTCATGGCTGTTACGGCAAGTTCCACCTCGCTCGCTATCGGTACCGCCTTCATGGTACAAGAGAAAGGCACGATGACGCTTGGTCAAGCCAGCCATGCATTGTTAGCGCCGAAACGTGAAGCAAGCGTTCAACCGACCGCTATTCAGATTGCCAGCGAAGGCAAGCCGTTCAGCGACCAGCTCTTTATCTCTGCGGACGAGACGGCAGGTCAAGGTTATAACCAAGGCGTAGATGTAGCGAAAGCCGGTAATATCGGTAACGTGAATGTGCCGCAGATATGGACGAACGCTTACAACAGCAAGCTCTGTGCACACGAAGCACAACTGATTAACGGTGAGGCTTCATACACTCTCTCGCTCTACGCACCGGCTGACGGCACCTATACCCTGACCGGTCTCAACATCCCGGAGGACTATACCCTCTACCTCACGCAGAACGGCACGATGCTTACTGAACTGAGCGGGACTTATACGCTCGACCTCAACAAGGGCATCACCACCGAGTATGGTCTGCTCCTCGTAGAGACCTACAAGACGCCGACAGGGATTGAGGAGTCAGGCATCAGGAGTCAGGAGTCAGGAATCAGAAAGATCCTCCACAACGGCGTGCTCTATATCCTCCATAACGGCAAGATCTATAATGCCCAAGGCGCACGCGTGGAATAGTTGAAAGACCGCTTCGCTCAAAGATAAAAGATAAAATTAACATAATTAAACTGATAAAAAAAATGAAAACGTATTCAAAACCGATTATCGAATTAATTGATCTTCAAGCCGCAGGTTTCATTATGGGATTGTCGGATGCCTCCAATCCGGATCATACAATGACTACTTCTGCTCCCGAAAGAAAATGGAAATTATTTTAAATTACCATCCATGAAAAAACACGATCTTTTCAAATACGGTTCAGCTATAGGGTTGGCACTGTTATGCGCCGTCAATAGTTGGGCGGACTATCGTCTGAACAACCCCATCGGTCCGGACGGCTATTACATCGTCAAATGGGATTGTGAGAATGACACTTGGGCTTCCTCCAACGACGTCGAGTACGACGAGACTTTTGTCCTCGCCATCGACCTCACGGGTACCAAGTATGAGAACTGGGTTAAGAATCCCCAGACAGCCAACGGAGTGACCTATCCCGTGGAAAATACCATCGTCAGCTTGAACTGCTTCAGGGACGGCAGAGGCGATAACAATATGTATAGGGATAATCGCGCGCGCTTGTGGCATATCAAAGGCAATATATATGGCGCCATGTACAACTTTGCCCAATTTGAAACAAATCCCAACGCTCCTTGGACCAATACGACCCCTGCTATCGGAGAGCAGACCAAGATATACGGACGTATGTTCAGTTCTGCAACGCTGTTCAGTGACCGCTGTTACCCCATCGATCCCTCCCAAAAAAAGGGAAGTATATGGAACTATCTGGATGAATGGTGGTCTGCGACGGATGGGCAACCGCTCTTTGTCTTCGCCCCTTATACAGGTACCAAGACCGGAGCGGCTTTCACTACACAGGAAATGACTCCCGGTACGCATATCTTCTACGACAATAATCATTACGTAGTAGGCAACGGTTACGCAGCACCGTGTTCCGTCAATGACGACCAGTGCTGCCCGTTCTTCTACCCCTTGGATCCGGTGACGCAGACCGTTTCGGTAGGCACGGATCTGAGTTTGGTGGCAGAGGAGAAAAGCGGCAACCTGACGGGAGTAAGTTATCAGTGGTACCGATACGAGACCTCTGCAGGCGAGACGACCGCCGCGCCTTATACGGGTACCGGTGCGCAGACGAAGACCTGCCACCCGGCGACCAATGAGGGCGAGACGGATTATACCTATTACTGCTTTATCACAACCGCGAACTGTCCGGAGGGCGTCTATACGACAAAGGCACAAGTGATCGTCGAGAAACTCTGCCCGGAATACACCATCACCGTTGATGGTGCGCCCGTCAGCGGTGCGCAGACGTTCTACCCCGGCGGATGGTACGTCATCGGTTGTACGAGTACAGCCGGTGCGCCGACCTCCAAGGTGCTGCCTGCCGGCGCAAAAGCACATTTCGGGCACGACACACTCTATATCCATACGGACGCGACGACAGCGCCGCTGACGATCGAGTTCCCCACTGCCGAGACGGCGCAGTACGCCGCTTGTTCGGGTATGCTGACGGGGCTCATCTCCCAGTGCGGCGAGGATCAGGCATACGTCCTCAAATGGGACGACAACAAAGGTTACGTCATGGATAACAACGGCGTGGTACAGATGTTATCCACCGGCATTAATGATAACACCGCCGACCGATGGCTGGCACTGCCTACAGGAGACCCGCAGGTCTTAGGCAAAGATGTTGTGTATCTCTATAACCTTACGACCAACCGCTACCTCTACCACGGTCCGGTACAAGCCACTACCCCGGGTGCAGGAGGGGATTATTCGGCTGCACTCACTTCACCGAGTTTGGGTTCGGGTGACGAATATAAGTGGATTTTCTACCAAGGCGACCAGCAGCGTATCTACATCATGAACCTCTCCGACTGGACAGGTAACTGGCAACAGGCGCTGGTGCTGCATTGCCGCGATTGGGACTACATGTACTGCCAGGGCAATAATAACCAATACGACATCCGGGTGTGCAAACCGGATATGAAAGTCGGCAAGATGGTCGGTTATGACGTTAGCGGCGAGATGCATACCTCCGTCCAGAACCTGATTGCCACAACCGGCACCAAAGCTACACTGCCTCCTACGGCAATCGGTTGGAACGGTACGGCACCGACCGCCATCGTCAACCTGGTAGCCGGACAGGACACTACCTTCACTGCCCAACGTACAGATAATACTCATTCTATCAATAAGATCATTACCTACTCTTCCTTCGATCCGACAATCGCTACCGTCGATGCCGCGACCGGCAAAGTGACGGCAGGCAACAGCGGTACCACTACCATCACTGCCAAACTCGAAGACGCAGGTTGTTTCGACGGTGCGGAGATCACGTATCAGGTGAAGGTCAAAGGCTGTAGCGCCTTCACCTGGTCCATCGACGGCGAAGCAGGCCTGAGCAAACTGATGTACCCCGGCGGATGGTACATGCTCAGTTGTACCAACGACGACGGAGCACCGACAATCACCGTCACCGGTACCGGCGTGACGACAGGAACACCGACGACCTCCGGCAACACAACGACCGTCAAGGTTACGCTCAGCGGCAACGCTACCGGAACCATCGCCCTCAAGGCTGCGCTCCAAGTCAGCGGCATGGATTGTGAGGACACGCAGACCATCAACGCCAGCGAGTGTACCGAGACCGCTGCCGAGAGCCGGAAGATAGAGTGGTATAACTACAACGGTTCCACCACCTTCCCGCAATACTGGATCCATGACGGCGCGTCTGTCTATCTGCGCGACAACAACGGCGTGCTCGAAGCCGACATAGAGCATAACGACGGTAATGACCAGTGGTACATCATCCAGACCGGCGAGAAATGTCAGGGCGAAGATGTGTTCTACCTGCAGAACGTACAGACCATGCGCTATGTCTATCGGGGCAGCCAGACAGGTAACACCGGCGGCGATTGGGAGTACGCAGAGGCCTTGCTCTCCGCTACCAACGCACAGACCGATGCCTATAAATGGATCATTTACAACTATAACGGCAAGCATGCCGTAGTCAACGTAGGCGGCTTCACGGGAACGAACTTCACCAACGGCGCCTACATGCTGCATGTACGCAACTGGGAAGCGGCGGCTCTGTTCTCCAATCCGAATATCCCTTCTCCGCGCATGGTATGCGGTAAGATGGCGAGCCAACATGCCAGTCCTGTATTCTACTACAAGGGCTACACCACCACCGTACCGATCACCCAGTTCCAGACACAGATTGCATGGAAAGACTCCGTGCCGGATGCGCTCAAAGAGGTGAAAGCCGGCGGCATCTATACCTACGCCATCGAGCGCACCGACGATCTCCACTCTATCAACGACCAGATCACCTACGTCTCTTCGGATCCCTCTTTTGCAACCGTGGATGCGAACGGCAAAGTGACGATTGTCGGCAGCGAAGGTACGGCGACCATCAAGGCCTACCTCAGCGACGTAGGTTGTTTCAAGGGCGATACCCTCTCCTACCAGGTGGTGCTGAACTTAGACTGCCCCATCTACACCTGGAGCGGTCATGACGCACAGATGTACGCAGGCGGTTGGTATGAGGTTAGTTGTACGACGACAGCCGGTGCGCCGACGATCACCGTCACCGGTAACGGCGTGACCGCTGCTACCAGTACTTCCGGTAATACCACAACCGTCAAAATGACCTTAGGCGGCAACGCCTCCGGAGAGATCACCATCCAAGCGGAGAACCCCTTGGTAGGCAGCTATAAGCTCTGCCCGGAAACGAAGACGATCACTGTCTCCGACTGTCCGACACCTCTGACGGCAGCGTTCAAGACCTCCGTCAGCTGGCAAGGTACGCCCCCTCCGGCAGAGATCGTGGCGAACACGGTAGGCCAGACCTACACCTATACGATCGTCCGCACCGATGACCTCCACTCCATCAACTCGGCTATCTCGTATGAGTCCACCGATCCGGCAGTCGCTACCGTCGATGCCACGACCGGCACAGTGACCATCGTAGCGGCTTCGGGCGAGAGTAACATCCTGGCCATCCTCGAAGACGTAGGATGCTTCAAAGGCGACACATTGACGTATCACGTGCGCCTGTACGACTGCACACAAGATATTACTACACACACGGATTATATTCTTCCTAAGCAGCCCAAGACGACGGAAGACTGCTCGTACATCGTCCTCTGGGACTGTGCGAAGGACAGTTGGGCAACGGACAACACCATGGAATGGGGCGAGACCTTCGTCTTTGCGGTGAACTTAGCCGGCACGGCGCTGGGCGATTGGGCGATGAAGCCTGCCAGCGACCCGGCATTGGAACGCTCGATTGCTTTCGACCGCTTCCGTGTGAAGAACGACGAAGGCACGCAGTTCCACCTCGACGCTTCGCGTCTGTGGCACATCCGCGATACCATCTTCGGTGCCGAGTTCAACTTCTCGCAGATCCCCTACACCAACGGTTCGTACTACACGCCGGCGATGGGTGAGCAGACGGAGATAGCCGCTCGCCTCTTCGGTCAGGAGACCGCCAAAGGAGCCGAGTGCGGCGCGGCAGGTCCGGCGAAAGCATGTAACTGGTGGCAGTGGTCGAACGCAGGATCGCTGCAGAGCCAGTTCACAGGCGAGTGGCTGGAAGGGTCGTATGTGTCGAATAACGACCTGTACCTCTTCCGTTTCGCGCCATATACAGGCAAGTCCGACCCGGTGATCAAACCGGCAGACGACGACTCCCGTGACCAGTGGTACGACAACCACTATTTCACGACCGTCAACGGCTACCGCTCGCCTTGTCCGAGAGTATGGCCGACCGACCTGAGTCTGAGTGTCTCCTCTACCTCCATCTGTCTGGAGAAAGGCGAGACGGCAACGATCCGTCTGGGCAGCAGCGAAGCCGGATGGAACTACTCCCTCTACCGGGACGGCAGCGAGATGAGCAGTTCGACACAAGCCGGTAACGGCGGTGCGCTCACCTGGGACGAGTTAGGCGTAGGCGAATACACGATCTACGCCGCAGCAACCAACGAGGCAGCGCAACACTCCGATTGGATGGGCGATTGCTCGCATACCTCGAAGATCACCATCACCGCGGCGGAAGGCTGCGTAGAGCCGGAGGTGTGCGAGGACGTTATCTACCGCAAGTGGAACGACCTGCTGTTTGTCGATAACAGCGACCACCTCTATACCGCTTACCAGTGGTACTGCAACGACGCTCCACTCGACGGAGAGACCCGGCAGTTCCTCTACACCGAAGGCGTCGTGCTCAGCGGAGACGGCAAGACCTATTACTGCCTCTTGACCTTAGCGGACGGTACGACGGTCAAAGCCTGTGCGAACCTCTTCGACGCCTTCCCCGCCAGCGTAGCCGCCGGCAAGCAGCAACAGGCGCCAAAAGCAGTCAAGTACATCTATAACGGCAGGTTATATATCCGCCACGGTGACAAAACATATAATGGTCAAGGAGCATGCGTAACCGGATTATAATACTATTTCTCCTCATGGGCTTGTCCCTGCCGATGGCGGCGCAGATGCACTCTGCCGTGGAGATCTCCCTCGGCGGAGGATGGAGCACCTTGGGCTATAAGGTGCAGCCCAAGCAGGAAGATGTACAGGCGGCCAATAAGGGCAGCTGGGGCGCGCAGGCGCATCTCGGCTACGCACTCTTCTTCACACCGAAGGTCGGTTTGGGTATAGGAGCTAACTTCTCGCATTACGGCGCAAGCGCAGATCTATCGGGTATAGCGCGGTGGGAAGGCGTCACCGACACCGAAGGTGAGCCCTACAACCACCTCGCTATCATCCACTCGCTCAAGGACAAGCAAGACATCTATCTGGTAGAGATCCCACTGACGTTCTACTTCGTTCAGCCCCTCTCAGACAAGCTCTTCTTCAATCTGGAGGTCGGTGCCAAGTACGGCATACCGGTGATGAAGAGCGCCTCTTTCCGCGCGGATATAGAGCACCAAGGCGACTACGGGCTATGGGACCTGGATCTGTTCGGCGTGGACGGACACGGCTTCTACCGGGAGGAGGATTTTCATGACTCCTACGCCATCGCCGTACAGCACCAGATATCCGCCTTCCTCAAGCTCGGTCTGGCATATGAGATCAACGAGAAGGTACATTTCTTCGCGAATATATACGGTGATTACGGGTTCATGAACGTCTTCAAAAGCGGCGAAGCGGATCTGGGCTTTCAGAACGACCGGACAGGGATGGCTGCAGCGCACGCGTTCATGCCAGAGTACCACGGCATCACCGCTACCAATAACCTCTCCGCCAAGTCCCGCCCTATTCAGGTTGGCGTGGAGGTAGGACTGCGGTTCATCTTCCCTCATAAAGTAACTTATCCTTGTCGATGCAGATTATTCTGATAAAAATGAAACGATTAAGTATTATCACGCTGGTTCTTCTCTTAATGATACCGGCAGCGGTGTTTGCGGCGAACAACACCTTCAGTAAGCGATACAAGAACAAGCCGGTGAAAGAAGTCCTGGCGGATCTCAAAGACGCTACCGGTACACGCGTCAGCTACAAGCGGAAGGAGGTGAATAACACCCGTCGCGTGACCGTCTCCTTCCATAACGCTACGCCGGAAGAGGTGCTCAACGAACTCTTCGACTGCGAATATACCATCTCCAGGAAAGGTAAGAAAGGCAACAGTTACGTCATCACCAAGCGGATCCTGCAACAGGCTGACACGCTCGTCAGCTCCGTCGCAGTGGACACCGTCTCCGTAGCCCAAAGGGTGAAGTCGCAACTCGAACTACCTGACCGCGGGATGACGCTCCTCTACCGCGAAGAGAGACTGCTGGTGCACTACCGCGACTCTATCCTGCATACGCAGGAGCGCATCGACCGTCCGCAGATAGAGAAACAGGTATCTGCCGATCAGACCCCTGCAGACAAGGGTTCGTCGCTACAGTTCTACCTCGGCGGCGCTTACTCGTCGATGGGGTATAAGTTACAGGACGGCTCGAACCTCGGCCATATAGGCGGCGAGATAAGCGTCCGATACGCGTATTTCTTCACGCCCGAATGGGGCTTGGGTATCGGCGTGGATTTCACGACCTACGGCTCGAGGGGCAGACTGAACACGACCCTTCAGTGGGACGGTCAGGCAGATACCGACGGCGAGAACTACAACCATCGCGCGGTGACACACGACTGGAAAGAGGACCAACGCACCTACATGCTCTCAATCCCTCTGACAGTGCAGTATCAGCACCGGTTCAACGACAAAGTGGGTATCTTTGCCGCGCTGGGCGGCTTTGCAGGTATGCCCCTGATCAGTAACTATCGCCTTGTATCCGGTGCCGTGGAGCACCGGGGAGAGTACCCGCAATGGGGGCTCGAGCTATACGGACTCAATAACCATGACTTCTACACGGAGCAGATAGGCGAAGCGTTCACCAAAGAGTCCCATCCGCTCGCGCTCAAGAAGATCGCCGCCGGAGTCAAGGCAGACCTCGGCGTGATCATACCCGTGAATGAGAAGATAGACCTTTTTGCAGGCGTGTACGGTTCGGTCGTATGCAATGACCTGCAAAACGAGCAGCATGCCTTAGGATGGCAGCAGGCGGGCTACGACGACTACCGCAAGCATGCTTTCATGCCGGCGTATCAAGGCCTCGCCAACTCGACCTGCACGAACGCTATACGGCCGTGGGAAGCAGGTATCAAAATCGGTATCCACTTCCGTCCGGCGAAGAAAGCGCCGAAGCCCGTTATGGGTTCCGGATGCCTCATCGTACTCGACACCACCTACTACACAAAGCAACATGCGGATACCATGGTGCTGGCTTCGGTAGATACCATCCGGAGCCTCAAGAAGACCCTGGAGAAATCCGTCATCTGGTTTAACGTCAACGACTACAAACACCCGCTTCTGGAGCCTGCGGACGTTATCGAACAGGTGGCGCAGATCCTCATATCCAACCCCTCGCAACGCGTCTATATCAACGGCCACGCGAGTGAGGAAGGTAACAAACACACCAACCAGATCCTCTCTAACCGCCGCGCGGAGACGATAGCCGCCATGCTCAAAGCCTTAGGCGTTCCTGCCAAGCAACTCGTCGTACACGGCTACAGCGCCGATATACAGTACCAAGGCACCAGCACCACACGTACCCGGCGCGAGCTCAACCGACGCGTAGAGATCATCCCTGTTAACGAATAACTGCATCAACCATGTTCACCCTACTGACTATACTGTCCCTCTGTCTGGACTCGACGCTGACCATCTGCGCGCCTGCCATCGACGACACGCTCTTTTACGTTTGGAGCAACGGCGCGCAGACGGAGTGTATCACCCTCACCGGCACCACTGTCGGAGAGGCAGAGTACATCTGCGAAGCACGTACGAAGACTTTTATCACGACCGATAACCTGATGGCGAACGGCGATTTCGAGAACTACACCGACTACCATCTCCAGCCTACCGGCTACACCTCCGACTACGAGTATCTGCCGTTTGACCCGTATGGCACGGATCTGTACGACAAGCCGCAGTACCAGGGCAAGTCCGGCGTCTATCTGCTGTCGAATAACGCAAAGCATACCTGGCGCGATTATGCGAACGTCAGTCCTCACTCCGGCAACCTCTTTGCGATGTTCGACGCCGCGCAATCGGGCTACGCATGGAAAGCCTGCACGCCGGAGAACCCCGGGCTGCAGATCCTGGAAGGCGGACTGTACGTCTTCTCCTACTGGGCTGCGGACCTCAACGAAGCCTCCCAACGGGCACATCCTGCGCAGCTGCAGTTCACCATCCGCTATAAGATGCCCGACGGAACGATGCAGAAAGAGTCCTTGGGCGAAGTCATGACCTTAGGCAAGGATAACCTCTGGCACTACTCGCAGACCTTCTGGACCTCTCCCGTGACCAGCGACTCCATCGAGATAGGTGTGGAGGATCTGAATAACTACTACGGCGTCGGCAACGACTTCGGCTTGGATGATCTCATCTTCCAGCTGGTGACCGTGGAAGGCAGCGAACTCGTGGATTCCGACACCTTCCGCATCACCACACAGGACTGCACGCCGTGTCAGGAGTTCGTCTATCGCAAGTGGAACGATGTGCTCTTTGCCGACAATAAAGACGGACAGTTCGTCTCCTATCAGTGGTACGCCGACAGTGTGGCTATAGAGGGCGCTACGGCGCAGTTCTACCAGCTGACGGACACTATCACGCCGCATCTGTACTACGTAGAAGCAACGACGGAGGACGGCCGCGTACGGACGAGTTGCGTGCAGCTCTTCGAGCAGTTCGCCGCCTCTGCACCGAAGCATCCCGCACAAAGCGCACGCCGCTTCCTCCGTGACGGACAACTCTACATAAAAACCGAAGATGCCATCTATAGCATCTTCGGCTGTAAGACTCTGGTACCCTAGTATCCTAGTACCCTAGGACCCTAGTACCCTAGTTCTTCTCGAATCGTATCGCGCAGCCTCCTCCGGTAGCGAGGCGCACGTTTATCGTATCCTTAGCGCTTACCTTCCGCCTCTCGATGGTGGTGGCGTAAGGGTTCGTCTGCCAATCGGCATCAGGAGCATCGGCATAGACAGTCGCCGTCCATTCGCCTTCGCCAAGGAATGCCGGCTGGATGGTGATCTCCCGTGCCTCTTCGTTGGTCACGGCGCCGATATACCAGTCGTCCGAATGCCTGTCCTGACGCGCCATGACGACGTACTCCCCTATCTTACCGTCTATCAGCCTCGACGCCTTCCAGTCGCACGGCACGTCGCGGATGAACTGAAACTCCGCGGGGTGCTTCTCGTAGTTCTCGATCTTGTCACACGCCATCTGCAGCGGGCTGTAGAGGACGACGAAGAGCGCCAGCTGGTTACAGAGCGTCGAGTGTACACGCGTGCCGGGGATAATGGGGTTCTCAAAAGCAAACACTCCCGGGGTGTAGTCCGCCGGACCCGCCATCATGCGGGTAAAGGGCAAGGTACATACATGCGAACACGGCGAACCGCCGTCTTGCGCCCAGGCGTTCCACTCCTGACCGCGGATACCCTCCTGCGTCATCAGGTTCGGGTACGTGCGCTGCAGACCCGAAGGCATAGCCGGCTCGTGGTTGTCGATGGCTATATGGTACTTGGCGGCCGTCTCGATGACCTTACGGTAATGCCGTACTACCCCCTGCGAGCGGTTGAACTGATAGCCGTCGCAGGTGCGGATGAGCGGAGAGACATAGCCCGTCTTGACGGCCGGCATGCCGTGCTCCTGCATGAACTGATAAGCCGTATCCAGATCCGCCTCGTACTCGTCTGCACGACCCGAAGTCTCGTGGTGGCAGATGATGGCTACGCCTAACTCCCTGGCATAAGCGCTCAAGGCATCCACGTCATAATCATCGTACGGGGTGACGAAAGAGAAACGGTCGTTATTGATGCCCTCGTAGCCTTCCCAACCGGTGTTCCAGCCTTCCGCAAGGACTCCGCCGAAACCGTTCTCGGATGCGAACTTAAGATACCTGCGCATGTTCTCCGTCGTAGCGCCGTGACGGGCACTCTTGCTCCACGTCCACTCTTTGAGGTGCATCGACCACCAGATGCCGAGGAACTTCATGGGCTTGATCCACGACGTGTCTTCGATCTTACAAGGCTCGTTGAGATTGAGCATGATCCGCGACGCCATCATCTCAGGCAGCGTGCGCGTGAGGATCATGAACCGCCAAGGCGTCACGAACGGTGCCGTGACATACGCCTTGTCGTCCAGCACCTTACCGTCCCTCATCCACGGTGTCAGGTAGGTAGAGAGCTGAAAGTCGAAAGTCGAAAGTCGAAAGAGGTTCTGACAAGGATAATCCGTCACGTTCGCCTCATGGAGGAAGGCGTACATTCCATCCGCCATCTCCATCGTGACGGGCGAACACATAGTGTCTTTCTCGTGCAGTGGCGCTTTCGTATAGATGCCCTCGTAATACTCCGTGCGCCAGGGGATGGACCATACCTGCGGTTCGGCTGCAAAACGATACGCCGTGAGCTCATCGAGGACGGTGAGGGCAAGCCCGTGACCGTCCTGCGCCGGGAACTCATAACGGAAAGCAAAACCGTCGTCGAAGAGGCGGAAGACGATATGCATACGCAGCTTCTCCGACGCAAGCGCCACCTTCATCTCATTATGCCGATCCCTGATGAAGCGCTCCTCTCCCCAGACGGTCTCCCATGTCGTGTCCGCGCTGTCGTAAGAGGCGGACTCCACCGTCCATCTGAGGTCACGCAACGTGTCTCCACCGGCGAGGAGAACGAAACCCATCGGAGAAGGCAGGAGAACGTCCTTGCCCTCGTAGGCAACCGAGTAAGTCGGCTGCCCCTCACGCAGCTCAAAAGACAAGGTCATCGCTCCGTCAGGGGAGGAGACCGTATAATCACGCTCCTTCGTACACGCCACCAGGACGAGACACACCAAGCAAATCAGAATCTTTTTCATATTCTATCTCCTATCTACTATCAACTATCAACTATCAACTATCAACTATCAACTATCAACTATCAACTATCAACTATCAACTATCAATACCCTTCGGATTGTTGCATGTTCGCATTACGTTCGATCTCCAGCTGCGGAATCGGCTGCACATACGAGCAGTCGCCCTTCCAGGTGATAGCACCATGGCGAGTCGATTGATAGTAATCCGCCTCAGACGGACCTATACGGTACCGACGGATGTCAAACCACCATTGTCCTTCGGCGAAGAGCTCCGCCCAACGCTCATAACGGATGACGTCGTTAGCCAGCGGATCGGTATCGAAATACGCCTTCGTGCGGTCGTTCAGCGAAGCGTAATCATACGAGTGGTCGTCGCCGTACGCCCGCGCATGCACCTTATTAACGTATTCCAGCGCCGTTCCGGGATCCTCATCCTTCAGCAACTCTGCATACAACAGGTAGATATCCGCCAGACGGATGACGTAGATATTACAATCGCTGGACTCATTCTTACCATACGGCGCTGAACCCATCTCCACACCGCGGATGTTCGTATATTTGCGATGTTGCCATGCTAAAATATCCGGACGGTTATTCACCTCCGACGAGCGGTCGTACCAGGTTGTCTCGCCTCCCGAACCGATATAGTCATCCACGTACGGCTGACCGGCGCAGATCATGAGCCGCGGGTCAATCTTGGTCTTATCCGCCTTCAGCGCCTTCGCATCCGACTGATACGTCACATCATGCAGCATATACGGGAAGTTATCCTGCGAGCGCGGAGCACTCTTGTCATACGCAGGATTGAAGGTCCAACGGGGCACCGTGTCGCCGTGGAAACCCCAGAAACCAAAGCGGGCGATGTTCTTGTCATGAACGAAGTTATTGCCCCATTGCGAACTCTTGCTCGAGAGGATAATATCGTCCTCCAGGGTATAGGGATCGACTACATCTTCTTTGCCCGGACGGAAACGTACATTCAGATTCACGTACCACGGTGCATAGACCGTCGGCATGCCGGAACCCGTAGTGTAACCCGCCCATGGACCGTCCTGCGTGTAGTCGGTACTCATCGTGATCTCATAGAGCGACTCGGAGTTATGCTCATTCGCCTCGTTGCCATAGAACATATCTGCATACACCGAATACGGCACCAAGCTCTTGCCGGAACTCCCGATGATCTCTTCCATCACCGCCTTTGCAGCCGCTTTGTTCTCGGGGAAGATATAGAGCGCCTGCATATAGACCTTGGCTAACAGACCCATCGCCGACCAATAGGTGGCGCGGTACTCACCCGCCGCATCCACATCCGTCCGATAGTCCGTAAGCAGTGCGCAGGCTTCTTTCAGATCGTTGATCATGAACTGCCAGCACTCTCTCACCGTATTACGACTGCGTTTGACCGCCTCGGCGTCGCTGACCACCTTGTCGATGATCGGCATACCCTTGCCGTCGGCATCCATCTCAAAGAAGATCTGGCCATGCCAGTAAGCCAACGCGCGGTTGAAAAGGCACTGACCTTTCATATAATCCAACTGTTTCGCTTCCGCCGAGGTCGCCATCGGACGGAAAGCCTCGATACCTTCCAAGGCTTGCGTGGAGAGGTTCGCCCATTTGCAGATATCCGTATAGGTCGTCGTCAGATACCTCGACTCAGGCGTTGAGTAGTTGTCCTGACTGAACGCACGCTCGTCATACGAACCGTACAGATCCGTCGTGTGGTCGTACAACCAGACACCCATCGGAAACCAATAAAAGGCATAGAGCCCAAAGGCATGATCTTGCGCATACGCTGCCGTCACAAGCTGATTCACCTGCTCCAGCGAGGAAGGGAAATTAGCCTGAGACAAGGTCTGCGGGTTGTTGATCTCAAAGAAATCCTTGCACGACGTCATCGCCCATGCAAGTATCAGTATATATACTATCTTTTTCATAACTTTCATTCGTTCATTCGTTCATTCCTTCATTCGTTAAAACATTACATCCAATCCGAACGAGAAGAGCCGGTTCGGCAGGTAACGATACTGCGTATCTACGTTCCATAGCAGCTGCGAACCGTTATATCGTCCGATCTCCGGGTCGTTACCCGAGTAACGGGAGATAGTAAAGACGTTCTGGGTAGAGAAATACAGACGCAGCTTCTCGATCTTCGCCTTCCGCGTCCATTGGGCAGGGAAAGTATAACCTACACTCAGGTTCTTGAGTTTGAAGTAACTGCCGTCCTCAATGAGGTAGCTGGAGACTGTCGAGTAGTTCTTGTTGGCTGCACCGTCACCGATCATCGAGTTGTTCTCATCCAGGTACCCTACCCTCGGATCAGCCGTCACGGTCGTGTTGTCCTTTCCGAAACAAGACGTATGGAAGATCTTCGCCGTGGTGTTATCCGAGGAGAACATATTCGTATAAGGCTTCATGAGGTTCATAATGTCGAACGCAAAAGCGCCGGAGAAAACAGCCGACAGGTCGATACCTTTCCATGCGAAAGACAACGTCAGACCCATCTCCATCTTCGGCCATGGGTTACCGATGGTCTGCTTGCTCTTCTCCGTGACACGGCCTTGACCGTTATCATCAAAGATGAGGTCGCCCACACCCGTGTTCTCTTTCTGCCAGTAGATACCCATCTCCTTGCCATCCGCATTCAGCGGCTGACCGTTCGGTGCGTAGCCGTACGGGTGATCGGGGTGATCGTTGCGCCAATTCGTCAATGCCAGCTGGTTATATTCATCGACCTGGGCTTGGTTTTGGAAGATGCCTAAGCATTTATAGCCGTAGAAGAGTCCCATCGGCTGACCATCCTGTGTGCGGGCAAGAAGCGTCCAGGAGTTATCCACACCGGCGTCAATCGGTTCAGCGCCCGGAGCGTCACCTACCTGCTTCACCATATTCCGGTTGAAGGAAGCGTTCCACTGAATACCGTATTCAAACTCTCCGCGGCGCTCCTTCCATCCGATTGCGATCTCGTGGCCCTGGTTCTCCACCAGACCTGCGTTCAGGTAAATAGGCACCGTATTACCCGGATCGTCCGAAGCAAAGTAATAACTCATGCCCGAAGACAAAGGCAGAGCACCCCGGTAGATCATGTTCCGCGTCTGGCGGTTATAGTAGTCATAAGTCACCGTCAGGCGGTTATTGAAGAAGCCTAAGTCTAATCCTATATCCCACTGATTAACCTGCTCCCAACGGAGATTCTCGTTACCCAAGACTGCTAACCAGGCACCGGTAGCACGGGTAGCAGAGTTGGTAAAACTATGGCTGACACCCGTCAGCGCGTACGTACTCTCGTACATGTATTGCGCTACATTATCATTACCCAACATTCCCCACGAGGCGCGGATCTTCATATTACTCAGCCACTCCTCGGTAGCGGGTTTGACCCACGGCTCCTCAGATATACGCCAACCGGCGTTCACGGAAGGGAAGAAACCCCACCTGTTCTTCTTTACAAAACGATCCGAAGCATCCGCGCGGAAGTTGACCGCCAGCAAGTACCGGCCGCCGTATTCGTAGTTCAGACGGGCGAACGCCGATCCTCTGCGCTCCTGCGGGGTGGTGTCGCTCGCTTTCTTGGTGGGACCCTCGGAGGACAAAGCGATCGAGGACGCCGGGCTGACGGTGTAGTTAAACGCCTCCGTAGAGATGCCGTAGCCGTCGAGCCACCACCACTCGGTGCCGACCATCGCCTTGAAGTGATGTCCGCCCCAAGTATGGTCATAAGACAAGGTGGAGTTAAACATCAGGTTCAGTACCGTTCCCGAGCTGGAGAACAGAGTGCCGCCCGGCACACCTACCTGTACCGGACCGAAATCCTTGTATTCCTGGAACTGATTGCTCGAATAAGCGGATAGCGAAGCAGAACCGTTGGTATGCCATACCAAGCCCTCAATGAACTGCACATCCAGATAAGCTCGAGCGTTCAGTGAATAATTGTCATTATGATACGTCTTAAAGGCATTCTCCAAGCCTGCGAAGTTCGGTCCCGAACCTACAGATATAGGTGTCTTAGCGTACTGACCGTCCTCGTCCAACACCTCCGCTACCGGCACCGTGCGGAACGGTATCGTATGATAGTAAACCGACGAATTAGCTGCCGGGTCGGTCTTCGACCAGGTGCCGTAAATGGACTCGCCGATAGTCACATGTTTGCCTACTTTATGATCTAAGTTCGTGCGGAACGAGAAACGCTTGGCGCTCGTGCCGAGGTATGTACCTTTCTCGTCGAGATAACCGACGGACATAAACAGATTTGTCTTCTCGCCGCTATGGGTGACGCTCGCATTGTACTCCTGCTCAATGCCGGTACCGTACATCACGTTCATCCAATCGGTATTGGGTAACTCGCTGATCGAACTGACGCCCATCGTGGTCAGGGTGGAACCCGTTCCCCACGCGTCGCGGGCACGTATCCATTCCTCGGTGCCCAAGAGATCTAAGCGGTTCAGCGTCTTGCGCCATCCCGCGCGTATATTAAGGTTTATATGGGTCTTTTGCTGATGACCATGCTTGGTGGTAATCAGGATCACGCCGCCGGCTGCACGGCTACCGTAGATAGCTGCCGAACCGGCATCTTTCAGGATCTCAATGGATTCCACGTCGCGCATGTTGAAGGTGAACCCTGCCTCTTGCGCAACGCCATCTACCACGTACAAAGGACTCATGCCGCTCAGGTTACCTGCGCCGCGGATGAGGATCTCCGCTCCTTCGCCCGGAGCACCGCTTCCTTTCGTCACGCTCACACCGGCTGCCAGACCTTGCAGGGACTCAGCGATAGACTTGGTCGAGAACGACTCTATATCCTTGGCACTGACGGAAGAGATCGCACCCGTCACGTCGGAACGTTTCTGCGTACCATAGCCCACCACAACGACATCTTCCAAGACCTCACTATCCTCCTCCAACGTCACGTTATACACTGCACGACTGTCCGTCACGGAAATCGTCTGCGTCTTATAGCCGACATAGGAGATCACAATCTTCTTGCCCGTCTCAACATCTAATTGATACTGGCCATCCAGATCCGTCACGGTGCCGGTCGTCGTGTTCTGTACCAACACACTCGCACCTACGATCGTCTCCCCGTTCGCATCGCGGACGGTACCCGAAATGGATTTAGCGAAGAGTGTGATTGAAAGTATGAGACCTATACTTAAGACAAGGGCTC
Source organism: uncultured Bacteroidales bacterium (assembly GCA_900316845.1). Taxonomy (GTDB): domain Bacteria; phylum Bacteroidota; class Bacteroidia; order Bacteroidales; family Paludibacteraceae; genus Colicola. Next base: position 48,473 of record ONEG01000013.1, read on the forward strand.
TTTGTAAGTGGTTTCTCATGATAAATAACTAATAGTGGAAAGAAAAGAAAAAGCCGAAGCGGCATATAGCCGCTCCGGCTGATTATAAACAGATTACTTTACCTCAGCACCCAGAGCGTTGTACTTAACGCCATTGGAGATGATATAGAGCTGACCGTTCTCGATGAACTTAGCGCTCTTAGCCTTGATCTCTGTGTTCTCGACACCGGCTGCTGCAGATACACAAGGAGCGGCGTAACCCTTCTCGCTAATGCCGTACATACCCTCATCGTAGTCATCGGAATAGAACTCAGGATCAGACTTGCCGGTAGAAGGAATAGTAGCGAAGAAGCAGTCAGAAGCCGGAGCCTGCACCTGCTGAGCGTCCACGTACCATTCTACACCATTGTTTTCCTCGGTATAAGCAAAGATGAACAGCTGGCAATAGGTGTAAACGATAGTGTCCAATGCAGCAATCTTGCCTGCCAAACTCGGGTCAGCCTCCTCAAGCATTTGCTGGAAGTTATAGGTAGCGCCGTAGATATTACCTTGAATGTGTTTAAGACGGTTGGTTGCATCTTTCTTAGGACCGTAGTTCGTCCAGATGTTAGCAGCCATACAACGGGTAGAACCTTGCGGTCCGCCGGCTTGAATCTGGTCAACCCAACCGGTACCTGTGATGTCCACTGCGAAAGTAAAGGTCTCGCCCGGCTCAAAGTTATTGGATTCTGCAAATTGACCCTTTGCACAATCCCATTTAACGATGTAACGACCATCCTGACCAATCGGGTTGTTCAGATCGTAACTTGCCTGAGCGTTTGCCACCATTGCCATTGCTACGAGAGCAACAAATGTAAAAATCTTTTTCATGATTTGAAAAATTTAATAGTTAAACATTTTATTTTATTAACAAGGCGTTATGCCTCTTTTCTTCAAAATGCTGCACAAAATTACTGCTTTCCACGCACATACGAAAATAGTACAATGAAAATATAGAGTTTTTTGATAATTAAGATTGTATTTATTATATAAATATAATAACAAGCATTTATCAGTCAAAAATTATCAAGATATTTTATCATTTAAAAGTACCCTTTTTTGCTTGATTTTTGGAGGGCAGATTTGCTTATGTCAAAAAGTTATTGTATCTTTGCAGCAGATTTTAATCATACACTATCATGAATAAGCTTCTCTTCTTTGCGTTGGCAATCGTTCTCAGCGCAGCTATCAACGCCGCTCAGACGCTCAATAACCCTATCGGTTCCGACGGATGCTATGTCGTCAAATGGGATTGTTCGACGAACCGTTTTGCCGATAGTAACTCGTTCGAAGCGGACGAGACATTCACTTTCGCCATCGACATCACCGGCACGAGCTGGGTCGGATGGCTGGCGGAGAACGAACACCGCGGCATCTGCACGAACTTCTCGCTCACGAGCGACGGGGCGCAGAATATCGCTCGTGACGGCGACCGCCTGTTCCATATTACCGGAAACATCTACGGCAAGACCATCAACATCGCCCAACTCGCTTCGTCCTGGGTCACTCCGGCTTTAGGCAGCCGGACTGCTATCTACAGTAACATCTTCGGCTTCTGTACCGATCCTGAGGGATGGTGGATTAACCCGAGCGATAACGTCATCGGCAACAGCGACTGCTTCTTCCGTACGGCGGCTTATACCGGCACGCATACATGCCCGGTCTTCTTTACCAACGACTACGCGGGAAATATCTACACATGGATCAACCAGAAAGGCTACGCTGCGCCCTGCGTCATCACCGAGCCGTGCTATAGTACCACCCCCACACCGGATCCTGACCCCGAGCCGACGCCTGAGCCTGAGCCTATAGTAGAAGGATCGCACGTGTACACGTTCGCGACCGACGCGCAGCAACGCGGCTACTACAACCGCCCTTACGAGCGCTACGAAGCCGAGCCGGACCACTGCGAGACCAACGGCACTTTCCTTGCCGCTTCGGATGATCAGGCTGACCTGCAGTCCGAAGCCTCCCATCAGCAGGCAGTGCAGCTCATCAACGTCAATAGTTACGTTCAGTGGAAAGTGAACAAAGCGGGAGACGGTCTGACGATCCGTTTCTCGCTGCCGGATAATGCGTCAGGAACAGGCACAACGGGTAACATCGACATCTACGCCGGCAACGACAAGGTAGGTTCGCTCACGCTCAATAGCTACTGGGCATGGCAATATACCGTCAACGGCGGGAGCTACCCCACCAACACGCCGGCTACTCCCGGTGGAGGCAATGTCGTGCGTATGCGGTTTGACGAGATGCACGTCCGCTTATCCCGCCCCGTAGCCTCCGGCGAGTACCTCAAGATCGTCAAGGCCGACAATAACACCACGCCTTACACCATCGATTTTGCAGAGTTGGAGCCGGTACCGGAGAGAGTGACCTTCGAGAGCCTTTCCGGCAATAAGATCCGGTACGACGGCGTGACGGACATGCAGGATTTCATCACTGCCAATCCGGGTAAGATCATCTACTTCCCCGAAGGACGATGGGTGAGCCACCGGCGTCTGTACCTCACCAACGGCGACAATACGCAGCTCATCGGCGCAGGGATGTGGTACACGGAGATATACTTCGATGCCGCCAGCAACAACCAGACCACCTACTCCTACCGCGGTATAGAAGGCTCCTCCAGCAACCTCCGCATTGAGGGACTGTATCTCAATACCGTCAATAACCAGCGGTACTATAACGGCAACAGCTCCTATCAGGTAGGTAAGGGTTTCCAGAACTGTTTCGGCTCGAACTCCGTCATCCGCAACTGCTGGGTGGAGCATTTCGAATGCGGTGTATGGGTATCCGACTACTCGAGCAAAGGCAGCAATAACCTCCTCATCGAGCATTGCCGGTTCCGCAATAACTACGCCGACGGAGTCAACTGTTCGCACGGCAGCAACGGTCACACGGTGCGTTACTGCTCCTTCCGCAATAACGGCGATGACGACATGGCGTCGTGGAGCTCCGGTAAGTTATGCTCGAACGTGACCTTCGCATACTGCACGGCGGAGAACAACTGGCGAGCGAGTTCGTTAGGATTCTTCGGCGGAAAAGGTCACACGGCACACCACCTCTTCATCGCCGATGCCTTGGAGGCCGGCGCACGCGTCAACTCGGATTTCTCAGGTAACGGGTTCAGTCAGCAGGGAGCTTTCAACCTCTACGACATCACCATCCGGCACTCCGGTTGTATCAACGGCACACGCGGTAACAAGGGGGATTTTTGGGGGAATATGCAAGGCGCGCTTAATATCGGTTCGACGACTAATTATGCCATCTATAATATTCATTTCAACAATATCGAGATCAATGACTCCCGCTGTCATGCCGTCTTCATCCGGGCGGTGAACGGAAAGCCCCTGAGTAACATCTCCCTCAAGAACCTCACCGTCAACACCGCTGCGTACAACGGTATCTATTTCGCTGCCGCCAACGGCACGATGACCTACTGCAACCTCGTTTTCAATAACGTCCTCCGGGATATGAACAACGTCCCCTCCGCGCTGAGCTGGACGCAGGACGCCGACTGCCAACCGCCTACTCCGTCGGGGCAGGGCATCACGACCGATGACCTCGACAAACCGACCGACGCACACAAGTTTTTTCGCGACGGGAGACTCTATATCTCCGTGAATGGATGCGTCTATGATGCGATGGGGAGAATGATGATAGGTAATAGATGATAGATAATAGATAACAGATGATGGATAAACTGAAATATTTGTTTTTGCTGGCTTTGTGCGCCGGGAGCCTCAGCACCCTTGCGATGCAGCAAAGCGAGATTGATCTCTTAGATCAGGAGCTGCAAAAGAAAGCCGTTTACGACCATCTCAAACACCAGCGTATTGACGGCATCCGGCAGGACGAATCGCTCAGTACGTACGAGAGATATGTGCTCCTCTTTGAGGAGTACCAGTCTCTCAACTACGACACCGCCTTCAGTCTGGTCAATAAGATGGTCGATGAGGCACAACTCTTAGGACACCCGGACTACCGGGCGCAGGCGGAACTCAAACGCGCATTCATCTACCTCAGCTCAGGTCTCTTCCACGAGTCCGTTGCGGTCTTCAGCAGCATCGATCCGGGCACGCTCAGCAAGGAGGACCAGATATACTACTACACCCATTTTGCGCGGCTCAAATACGACATGGCGGATTATGTCCAAGGCGACCTCAGTTATACCTACACCACCGAGGGTAACTCCTTGAGCGAGAAAGCGTTAAAGCTCCTTGATCCGTCCGACACGGTGCAGTACTGGAGCACCTCTGCCTTGTACCGGTCGAAGATGAACGACTACCCTCGCGCCATCGAGCAGTTCAAACTCGCACTCGCCTGCTCCTCCATCACCGAGCATGAGAAAGCCATTGCCTACTCCTCCATCGCCCACGCTTATACCCTGCAAGGGGAGACCGATCTGGCGGACTCATACCTCATCCAAGCCGCCATCAGCGACCTGCGCAGTTCAACCAAAGAGGCGATTGCCCTGGCGCTCGTGGCGCAGAGACTGTATCAGGAGGGCGACCTCCAACGCGCAGCCGGCTACATCCGTCAGGCGATGGACGACGCGGAGTACTACAACGCACGGCACCGGCAACTCTCCGTAGGACGAATCATGCCGATCATCGAGCAAGAACAACTGCAGACGCTCGAACACACAAACCACCTCATCGCTTTTCAGTCCGCCTTGCTCTATATCCTCCTCACCGCTCTTATCATCACGCTCATCATCCTTGCCAACCGCATGCGCGCTATCAGAAAGGCGAAAAACACTATCCAGACGATGAACGACAAACTGATAGAAGCCAACCGCATCAAAGAGGAGTATATCGGTACCTCTTGTTGCAGCATGTCGGACCTGCTGACGAGGCTCGAACGCTACGAGCGGTTCGTACGCCGCAAAGCACAAGAGAAACGGACCGACGAACTCGTCGTCATCCCTAATTATATCGATGCCCATAACTGCCGACGGGATTTCTACAAGCAGTTCGACCAATCGTTCCTGCATATCTTCCCGAACTTCATCCGGGACTTCAACGCGCTCTTGCGCGAGGGAGAACAACTGACGGTCAAGGGTAACGAGCTCCTCTCTACCGAACTGCGTATCTTTGCGCTCATCCGGTTGGGTATCACGGACAACGAGCAGATCAGCAAAGTGCTCGACTACTCCATCAACACCGTCTATACCTACAAGACCCGCGTTCGCAACCGTTCCGACCTCGACAACGAGGCGTTCTTCCATGCCGTGATGCATATTCAGAACTTTTGAATTTTGGTCATATCAAAAAAAAAGCACCCCAATGAGGTGACCCCAAAAATTTGGACAGATTATTAAATCTATTTGACTTGATTTTGAAAGTGAGTTCGGTATTGTACCGGGCTCATTTTCAATTTTAGTTT
>ONEG01000022.1 GCA_900316845.1 uncultured Bacteroidales bacterium
CGCCGGTCTACCCGTCCGCCTAAAAACTTTCGTCTATTGCGCCGCATGCTATGCGGCAGAAACATCGTCCATTAGGTCGGATGTTATCCGACATCCACCTGACATCCATCCGACATCCACCCTATAACTTCCTAATTACTGCCTATTTGAGGCCTATTTACGGCTCAAAACCGCGATATGACCGCGACGTGACCGCGACCTCTACGTATTGTTACACTAAAATAAAAAAGTATACCGGGTCGAGGTGATCGACCTGAGCGACTATGCCGGCTGCGACCTTTCGGAAATTTAAGAAATCTTGTCCATAATCGTTCCGTTTCGGGCGCAAAAGTACAAAAAAATTTGCGTATGTGCAAGAAATTTTGTAACTTTGCGCCCGAAATATGATTTTATGACAATGAAACAGATCATTTCGGTTGTTTTGGCAGGGTTTTTGCTTGTCGGATGTACGGTTTTGGAGAAGAAACAGCAGGTAGGCTCCGTGGCGGAAGTCAACGGTCAGTACCTCTATCGCTCTACCTTGGACTCGCTGACGGTGGGTCTCACGGGCGAGGACAGTATCCACGTGGCGCAGCAGTATATCAGTCAGTGGGCGAAAGATCAGCTGGTTTATGAGCAGGCGAAAGGCCGCTCCAATAAAGAGATCGACCGGATGGTAGAGGACTACCGGAAGGCTCTTTACGTCCACGCTTACGAGGAGTACCTGGTCGAGCGACGGATGCCCAAAGGTGTGGCGGACAGTACCGTCGCGCAGATATACCAGGAGATGCCCGACCGGTTTATCCTGGACGAGAGCATCGTCAGAGGCATGATCGTCGTTGTACCGAACGACGCGCCGAAGATCGACAAGCTGCGCACCTGGTTGGCAAAGCAAGAGATGGATGCCATCGAGAAATACGCTTATCAGAACGCCGCGGGCTATGAGCTTTTTGACGACCGATGGCGAACCACGACGGACCTGTTAGGTACTATCCCGATGGACCGCACCGAACTCGAGAGCCTGCTCAAGACCAAGAACCAGATTGAGAAAGCCGACAGCGTGAAGACCTACCTGCTGCAGGTGACGGACAAGAAGCTGCGGGGCGAGCAGATGCCTATCGACTACGCCCGTCCGCGGATCGAGAAGATCGTACTGAGCACAAGACAGGTGGAGTTCCTGCAAAAAGAACGCGAACGGCTATACAACGAGGCCATACAGAAAGGAACGATAAAATTCTATGAATAAAGACCGGCCTGCGGCCTGACAGAACACAGATTGATTATGAAGAGAAGTATCATATATATATTTTTATCCCTGAGCCTGGCGGTGCGGGCGCAGGGGGTGATAGACGAAGTGATATGGGTGGTCGGCGACGAGGCTATCCTGCGCAGTGAGGTAGAGGAAGAGCGACTGAGGGCGCAGTATGAGGGTCAGCAGATCCACGGCGACCCCTATTGCGTCATCCCCGAGCAGTTAGCCGTGCAGAAACTGTTCCTGCACCAGGCAGAGTTGGACTCCGTGGAAGCCAACGAGTCGTCGGTGAGCCACCAAGTGGATATGCGGATCAACTACTACATCAGCCAGATCGGTTCGAAAGAGAAGATGGAGGAGTATTTCCGCAAGACCAGCAGCGAGATCCGCGAGGAGATGATGACTACCGTCCGCAACCAGATGATCATCCAGCAGATGCAGCAGAAACTCACTTCGGACATCAAACCCACCCCGGCAGACATACGCCGGTACTATAACAAACTGCCCATCGACTCCATCCCGATGATGCCGGCACAGGTGGAGGTGCAGATACTGAGTTTCGAGCCTCCGGTACCGGCCGAAGAGACGGAGCGTGTGAAGAGCAGGCTGCGCGAATATACCGAGCGCGTACAGAACGGCACGGCGGATTTCGGCATGTTAGCCCGCCTCTACTCCGAGGACACCGAGAGCGCCAAACGTGGTGGTGAGTTAGGGTTCGTAGGCCGCGGACAGCTCGTCAGCGAGTTTGCCGACGTGGCTTTTAACCTCAACGACCCCAAGCGCGTGAGCCGTATCGTACAGACCGAATACGGATACCATATCATCCAGCTCATCGAGAAGAAAGGCGAGCGCATCAACTGCCGCCATATCCTCCTCCGTCCGCGTATCAGTGCGACGGACAAGGTGAACGCCATCGAGCGGCTGGATAGTATCCGTCAGCTCATCGAGGCAGACAGTATTCAGTTTGAGCAGGCGGTCATCCGCTATTCGCAGGATAAGAACACCGTCATGAACGCCGGTCTGATGATCAACCCCAATACCGGCAGCAGCCGTTTTGAGTACCAGGACCTCGCGCCGGAGATCGCCAAGCAGATCTATAACCTCAACGAGGGCGAGGTATCCCAACCCTTCGTGATGATGGATCCCGCGAAGAACCGCGAGGTATGCGCCATCGTGCGCGTGGCGAAGAAGACCGACGTACACCGCGCCAACCTCACCGATGACTTCCAGGCCATCAAAGGGATGTTAGAAGCCAAACTGAGCGCAGACTTCATCCATGAGTGGATTTTGAAGAAACAGAAGAGCACCTTCGTGCAGATCAGCCCCGAATGGCAGGGATGCGACTTTGAGTACCCGGGGTGGATTCATTAGACCGCTACCAGGTCTGACCTAGAGTATAGACAGTTCACTATGTTCACTGAAAGAATGAAGATATATTACCATCGACTAATAGTAATTAGTCTTTATTCCTTATTCCTTATTCCTTACTCCTTTGGTCAAACGATGGTGTATCTGGAGCGGGCGGAGAATCTGAGTTTTGACGAGGAGCGGATAGCGAATGCGCAGATCCTGAGGGGGAATGTGATCTTCCGCCATGAAGAAGCGTTGATGTACTGCGACAGCGCGTATTTCTACGAGGGCACGAACTCGCTGGACGCCTTCGGACATGTGCGGTTCGTACAGGGCGACACCTTACGGGGATTTGGCGACAAGCTCTTCTACGACGGAAACATCAAGTTAGCCCGGCTTCGCAGCCACGTACGTCTGATACACGGCCGCGAGACGGAGAACCCCACTATCCTCACCACTGACAGCCTCAACTACGACCGCGCGGCAGGAGTAACCTATTATTTCGCAGGAGGCGAAGTACGGGACTCGCTCAATACCCTCACTTCCGTCCGCGGCAGCTACCGGCCGAACACCAAACAGGCGGTCTTCAGCAGAGAGGTCGTTCTCACGAACCCGAAGTTCGTACTGACGAGCGACACCCTGCTCTACAACACCGACACGAAGGTAGCCGACATCGTCTCCCCGACGGAGATCGTCTACGAGAAGGAGACGGATATCCACTCCTCGCGCGGATGGTATAACACCCAGACGGAGCGGTCGATGCTGCTCGACCGGTCGGTGGTGCACCATATAGAAGGTAAGATGATGACCGGCGACACCATCTATTACGACAAACGGATCGGTTTCGGGCAGGTGTTGGGTGAGATGACGATGAGCGATTCGGCGCAACATATCACCCTCACGGGCGAGTACGGCCAGATGTGGGAGGAACACAGCCGCGGTTACGCGACCGACAGCGCATTGATGGTCGATTGGTCCGACACCGCGCATTATACCTATATCCACGCCGACACGCTCTTTACCGAAGAGATGAACTATACCGACAGTGCCCGTCTGGACAGCACCTACCGCCTTGCGCGAGCCTACTACGGCGTACGGGTCTTCCGCGACGACATGCAGATGGTCTGCGACTCGATGGTCTATCTGGGTTCGGACTCGACGATGCACCTCTATACCCACCCTATCACCTGGAGCGAGAACCAGCAGATAGCCGCCGACAGCATCACCATCTATATCGTCAACGGCACCGTCGAGCACGCTGTCGGAACAGGTAACGCCCTCTGCGTGATGCACGACACCCTGGAGTACTTCAACCAGATGAGCGGCAAAGAGGTCATCGCCTACCTCGTGGACGGCGAGGTGAAGACCATCGATACGGACGGCAACGCTCTGACGATCTACTACGCCAAAGAGAGCGACGGCTCGTACGTAGGGATGAACACGACGGAGAGCAGTTTTATCCGGATGTACGTAGAGGAGAGAAAGATCCACCACATGCGGTTCACCAAAGAGACCACGGGAGTCCTCTACCCCATGGACCAGATCCCCGAAGGCGGAGACAGGCTGACACAGTTCTTCTGGGAAGAGGAGAGCCGGCCGACCAGTCCGATCGATGTGTTCAGAAAGATAACGAAATAACGTAATCACGTAATCACGAATAAAAAAATATGAAGAAAGTATTTTTGACAATGATGGCAGTATGCCTGGCGATGGGAGCATGGGCGGTAGATCTGCCGAAACAGGGTTTGGGCATCCAGCTGGGCTGGGCGCGACCGACATTGCGCGTCAATGACCCGAATGCGAAAGACAGCCTGAGCCACCATATCCCCCTGAACGGCTTCAAGGCCGGTCTGGTCTATGATGCGAGTTATATAGCAGGCTTCGGAAGCACGATCGGTATCAACTATACCTTCGGCGTCTCCAACGGCGGATGGAAGCAGCGTTACCCCAACAACGACTACCCCGAGGACCGCACGATGATCACCTACAGCGAGGTGGAGCTCTTCGTCGATTGGCAGTATAAGTTCGAGGTGGCGAAAGAGACCTACCTGATGCTTTATACGGGTCCGACCATCCAATGCGGTCTGGCGCTGAACTGGCGCAGAGACACACGCGACATGCCGATAGACCCGGTGACCCACTTGCCGTCGGAAGAGGTCGTTTATACCCGCGGCGATAGGGTGAACACCTACGTGACGGATGACGATCAGAACTCCTTCAAGCGGCTGAATATCACCTGGGGTGTCGGAGCGGGATTCCAGTACAAGCGCTATTTCCTGCGCGGCGGGTATGACTTCGGTCTGATCAACCCCTATAAGAGCGCAGATTTCGCCAACGGTGTACATACCCGCGGACGCTTTGACCAATGGAGTATTAAGTTAGGTGTCTATTTCTGGTATTCGGAATAAAGGCAAAGGATAGAGAATGATCCCTCGCGAGACGATAGATAAGATCCACGCGGCTGCCAAGATAGAAGAGGTGGTGAGCGATTATGTCACGCTGCGCAAACGCGGCGCGAACCTCATCGGGCTTTGTCCTTTCCATAACGAGAAGACCGGTTCGTTCACCGTCAGCCCCTCCAAAGGTATATACAAGTGTTTCGGTTGCGGAGCCAGCGGACATGCCCTCAAATTCATCATGGAGATCGAGCAGTGCTCGTTCGTCGAGGCGGTGAAGCAGTTGGGCAAGAAGTACCATATCGAGGTCGAGGATCGCGAGATGACCGCCGAAGAGCAACAGCGGCAGGATAACCGCGAGTCGATGTTCGTCGTCAATGAGTTCGCCAATAAATGGTTTCAGAAGCAGCTATGGGAGACTCCCGAAGGTCAGGCGATCGGTATGAGCTATTTCCACGAGCGCGGGCTGCGGGATGACATCATCCGGAAGTATCAGTTAGGCTACTCGCCGGAGAAAGGCAACCCCTTGGCGAAGGCGCTGAAGGAACAGGGCTTCAAGGAGGAGTTCATCACCAATAATGTCGATACCAAGATCGGTGTCGGCGTGGTGGGTAAGAGTGAGGACGGCCGTCTGTACGACCGGTTCCGCGACCGGGTGATCTTCCCGATCTTCACCGTCAGCGGCAAACCCGTAGCCTTCGCCGGACGTATCCTCAAGAAGAAAGACAACGTCGGCAAATACGTCAACTCGCCGGACTCCATCATCTACTCCAAGACCAACGAGTTATACGGTCTCTTCCAAGCCAAACAAGCCATCTCCCGGACGGATATGTGTTACATCGTGGAGGGACAGATGGACGTCATCTCGATGCACCAGTCGGGTATTGAGAACGTCGTCGCGAGCGGCGGTACGGCGTTGACCAAACCGCAGATATGGCTCATCAAACGGTTCACGAGTAACATCACCGTGCTCTACGACGGCGACGCGGCAGGTATCCATGCGGCGCTACGGGGTATCGACATGTTCCTCGAGGCAGGGTTTAACGTCAAGGTGGTGCTGCTGCCGGACGGTGAGGACCCCGACAGTTACGCCCAGAGTCATGACTCCACGGAGTTCATCCGTTATATCGAGGAACACCAGACAGATTTCATCCGTTTCAAATCCGCGCTGCTGAGCAAAGATGCCGGGGACGACCCCTTCAAACGCGCAGCGCTGATCAAAGATATCACGTCCTCCATCGCCATCATCCCGGATATCATCACGCGGCAGGTCTATATCAAAGACTGCGCGGAGCGGCTCCACATGAGCGAGCAGGTTCTGACCAACGAGGTCGTCTCTATCCGCCGCAAGAAGATGGAGGAACGCGACAAGGAGGCGAAGAACGAAGCTCAGAAAGAAGCCGTGAACCCCACGGCGGTCGTCAACCCGACTCAGGTTCACCAGCAGAAACCCGTGGTAGCCCCGAAGACACCGTTGGAGCAGAACTACTATAACCTCATCCAGCTTCTCGTCCGTTACGGCGAGCGGCCGATAGAGGTGGACGGCACGGTCTATACCATCGGCGAAGTGATCATCTACACCCTTGAGGGCGACGAGATAGCCCCGCCGGTACCGGTCTATCAGACGATCATGGACGAGTTCAAGGCACACTGCAAAGACGAGGGATTCAGATCGGAGGAGTTCTTTAAGTTCCACCCCGATCCCACGGTCAGCAGTCTGGCGATAGAGATGATCGCCGAGCGGTATCAGTTCGTCCAGAGCAACGGCGAGAGACGGTTGGGCGAACTCGTGACCCAACTGCTGTACGAGATCAAACTGACGGTCATCAACATGCAGATCGACCAAGTGGAGCAGGACCTGAAGGCAGCGCAGGAAGCAGGCGATTGGAACAAACAGGCACAACTGCTGGCCTACCAGCCGCAGCTCATTGCCCAACGAAACGAGATATGTAAGATCTTAGGGAACAGAGTGGGAGTTTAGAATTTGGAAGTTTAGAAGTTTATGTTATTTGGAGAGATTGCATACGGACCGATTCACAGCCGGAGACTCGGCGTGAGTTTAGGGATGGAGCTTATGCCGTTGGAGCATAAGCTCTGCACATTCAACTGCGTTTATTGTGAGTGCGGGTGGAATACGCCGGTGGACCATCCACAGCTACCTACCCGCTCGGAGGTACGTGCGGCGTTGGAAGCGAAGCTACGCCAAATAGTAAATGGTACCTGCCCAAATGGTACATCTCTCGACGTTATCACTTTCTCCGGCAACGGCGAACCGACCCTTCATCCGGATTTCCTCGGCATCATCGAGGACACCTGTGCGCTACGCGACCAATACTGCCCGGACGCCAAAGTGAGCGTGCTGTCCAACTCGACGCAATTAGGCAGAGAGGACGTGGTAGCCGCGCTGAAGCGATGCGACAACCGCATCCTCAAACTCGACGCCGGGACGGACGAGATGATGCGGCGGATAGACCTGCCGGTGAATAAAGAACTGACGGTCGAGCGGATCATGGGATGGCTGGCGCAGTTCGAGGGCGACTTCACGCTGCAGACCTGTTTCCTGCGCGGCGAGCATGACGGCAAGCCCATCGACAACACGACACCCGAAGAGTTAGACGCGTGGTACAAAGCGGTCGAGAGGCTGCGCCCCAAACAGATCATGATCTACGTCATCGACCGCAAGACGCCGGAGGAACATCTTGAGAAGATCTCCCGCGAGGAGATGGAGCGCATCGCCTCGCCGCTACGTGCGAAGGGGTACGAGGTCTCTATTTCTGCATAATACTTTTCCACTACAATGAAGATTCTCGTCGCACCATTAAACTGGGGATTGGGTCACGCAAGCCGCTGTGTGCCGCTGGTAGAGCGTTTCATCGCCGATGGTCATGAGGTCATCTTAGGGGGCGACGGGGAGAGCCTGACGCTGCTGAGAAAACATTTCCCGAAGTTGCGATACGTCTATCTCGCGCCGCTGAAGTTACGGTACGGAAAAGGCAGACGGCAGGTATGGGCGATGGTGAAAGCGATGCCGCAAATCCTGAGTTGGGCGATGAAGGACCATGCGCTGCTGCAGGCGGTGCTACGCGAGGAGAAGTTCGACATGGTGCTCTCGGATAACCGTTTCGGATGCTATCTTAGCCCAAAGACAAAGAAGGCGAATCCTGATTTACGGAGTGTCTATATGACCCACCAGCTGCATATCTTCCTGCCCCGCGGATGGCGATGGGCGGAAGGTCTCGCGGAGCGGCTTCACGCGCGCGTGTGCGCCAAATATAAAGAGGTGTGGATACCCGACTATGAGGAGAAAGAGCGAAGCCTGAGCGGCGAGTTAGGGCATCCCAAAATTTCAAATTTCAAATTTCAAATTTCAAATCTTAAATATATCGGTCCCCAAAGCCGGTTCGAACCGTACCGTGACGTACGTAATGGTCGCGATATGGTCACGGAAATGAGCTCACGGAGGACTGATTCCTATGAGACGGTCGCCCTACTCAGTGGCCTGGAGCCGCAACGGACGATCTTGGAGCGGGAGATAGCAGCGCGGTACGCGGGAAAAGAGGAGTCTGTACTGATCGTGCAGGGCTTGATGAACCGACCGAACACACGCATGAAACGGGGGAACATCACCATCGTGCCGTACTTAGGGGACGAAGAGTTAGCGAGGGTCTTGCATGGCGCGAGACATATCATCGCCCGCTCGGGCTACTCGACGATCATGGACCTGGAGGCATTAGGGGAACTCAAAAAAGCGGAATTAATCCCCACTCCGGGGCAGTCAGAGCAAGAATATTTGGCGTTTTGGACACAAAAACGCATAATAAAGTAAAAAAAATGCAAAAATATTTGCTCAATTCAAAAAATTGTAGTAATTTTGCGCGGTTTTTCGTCGAGTATGTGGGAGTGCCCCTTCCGGCGGAGGCCGGTTTCCCCGATTAACGGGGACACCTCCGGGTGCCATCGTATAACGGTTAGTACTCAAGATTTTCATTCTTGCAATAGGGGTTCGATTCCCCTTGGCACTACAAGACCTTCCTATAAAACAATCTCCTGCGGGTGATCCTCTCAAAGCCCGAAGGATACAAAACAACAAAAAACAAAGATGGCAAATCACAAAAGCTCTTTGAAGCGTATTCGCCAAACGGCAGCGCGCAAAGCACACAACCACTACTACGCTAAAACCGCACGTAACGCTGTGCGCGACCTGCGCAAGACTACCGACAAAGCTGCAGCCGCAGAGGCTCTGCCTAAAGTAAGCTCTATGCTGGACAAATTGGCTAAGCGTCACATCATCCATGTGAACAAAGCTGCCAACCTCAAATCGAAACTGGCACGCTTCGTAAACAAACTTGGCTAAGCGAAACGCATTAGGTCAACGGAAGAATCACGAGAGTGGTTCTTCTTTTTTTTGCATAAAATAGCACAAAAAGAGTACGAATATTTGCATAATTCAAAAAAAAGTGCTACCTTTGCACCCAAATTTGATACAATTATTAAGATGAACGAGAATAATATCCCTATTGTAGATTGTCCGTACGGCGATTACATGGTTGGTGATGCCAGCGGCAAGTTGATGAACGAATACGGTCGGTTCCCGTGTAAGATCATGTGCGGCGTGTACGCCTTGTTGGTGCGCGGAACGGCGCACGCGACGATCAACGTGACCGAATATGATTTCAAAGCGAATGACGTGTTACTCTTAGAGCCGGGCAGTTTCTTCCTGATCCGCGAGTTTTCGGACGACGCGTTGGTTTATTGGATTGTGTTCGGCAGTAAGTTCCTGGAGAAATATACGGTCAACAACCGCATGTCGCTGTCGGCGTTGCAGTTACACTCGCCGAAGATCCACGTGAGCGACAACCACATGAAGGTGCTTTGCTCGATGTACGACACGATCATCGCGGCGCTGAACGCCGAGCCGACAATGCTTGACACGGAGAAGATGGTACATATCTTCAACCTGCTGCAGACGAGTTATACGAAGTATGCGAAGGAGCAGGACGAGTACTTGGTGAAGCCGCTGGACCGCAAGACGGAGATCTATCAGGACTACTGCCAGCTGGTACTGCAACACTACCAACAGTGGCACCACGTGAGCCAATACGCCGAGGCGATGCGACTGACACTGCCGCATCTATGCTCGACCATCAAGTCGGTGGGAAACAAGACCGCCGGAGATATCATCATCGAGGCGATCATCACGGACGCCAAGTCGCAGTTGAAACTCACGAACCACCAGGTGAAAGAGATCGCGCTGAGTCTGGGTTTTGACAACGTCGCGTTCTTCAACCGCTTCTTCAAATCCCGTGTGGGCGTGACGCCCAAGGCTTACCGGGTAGGATAAGAGAGAGCGACGGGTTATTTGCCGTAGGCGGCAACGATGTGTTTGACGAGGGGATGTCGGATGATATCTTTCTCGTCAAACTCTATTATACGCAGTCCTTTGATGTTTTGGAAGCGCTCGATGGCGTCGCGCAGACCGGATTTCTGGGAAGCGGGCAGGTCCACCTGGGTGAGGTCACCGGTGACGATCATCTTTCCGCCTATACCGAGCCGGGTGAGGAACATCTTGAGTTGGGGCACCGTCGTGTTCTGCGCCTCGTCGAGGATGACGACGGCGTCAGAGAGGGTGCGTCCGCGCATGAAAGCGAGCGGAGCAATCTGGATGGTACCTTTCTCCATGTACTCCGTCAGTTTGGCGGCGGGAATCATGTCCTGGAGGGCGTCGTAGAGGGGCTGCAGGTAGGGGTCGATCTTCTCTTTCATATCACCCGGCAGGAAGCCTAATTTCTCCCCTGCTTCGACGGCAGGACGGGATAGGATGATGCGGCGCACCTCTTTGTTCTTGAGCGCCCGCACGGCGAGAGCAATCGCCGTATAGGTCTTACCGCTACCGGCAGGACCGATAGCGAAGAGGAGGTCGTTGTCCTCATAGGACTTGACGAGCGCCTGCTGGTTCGTAGAGCGGGCGTAGATAGACTTGCCGTTGACGCCATGGAGGATGAGGTTGTCGGTAGCCTGCTCGTGGGGTTTGTCGCCGTGGAGGAGGAGCAGGATATCTTGCTCCGTGAGGCGGTTATTGCGCACGCAGAAGGTCTCGCAGAGACGCAGCGCTTTCTCAAACCGCTCGATGGCAGCGTCAGAGCCGGAGACCTTGACCTGGTATCCGCGCGCTACGACGCGTACGTCGGGGTTCTGGTTCTTGAGACAGAGGATATTGGCATTATTCACACCGTAGAAGGTCGGTGTATCCAGGGCATCGTTGAGCGTAATGATTTGTTCCATCCGGGTTAAGTGTTACAAATATAGATTGCGGGCCGTTGTGTAACAAGAGGAACGGCACGTTGAGTTTACGATTATAGGTGATTGCTTGGTCGAGGGTCTTCTGGGTCAGGGGGACGGTCTCCGCCTTACACTCGATGAGGAGAAGGGGCTGCATAGCCCGGTCATAGACTACCGCGTCGCAGCGCTTATGCACCTCCCCTACGGTGATCGCCACTTCAACGGCGATGAGCGAGGCGGGATATCCGAGTTGCTCCACCATGCGGTGCAACAACTGCTGTCTAACCCACTCTTCCGGCGTCAGGCGCACCCATCGGTGCCGCCAGGCGCAGAAGATCTGCTCTTTGCCGTTGTAGAGACGGGTTCTCATTTGAGGTAGTTATCCTTGAGGGAGCAGGTACGGTTGAGTACCAAGTGATCGGACGTGGTGTCAGGATCGACCACGAAGTAGCCCTGTTTGAGGAGCTGATAGTGGTTTTCCTGCTCGATACCGTCCTTGAGCACCGGCTCATGCAACTCGCAGCGGAGGGCACTCTCGATCTTGATTGTCTTCACCTCCAGGCTGTCGGGGTTGAGCAGGTCGCGGAAATCGCCTTCCTCAGCAGAGGGGTTCTCGACGGCGAAGAGGCGGTCGTAGAGACGTACCTCGGCGTCGAGCGCAGACTTGCACTCCACCCAGTTGATGGTCGCTTTGGTCTTGCGGTTACCACCTTCGGTGCCGGACTTGGAGTTCGGGTCGTAGGTGGCATAGACGGTCGTGATCTTGCCGTCTTCATCTTTCTCGCAACCGGTAGCCTGGATGATATACGAAGCTTTGAGACGTACCTCGCGGCCACCGGGAGAGAGGCGGTAGAACTTATTATCCGCTTCCTCGAGGAAGTCGCCGCGCTCGATCCAGAGCTCGCGACCGAATTGCATCTCACGGGTACCGAGTTCGGGGTGGCCGTCAATGTTTTCTGCGACGAGGGTCTCGGAAACCCCACCTTCGTAATTGGTGATGACGAGTTTGACGGGGTCGAAGATGGCGCAGACACGAGGTGCGGTCTCCTTGAGGTCCTCGCGGATCGTGTGCTCCAGGAGACCCTGGTCGATCATGCCTTCGACCTTGGTATAGCCGATCTTATCCATGAAGGTGCGGATGGCTTGCGGGGTATAGCCGCGGCGACGCAGACCGCAGACGGTCGGCATACGCGGGTCGTCCCAGCCGGCTACCAGACCTTCCTTGACGAGTTGCAGCATCTTACGCTTGGACATGACGGTATAGGTGATATTGAGGCGGTTGAACTCGCGTTGCTTCGGACGGTAGTCCGGGCCGTAAGGCGAGAGACCGCAGAAGTTCGGTCCGCTGAACTGGTCGATGAACCAGTCGTAGAGTGGACGGTGTACCTCGAACTCGAGGGTACAGATCGAGTGCGTCACGCCCTCGAAATAGTCGGATTGTCCGTGGGCGAAGTCGTACATCGGATAGACGTTCCACTTACGTCCCGTGCGGTGGTGAGGATGCGAAGTGATGATACGATACATGATCGGATCACGGAAGTGCATATTCGGATTCGCCATGTCGATCTTCGCGCGCAGCACCATCTTACCCTCCTCTATCTCGCCGCGCTGCATGGCTTCGAAGAGACGCAGGTTCTCCTCGATAGGCCGGTCGCGGAAAGGCGAAGCCACACCGGGCTCGGTAGGCGTTCCTTTCTGCTCGGCTATCTGCTCCGCCGTCTGCTCATCGACATAGGCCTTGCCTTGTTTGATAAACATGATGGCGAGGTCATAGAGCTGCTGGAAATAATCGGAGGCGTAGAATATCTGTCCCCATTTAAAACCGAGCCAGCGGATATCGCGCTCGATAGTCTCTACGTATTCGGTGTCCTCTTTGGCGGGGTTGGTATCGTCAAAACGGAGGTTACAAACGCCGTTGTATTTCTCGGCGATGCCGAAATCCATGCAGATGGCCTTGACGTGACCGATATGCAGGTAGCCGTTCGGCTCTGGCGGGAAACGGGTCTGGATACGTCCGTTATTCACTCCCTCAGCGAGGTCTTTCTCTACAATCTGCTCAATAAAATTGAGGCTGCGTTCCTCATTTTGCGTTTTCTCTACTTCCATAATTTATCCTTTAATGATACCTCTGGGCGAGGCCTTAACGAAATTAACAATCATATCGCGTTCGGGTGAAGCGGGCATCTCTGCCTCTACTTTGGCGAGCGCTTGGGTGGTGTTGAGACCACTGTTATAGATGATGCGGTACACCTCCTGGATGGTGTGTATCTGCTCGGGGGTGAAGCCGCGGCGGTTGAGTCCGACGGAGTTGATGCCGCAATAGGAGATGGGCTCGCGGGCTGCGATAGCGAACGGCGGTACGTCTTTGTTGATCTTCGAACCGCCCTGTATCATCACGTGGCCGCCGATATGGCTGAACTGGTGGACGAGGGTACCGCCGCCGACGATGGCGAAATCGTCCACCTCCACCTCGCCGGCAAGCTGGGTACAGTTGGACATGATGATATGATCATGCAGGATACAGTCGTGCGCCACGTGGCAGTATGCCATGATGAGGTTATTATTGCCGATGACGGTCTTGCCCTTGCTGAAGGTACCGCGGTGGACGGTAACGAACTCACGGAGGACGTTATTGTCGCCGATGAGAGTCCAGGTCTCTTCGCCGTGGAACTTCAGATCCTGCGGGATAGCGCCGATGACGGCGGAGGGGAAGACATGGCAGTTCTTGCCTAATTTGGTATAGCGGCAGATAGTAGCGTTGGAATCAATGACACATCCGTCGCCGATCTCTACGTCCCGGTCGATACAAACGAAAGGACCGATCTCTACGTTCTCACCGATCTTTGCTTCGGGATGAATAGATGCTAAAGGAGAAATCATATTTATTCGCTTAATATTTGGTTTCTTAATCGACGGACGCACTGCGTATTGAAGGTGTGTCCGGGTTTGTAGGCTACGATACGTCCCTGGATACGCATGCCGAGGAGCGAGAGGTCTCCGATGACGTCGAGCAGCTTATGCCGCGCGGGCTCGTTCTGGTAGTTGAGGGGCGAGAGGTAGCCGAGTTTCTTGGCGTCCAGATGGGGCTGACCCATCTTGTCGCAGAAATAATCCATACCTTCCTGGGACATCTCCGTCTCATAGATGACGAGGGCGTTCTGCAGGTCGCCGCCTTTGATCAGACCGACGCGCAGGAGGGGTTCTATCTCACGCACGAAGCAGAAAGTACGCGCCGCAGCTATCTCCATGGGGTACTTCGTGAGGTCGGTAAGCGTAGCATGCTGCTCACGCAGAAGAACCGACTGAAAGGCGATCGTGACATCCGCCTCGTAGCGGTCGCAAGGCTCGATGCGCATCCTGTTGCCGTGCTCGGAGATATACTCGATGGGTTCGGTTACGACATATATTTTCTGCTCGGCGTCCTGTTCCTCGAGGCCCACGCGCTGGATCTCCTTGACGAAGAACCGCGCCGAACCGTCCAGGATAGGCATCTCCGGTGCATCGACGTCGATAATACAGTTATCCACGCCCATGGCGTAGAGGGCGCTCAGCGCGTGCTCGACGGTGGAAATCTTCCATTTTCCGTGCTCGAGCACGGTGCCGCGCTCGGTAGCCGAGACGTAGTCCGCCAGCGCCTGATAGCAGGGTTGCTTGGGCAGATCGATGCGGCGCAGACAGATGCCGGTGTTTGCAGGGGCGGGGTTAAACGTCGCCGTGATATGCAAACCCGTGTGCAGACCGACCGAACTGAGGGAGAAACTCTCCTTGATAGTATGTTGCTTCATGTAATTAGTTGTTTCTTGTTCCTGATTGTTTGAATCTGACCACCGCGCGGCGCCATATACCTGCGTCGATAGCGGGGTAGCCCATGTACATACCGGGCTTCTTGATCGAATTGGCGATACCACTCTGAGCTCCGAAGATACAGTTATCGGCAATCTCGATATGTCCCGCTACGCCTACCTGGCCGGCGAGGATACAGTGCTTGCCTACCTTGGTAGAACCGGCTATACCTACCTGCGCGCAGAGGAAGGTCGATTCGCCTACCTCGACATTATGCGCCACCTGGACGAGGTTGTCTATCTTCGCATTCTTGTGAACGATGGTCGAACCCATCATGGCGCGGTCGATGGTGGTGTTAGCACCTATCTCCACGTCGTCCTCGATGATGACGTTCCCTATCTGCGGGATCTTCCGGTTGACGCCCTGTGCGTCCGGCTCGAAGCCAAAACCGTCTGCACCGACCACTACGCCGGCATGGAGGATACATCCCTCGCCGACAAGGCAGTTGGCGTAGATCTTCACGCCCGCATAGAGGATGGTACCCTTGCCGATGGTGACATTATCGCCTATATAGACGTTCGGGTAAATCTGTACTCCCTCGCCCAGACGCACGTTCCGTCCAATATAAGCGAAGGCGCCCACGTAGGCATCTGCGGGGATGGCAACCCCTTCGGAGATGAAGGAGGGCTGCTCGATACCTTTCTTCGCAGGGAACATCGCTTTGCTGACCATCGCCAGAAGCTGTCCCATTGCGCCGCGGGCATTCTCCACAAGGATGAAAGCGCCGCCGGCTTTGTCTTCACCGTCGGGAAGGGCGATCTTGCCGGCTGCCAAGGAACGGGTGATGAGTACCACGCCGGCTTTGGTGTTTTGCAGACAAGGGATATATTTCTCGTCCGTCACGAAGGAGAGGTGCTTGGCCTCTGCTTGTTCGATCGGGGCTACGTCGCTGACCATGGCCTTGGCGTTGCCATATAACTCTCCGCCAAGAAGGGCAGCTATCTGTTGTGCACTAAATTCCACTATTCGTAATTTTTAATTTTTTGTTCGTAATTTGAAAACATATCGTTTGATGGGTTTCCGGGTAAGTGCGGCAAGGTCCAGTATCTCGCTGGCCTCCGCGATGTCGCGTACGGTACCGTCGGAGTAGAGGATATCGATCGTGTCGGCTTTCTCGGAATAGGTGTTGGAGGTGGAGACATGCTCGCTCCAGAGGTACGAAGCATCCTCCGGATCCAGACCGAAAGCCTGGGCGTAATGGTCGTTGAGGGCCGTGATGTCTGCTTCACTAAGGGGCGCATCGAGCAACTCGCCGCGGAAGAGCTGGCGGTTGATGAAGCTCTCGCTGAGGAGGCTCAGCACCTTGTCGTCGCTGCTGATCCACGCCTTGATGGCAGAGAGCACATCGTTGTCGTCCAGCAGGGCGTATTGGTCCAGCGCTTCGCTCCGCGGGGCGAACTGCGCCATAGAGACAGGCTGGTAGAGGAAGTATCTGAGCGCCGGGGCACAGAAGAGTTCCTTACCGCTGCGGGCAAGCTCTTTGGCGCGGCTCAGGATCTTAATCAAGTGCTGCTCCGCCGCCACGGAGGTCTTATGCAGATAGACCTGCCAGTACATCAGGCGGCGCGCCACAAGGAACTTCTCCACGGAGTAGATACCCTTGACCTGCACCACAAGCCGGTCGTCGCGCACGTCAAGCATCTTCAAGAGACGCTCGCTCGCCACGCGCCCCTCCTGCACGCCCGTGAAGAAACTGTCGCGGCAGAGGTAGTCCATACGATCGACGTCCAGCTGCGAACTGATCAGCTGGTGGAGGAAATGTTTGGGATACTCGTTCTTGAAGATAGCGATCGCCATGTCGAGAGGCTTTTCCGTAACCGGTAACCCGTCGCCCGTCACCGCTAAATCCTCGTTGATGCGCATCATCATAAGGAGGGATATGTCCTCATGGGTGACGCCGTTGACGATCGTATGTTCCAGTACATGGGAGAAAGGCCCGTGACCGATGTCGTGCAGCAGGATAGCTATCTGCGCTGCCGTCGCCTCCTCGTCGCTGATTTCCACACCTTTGGTGCGGAGCGAGAGGATCGCCTCCTGCATGAGGTGCATGGCACCGATAGAGTGCCCGAAGCGCGTATGTACCGCGCCGGGGTACACCAGATAGGAGAGACCCAACTGCTTGATGCGGCTCAGACGCTGCACATAAGGGTGCTGCAGAACATCGTATATCAACTCGTTCGGAATAGTCAGAAATCCGAAAACCGGGTCGTTTATAATCTTTCGTTTATTTGCCATAATATAAAAGTGCGCAAAGGTACTAAATTTTTTCCATATACGCAAATACATAGGCAATAAAATCATTTTTTTATGAAAATATTTGGTAATATGAAAAAAAAGCAGTACCTTTGCACCCGATTTTGGAAAACCAAGATCGCCGCGATGGTGGAATCGGTAGACACGAAGGACTTTAGCGAAACATTTTTTGCTTATGTCTAAACGAAAATGGACTGATCAAGATTTTGTAGAAGCGGTACGTACAAGTTTCTCTTATGCGCAAGTAATTGAAAAGTTACATCTGCGTGTAGCTGGAAGCAACTACTACACCGTTAAACGCAAGATTCAAGAGTTACACCTCGACACCTCTCACATGACGGGACAAGGCTGGAATCAAGGAATACGGCACAAGCCACTCCGAGCACCTCAACCGTTAGAGATGATTTTGGTAGAACATTCTACATTTGTGAATGCAAATCATTTGCGTGAGCGTTTGCTCCGCGAAGGTATTAAGCAACGTAAATGTGAATGTTGCGGATTGACAGAATGGCAAGGACAACCGATAGCGTTGGAGTTACATCACATCAATGCTATACGCGATGACCAACGATTGGAAAATCTTCAGTTATTATGCCCTAATTGTCATGCACTAACTACCAATTATCGAGGAAAAAACAAAGGTAAAGAGTGCTCAGGTCGAAAGGCCTGAAGTAGAAGTGGGCTAATTCGGCGAAGGTGACAGCCTTATAAATGTCAAGAACGCCGAGCTAAATGGCGGCAACGCCTAAATGTGTAGAGACTATATACCCACAACCTACGTCCTACGGGATACGGTTAAGACATAGTCCAAGCAGACGCTGAATGATCGACAGCGAATGTACGAAAATCCTTTGGCCAGTGATGGCTGTGTGGGTTCAAGTCCCACTCGCGGTACTAAATGAAACAACCCTGCATCATGCTTGCATGAATGTGGGGTTGTTGCATTTTTATACTCTTCGGATGGCTACCAGATGATGCGTATAAAGGCCATCGGGATGGGCTTTGTCGGATAGTTCGACGGAGAAGATGCCGGTCTCATCGAGGCGCTCTACCTTGACCCGCCCGGAGCAATGGATGAGGGTTGTCGGGGTCTGGTCGGAGGCCTGCTGGAGGAGGATACCGACGTGGCTGATCTTGCCGTCCTCGTGGTCAAAGAAGAGGAGGTCGCCCGGTTGCGCGCTCTTGAGCGAGCGGATAGCGCGGCCGCAGGAAGCCTGCTGGGAGGCGTTGCGCGGCAGGGTTTTGCCGAAGAGACTCATGACGACCTGTACGAAGCCCGAGCAATCCATGCCCATGGCGTTCTTGCCGCCCCATAGATAGGGTACGTTCAGGAAGAAACGCACCGCCTGCAGGAGGTTCTGCGGGGTTAGTTCGAGAGGCTTGGCAAGCACCATCGACGGATCGATACGAAAGCCCACGCCTAACACCTCGAACCGGCCGTCTTTATAGTTCGTGAGCCGCGTTCCGGCGGTCAGCGGGATGGTCTGGCCGTTATTCTCGCTCACGGCGTATGCCATAGGCATAGCGACCACAGCGGCATCCTTCAGCGCCCGGCGATAAGCGGTATAATCCTTGCCGGCGATAGGGGCGATCATCTTCGCATCGACCCATCCCTCCTGACCATCCGCGTCCAGGCGGATGCGGTACCATCTGGGTTGTTCCTCCAACACGGCGCACAGCTCGCCGAAGAGCATCTGGGTCTCCTGCTCTGCGCCTTCCCGCGCCTCTGCCCGTACGGGCACGACGCTATGTAAAGAAATTGCTTTCATTTCCGCTGCAAAGGTACGAAAAAAAAATGAAAGTAACAAAAAAATTAGTAATAAAATTGTTACTAATATAAAAATTACTAAAATTAAGGGCTCGGGAAGTAGAAAAAAACGCTTTTTTACGTATTTTTGCAAAATGGATATAGCAAAAGAGGGGGACACTGACCCTGCGTACTGGTCACGATGTGGTCGCGATCACGTCGCGGGATTGAGCTGAAAACGGACTCAAAACAGACTCAAAACGGACTCAAAACAAGTAGTAAATAAGGGGTAAATGCTGTCACCGATTTACCAGCGGCGGCGTTCGGCGGCGATGGTGGTGGGGGCACCGTGACCGGGATAAACGACGGTCTCCGGCGGCAAGGCGAGAAGGAGATCGAGCGAGTGCCAGAGTTGCTGGATGTCGCCGCCTGGGAGGTCCGTGCGGCCGTAACCCATTTGAAAGAGCGTGTCGCCGGAGAAGAGGACGCCGTCCTCGGGGAAATAGAAACAAACCGAGCCGGGCGTGTGGCCGGGGGTGGAGAGGATTTTTAATGATGGAATGAGCCGCGGCTCTGCCGCTGAATGATGGATTGATGGACTGACAGACTGATTTACAGGGAGCGGCTCGAGGGGGAAGGGGACGGGGGTGCCGCCGATACCGAAGAGGTCGTACTGCGCCTGCATCGCCTTTGCCATAGGGATATCCGCCTCGTGCATGAGAACCGGGGTGTGCCATTGTTCGCACGCCCAGGCGGCGCCCCAGAGGTGGTCGAGGTGGCCGTGGGTGGCGAGGATAGTAAGACCGCTTTCAGCTGACAGACCGCGTTGCTGACAGACCACTTCGTTGACAGACCGGTAGAGCATCTGCTGCTCGTAGAGGGAGCTGCAGGCAGGGTCGATGAGGAGGGTGTTTCCCGCTCCGTCAGACACAAGATACATGTTCGTCCCGAAGGACCCGACTTCAAAGGTTTTTATTTCCAACATTCTTGACAGATTTGAGGGGTTTGAAGCAGCGCTTGGGTGCGGAAGGTGCGGGCGGCAGGGCCGGAAAAGAGTTCGCGGAGAGAGGCGGTGCGGAGATTGCCGTACGCGTGCGCATGATCCTTATCATAACAACACGGCAGGACATCGCCGTTGGCGGCAATCACTACCCCACTCCATACGCGGAAACAACCCTTGCCAAGAGGCTTGCGGTACCAAAGTCCGTCGGCATGCTGCTCGTAGCGGCGGTAGCGGGGCTCGGAGGGCATCAGCGGATGGCCGTGGCGGTAGTCGTAGAGCTGGGCGGTCTTGAAGACCAGCCGGTCCGCGCCAAGGGCTTTGTACTCCTTCCGGAAAGCCCGCCACTCGTGCTCGTTGGATTTTAACCGCAGGACTTGAAGTTCGATAGTCAGAGAGGAGCCTACCCCCAGCCCCTCCCTAAAGGGAAGGGAGTCTTTTTTCTTTGCTTCTTGAAGCCATCGGAGGGCGGCTTTGCACTGGTCGAGGGAACCGCCGACGCGGTAGGCCTCATAAGTCTCCTGCGTCAGGCCGTCCATGGAGATGATGATACGGTCGAGTCCGGCGGAGACAAGGGCTTTTGCGAGCTCGGGAGTCATCGCCTGCGCGTTGGTCGAGACGATGGTATAGAGCCCGGCGTCGTGCGCCTCGCGGATCATGAGAGGCAGGTCTTTGTTGAGCAGGGGTTCGCCCTGGAAATAAAACTGGATGACAAATGCCGTCCCCTTGACCTCAGATAAAATCCGATGCCAAAGGGGGAGCGGCATAAGACCACCCTGCGGGCTGACAGACCGCGCTGCTGACAGACCGACAGGACACGCCGGGCAGCGGAGCTGGCAGACGGCGGAGGGCTCGACAGAGACGAAGAGGGGTGTATGGCGTACGAAACGCGCTGAACCGAGACGATTCAGCGCATAACTCGCGTAACAACGTAACGCGTTAATGAAGCGCGATCTTGTTAACCCGACGCTCATGGCGGCCGCCTTCAAAATCGGTCTGGAAGAACGTACGAACGATGTCCAAGGCCTTTACCGAAGAGATGAATCCGGCAGGCAGAGCCAGGACATTCGCATTATTATGCTGGCGCGCCAGTTCCGCTAACTTCGTGTCCCAGCAGAGGGCTGCACGGATACCCTGATGCTTGTTGGCGGTCATGCAGATACCGTTTCCGGTAGAGCAGATGATGATGCCGAACTCGTACTCACCCTTCTCCACAGCGTCCGCCAGAGGGTGCGCGTAATCCGGATAGTCGCAGCTCTCCGAACTGTAGCAACCGAAGTCCTTCACTTGTGCGCCGTTGTCCTCCAGGAACAATTGTACCTGTTGCTTCAACGCAAATCCCGCATGGTCCGAGGCCATCGCGATAGTCATTTCACTAAAGCTTTTCATATAGATTTATGATTTATGATTTAAAACACCGTTGCAAGATTGCCGAACATCAGCTTGCAGGAGATGGCAAGGACGATGATGCCGAAAAACTTACGGATGATATAAAGCGCCGTGGTGCCGAGGTACTTCGTCAGCCAGTTTGTGCCGATCAGCACCAGGTAGAGCACCAACATACAAAGCAGCAGAGCGATGCAGAGATTGCCGGTAGTATATTCCGCGGTGATCGCCAGCAACGCCGTGAAAGCACCCGGGCCGGCGTACATCGGGAAAGCCAGCGGCACAATAGCGCTACCGGACCCGATCTCGCCTTCGAGCTTGTCGTTCTGGAAGATTGTGATATCCAGCACCATCTCTAATGCCATCAGGAAGATCACGAAACCACCGGCGATAGCGAAATACTCAATCTGCACGCCGAAGAGTTTGAGCATCCATTCTCCCAAAAAGAGGAAGGACATCAAGATCACCAGACTGGCGATACAGACCTTGCCGGCATGGATCTTAATGCCCTTTTTCTGCATCGAGATAGTGATGGGTATATTGCCGAAAGGATCGATGATAGCAATCAGGAAAACAAACGAGGATAGTACCTGCCAAATGTCAAAAGGACCAAAAAAAGCACGCAATGATTCCATAATACTTCGATTTTGAGTGCAAAATTACTAAAAAATTTGCATATATGCAAGAAAAATTGTAACTTTGCGCGATTTTTCGAGCAAAGGTAAATAAAATAATACAAATAACCATTTATGATTAACTCTCAAGACATCAAAAACGGCGTATGCATCCGCATGGACGGCCGTCTGTATTTCGTAATTGAGTTCCTGCACGTTAAACCGGGTAAGGGAAACACAATTATGCGTGTGAAATTTAAAGATGTTGTCGATGGCCGCGTATTGGAGCGCCGCTTCAACATCGGTGAGAAACTCGAGGACGTACGCGTAGAGCGCCGCCCGTATCAGTTCCTCTACAAAGAGGGTGCTGACTACATCTTCATGAATAACGAGACCTTCGAGCAGGTGCCCATCGCTCATGACCTGATCACCGGCGTGGACTTCCTCAAAGAGGGCATGACCTGCGATGTCGTTTCCGACGCTTCGACCGACACGATCCTGTTTGCCGAGCTGCCGACGAAGGTAGAGCTGCAGATCACCTACACCGAGCCGGGTCTGAAGGGCGACACCGCGACGAACACCCTGAAGCCCGCTACGCTGGAGACCGGCGCTGAGATCCGCGTGCCGTTGTTCATCAACGAAGGCGAGATCGTCCGCGTGGACACCCGTGACGGTAGCTACTGCGAGCGCGTGCGTTAATCAATCGCGACGTGCGCCACTTACGGCGCGTAAGAGCACAAAAAAAAATCCGGCCTTATGGTCGGATTTCTTTTTGTATGCCGTTGCGCTTAAGGCGCTACGCGGTTGATGTCGCGGGGGAACATCGAGCATTCCTTGACATTGGCGATGCCTAAGAAACAAGCCGTGATACGCTCCAGACCGATAGCAAAACCGCCGTGAGGAGGCATGCCGTTCTTGAAGGTATCGAGGTAGAAATGGAATGCATCGGGGTTCATGCCGCGACGGATCATCTTCTCTCGATAGTCCGCCTCTTTATGCATACGCTGGCCACCGGAGGTGATCTCGAGACCCCTCATGAGGAGGTCGAAGCTGAGCGTCAGCGACGGGTCATCGGGGTCGTCCATCGCGTAGAAAGCGCGATGCTCGGACGGGAAATGGGTAACGAAGACGAAGTCCGAACCGTATTTCTCGAAGGCGTACTTGCATATAGCGCGCTCCTCTTCCGGCGCGAGGTCATCCTCACCGCGGTGGTCCGCTTCGCATAGATGATTTTCGAAGAGGATCTCGTGTACCTCGCTCAGTTTCCATGCGGGAACCTGCTCGGGGAGCACGGGGTTGACGGCGTTGAGCAGCTGCAACTCGTGCGCGCAATCCTTCTCTACCGTCGCGATGATATGACGCAGCAGCGCCGCCTCGAGGACCATGACATCCTCCTGACCTTTGATGAAGCCCATCTCCACATCGAGGGAGATATACTCATTGAGATGGCGGCTCGTCGCATGTTTCTCAGCGCGGTAAGCGGGAGCTATCTCAAAGACGCGCTCATAGACGCCGACGCCGATCTGTTTGTAGAACTGCGGGCTCTGCGCGAGATAGACCTGCTTGCCGAAATAATCCATCTTGAAGACGTTCGCACCGCCTTCTGCACCCTCGGACACGATCTTCGGAGTGAAGATCTGGGTAAAACCGTTCGCAGACAGGAACTCGCCGAAAGCGCGAGCGATAGTGCTCTGCACCTTGAGGATCGCCATGTCGCGCGGGTTACGGAGGGTTACCTGACGGTTATCGAACTTATAACGCAAGAGGGTCTCCTCGTCGCCGAACTTCAGGGCGTTCATATCCACTACCTCAGCGGTTGTCGGACGGCTCAGGACGCGGACCTCAGCCACAGCGATCTCAATCGTGTTGTAGAAGGCTGCGGGGTCCTTGATCTTCGCCTCGTTGACGGTACCGGTGAGGGTGATCGCCATCTCGCGGCAGAGGTCGTTCATCGCGATCTCATTGCCGGCCTCGTCGAAGAACTTCGAGGTCTCATTGGAGACGACAGCCTGGAGGAGTCCGCGGGACTTGCGAAGCACAATAAATCCGCCCCACTTGGTGACGCGGACGTTATGGATCATGCCGGAAACAGAAACAGATTCGCCAACCTTAGCGTTGGCGAGATCTGTCACGTTTTCATTATGCTGATTAACGTTCAAAAACATAGTTTTTTAACGATTTATCGTAATGACGTAATTACGTAATGACGTTATTACGAAAGGTTTATTACTCAGCAGCCTTCTCCTCTGCAGCAGGAGCAGCCTCAGCAGCAACCTCTTCTACAGCCTCCTTAACGGCTTTCTTGCCGGCACGGCGGGTAGCTTTCTTGGTTGCTTTCTTGGTCTCCTTGAGCATGTTCTCGTTGTAGTCCACGAGCTCGATGATACACATCTCAGCTGCGTCACCCAGACGGAAACCGGTACGGAGGATACGGGTGTAG
The DNA here is from genome assembly GCA_900316845.1 of uncultured Bacteroidales bacterium. Lineage (GTDB taxonomy): Bacteria > Bacteroidota > Bacteroidia > Bacteroidales > Paludibacteraceae > Colicola. The sequence goes on from ONEG01000022.1 coordinate 24,540, forward strand.
CCACCGGGACGGTTAGCGATCTTCTCGCCTACATTCTGGAAGAGTTCGGTAACGACCTCTTTCTGTTTGAGGAGGGAGAACGCCAGACGACGGTTGTTCATGTTGTCCTCTTTAGCTCGGGTGAGAATCGGCTCCACGTAGATACGGAGCGCTTTAGCCTTAGCGAGGGTGGTGCTGATACGCTTGTGGAGGATCAGCGAGCAAGCCATGTTGCTGAGCATAGCAGCGCGGTGGTTAGCTTTGCGGCTAAGGTGATTGAATTTTTTATTATGACGCATAATAAAGTTTAATTTTAAGTTTAAAAAAGTTTAAGGAGTTTAACGGAGATTACTCATTCACATGGTAACGTGAGATGTCCATCCCGAAGGCAAGACCATTACGCTCGAGCAGTTCGTCGAGTTCGGTGAGCGATTTCTTACCGAAGTTACGGAACTTCAAGAGGTCTGCACGGTGATACTTAACGAGTTCGCCAAGGGTCTCTACCTCTGCTTGCTTCAAGCAGTTCAGCGCACGAACGGAGAGGTCCATATCCTGGAGCTTCTGGTTGAGAAGCTGACGCATACGGAGGATCTCCTCGTCGAGAGCGGAAGAGTTCTTCTTGGTCTCCTCCTCGAGGACGATACGTTCGTCGGAGAAGAGCATGAAGTGGTAGATCAGGATCTTAGCGGCCTCGGTCAGCGCCTGTTGCGGGGTGATGGAGCCGTCGGTAGTGATCTCGAGGGTGAGTTTCTCGTAGTCGGTACGTTGCTCGACACGGTACTGGTCAACCGAGATCATGACGTTACGGATAGGCGTGTAGATAGAGTCGATCGCAAGGGTGCCGATAGGATCGTCTTTCTTGCGGTTCTCGTCACCGGGCACGTATCCGCGTCCTTTGTTAATAGTGATCTGGATCTCAAAATCCGCCGAGTCATCCATCTCCGCAAGACGGAGATCAGTGTTGAGGACCTCGAAGTTCTGGAGCACGGAGTTGAACTCACCAGCGAGGAAAGCTTTGGACTTACGTACGTGGAGAGTAGCGGTCTCGGTCTCCTCCTCGATGCCCTCTTTGTGAGCAAAGCGGATTTGTTTGAGATTAAGGATCAGGTTGGTAACGTCAGTGATGACACCGGGGATGGTAGCAAATTCATGATCAATACCACTAATCTTGACAGAGCAGATGGCATATCCCTCGAGGCTGCCCAGCAGCACACGACGGATCGCATTGCCTATCGTAATTCCGTACCCCGGCTCGAGTGGGCGAAATTCAAATACGCCTTTGGTAGCACTCGAATCCAACATGATAACCTTGTCAGGTTTGATGAAATTTAATATTGCCATGAATTTAATGATTATTTAGAGTACAACTCAACGATTAATTGCTCCTTGATATTCTCCGGAATCTCAGCGCGAGCGGGGATATTGAGCAACTTACCGGCTTTGTCAGCCTCGTTCCACTCGAGCCAGCCATACTTAGCATGGTTGAAGCCCTGGAGTGACTCATTGATCACCTCGAGGGATTTAGCTTTCTCGCGAACTGCAACAACCTGACCGGGTTTAACGGAGTAGGAAGGGATATTCACAACCTGTCCGTCCACGGTGATGTGGCGGTGCGAAACGAGCTGGCGAGCAGCAGCGCGGGTAGGCGCCATACCGAGACGATAAACGATGTTATCGAGGCGGCACTCGAGAAGCTGGATGAGGATCTCACCGGTAATACCTTTGGTACGTGCAGCTTTTGCGAAGAGGAGGCGGAACTGTTTCTCCAGTACACCATAGGTGTATTTAGCCTTCTGCTTCTCAGCCAGCTGAGTACCGTACTCAGAGTTTTTCTTACGACGGTTAACGCCGTGTTGTCCGGGTGCGTACGGACGTTTTGCAAGCACCTTATCCTCGCCGAAGATAGCCTCGCCGAAACGGCGTGCGATGCGAGATTTTGGGCCAATATATCTTGCCATAATGATGCGCTTTGCGCGTTAATACTGTTTATTATACACGACGACGTTTCGGAGGACGGCAACCGTTGTGCGGCATCGGAGTCACATCTACGATCTCCGTTACATCGATACCTGCAGCGACGCAGGCACGGATAGCCGACTCACGTCCTTGTCCGGGACCCTTAACGTATGCTTTCACTTTACGCAGACCGAGGTCGTAAGCGACCTTGCAGCAGTCAGCTGCTGCCATCTGGGCTGCGTACGGAGTATTTTTCTTGCTGCCACGGAAGCCCTGCTTACCAGCCGAAGACCAGCTGATAACTTGGCCGTCACCGTTAGCAACAGTAACGATAACATTATTGAAAGAAGACATCACGTGAAGCTGGCCAACGCCCTCAATCTTCACTACGCGCTTCTTTGCTGCAATAGCTTTCTTTGCCATAATACTTGATAGATTAATTTAATTGAGAATTGACAATTGAGAATTGATAATTATTCTCCTATGCTGCCAAACTCAAAATCGGTTTAACATTACTTCGTTGCCTTCTTCTTGTTTGCAACAGTTTTCTTACGTCCTTTGCGCGTGCGGGCGTTGTTCTTGGTGCTCTGTCCACGAACGGGAAGACCGATACGATGACGAACTCCACGGTAACAACCGATATCCATCAAGCGTTTGATGTTCAATTGTGTTTCCGAACGAAGATCACCTTCTACTTTGAATTTAGCACCGATGATCTCACGGACTTTAGCTGCTTGGTCATCCGTCCAATTCTCTACCTTGATGCTTGGGTCAATGCCTGCCTCTGCGAGAATTTTCTTTGCGCTTGAACGACCTATTCCGTAGATATAAGTCAAGCTGACTTCGCCACATTTGTTCTGCGGTATATCTACACCGACAATTCTTATAGCCATAATTAAATACTAAGGATAATTTTGTTAAAAAATAAATTGATTTTAAGAAGTAGTTGATTCTAATTAAAGATTACGCTTATCCTTGACGCATCTTCATTTTAGGATCCTTCTTGTTGATTACATACAAGTGGCCTTTGCGACGTACAATCTTGCAGTCTGCATTGCGCTTCTTGATTGATGCTCTTACTTTCATAGTAAAAACTTTGTTTTTCTTTTGGAGTCAGGAGTCAGGAGTCAGGAGTCGAGACTAATTTGTCCTTATTCCTTATTCCTTATTCCTTCATCCCGATTAATAATTACTTGTAGCGGAAGGAGATTCTTCCTTTGGTGAGGTCATAGGGGCTCATCTCTACTTTCACACGGTCACCGGCAAGGATCTTGATGTAATGCATACGCATCTTACCGGAGATGTGGGCGATGATGAGCGGCCCGTTCTCGAGTTGGACACGGAACATAGCGTTGGACAATGCCTCTACTACCGTGCCGTCAACCTCAATGCTGTCTTGTTTTGCCATACTGTTTGTTATTTAGATGATTTTTTCTTAGATGAATCGGTCACCCAATACTTCTTGGATAAACTCAAAGGTGGAGAGGATATCTGCTTTGCCGTTCCTGACACAAACGGATAGTTCGTAGTGTGCAGCGGGCTTGCGGTCGATGGTCCTGGCGGTCCAGCCGTCATCCTCGATGAGGACATTACGTCTGCCGAGCGTGATCATCGGCTCGATAGCGAGGGTCATTCCGGACTTGAGGACGATACCGTTGCCTCGTCTTCCGTAGTTGCACACCTCGGGATCTTCGTGCATCTCCCGACCTATACCATGGCCCACGAACTCGCGAACAACACCGTATCCGGCTTTCTCGCAGTGGGTCTGGATGGCGGAACCTATATCTCCGAGACGACGGCCGGTGATGGCCTGGTCGATACCGAGATAGAGCGCCTCCTTGGTCGTACGCAGCAGTTGCATCACCTCCGGGCTCACCTCCCCCACCGGGAAGGTATAAGCGGAGTCGGAATGCCATCCGTTGAGCTCGATAGACGAATCCACAGAGATGACGTCGCCTTCCTTGAGCACCACCTTGTCGGAGGGGATGCCGTGAACCACCTGTTCGTTAACAGACGTACAGAGGGTTGCGGGATAATCCTCATATCCAAGGCATGCGGGACGGCCACCATGATCCATGATGAACTCGTACGCTATCTTATCCAGTTGGGCGGTAGTAACACCCGGCTTGATAGCCTTAGCCACCTCGGCATAAGTCTTACCAAGCAGGATGTTGCTTGCCCGCATGAGTTCTACTTCTTCGTCAGTCTTCAAAAAAATCATCTATCCAACGATTTAGTAGGCCATAGCACCGGAGCGACCTTTGATGCGCATGCCGGACTCGAAGAATCCGTCGTAGTGACGCATCAGGAGATGACTCTCAATCTGCTGCAAAGTATCCAAAATAACACCTACCATGATCAGCAAGGACGTACCGCCGAAGAACTGCGCGAAGCCCATCGTGACACCAAACAGGCGAGCGAACGCCGGCAGGATAGCGATGAGGGCGAGCAGGATCGAACCCGGCAGGGTGATGCGGCTCATGATCGTGTCGATATACTCAGCCGTCTTCTTACCCGGTTTCACACCCGGAATGAATCCGTTGTTCAGCTTCAGGTTCTCTGCCATCTGAACCGGATTGATGATGATCGCGGTGTAGAAATAGGTGAAGGCGATAATGAGGAGTGCGAATACGAAGTTGTACCAGAAACCGTTGTTATCCATAAACGCACGTGTGAAAGCCGAAGCCTCCGAGGCGTTGAAGCCCACGATGGCGATAGGGATAAACATGATCGCTTGCGCGAAGATAATCGGCATTACGTTTGCAGCATTCACCTTGAGAGGGATATACTGACGAACGCCGCCATACTGCTTGTTACCCTGGATACGTTTAGCGTACTGCACCGGAATACGGCGGGTGCCCTGAACCAGCATGATTGCGAATGCAAACACGAGGAGCAGGATCACTACCTCCAATACAAAGACCATCAGTCCACCGGTACCGGTATCGTTGAGGCGTGAGGAGAACTCCTGCACGATAGCCCCCGGGAGGCGCGCGATGATACCGATCAAGATGATGAAGGAAATTCCGTTTCCTACACCGCGATCTGTGATACGCTCACCAAGCCACATGACGAACATCGAACCTGCGCAGAGCAGGATGGTGGACGAGATTGTAAACCAGTTGAATCCAACGGCGAGAGGCTGACCTGCCTGACCCATCTGTACTGCCAGGTTCACGAGATAACTCGGACCCTGGAAGAGCAGGATAGCCACGGTCAGATAGCGCGTGATCTGGTTCATCTTCTGACGGCCGGACTCACCCTCTTTCTGCATCTTCTGGAAATACGGTACTGCGATAGACAGCAGCTGTATCACGATCGATGCAGAGATATAAGGCATGATACCCAGCGCGAAGATCGACGCGTTCGAGAAGGCTCCACCGGAGAACATATCGAGCAGCGCCATCAGACCACCTGCTGTCTGGCTATGCAGGGCAGATAAGGCCGTGGGATCAATACCGGGAAGAACGACGAACGAACCGAAACGATAGATGAGCACGAACAAAAGCGTGGTCAGCAGACGGCCGCGGAGGTCCTCAATCTTCCAGATATTTTTAATTGTCTCAATAAAACGCATAATAGTTTTCGTTTAACGTTTAACGAGTTAACGATTAGTGTTCTTAGATCTTCTCGATAGCACCGCCGGCAGCGAGGATAGCCTCTTCTGCTTTCTTGGAGAAAGCGTTTGCCTGAACGGTCAGTTTAGCTTTCAGTTCACCGTTACCCAGGATCTTAACGAGCTGGGTCTTGGAGATGAAACCAGCCTCGTGGAGCTCGATCAAGCCGATCTTCTCCAGCTTCTTAGCCTCAGCCAGCTGCTGGAGGGTAGAGAGGTTGATAGCTTTGTACTCCACACGGTTGATGTTCTTAAAGCCGAACTTAGGCAGACGACGCTGCATAGGCATCTGACCACCCTCGAAACCGATCTTCTTGCTGTAACCGGAGCGCGACTTAGCACCCTTGTGACCACGGGTAGATGTTCCACCCAGGCCCGAACCTGCACCACGGCCGACACGCTTTGCGGTCTTTACCGATCCTGCTGCAGGGGTAAGATTATTCAATTCCATGATGATAATTCGTTTTTAGGATTAGTCAATAACTTTAACAAGGTGCTTTACCTTCTCTACCATACCCAGGATAGCCGGGGTGGCTTCGTGCTCAACGACTGCGTTCATCTTGCGCAGACCAAGAGCTTGCATGGTCTCCTTCTGCACCTTCGGACACTTAATAATACTACGTACTTGTTGAATTTTAATCTTTGCCATAGTTGTAGAAGAATTTATTAACCATTAAACACTGTAGAGAGGCTTACGCCACGGTTAGCAGCTACGGTACGAGCGTCACGCAACTCAGCGAGCGCCTGAATAGTAGCTTTCACGAGGTTGTGGGGGTTGGACGAACCTTTGGACTTAGCCAAGACGTCGTGTACACCTGCGCTCTCCAGTACGGCACGCATAGCACCACCGGCTTTTACTCCGGTACCGTGCGTAGCAGGCTGGATGTAAACGCGGCTACCACCAAACTTAGCATACTGCTCGTGAGGGATAGTGCCCTTCAGAACAGGTACTTGGATGAGGTTCTTCTTCGCAGCCTCGGTAGCTTTCTGCATAGCAGCAGCAACCTCACCTGCTTTACCCAAACCGTAACCTACAATTCCGTCTTCATTTCCAACAACTACGATAGCTGCGAAAGTGAAGGTACGTCCACCTTTGGTAACTTTCGTTACGCGGTTGACTGCGACCAGACGCTCCTTGAGCTCGAGGTCTTGTGTTGATTTAACTCTTTGCATAATATCGTCAGTTATTAGAATTTGAGACCAGCCTCGCGAGCTGCGTCAGCGAGGGCTTTAACGCGACCGTGATAGAGGTAACCGTTACGGTCAAATACTACTTCGTTGACTCCGGCCTTCTGAGCAGCTGCTGCTACGAGTTTACCTACTTCAACAGCCTTCTCGGTCTTAGTCATTTTGTCCTTGATTGCGAGCGAAGATGCGCTTGCGAGGGTCTTGCCTGCAAGGTCATCGATCACCTGAGCGTAAATCTGGCTGTTAGAACGGAACACGGTCAGACGCGGACGCTCTGCAGTTCCCGACACCTTGGTGCGGATGGAAGCCTTAATCTTAAGGCGACGTGCAATTTTCTTAATCATAATCTTATTCCTTTCTATTATTTACCAGCCGACTTACCAGCTTTACGACGAACGATTTCACCCTGGAACTTAATACCTTTACCTTTGTAAGGCTCGGGTTTGCGGAACGAGCGGATCTTAGCGCAAATCTGGCCAAGAAGCTGCTTGTCAGCGCTCTCAAGCATTACGAGCGGGTTCTGGTTACGCTCCGATTTGGTCTCCACCTTCACCTCTTTCGGCAAACCGAGATAGATGGGGTGCGTATAACCCAGCGAGAAGTTCAGCACTTGCGGCTGAGCCAACTCTACACGGTAACCTACACCGACGAGCTCAAGCGTCTTCTTGTAGCCCTCGGAGCAACCTACTACCATGTTATGGATCAAAGCGCGATACAGACCGTGTTTAGCGCGTGCCTCTTTCTCGTCGTTAGGACGGGTTACGTGGCATACTGCGCCCTCTACGTTTACGGAAATCAGGGGATCAACAGCCTGGCTGAGCTCACCTTTCGGACCTTTGACGGTCACTACATTCTCCGGGCTGACGGTGATCGTCACACCTGCGGGGATAGCGATAGGAAGTTTTCCAATTCTAGACATAGTGTAATCCTCCTTAATTAATAAACATAGCACAATACTTCACCACCGAGCTGCTGGCCTACAGCCTCTTTGTTGGTCATCACGCCTTTCGAAGTGGAAAGGATAGCGATACCGAGACCGTTCAATACGCGCGGCATATCACGATAGCCAACGTACTTACGCAAACCCGGAGTGGATACACGTTTCAAACACTTGATCGCGTTAACTTTGTTAACCGGATCATACTTGAGGGCAATCTTGATAGTGCCCTGAGGACCATCCTCCACAAACTTGTACGAGAGGATATAACCCTTCTCGAACAAGATGCGAGTGATCTCCTTCTTCAGATTCGAAGCCGGTACTTCTACCACACGGTGGCCGGCTTTGATAGCATTCCTCAATCGAGTGAGGTAATCTGCAATAGGATCTGTCATTTGTTTTTTGTTGTTAAATTAATCCCGCCTGTCGGGACAATATTTAATAATGTTAATTTTACCAGCTCGCTTTCTTTACTCCCGGGATGAGGCCTTTGGAAGCCATCTCGCGGAATTGAATACGGCTGAGACCGAAGGCACGCATATATCCTTTCGGACGACCGGTCACCTTGCAACGGTTGTGCAGACGAACGGGAGATGCGTTTTTCGGCAGGCTCTGGAGACCTACATAGTCACCATCCTTGAGGAGTTGCGCACGTTTAGCTGCGTATTTAGCAACCAACTTAGCGCGTTTTACCTCGCGGGCTTTCATTGATTCTTTTGCCATAGTCTGAATTACTTTTTTCGGTGATACCCAAGGTATAGTTGCCACGGCCGTCCATCTTGTTGTTGATACCTTTGAAGTCGCGGATACGAGGGAGCGCTACGCGAACGAGACGCTCGAGGAACTCGTACATCTGCTGACCACGGAGGGTAACACATACACCGATCGGCATTTGTTTACGTACCTTGAAGTTAGCGATATCTTTCTTCGAAACCGTAGCTACGGCTTTCTGACCAGCGATAGCGGTCATCTCTTGCAGAGCGACCTCGATGATCTTCTTGTCTGCTACAGCCTCGCCCAGACCCTGGTTGAGGACGATCTTCTGGAGTTTCGGGCACTGCATGACAGTAGTGTAGTTGAACTCCTTCATCAGGATAGGCACGATGCGCTCCTGATAGTCTTGTTTCAAACTTGCTGTATTCATAATCAGATCTCCTTACCAGTTTTTTTAGATACACGAACGAGCTTGCCATCCTTCTTCACACGGCCAACACGAACCGGCTTGCCGTCCTCAACGACGTTGAGGTTGGAGATATGGATAGGAGCTTCCTGTTTAACGATTCCGCCTTGCGGATTCTTTGCGTTGGGCTTGGTACTCTTGGATACCATATTAACGCCTTCTACGATAGCGCGTTGCTTGTCAACGATCACTTCCAGCACACGGCCGGTCTGACCCTTCGAAGCACCTGCGTTTACATAAACGGTGTCACCCTTTTTGATATGAAGTTTTGCCATTTTTGTAATTGTTTAGATGATTAGAGCACTTCAGGTGCCAGAGAAATAATTTTCATGTTTGTTTGACGCAGCTCACGAGCCACCGGACCGAAGATACGGCTGCCGCGGAGTTCACCGGCGTTGTTGACCAACACGCATGCGTTGTCATCAAAGCGGATGTAACTTCCGTCTGCACGACGTACCTCTTTCTTCGTGCGCACTACGATAGCACGGCTAACCGTACCGTCCTTCATGTCACTCGAAGGGATAACGCCCTTAACGGCTACTACGATAGTATCGCCGAGGCTTGCGTAACGCTTCTTGGTACCGCCAAGAACGCGGATCACCAGTGCCTGCTTAGCACCGCTGTTGTCACATACTGTGAGACGAGATTCTTGCTGTACCATAATTACTTAGCCCTTTCGATAATTTGAGTTAAACGCCAACGCACGGTCTTGCTCAGAGGACGGGTCTCCATGATGCGTACGGTATCGCCGATACCTGCCTCATTCTTCTCGTCGTGAACATGGAACTTGCGAGTTTTATTGACAAACTTGCCATAGATGGGGTGTTTCTCTTTCCAACGGACAGCGACCACGATGGTCTTCTCCATCTTGTTGGAGCGATATTGCGACGCGCAGCCTTAATCTGCAACGGATTATCGAGCGGAGAAATACTGTGATTTAACTTCATACGAACCAGAGCTTCTTTCTCTGCAGCGAGGCGCTCTTGGATCTCTTGAGTTGTTAATTCTTTAATTTCAGCTGTTTTCATAATCCTTCATTATGCGTTGTTGGTTGCGTCGTAATCGCGTCTTACGACAAATTTAGTGGTGATCGGTAGCTTTTGAGCAGCGAGACGAAGTGCCTCTTTTGCTACATCGTAGCTTACGCCCTCTACCTCAAAGATGATACGACCGGGCTCCAATGGTACTACGAATCCTTCCGGAGCACCTTTACCTTTACCCATACGTACATCCAACGGCTTCTTCGTGATAGGTTTGTCCGGGAATACGCGGATCCATACCTGTCCTTGACGTTGCATATAACGGGTAACGGCGATACGAGCTGCCTCGATTTGACGACCGGTCAACCATACGGTACCCAAGCTCTTGATACCGAACGAACCGAATGCCAACTCCTGACCGCGGTGAGCGAAACCTTTGATGCGGCCTTTTTGGCAACGGCGGAATTTTGTTTTCTTAGGTTGTAACATAGTTCTAATCTACAAATCGGTTAAACATTATTGTTTTTTGTTGCGGCGGAAGCCCTTGCGGTCTCCACGGCCCTCACGGCGATCCATGCCGGGACGACCTGCTTCTTGCTTCTGCGAGAAGTTAGGAGCCAAGTCCTTCTTACCATAAACCTCTCCACGGCAGATCCATACCTTTACGCCGATTACACCCACTTTGGTGATAGCACCTACGTGGCAGTAGTCGATGTCGGCACGCAGAGTGTGCAACGGGGTACGACCCTCTTTGTACATCTCCTTACGCGCCATCTCGGCACCGTTCAAACGGCCGGATACCTGAATCTTGATACCCTCAGCGCCCATACGCATGGTGCTCTGGATAGCCATCTTTACGGCACGACGATAAGCGATCTTGCCTTCCAACTGACGAGCGATTTTGTTGGCTACGATGGTAGCGTCCAACTCCGGACGTTTAACCTCGTAGATGTTGATCTGGACGTCTTGCTTGGTGATCTTCTGGAGTTCCTTCTTCAATTTGTCAACCTCTTCTCCACCTTTTCCGATAATATAACCGGGGCGAGCGGTGCAGATAGTAACAGTCACAAGTTTCAGAGTTCTTTCGATAACGATACGGCTGATACTTGCCTCTGCGAGACGAGCGTTGAGGTACTCGCGGATCTTGCTGTCCTCAAGCAACGTATCGCCGTAATTCTTGCCTCCAAACCAGTTGGAGTCCCAACCGCGGACAATGCCCAGACGGTTAGCAATAGGATTAATTTTCTGTCCCATAGTTAAAAATTACTTTTCAGCGTTAGTATCTTTAGTATCTACAAATATTGTAACGTGGTTGCTACGCTTGCGGATACGATAAGCACGACCCTGAGGAGCGGGAAGCATACGCTTGATCGACATACCGCCGTCAACCATGATTTTCGTTACATAGAGAGTTTCGTCCTCTGCTTTCTTACCGGTCTTTACTTCCCAGTTTGCGATAGCAGATTTCAGGAGCTTCTCGAGCGCGCGGCTGGCCTCACGTGTGGAGAAATGCAGCGCACCGAGTGCACGGTTCACTTCCAGACCGCGGACCATGTCTGCTACGAGACGCATCTTACGCGGGCTGGTAGGAATATTATTTGCTTTAGCAAAGTACTGCTCTTTGCGAGCGGCCTTCATTGCCTCAGCGCTGTTATGTTTTCTTGCACCCATTTTAATCTGGAATTTTAAATGTTAATTGGATTTCAATGGATTACTTCTTGTTATTGCCCGAGTGACCACGGAAGGTACGCGTCGGAGCGAACTCGCCCAGCTTGTGACCTACCATGTTCTCCGTTACATAAACAGGAATGAACTTGTTTCCATTGTGAACTGCGATTGTGTGACCTACAAAGTCAGGGGAGATCATAGATGCGCGGCTCCAAGTCTTGACAACTTCTTTCTTGCCGGACTCATTCATAGCCAACACCTTGTCTTCCAACTTAACGTTGATAAACGGTCCTTTTTTCAATGAACGACTCATAATGTTAATATGACTTTAATAGGTTATTTTTTACGTCTTTCTATAATGTACTGGTTGCTCTGGTTCTTCGGGTGACGTGTCTTGTATCCCTTAGCGAGCAGACCCTTACGGCTTCTCGGATGACCACCGGACTGACGGCCTTCACCACCACCCATCGGGTGATCTACAGGGTTCATAACGACACCACGGTTGCGCGGACGACGACCCAGCCAACGGCTACGACCTGCCTTACCGCTCTTCTCCAAAGCGTGATCACTGTTTCCTACTACACCAACGGTAGCCTTGCATGCTGCAAGCACCTTGCGGAGCTCACCTGAAGGCAACTTGATGATAGCGTACTTGTCCTCACGGCTCGACAACTGAGCGAACGTACCGGCAGAACGTACCATGCAAGCACCTTGACCCGGACGAAGCTCGATGTTGTGAATCAGTGTTCCCAGAGGGATCACCGACATCGGCAGTGCATTTCCTACTTCAGGAGCAGCGTTCTCTCCCGACATTACAGTTTGACCTACTTGCAGTCCATTCGGTGGAGAGCGATACGAGCACTACGGTTCGGATCGTACTCAATAGTCTTTACTACTGCGGGTACACCGTCTTTATTGCGCTTAAAGTCAATTACGCGATACTTCTGTTTGTGACCACCACCGATGTAGCGCATCGTCATCTTTCCGACGTTGTTGCGACCACCGGTCTTCGTCTTACCAAACACAAGCGATTTCTCAGGAGCGCTCGCGGTAATTGTCTCGAACGCACCTATAACTTTGTGTCTCTGCCCCGGTGTTGTGGGCTTTAATTTACGTACAGCCATTTTTAGATATTGCTATAAAAATCAATTGTTTCACCTTCGGCCAGCGTTACGATGGCTTTCTTATACGCCTGCTGCGCACCCTTCAGCAGACCGGACTTGGTCCAGCGCTGTTTTACTTTCGGAGCGCGGATGAGCGTATTCACATCCGTAACCTGAACGTTGTACATTTCTTCTACCGCTTTCTTGATCTCAACTTTGTTGGCATTGCGAGCTACAACAAAACCGTAACGGTTCAGCTTCTCGCCGGCGGCGGTCATCTTCTCAGTGACGATTGGTTTGATAATAATTGCCATAATTTCTACCTCCTTATGCGTTTAAAGTTGCCTCGATTGCAGCAGCCGATGCTTCGGTCAAAACTACAACATTCGAGTTCATGATTGTGTAGGTGTTCAGCTCGTTGACGTTCACTACGTTCACACGCTGAATGTTAGCGGCGGACTTGCGAGCGTTGAGATTAGCGTCTGCTACGACGAAGAGCACTTTCTTACCCTCTACTTTGAGGTTGTTGAGAACCTCAACCATAGCTTTGGTCTTCGGTGCGTCGAAGTTCAGAGCGTCCAATACGAGCAACTCATTCTGTTTAGCGCGAAGCGAAAGAGCGGACTTGCGAGCCAGCTGTTTTACTTTCTTGTTCAGCTTGAAGTCGTAGTCACGAGGTACCGGGCCGAAAATCGTACCACCACCTACGCGTACCGGAGACTTCAGATCACCCGGACGTGCACCTCCGCCACCTTTCTGGCGACCGAGTTTGCGGGTCGAGTGAGCATTCTCACTACGCTGTTTTGCTTTTGCTGTGCCCTGGCGTTGTGCTGCCAAGAACTGCTTAACGTCCAAGTAGATAGCATGGTCGTTAGGCTCGATTGCGAAGATAGCGTCATTCAGAGCGATCTTCTTGCCGGTCTCTTTGCCGGCTTGGTTCAAAATACTAAGTTCCATAACTAATTACTTGTTAATAATGACGATTGAATTTTTTGCACCCGGTACACTACCCTTGACCATGATCAAGTTGTACTCAGGGATCACTTTCAGTACGACGAGGTTCTGAACCGTTACGCGGTCACCACCCATCTGTCCAGCCATGCGGGTACCCGGGAAAATACGGCTCGGGTATGCACATGCACCTACAGAACCCGGTGCGCGCAGACGGTCGTCCTGACCGTGAGTGCTCTGACCTACACCGCCGAAGCCATGACGCTTAACGACACCCTGGAAACCGTGGCCCTTGCTGGTTCCGATAACGTCAACGAACATGCCCTCCTCGAAGAGGTCTGCTGCTGTGATTGTTTGACCCAGAGCGAGCTCTCCGTCGAACTCGAACTCTGCTAAGTGGCGCATCGGCTCTACGCCTGCGGCCTTGAAGTGGCCTGCTTCGGCCTTGTTCGTGTGCTTCTCGCTCTTGTGCATAAAGCCTACCTGAGCTGCCTTGTAACCGTCTTTCTCTACGGTCTTCAGCTGAGTCACTACGCAAGGACCTGCCTCAATGACGGTGCACGGGATGTTTTTGCCGTCGGCACCGAAGACGGAAGTCATTCCGATCTTTTTTCCTAATAAACCTGGCATTGTTGCTTAGTTTTTTTAATAATGTTAATTAATTGTTTGCCTGCGTTCTCGCCTTCGGGTTTTCTAGTTTCCTAGGGTTCTAGGATCCTAGGGTCCTAGCCACTCTCCGAAGGAAACGCTTCGGCTTTCATCAAACCTTGATTTCGACTTCAACACCAGAGGCGAGCTCCAGTTTCATGAGCGCCTCAACGGTCTTGTTGTTAGAGTTGTAGATGTCGATCAGACGCTTGTAGCTTGCCAACTCGAATTGCTCACGGCTCTTCTTGTTAACGAACGTCGAGCGGTTTACGGTAAAGATGCGCTTGTGTGTCGGCAGTGGAATAGGACCACTTACTACGGCACCCGTTGCCTTTACGGTCTTCACGATCTTCTCTGCAGACTTGTCAACCAAGTTGTGGTCGAAAGACTTCAGTTTGATACGAATTTTTTGACTCATAATTAGTAATAATGTTTTTATTTTGTTAATACTTCGCAGAGCGCAGATAACCTTAAGAGTCATTTGCTAAGATGACCCACGCCCCGCAGGGTTAATTTTGTTCTTGCGAACGTATGTTTCAGGCCGTACCTCCCACCACACGCATGTGTGTACGTGTACGTTCCTTATTATTTTATATTCCTAATCGGCTTCCCGATTTCCCGATATATCGGGTTGTCGATATTTCGAGGTTTCGATATACCGAGATATCGGAATTCCGTTTCTTAGACTAAGTCCACTCTACCGCCTACTTCGGTCAGTACAGCCTTTGCAATCGAGCTGGATACTGCCTCGTAATGACTAAATTCCATAGAGCTCGTAGCACGACCGGAGGTGATGGTACGCAGAGCGGTTACATAACCGAACATCTCTGCCAGAGGCACGTGTGCCTTCACGATGCGGGCACCGGTACGGCTGGTATCCATACCCTCTACCTGACCACGACGTTTGTTCAAGTCGCCGATGACATCACCCATGCTCTCTTCCGGAGTGACAACCTCGATCTTCATGATCGGCTCCATGAGCACCGGTTTAGCCTTCGCGCAAGCCTCTTTGAATGCCATCTGTGCAGCGATCTCGAAGGACAGCTGATCAGAGTCAACCGGGTGGAAGCTACCATCTATCAGCGTAACCTTCAGGCTGTCAAGCGGATAGCCTGCGAGTACACCGTTCTTCATTGCGGTCTCAAAACCTTTCTGAACGGACGGGATGTACTCCTTAGGCACGTTACCACCCTTGACGATATCCTCGAACTGAAGACCACCGGGGAAGTCAGCGTCTGCCGGCTCTACGCGAACGATGATATCTGCGAACTTACCACGACCACCGGACTGCTTCTTGTACACCTCGCGCAACTCTACCGGAGCAGAGATAGCCTCGCGGTATGCCACCTGCGGACGACCTTGGTTACACTCTACCTTGAACTCACGTTTCAGACGGTCGATGATGATCTCGAGGTGCAACTCACCCATACCGGAGATGACGGTCTGACCGGTCTGCTCGTCAGTCTTGACGGTGAACGTCGGATCCTCCTCTGCGAGTTTAGCAAGACCTACACCCAGTTTGTCAAGGTCAGCCTGGCTCTTCGGCTCTACAGAGATACCGATAACCGGTGCCGGGAACTCGATAGACTCGAGTACGATAGGTTTGTTCTCGTCGCAGAGTGTATCGCCCGTGCGTATATCCTTAAATCCTACGCCCGCGCCTATATCGCCCGCGAGGATGGTCTCAACGGGATTCTGGTGATTCGAGTGCATCTGGAAGATACGGCTGATACGCTCTTTCTTACCCGAACGCGGGTTGTAAACGTATGAACCTGCATCCAGGTGACCCGAGTAAACACGGAAGTAGCACAGACGACCTACATACGGATCGGTAGCGATCTTGAAGGCCAGTGCGCAGAGCGGCTCCTCATCGTTCGGGTGACGAACCTCTGCTGCATCGGTGTTCGGGTTGGTACCGTTGATCACCGGAGTGTCGAGCGGACTCGGCAGGTAGGCACACACTGCATCCAGCATCGTCTGCACACCTTTGTTCTTGAACGAAGAACCGCAGATAACCGGGAAGATCTTCATAGCGAGAGTACCCTTGCGGATAGCTACGCGGATCTCATCCTCAGTGATAGTAGAAGGATCATCGAAGTATTTCTCCATCAGCGTGTCGTCGAACTCAGATACCGTCTCCAGCATCTTGTCGCGCCACTCCTCAGCCTCAGCCTGGAGGTTAGCCGGGATCTCCTCCTCCACGTATTCTGCACCCATGGTCTCATCGTGCCAGAGGACAGCTTTCATCTTCACGAGGTCAACGACACCCTTGAAGGTCTCCTCAGCGCCGATAGGGATCTGGATAGGACACGGAGTAGCACCCAGCACCTCTTTGATCTGACGTACTACGTCGAAGAAGTTTGCACCCGAACGGTCCATCTTGTTCACGTAGCACAAGCGCGGTACATTATATTTATCCGCCTGACGCCATACAGTCTCAGACTGCGGCTGTACACCACCTACCGAGCACAGTGCCATCACAGCACCGTCGAGGATACGGAGCGAACGCTCTACCTCGACCGTGAAATCCACGTGCCCCGGAGTGTCAATCAGGTTGATCTTGTACTTGTTACCCGCATAGTTCCAGTAGGTAGTAGTAGCTGCAGAAGTGATGGTGATACCACGCTCCTGCTCCTGTACCATCCAGTCCATGGTAGCCGCACCATCGTGTACCTCGCCGATCTTGTGGGTCAGACCCGTATAGAACAGGATACGCTCAGACGTAGTCGTCTTACCCGCATCGATGTGGGCCATAATACCGATGTTACGGTTTAATTTCAAATCATGTTTTGCCATTTTCTTATCAATCTTTTTTGTGGATTAAGGACCGCTCGCTTCACTCGCTAAAGGAGTAAGGAGTAAAGATTATCTTGCTTCGTAGTCGATTGTGTTTAGTCTTTATTCCTTTAGCGCAGCGGTCTTTATTCTTTTAGCGTAGCGGTCAATTAAAAGCGGAAGTGTGCGAATGCGCGGTTAGCCTCAGCCATGCGGTGCATATCCTCTTTACGTTTGAAGGCACCACCCTGGTTGTTGAATGCATCCATGATCTCCGCAGCGAGCTTCTCAGCCATCGAGTGACCGCCACGTTTGCGCGCGAATGCGATCATATTCTTCATTGCGATAGACTCTTTGCGGTCAGCACGGATCTCCGTCGGCACCTGGAAGGTAGCACCACCGATACGCTTCGATTTAACCTCTACGAGCGGGGTAATGTTATCCAGAGCCTGTTTCCAGATATCCAGAGCACTCTTCTCCTCGCTCTTTGCTTTCTGCTCTACTAAGCCAAGTGCGCTGTAGAACACTCCATACGCGGTATTCTTCTTACCGTCAAGCATCAGGTGGTTCACAAATTTAGCCACCATTACTTCGCCATAAACTGGATCCGGCAGGATCACACGTTTTGTTGGTTTTGCTTTTCTCATTGTCTTAAATAATTTTAATTTTGGTTGTCGATTACTTCAGCGACTTTCACTCGTTCATCCGTTCACTCGTTCACTCGTTAAGTCCCTTACTCAACCCTCAACCCATTGTTTCGTCCCATTCTATGGAACATTTAGTTAGTTAATTCTAAGTCAGAACTTGTTTTTGTCAGCCGAATGGCTAACTTGCTCCGGTTCTAAACCGGTTACTTTTTAGCTTTCGGACGCTTAGCTCCGTATTTGGAGCGGCGTTGCAAACGGTTTGCTACACCGGCGGTATCCAATGTACCACGAACGATGTGATAACGAACACCCGGCAGGTCTTTTACACGGCCGCCACGTACCATTACGATACTGTGCTCCTGCAAGTTGTGTCCCTCTCCCGGGATGTAAGCGTTCACCTCCTTGGCGTTGGTCAGACGTACACGTGCAACCTTACGCATTGCGGAGTTAGGTTTCTTCGGGGTCGTGGTGTACACACGTACACAAACGCCACGACGTTGCGGACAGCTGTCGAGCGCAGGGCTCTTACTCTTGTCCAGCAGTTCTGCTCTTCCTTTTCTAACTAATTGTTGAATTGTAGGCATTTTGTTGTTTTAATTTGTTGTTTAACTTAATATTCCAATGCTTTTACTACACGTATGTGCGTACTCGTAAGCCACATTCACGCGAAAAAGCCTGCAAAAGTACTACTTTTTTTTGATATAGCCAAATTTTTTAGCAAGAAAATTCAAAAAAAATGCATTTTGTAGGCTTTACGTGCCATTTTGGGCTTTATTTGTGTCGAAATTCATTCGCTGTAAGCCCTGTAACGCGTTTGAAAAAACGGTAAAAAGAGGTGGGTTCGGAGAATCCGAGTTCGTAGGCAATTTCTTTGAGGGAGAGTTCGGGATTGGCGACGATCAGCCGCTCCGCTTGTGCCACCACATAACGATCTATCCATTGCCCCGGAGTAACGCCGTTAGTGGCCGTACGAACAACGCGGCTGAGGTATTTCGGATGGAGGTCCAGCAGCGAGGCGTAGTACTGGATCTCTTTCGACTCTCTGTGGTGCTCTACGACGAGGTCGCAGAACCGGCTGAAGATGCCGGCGTTGTTGTCCGGAGGCATGAGCCGGTCCTGCTCCTTGCGGTAGTAGTTGATGTACTCGTATCCAACCACCATCTGCGCCAGGAGAATATGATTCCGGTGCATTAGCTCGATCTCCGAATGCGCCGCGATGAACGACATGTGTTCGAGAACCTGAACAAGCCTTAACGCCTGCTCGTCCGTCAGCGAAAACACCGGAGAAGTGCTGTATTTCATGTAGTCGTGCGAGAAGAGCTGCGATCGAAGCCTCTGTACCATTCCCTTGGAGATGGCAATGCGGGCGTACGTGTAGTCCTCCGAACACTCCAACGGCTGCATCACGTGACCCGGCAGTAGAAGCGCCAGGTCGTTCTTATGGTGTTCCATCTCCCGCTGGTCATACAAAGCACGCGCCGTGCCGCTCAAGCAAAGCGTCAGGATCACGAACGAAAAAGACATATCCAAATGAAAGGCCGTGAAACGTTTTTGGCAGGTATCAATCCTTACGCCTTTCTCCTCCACCGTCTGCTCAAAAAACTTCAACGAAGACTGATTTGCACTCATAATTTCCGATTTTGTTTGCAAAAATACTGCTTTTTTTGAATAAAACAAGAAAAAGTTACTTTTTGTCATATTTTTATTAAAAATTGTTTGCGTCTATGTCATAAAAAAGCAGTACTTTTGCAGCCGATTTGTTAGTAATTACTGCTTGCTCACTTATAAAGCAAATACTTACTATCAAATATATATACAAAAAAAAACGACCCGCATTTGTGGGTCGTTTCTCTTTTTGTACCTGATACCTTAGAATAATACATTACTTCTTGATCTCGTGCTTGCGCGGACCTTCGCCTTTGTGGCATCCTTCGGCTTTGCAGGGGTGTCCGCCCCGGAAACGAAGCACCTTCTCCGCCTGACGCTCATTGAGAACCTTCTCGAACTTTGCCTTGAAGTCTTTTCTGAGTTCCAACTGAGCCTTCCGGTAGTCCCGGTAGGTCTTGGCGAACTTCTCCGCCTGCAGGCTGTCGAGGTAGAGTTCGTCGGAGAGAGTTTTGATGTCCGCTTCGGTACGCTCCTCGAAGGACTTCTTGCGCTCTTTGTTTTCTTTCCTGCACTCCTTGTTTTCTTTTTTACACTCGGCCTTTTCAGCCTTAACTTCTTGCGCGCTGATGTTTGCCGCAAAGATGGCAACCAATGCCATAACAAAAAACTTTTTCATACCTTTTCTCCTGTAAATAAAGGGTTTAACAATATTTTTAAGAACGATACACTCATATATTTACAAACATCGTGCCAAAGTTTTTTACGAAATTACGACACAAAATTTGCATATATCAAAAAAAAGTTGTACCTTTGCAGCCGCAAAGGTTTAAGACACACAACCAAACAACACAAAACAAATAAACTATTTCAAACAAAATTTTTTATGTCAAGCGTAAACAAAGTAATTCTTATTGGTAACGTAGGCGCAGATCCGGAAGTACGTTACTTGGACAGAGGCGTAGCAATCGCAACCTTTAATTTAGCAACGACCGAGCGCGGTTATGTCATGCAGAACGGCACCCAGGTTCCCGACGTGACGGAGTGGCACTCGATTGTGCTCTGGCGCAACCTCGCCGAGTGGGCACAGCAGAACCTCAAGAAGAGCATGAAGGTCTATGTGGAGGGCAAACTCAAAACGCGTTCGTGGGAGAAAGACGGCCAGATCCGCCGCAAGACCGAGGTCATTGCGGAGAATATTCAGATTCTGTACCGTCCGGAGATCTATAGAAATGGAGTAGAAAGTCAAAAGTCGAAAGTCGAAAGCGATGAAGCGCAGGAGAACTTCAACGACGAGGCTCAAGCCGCTCCTGAAGCCCAAGAGCAAGGCGGATTCTTCAACGGACTGTTTAGAAATTGATAGTTGATAGTTGACAATTGATAGTTGATAGTTGATAGTTGACAATTGACAGTTGACAGATGACAAACAAAGAGCGATACATAGAATGGTCTGCAGCGCAGGAGTACATGCCTGTCTTCATGCAGCCGTGGTGGATGGATGCCGTCTGCGCGGGCAAAGAGTGGGATGTACTGATCGCAGAGGACGAGCATGGCGAGATCATCGGTGCCATGCCGTACCTCTTGCGTAAGCGCGCGTGGCTCAAATATATTATCATGCCTCAGCAGACGCAGATAGGCGGTATATGGGTGAGAGAAGATATCACCGGCGATAAATGGAAGACAGCGGAAGTATGCCGTGCGCTCAAGGAGCAGTTGGACGCTCTCGGCCTCGCCTACTACTACCAGCAATACATGCCGGGCAGCCTCTGCGTCGATGCCATGCGTGGTCTGGGCTTCAAGACCAAAGAGCGTGTGACGTACCGCGTGGACGACCTGAGCGACTTAGATGCCCTCATCGCTTCGTTCAGCAAGAACAAACGCCGTCAGCTGCAAAAAGCCCTCAGCCTGCATGCCGAACGCGGGATGGAGGTCGAGGACTTCTACCGGTTCCACGTCCGTTGCATGGCGGCACGCAACCGCAAGATCCGCTACAGCCGGGAGTTCCTGCTGGTCCTGGAGCGCAAGGCGCGACGCAAGCAACAATGCGAGATTCTGAAGGTCTGCAACGCCGACGGACAGGTCTATGCGGCAGCCTTCCTCGTCTGGGACAAGAGCCTGATGTACTACCTCATCCCGGTCTATGACCCCGCTTTCGGCGACTCCGGCGCAGGAGCTCTATTAGTCCTCGAAGCGATGAAGTTAGCCCGCGAGAAACAGGTACGTTTTGATTTCGAAGGCTCGATGGAACGCGGCACGGCGAAACACTACAAGCAGTTCGGCTCTACGCCCTATACCTATTTCTCCGTCGAGAAATACTACAAACCCCTCTTCCGTCTCGCCATCTGGTTTCAGAAGCTGAGGGAACTGAAGTTCCGTTAAAACGTTAAACTGTTAAAACGCCGCTTGCGGACGGCGCTTTTCAAGGCCGTTTACGAAAGCGTCTTGTGATAATTACGAACGAGGGAAGCGAACCACAACAGTTGTACCAAGAGGTACGCGAAACGCGTCCAAGCCAGCAAGGAGATACTCCCCAAGAAGCTGCCTAAAAAGATACCTGTCTCTAAAGCAACCGCCATCATTAAGACGTAAACAACCTCCATCCAAAGGGCTGTTTTTTGTTTGCCGAAGACATCCGACAGGAAGCTGATCGTACCGCATATAGGCGTGAGAATGAGGTAGGGATAAAGCGCCCGGATGATATCCGCCGAACCAGTCCATTCCTCGCCGAAAAGGAGCGTCACTATCTGCGGCATGACGATATACAACAACGCCATTCCGACAACCAGCACGCCTCCCGTCACTATACAGAAACGCCCTAAGACACGACCTATCGGCTGACGGTTTTGCACGAGAACGGAGACCTTCTGAAAAAGCACCTGGTAGCAGGATTTCGTCACTATATTCAGCGGCACAAAAGAAGCCATCATCGCCAGGGAGAGCAACCCCACTTCCTGAAGACCGAAACAGGGCGTTAACAACCATACCGGCAATGCTTGACCGACGGAATTGACTAACGCGCGAGGTAAGCTATACTTGGGGAAATTAGCATACTCGCGCGCTACTTCTCTCATCGGTGCCGCAGGCTCGCAGAAGAGTTCACGCAGGTGTTTCTTCCATGCCATCCCGACACTAATCGCAAGGGAGACCAGCGGCGCCAGGACGGTAGCTAAGATCATTCCTCCGCGTAAGTATCCTAAAGCGCCGAATCCGACCTTGGACCCGGCTGAGAAGAGGCTTTGCGAGACCTGATAGCCGCTGATACGAGCAAAAGCCCGCCGGCGGATATACCAGTAGTTGAGGATATTCCATGCCCCCATCACCACGATAGAGAGCGGCATGGCCCACCACCACCGCGCTAACTCCGGCGCATTGAAAAGTCCTGCTATAGGCTCCGCGAAAGGCAGAGAGAGACAGAAAACTCCTGCGACGCACAGGGTGATCATTCCGCTCAAACGCACCAACGCCCGGGCTTTCTCTTCCTCCTTCGGCAAGACGACCGCGTACTGGTACTCCGCCGTAGCGGCCAACCCTGCCACTCCCAAGGTGCTTGTGAAGAGCGAGAGCAAAGCAAAATCCTCCGGCGCGTACATACGCGTCAATATAGGATAGACAAGGATGCCTAACGCCTGCGCAAAAACATTCGCAGTAAGTAATCTGCCAACGTTCCTCGCCGAGCTCGATTTCCATATTTTTGATAGCCGATGGCTCATTTTTCGGGTGCAAAGGTACAAAAATATTTACAAATGCGCAAATTTTTCGAAAATTATTTGCATAAATCGCAAAAAAGTTGTACCTTTGTAGCCGATTTTGATTATCACGACCTAAAAAACACAAGATATGCAAGTTAAGAAATCAGAAAAAGCCAGTTTAGAGAAGGACAAACTCGTCTATGTATTGATGGGTTTGGTTTTCGTTCTGAGCCTCGTTTATGTGGCGCTGGAGTGGACTGAGCGAGAGGTCACGAAGTACGAGGTGACCGACACAGAGTTCCTCTTTGAGGAAGAAGTAGAGATTCAACAGACCAGCCAGGAGACACCTCCTCCTCCCCCACCCCCTGCTGTACAGGAGGTCGAGGTGCTGAACGTCGTAGAGGATAACGTCGAGACCGAGTCGATCGAGGTGAACACCGAGGAGACCGAGCAAGAGGTCGTTATCGCCGCGCCGGTTGAGGCTCCTGTAGAGGAAGAGGAAGAAGAGGTCATCTTCGTCGTAGTAGAGAAGATGCCGGAGTTCCCCGGTGGACAACAAGCCCTCTTCAAATACCTCAGCGAGAACGTGAAGTACCCGGTTATCGCGCAGGAGAACGGTATCCAAGGTCGTGTGATCTGCCAGTTCGTCGTAAACCGTGATGGTTCGATCGTTGACGTAGAGGTCGTTCGTTCCGGTGGCGATCCTTCGCTGGACAAAGAGGCGGTTCGCGTTATCAAGTCCATGCCGAAATGGAAACCCGGTCAGCAACGTGGCAAACCCGTACGCGTGAAATATACCGTACCTGTTAACTTCAAGCTCCAATAACCGGTTTAGAACCGGAGCAAGATGGCCATGCGGCTATGGAATTATCTCAGCGAGATATAACGTATTGTAAGAATGTCGGTGCCAAACGTGCCGACATTCTTCGTAAAGAACTCGGGGTACAGACCGCGATGGATTTGTTGCGGACCTATCCCTACAAATATATCGACCGCAGTAAGTTCTACCGCATCGCCGAACTCAACGACGAAGACACCTACGTCCAGATCATCGGTGAAGTGACGGAATGGCACACGATCGGTATCGGCAAGGCGCAGCGCCTCTCGGCGACCTTCTTCGACGGTACGCATCAATGCGAACTGGTATGGTTCCAGGGCGCGAAGTATGTCAAACTCGCCAAGGGCGTCAAGTACCTGCTCTTCGGCAAACCCAGCCGCTTCAACCACCTCTATAACTTCGTTCATCCGGATCTCACTCCCTGGTCGAAAGTGACGCCGGAGATGACGCAGGGCCTCGAGCCGTACTACAACACGACCGAGACCATGAAGCGGCACGGACTCAACTCAAAAGCTATCCGCTCTATCATCGCGGAGCTCTTACCCGACCTGAAGATGGGTGTACCGGACACGATCGGCGCAGACATCCTGCAGCAATACCGGCTCATGAGTCTGACAGACGCGCTGATCAACGTGCATTTCCCGAAAGACACCCTCGCCATGCAGAACGCACGGGCGAGACTTAAGTTCGAAGAGCTCTTTTATATCCAGCTCCAGATCCTTCGCCAGATGAAGCGCCGCGAACAGAACCCGGGCTTCGCCATGCCGCTGGTCGGGAACCGTTTTCATGCGCTCTACAAAGCCCTGCCTTTCGACCTCACCAACGCGCAGAAACGCGTCATTCACGAGATACATGACGACCTCAAGTCCGGTCGCCAGATGAACCGCCTCCTGCAAGGCGACGTCGGTTCCGGCAAGACGCTCGTGGCACTCATGTGCTGCCTGCTCGCCATCGACAACGGCTACCAGGCTTGTATCATGGCGCCGACGGAGATCCTCGCCAACCAGCATTACGAGACCCTCAAAGCCTTCTTGGCTCCGCTCGGCGACGCTGTCCACGTAGCCCTGCTCACGGGTTCGACGACGCCGAAAAACCGCGTGCCGATACATAACGGACTGCTCAACGGCACCATCCATATATTAATAGGTACGCACGCGTTACTGGAGGATAACGTGCAGTGGCAGAACCTCGGCTTCGTCGTCATCGACGAGCAGCACCGTTTCGGTGTCGCCCAACGCGCCAAACTCTGGACGAAGACCCGGCGCGTCGCCGGAGACGGAAATGCGATGCCAGATTGCCCTCCCCACATCCTCGTCATGACCGCGACACCTATCCCCCGCACCTTGGCGATGACCGTCTATGGCGATCTGCAGGTCTCCATCATCGATGAGTTACCGCCGGGACGCAAACCCGTGCAGACCATCCATTACTCCATCCAACGCCGCGCGCAGGTCTATGCCTTCCTGCGCAAGCAGATACAGGACGGACGGCAGGTCTATGTCGTCTATCCGCTTATCAAAGAGAATGAGAAACTCGACCTGCAGGACCTGCAGAACGGGTTCAATGAGCTTTGCGAGGCGTTCCCCGAATATAAGATCTCCATGGTGCACGGCCAGATGAAAGCCGCCGACAAGGACCTGCAGATGCAGCGTTTTGCTTCCGGTGAGACGCAGATACTCGTTGCGACGACCGTCATCGAAGTCGGCGTGAACGTGCCCAACGCTACCGTCATGATGATCCAGAACGCCGAGCGTTTCGGCCTCAGCCAGCTCCACCAGCTCCGCGGACGCGTCGGACGTGGCGGAGACCAGAGCTACTGCCTCCTCCTCACCGATCTCGAGCTGAGCAAAGAGACCCGCAAACGGATGGATATCATGGTTGCTACCAACGACGGTTTCCGCATCGCCGAAGCCGACCTGCAGCTGCGCGGACCCGGCGACCTGCAAGGTACCCTGCAATCCGGTACTCCCTTTGAGCTGCATATAGCCAACCTCGCAACCGACGGCCAACTCGTCTCCCTCGCACGCCAGGCAGCCCTCGAGATCCTTGACCCCGACCCGCTGCTCGAGGATGAGAGGAACCGTATATACAAAAGACGCCTCGATGCGCTTCGGATTACTCAGAGTTATAACTGGGGAGAAATTAGTTGAGAAAATGGTAAATGACCAAATGGTAAATAAAAAAGACCGCGTTTGCGGTCTTTTTATTACATATCGTCGTGAGCGTGCAACGACTGCACATACTTCGCATGTGCCATCTTGATTCGCTTCAGCTCACTCGGTTTGTCGAATTGCTGACGACGACGAAGCTCTTTTACGACACCCGTCTTATCGAATTTGCGTTTGAATTTCTTAATCGCGCGCTCGATGTTCTCACCTTCTTTTACAGGAACGATAATCATTGCATACACCTCCTTTCTTGTACCCAGGGCCGGGATCGAACCGGCACGGTTTCCCATTGGTGTTTGAGACCAACGCGTCTACCAATTCCGCCACCTGGGCTTGCTTGCATTGACACTCGCGTGACTGCGCGTTCCACGCTTGTATAACGCTACGTGTCATGCTACGCTTTTCGGTCTGCAAAACTATGTTTTACATCCCGAGGTACTTTCCTATCAAGCGAAAAAGCGTGCAAAAGTACTGCTTTTTTTTGAAATGACCAAATTTTAATGCATTTTTTTTGCATAATTGCGTATTTTTTTGTATTTTTGCAGCGAATTTGCATGATTATGGAGGATTTCTTCAGCAGAAGTGAAGCTTTATTGGGGGCCGAAGGGATGGATCGGCTGCGCAACGCTCGCGTCATCCTTTTCGGGGTCGGCGGCGTAGGCTCATGGTGCGCCGAGGCGCTCATACGTACCGGTCTTATCCATCTCACCCTCGTCGATGGCGACGTCGTCCAACCCTCGAACGTCAACCGGCAACTCCCCGCTACACGCGAGACCATCGGCCGGCCCAAAGTGGAAGTTCTCCGCGAACGACTCCTGACCATCAACCCGGAGGCGGAAATAGAGGCGGTTTTTGAAAACTACTATGCGGATGGAAAAACCGAGAGCGGAGCGGATCTGAAGATCGGTGAATACGATTATGTGATTGACGCGATAGACAGCGTGGCGGCGAAGACAGACCTTATTATTAACGCGACGCGCGTGCGCGGGATGAAGGTCTTCTCCTCCATGGGTGCCGCCTTGCGATTCGACCCCACCGCCGTGACCACCGGCGAACTCATGTCCATCAAAGGTGACGCACTCGCCAAAGCCGTCCGCGCACGGATGAAGAAGATCGGACTCCATCCCTATCGCAAAGTCCGTTGCGTGTACTCCACCGAGCAAGCGCAAGCCTGCGAGACACGCGGCTCCCTCATGCAAGTGACTGCCGTCTTCGGCTGCACATTAGCCTCGATGGTCATCAATGCGCTGAAAACTGATAACAGATAACTGATAACTGAATACTATATGAAAAAAATTACGCTTTTCCTGCTGGCGATGGTAGTCAGCACAAGCATTTGGGCAGAGAATGTCAAGATTAACGGCATCTATTACTCCCTGGGTTCCACCACGGCGCAGGTGATTAGCGACCAGAGTTCGGACAAGTCCGTCTATTCGGCCTATACGTCCGTGACGATCCCCTCGTCCGTGACCTACAACAACTACACGTACCCTGTGACATCTGTCGGCACGTCGGCTTTTGAAGGCTGCTCGAACCTGCAGTCGGTGACCTTGCCCTCCTCCGTCACCACCATCGACACCGACGCCTTCTACGGCTGTGTGAGATTAGAGCGCGTGAACCTGGAGGAAGGTCTGACGAACATCAACCTCCGTGCGTTCTATAATTGTAAACTCGACACCGTCATCATCCCCTCGACCGTCACCTCTATCGGCAACGCAGCCTTCAAAGGCAATCCGACAAAGGCCATCGTTTGGAAACCGGCTAACTGCTCTATCGGTTCGGATGATAGTGCGCCGTTCTATAGCACCTCTTCGCAAGTCACTTCGTTCGTCTTCGCCGACGGCGTAGAGACTGTCCCGGCATATATCTGCAAGAACATGAACTTACTGGACACTATAGTACTTCCGTCATCGGTCCGTTCACTGGGTCAGTACGCGTTTATGAACTGCTCGAAACTCAAGTCCATCAATCTCCCCGTCACGCAGAAGACCCTTCCTGTCAGCTTCTTCGAAGGCTGTACGTCCTTGGAGTCGATTGAGCTGCCGGCTACCCTGACGACCATCAGCACGGACGCTTTCTACGGTTGTACGAAACTGGCTCACGTGAACCTCCACGAAGGTCTGACGATCATCAATCTGCGGGCGTTCTATAATTGTAAGCTGGACTCCATCGTCATCCCTTCGACCGTGACCTCCATCGGCAACGGGGCTTTCAAAGGCAATCCGACGAAATCCATCGTTTGGAAACCGAAGACCTGCTCTATCGGTTCCGATGATAGTGCGCCGTTCTATAGCACCAGCTCGCAGGTGACCTCGTTCGTCTTTGGCGACAGCGTACAAGTCATCCCGGCGTACTTATGTGAGAACATGAATCTGCTGGATACGATCGTGCTTCCATCTACATTGACCACCATCGGGGCGTACTCGTTCAAAAACTGCTCCGCGCTCAAAGGTATTCAACTGCCTGAAGGAGCTATCTACATGGGAGATGGCGCTTTCATGTATTGTACTTCACTCAAGTCGTTTGCTTTTCCGGAAGGGAAAAAGAGCCTTCCTGTCAGTGTCCTCGAGGGTTGTACGGCACTCGAAGAGGTCTTCATCCCTTCTTCCGTCACGACCATCAACCAGGATGCTTTCTACAATTGTTCCTCGCTGCGCGCGATCCATAACCTCGCCTTCACCCCGCAGACCATCACCGAGCGCGCAGTCTATAATGTCAACAAGCAGACCTGCATCCTCTACGTGCCGATGGATTATATCGACCTCTACCGCGCGAAAGCCATCTGGTGCGATTTCCTGAACATCATCGGCGTAGCGACGGATCTGCAGTTTGAGGACCAACTGATCACGGTGACCTACCTCAAAGCCGACGCGGACCACTCGCCCCATTACATGGAGTCGCAACACTGGCAGGTACCCCATGCGCCGCGTATCGAGGGCTTCACCTTCCTCCGTTGGGAAGTACAATCCGGCGACCTCGCGGACGGCATCTTCCTCCAGGCGGTCTATCAAGCCAACGAACCGACCTCGGCACCTGCGGTCTATACCAACCCTGCGAACCCCGCGCAGAAACTCATCCGTAACGGCGCCGTCTATATCCTCTCCGACGACCAACTCTACACCATCGACGGCAAGCTCGCACAATAAAAAAATAAAAAAATATTTGCACATCCAAAAAAAAATTCGTACCTTTGCACCCGGGACATCCTCCCGACTGAAAAACGCAGTTAAATAAACGATATGAAAAAGTACTTATTCTTGGCATTAGGACTGCTGGTGGCGGCCATGATGCAGGCACAAACGTACTGGGACGGTACGAGTAACAAAACCTTCAGCGGTTCGGGAACGGAAGCCGACCCGTACCTCATCTCCACGCCGGAACAGTTAGCCGGACTTGCTGAGCGTACGAATGTCGATAAAGAAGACTTCGCCGGTCAGTACATCAAACTGACGGCGGATATTTATCTGACGGACTTCACGAACCCCGACACCACGGCTTGGCTGCAATGGGAACCGATTGCACATTCGCTGATGCAGTGGAATGTAGGTACGGACTATGGTTATTTCCGTGGTCATTTCGATGGTAACGGTCACACCGTTTATAACTTGTACTACGGCGCAGGTATGAATTGGGCAGATGATTGGAATCCGCTGGATCTGGATTTAGATCTGAGTTCGTACGATTTCTCTGTAATGAACAAGGCGTTGTTTGTCAATTTAGACGGCGGTACCATTGAGAACCTGAATATCGCCAATGCGAAGATGTCTGGTGTTAACCAAGCCCTGTTGGTACTGAATGCAGAGGCCAATTCGGTCATCCGTAACTGTCACGTAGAAGGAGAACTTCGCAGTACGCAGAGCGGTTGTAACGGCCTTGCTCATACGAATAAAGGTCTGATCGAGAACTGTTCGGCAACGGTGAATACGAACCTGCAAGGCGGCGGTGCTTTCGTCGGCACGAACGATTTGACGGGTGTTATCCGCAACTGTACGAGTGCAGGCTTTATGCGCTGCACAATGAGCGACGGAAGCGGCTTCGTATCCGTTAATAACGGTTTGATCGAGAAATGTACGGCAAACGTGCATGTTCAAGCACTCGGTGGTTCTGACGCGCAGACGAATCAATATGGCGGTCACACGTTCCGTTACCGCAGCGGTGCGGGTTTCGTGGGTACGAACACGGGTATTATCCGCGAGTGCGCAGCATTGGGTAATGTGGATGGTGACGGAACAACGGGCAACTATATCTGGATGAGCGGTATAGCCGGTTTTGCCTATCGTAACTGGGACGGTCGTATCGAATCATCTTATTGCACAGGTACGCTGCGTAATGTGAGTGATTCGACGGGTGGCGGCGGTGATCCCCAGATTGCCCATTTCTGTTACGACAACGGTTATAACGCTGCACATTATAATGACGACATGGCGCGCGGAGATATATGGAACTGCTACTCGACGAGCAACATCGTTTACCACAATGCAGAGCAGTATATGCTGAGTATCCATGCGTTTACGGGTTCGTTCCACGATTACGGCGGCTTCGATGCGTGGATGATGGAACCCTCGACGCACTACGGTTGCTATTTCCCCAACGAGAGCCTGCCGACGGTGAGCACACAGGCTTCGACAGTGTGGAATGGTATAGGAATGCCGTTGGCTCAGATGAAGACACAGGCGTTTGTGGATACGCTGAACATGTTAGCTTCTTTACTGGGCACGAGTCAATGGGAGTTGCGTGACGGTCTGCCTCGTCCGACGGGTGTGTATCTGACCGATGCCACGGTGTTCTTCGCCGGTGGTGACGGTACGAAAGCCAATCCGTATCTGATTAGCAATAAGCAGGAGTTGGAGAACTTGCGCTGGTTGGTTCAGCGAGGTCTGACCTTCAAGGGCAAGTATATCCGTCAGACGACCGACATTTCGCTGAACGCTCCCCGTTCCGAATGGGGTACCACAGCACCCAAACAATGGATACCGATCGGTTCGCCGAACAGCCATCCATGGTATTCCAATACGGTTCCTATGGAGTTTAACGGCGTGTATGACGGAGAGTTCCATGAGGTTAAGAATATGTATATCCGCAATCTGCTCCGTCAGCAAGGATTGTTCGGTCGTGTGAACCGAGGCGCACAGTTGCGAAACTTGGGTGTAACCGACGCCTATATCCGTGCCGCAGGAGACATCGGCATCCTGGCAGGCAAGATAGAAAACGAGCCTATTGTGATTCAGTGTTGGACTTCAGGTGATATTGCTACGCAGGGTCAAGAAGCATGGAACTTAGGTGCGATATTAGGCGATCAAGCCGGGCACAGTTTTGTACTCAACTGCTCTTCATCGGCTAAACTGACCGGAGGCAACTCGCGCATCAGTGCGTATGTGGATGCTGTATATGGAGGTTTCAACTCTTGGGCACAAGATACCTTGGTCAACTTCCTCTTTACCGGTTGTATGAATGAAGGTAATGACGGTTCTTTCGGTCACTTCCAATACCGCGAGAATTTCTTTGCGGACTATGAGAAAACCAAGGTTGACAAGGGCAATTGGGGCTACGGCAAAGGCACATCCAACAATACCGAGTGGACGCAATCGAAGGAGTTGGTCAATATCTATAATTATTCCGTAGCCCGTTGGAACGAACGGCATGCAGGCAATGATACACTGCAACTGCACTACTGGGAATGGCGTGAGAACGATTACCCGCGTATAGCGGCAGATGCCAACTGGAAGCCGGGTGTGAAGATTACTTTTGAAAGTAACGGAGGTACCCACGTAACGCCTAAATATGTTTACACGGGCGTGAAACTGCTGCCGCCGCAACGTCCGCTGCGTGACGGTTACATCTTCGCAGGTTGGTACAAAGATGCCGGGCTGACACAGTTTTTCGATTGGCAAACTGAGACACCGACCAACAATGTGACGCTCTATGCGCGCTGGCATGAGGACAAGCGGTACGAGATAGACATTGAACCGTTCCTGAATGAGTTTGCAACAGAATATCATATCCAGACGGCTGCCCAACTGAGAGGTTTTGCAGCTATGCAGAACGGTATATGGGATTGGGGTGAGAAAAACGACGATTGCAACGGTTCTTCCAATATCCCGATGTATCCGTCTAATCCTGTTTCTCAAACGCAAACACCGGTTAGTTTCGCCGGCAAGAAAATTGTATTGGATAACGATATTTTGTTGTGCGATACCACCGACTGGCAGTACTGGGGACGCGGTGCGTTTGGTCTGCCCTTTAAATCGATTGGTTCCGATTTTGGTGTATATGGAGAAGGCGAACATCGATTCTATGGTACGTTTGACGGTCAGGGACACACTATTTATGGTCTGTATCAGGAGAACGACGGTGTGCCGAATTGGGGTAGTTTAGGCGGAGGCTTGTTCGGTTCGGTTGGTAACGGAGCTGTGATCAAGAATGTGGGTATTGCCGCTTCATGTATCGACCAACAAGTATATAACACCCGTGGTCAAGAGGATGACGCAACCAGATATTGGATTCGCTGTGGTTATAGCTCACAAGGTGCACCGTCCCACACCGGTATGCTGGCAGGCTATGTGGTAGATTCCGTCACGATAGACCAATGCTACTCGGAAGGAAATATGTTTGTGCAATCGGTAGGTTACACCGGCTTAGGCGGATTGATCGGACAATTGGGCGACGAATTCTATTACAAGACAGGCAAAGTGACCAACTGCTACTCGCGTGTGGATGTGTATAATACGAGTGTTGCAGATACGATTGATTATGAGCCTGTGGATTATGGTTTTACAGCATTGGGCAAACAGGTTCCTGTTACACAATGTTATAGTGCCGGACACACTTACCACTCTTTCGCCAATTCCAACAACTCATACGGCGATAGTGTGCAGAACTGCTACTTCGACAAAGAGTTGGTACAAGTAAAGGACTACTATTCATGGGGCGGCGCTATTCACTATATCGGAGACCCGAAGACGACGAATGAGATGCATGCCAAAGCAACGTATGTGGATTGGGACTTTGACAATATCTGGGGACGCAACGAAACGATTAACGACGGTTATCCGTACTTACGTATCTTCCATGAAGGGGCACCGGAGGACAGCGAAGATCCGGTTCTTGTAACGGGTATTACACTTAATGTGACGGACACCACTATTCTCGCAGGAAACAGCGTGTTACTCATCGCTACCGTGCTGCCGGAGGATGCCGTGAATAAAGGGTTTACATGGTCGGTAGAAGAATCGGAATGGTACGCAGCTGACTGGTATTCGATGGATGAAAACGGATTGATAACTACCTATCTTGACCATAATCGTTTGGGGCAATCCGCTACAATCACTATTACTGTTACTACGAACGAGGGCGGTTATACGGCAACCTGTAGACTGAAAATCACGCAACCGAAACTGGAAGGCAAAGTCATTGCCAAACGTCGCTTCGGAGAGACGGAATGGCAGAAAGTTGGCGATTACGATATGATGATAGAGAACTTCGAGTACATGTACCTTGTGTATAGCGAACCGAACTTATCAGCCGGTGCCATCAGTTGGTCAACGGATGACGAGAGTATCTTTGCGTTGACCCCGATGAGCGATACGGTTTATAATATCTACAACGGCTACATAGAGAAGTATAATTACACTTGTGCGCGTGTCATCGTACGTGCCAAGAGAGCCGGCAGTTCGGTTGTGCGTGCTACTTCTGCTATCGGTGCCGTATTGGAGAAGACATGGAGTCCTGTTCTTGTTGAGCCTTTGATGCTTAATATTTATTTGCCGCCTGCACAACAAGGTTATTACGGGCTCGACTACCCGCAACCGCATACGCAAATGGGCATGGGGGATACACAACAGTTGGATGTAGTTTTCCATGGTAACTGTGCCGGCAATCATATCAATTCGGGCGGTTGGTCAAGCGGTTCCACCACAGATATTTCCTATTTGCCTACTATACAATGGATTTCATCTAATCCTGCTGTGTTAACAGTAGATGAGACAGGACTCGTTACGGCAGTAGGAGCCGGAACGGCTACTATTACAGTAACGGCTGTCGGCACCAATGTCTCTGCCACTACCGAGACTATCACCGTTTCGGTCATTGAAGCACAAAATATTACTATCAACGAAGGCGGGTACTGGGATACATTTGAACTATACGAAGGCGAGACGAAACAACTGACCGCCACCATCCAGCCGGAGAATACAACGGACAAGACGGTTACATGGTCGTCCGATAACACTTCAGTTGCCACGGTTGACCAGAACGGTTTGGTAACCGCCTTGGGCATCGGTACCGCACGGATAACCGCAATGACTTCCAATGGACTAAGCAACAGCACGAATATCCGTGTGAAAGCTACCGAACCCACCAGTATCACAATCAACGAGAACACAGGCGAGATAATACCGCTGTATGTAGGTGACACGTACCAGCTGAGTGCAACGGTTCTACCCGAGAATGCAGGCAACAAAACCGTTAGATGGAGCTCCGAGGATAATAATATTGCGCGCGTTAGTTCATCCGGTCTTGTGAAGGCAATGGGTGCAGGATTTGTGAACATTAAGGCACGCACCAACAACGGATTGGAGGATTACGTTACGTTTGAAGTAACTGTCAAACCTGTTGATCCTGTATACTACACCATCCGCTTCCTCAACTGGGACGGCGCGGAGTTGCAGAACAGCCAAGTTCTCGAAGGCAATATGCCGGTTTATAATGGTACAATACCCGTACGCCCCGAGGATGAGCAATACACCTATTCTTTCAGCGGTTGGCAGCCGGAGATTGTAGCCGCTACCGCAAATGCGGATTACACGGCACAGTTTACCGCTACGGAGAAGAGTGCGACCGGCATAGAGGAGATAGACGCATCCCAAATCGTAAATGGTAAATCGTCAAATCGTAAATTGATGATTGACGGCATCCTCTACATCCTCCGTCCCGATGGGAAGGTATATGACATGACCGGACAGGAAGTACGATAAAGCGGATGACGGTGCAGTAAATCGGCGGGGGTGACCTCGCCGATTTTTGTAACCGAGGCGAAGGGGGGGGGAGGAAAGAAACAAATAAGGTACGCGCACTCGCGCGTACCTTATTTTATATCCGCCAAACTTGGCGGATGCAAGAGGGGAGATTAGAGTCCGAGGGACTTCTTGATCTCCGGAACGCGAGCCTCAGCTTCCGCAGTGCAGCGCTCGTAGTCGGCGCCGTCTTCGGCTGCACCCTCGCAAGCATGATTATCAACGATCTGAGAAAAAAGTAAGCAACTAGCGTTCTTTATAAAATGACCTAAAAACATGAAAAATGGCACTTTTATTTGCAAGTGTCATTTTTTTTGTGTAACGTCGGTCCTCCCTATTTATAAAATATAAACAGGGTCCCACCGAAAATACGTTCGCATATTGCCGGACATATACTAAGCACCGCGGACATTTTTTGAGAACCGCTAAAACGGTTTCCTGTTTTGCCCATACAAATACCATCTTATGCAAGCATAGCTATTATTTGTCTGTGCCAAACAGATAAAATTTCATTTTATTTTTCAAAAAATGCCCGAACGTTTGCGTATGTGCAAAATTTGTAGTATCTTTGCAGCGCAAAATCATTAACTGTAGTATTTATGCCCAAGATTTTTGAATATTTCGGAAGACAGGCAGTAAAAAGTACAACCATAAAAACCAAATTATAACTATGAACAGACTTTATATAACAGGAGCAAAAGACGCGGGTAATCTGACTGTCGATTTACAGTTCAGCGACCAAACGACCCGCCGAGTAGATATAGGTGACTTCATCCGTCGTCACCCTCATCCGCAATATAATAAATATCTTGACCCTCGCCATTTCCGCCGCTTCGAAATTGAGGACGGTAATATTGTCTGGGGCAAGAATTGGGATTTGGTATTCCCGATAGAACAGCTACACGCAGGTGTTATTGAGGATTAGAACCACCACTGCCACCGACAACATAAAAAACGGTGCGTCACTCACTGACGTTAAACAGGAGGACATATTAAAAGGCGTTTATTGACGAAAATGAAAGACGAGATAGTATTATATCAGCCTGATGCCACTATCCAATTGGAGGTGCGGCTGAAAGATGAGACCGTTTGGCTGAACCAGCAACAGATGGCAGAATTGTTTGGCACAGACAGAACGTCTGTCTTAAGGCACATCCATAATATATACAAGACACACGAATTGGAGGAGGCAGCAACATGTGCAAAAATTGCACAGGTTCGTATAGAAGGAAACAGGCAAGTGAGGCGTGAAGTTCCCTTTTATAACTTAGACATGATTATATCCGTTGGTTATCGCGTCAATTCTATCCGAGGTACACAATTCCGTCAATGGGCAAATAAAGTGCTTAAAGATTACATGCTCAAAGGCTATGCCGTTAATCAACGTTTATTAAATATAGAGAATCAATTAGCCTTACAACAGAAACAATTGGCAGACCACGAAGAGAAGATTGATTTCTTTGTTCGAACATCATTACCGCCGATAGAACAGGTTTTCTTTGAAGGAGAGTTCTTTGCTGCACGAGCACTATTGGAGAGTTTGATTAAGACAGCGCAAAAACGCGTTATTATCATTGATGCGTATGTAGATGCTGCTACGTTTGAGATGTTGGATGTGCGTGGAAAAGGAGTGACGGCAGACATCTATTCGGACAGCGAACATAAGTCTTTGCGCGACATGCACAATACCACCAAAGGTGTGCAACCCGTGAATACGCATAAATGGTCAACGCCCTCGCATGACAGATGGCTGATAATAGATGACAGCCTTTACCATTGCGGTCACTCGCTTAAAGATATGGGCAAGAAGCTGTCAGCGATCACCCTTATGGGAACAAACCCTGAAACGATACTGAAAGAGGTTAAACAATGATACCGCTGCCGCCGGCAGCGTAAAAAACGGTGCGTCACTCACTGACGTTAAACAGGTGAAGATATGCGATGAAACGCATATCGAGTGCAGTGCCCGAGTAGTCCCCACTACGAGGAATCAGCACAAACATAGAATTGAAATAAAAGGCGTTTATTGACGCTTGTTTTGGCAAACAGAAATCCGGAAAATTTCACCGCCCGAAACAAGACCGTGCAATAAGCGTTCTCGTGGGTATGTTAATATCCGTTCGCGCCCCTCATAGGGCGGGAGGGTTAAGCATATCGGGCGTGGACGTTATTGTTTGTTCTTGTGTGTAGGGTCATTTCCGGAACCTCGTTAAGGAGAATAAGCGTGAATAATGTTCGCGCTTTTGTTTTGTATATATAGCTAATCCAAATATCAACCATTTAAAGTTGCGCCCGACACGAATTAAGGGAGATTATTATGAGGAAAAAACTATTT
Source organism: uncultured Bacteroidales bacterium (assembly GCA_900316845.1). Lineage (GTDB taxonomy): Bacteria > Bacteroidota > Bacteroidia > Bacteroidales > Paludibacteraceae > Colicola. The sequence continues at coordinate 61,814 of ONEG01000022.1, forward strand.
ACACTTTTGCTTGCTATAGTGGCAAGCGCTGGAACGCTGTTTGCTTCCGATACGCAAGTTGATGGCATTTGGTATGATTTTGACGATGCAAATCTAACAGCTTCGGTTACTTATCGAGGAAATTCTTCTAATGAATATGGAGGTGAATATGAAGGAAATCTCATTATTCCAGACAAAGTCATATTTAATGGAAAAACTTATTCTGTTACAAAGGTAGGGAGTTTTGCTTGTTGGCCATATTCTAATTTAACTTCTGTTGTTTTGCCGAATACATTGACAGAAATTGAATCGTATGCATTTGGAGGAAGTAGTGAGTTAGCTTCTATTAACATTCCTGATGGAATAACAAGTATTGGAACATATGCTTTTTATGGCTGTACTTCTTTAATTTCTATCGATATTCCCAATAGTGTAACCTCTATTGGATCCCAAGCATTTTATGGAATAACTAATATTAATTATTTAGGAGATGTGATACCAAGTTCATATGATTTTGGCTATTGGGGAGCACAATGTATGAATGCATATAGAGATGGCGATTTGTTTTATTCTAATCAGAACAAAAGAGAACTATTAGCCTGCTTATCTTCTGCACAAGGCGAAATAGCCATTCCAAACGTGGTTAATAAGATAGGAAAGTATTGTTTTTTTAATTGTACTAAGATTACCACTATTATTATCCCTGAAAGTGTAGTTAGTATTGGCGCGTCTGCTTTTGAAAATTGTAAGCAATTGACCTCAATTGTAATCCCTAATAAAGTTTCAAGCATAGAAGATGGTACTTTTTCTAGTTGTGAAAATATGTTATCAGTCGTTATTGGCTCTAGTGTTAAATCAATTGGAGGAAACGCTTTTTCTAAATGCTATAGTATGCAAAGTGTATACATGCTTCCAAATGATTGCCCTACTATAAGTTATAGTTCTTTGCTATTTAATACGTCTGCTCGTATTTACGTACCATTTGGTTGTATTCAAAAATATCTCTCTAATTCAATTTTTGAAAGTAAATTTAAAGATAATATTGAGCATATGCCTGTGCTCTCAAACATGAATATTTCTTCAACATCAAATCTAATTAGCTTTGTGGCAACTTATACTATATTAGTTTCGGTTGGCATTGAAGGCGGCGAACAGCAGGCAGGCAATGTATTAGAATATATAGGACTGGAACCAGACAGCGAGTACAAGGATGTTCCTGTGGTGCTGACTGCCAATACTGGTGAGACGGAGACGGTGAATGTTTCATTTACTACCACGGCTCTTGAACTGACCACCAAGCCCTCCAAGCCGGTGTCGAGCACGACGGCTATTCTGCTGGCAGAGACGAATATGTCCGATGCGGAAGTGAGTTGCGGATTTGAGTACAAGCGGAATGACGCACCGGCGGATATGGACGGGACGAAAGTGTTCTGTCCGGTGGCTTCCGGTCAGATGGCAGGGCGACTCAAGAACCTCAAAGACGATGTGTATTACAAATACCGCGCGTTCTATCAGTCCGCGGCTGGTAATATGTACTACGGTGACTGGCAGTATATCTTCACCGGCGATGTGGCAGTAGAGTTTGACCCGATTCTCTATACCTATGGCGCAACGGTAGTCCGCGAGAACGAAGCCACCATCAGCGGTTACGCCCTCGCAGGCTCAGAGGATTTCACGGAGCAAGGCTTTGAATATTGGGCAGAGACGCGTGCAAACAACGGCGCAAACGCTCCGCGGCGTATGCCTGCGGCTCTTAACGAGCACTTCTTCGTGCAGGCAAGCGGTATCGCTTTGCACGCGACGCTGACTGATCTGGATGCAGGAACAGTGTATAAGTACCGCGTATATGGCAAGGTAGGCGACCAGTATTACTATGGTTCGGAACAAACTTTCACTACGCAAGGCACCTACACACCGCCGACCTATACCATCACTTTTGCCAACTGGGACGGAACGGAATTGCAGACCTCGCAGGTAGAGGAAGGCACACTGCCCGAATATACCGGCGCAACACCCGAACGCCCTGAAGATGAACAATACACATATTCCTTCAATGGTTGGACACCTACTATCGTCATTGCATCGGCGGATGCTACCTATACAGCGACTTATACTGCTACGCCGAAAAGCCAAGGCATCGAAGACATACAAGGGGACGATGTACAATGTACAAAAGTTCTCCGTGACGGTCAAATAGTCATTCTCCGCGGGGAGAAGGTATATAGCATCACAGGACAGGAAGTGAGGTAAGGCGGATGACGCTGCATCAATGCAGCGTGCGGTAGGCGGAATAAAATTCCGCGGAAAAAGACACAGTCAAGCGGTATAATATCCCGCGAAAGTGCCAAGAAAGAAAACTCGCGCAAGAATGCGCGAAAAGAGAGCAAAGAAAATCGGCGGGGGAGACCTCGCCGGTTTTTGTAAATCACCGGAAATGGGAACTAAATTTGCATATCTCAGATTTTTTTTGTATCTTTGCAGCGGGAAAGAAAAAAACGGACAAGTGGGGGGTGCAGAGGTAATAGATAGAGTACCAGCCGCAGTAAGACCTGGGGTATATCGTCTAGGTATCGTCTAGGTATCGTCTAGCTCACTATGCATCCACGGTGGCAATTATACAGTAATTCATTGCAATACCTTAAAACCCCATTTGCGTTCACTGAAATTAAACAAAAACCAATAAAACCCTTTAAGTGCTTTTGTGCTACGCACTTCCGTGCTTTTGTTGCTAAAAATACCTTAAAAGTAAACTTTTAGTCCTTTTTATCTCCAAAATCCCAAACCCTTACGGGAAAAAGCACTCAAAGACATAAACCTAAAAAACATTTTTATGGGAAAAGTAAAGTATCATGACATTGTAGAACAACTGACCGGGGCTTTGGACAGCAAGAAATACAGTGAGAGCCACGGCATGCGTCTGGTGTCGCGACACCGGAAAGGGAGCGGGAGCGAACACCAGATTTATTTCATGCAGAAACATGAGGGTGCGTGGTCCGAGGGCGCGACGCAGAACCGAGAGCTGATCAAAGCCGCACAGAAACGCGCCCACGCCATCGAGAAAGCCGCCCGTAAGCCGGAGGAGTGTAGTCCTGAAGCGGTAGCAGAAGCGAAGGAGTGGCAGGAGCGGTTCGAGGCATACCGCGCAGAGCTAAAAGAAGGCGAGAAAGGGTACGGGAGTCTGTACACGTATGTGTATGTGCAGATATATAGGGAGATGAAGGAAAACGGCGGATATAATCCGCCGGAAACAGACATACAAGACGGCGGAGCCGTGTCCGGATAAAATCCGGACGCAATGAACAAAGAAAGGGCTCGCGCAAAAATGCGCGAGAAGGGGATGAAGGGCAAAGGGGAAAGGCGGAAGGAGACGAAAAAGGTACGCGCGGGCGCGCGTACCTTATTTTATATCCGCCAAACTTGGCGGATGCAAGAGGGGAGATTAGAGCCCCAGGCTCTTCTTGATCTCGGGAACGCGGGCTTCCGCCTCGGCGGTGCAGCGCTCGTAGTCGGCACCGGTGAACGGTTTGCCGATCTCGGTCTTGACCGGGATCTCGAAGTAGAACTTGATCTTCGGCTCGGTACCCGACGGACGTACGCTGACCTTCAAGCCGCCTTCGGTGAAGTACTGCAGCACATTGCTCGTCGCGTTCAACGGCATTTCGATGTCGCTCTCTTTCCACTCGCCGTTCTCGAGTTTGCATTGCTTGAGGGTCTTATAGTCCTTGATGAGGCATACCTTCTCGCCGGCGATCTCTTTCGGAGCGTTAGCGCGGTAGTCCTTCATCATCTGCTGGATCTCCTCGGCACCTGTCTTACCCGGGCGAACGACATTGATCGTCGTCTCGCGTTGGAAGCCGTAGTCGGCGTAGATCTTCAGCAGGTAGTCGTACAGCGTCATGCCGTTGTCCTTCGCGTACGCAGCGATCTCGCAGATCAAGCAGATAGAGGACGGCGAACATTTATCACGGACAGCGTCGTACGGCAGGAAGCCGAAACTCTCCTCGCCTCCACCGATATACTTACGCTTGCCTTCCCACATACGGATGCGGTTGGCGATCCACTTGAAGCCGGTGTACTCATCCGTCAGCGTCACGCCTTGAGCATCCGCGATCTTACGGATGAGCTCCGAGGTCACGATGGTCTTGACGATATACATGTCAGGACGCATCTTACCCAACCGCTTCATGTTGTTGATGATGTAGTAGTGGAACATGATGTTGGTCTGGTTTCCGTTGATAATCACCCACTCGCCCTTGTCGTTGCGGCAGACGATGGCTATACGGTCCGCATCCGGGTCGGAAGCGATAACGAGGTCGGCGCCCAACTTCGTGCCTAACTTCATACCGAGTGTCATGGCCTCAGCGTTCTCGGGGTTCGGGGAAACGACCGTCGGGAAATTACCGTCGATGACCATCTGCTCCGGTACTACGTGGATATTCTGGAATCCCCAGGAGCGGAGACACATCGGAACGATCTGACGACCGGCTCCGTGCATCGGGGTATAGACAATATTCAGATCTTTCTGACGAAGGATACTCTCCTGATCGATCATGACGGACTTGACCGCCATCATGTAGTCGTAATCCATCTCGCCGCCGATGATCTCGATAAGGTCCTTGTTCGCCTCCCATTTGACATCCGCGAGGGTCACTTTGTTCACCTCGTCGATGATACCCTGGTCATGCGGCTGCAGCACCTGCGAACCGTCCTCCCAGTAGGCCTTGTAACCGTTGTACTCTTTCGGGTTATGAGAAGCCGTCACGTTCACACCGCCCTGACATTTGAGATGTCGGATAGCGAAGCTCACCTCCGGCGTCGGACGCAGGCTCTCAAAGAGATACACCTTGATGCCGTTCGCAGAGAAGATATTGGCTACCGTCTCCGCAAAGAGCCGACCGTTATTACGGCAGTCGTGACCAACGACAACCGCTACGCGACCGTCCTGCACGTGCTCAAAACCGCCTTCTTTCTGTACTTTCAGCATGTAATTAGCGTAACCCTGCGTTGCCATCGCAACGATGTACTTGTTCATGCGGTTCGTACCCGGACCCATGATGCCGCGCAGACCACCCGTACCGAACTCGAGGGTGCGGTAGAAAGCATCGATGAGTTCGGTCTTGTCCTCTGCCTCCATCATCGCCTTCACTTGTGCGCGGGTCTCAGCGTCAAACGGCTCTTTCGTCCAAGCCTCGGCTACGGCCATTACTTGTTTCAATTCTTCATTCATAATGGTACAATTTTAAAGTTAAACTATATTGTTAATTATCTGTCTCTTCGTAGTTCTGGAAAAGAAAATCGTTGTACGGATACCGCTTCACGTGAATCGCCTTGATACGGTCGTACAGCAACGCACGCAGCGCGTCGATATTCTCTTTGTTGCGCGCGGAGATGAAGATCGCGTCCTCGCCCAGCCGCGCCATCCAGGTCTTCTGCAAATCCGCCAACGAGTAGTTCTCCCTTTGCATCGGCGTCAGGTCGTCCTCCTCTTTCGGGACATACGAGAAGTTATCAATCTTGTTAAACACCACAATCGTCGGCTTCTCCTCTTTGCATATCTCCCTGATCGTCTGCTCCACGACCTCGTACTGCTCCTCAAAATTCGGGTGGGATATATCTACTACATGGATGAGGAGGTCTGCTTCCCGCACTTCGTCCAAGGTTGATTTGAAGGACTCGACGAGGTGGTGCGGCAGCTTGCGGATGAACCCTACCGTGTCGCTCAGCAGGAACGGCAGGTTCTCGATCGTCACCTTCCGCACCGTCGTGTCGAGCGTCGCGAAGAGTTTGTTCTCCGCGAAGACCTCACTCTTACTCAGCAGGTTCATCAGCGTGCTCTTGCCCACGTTCGTGTACCCCACTAACGCCACGCGAACCATCTTCCCTCGGTGCTGACGCTGGGTCGCCATCTGTTTGTCGATGGTCTTCAGCTGCTCGCGCAACAATGCGATACGCTGGCCGATGACGCGCTTGTCCGCCTCAATCTGCGTCTCACCCATACCACGATTCGTGCCGCCACCACCGCGCTGACGGTCCAGGTGGCTCCACATCCTCGTCAAGCGGGGAAGCATATATTGCAGATGCGCCATCTCCACCTGCGTCTTCGCGTAACTCGTCTGCGCACGCTGCAGGAAGATCTCCAAGATCAATATCGTCCTGTCAATGACGCGGACATCAGGCTGACCTTTATGATTAAGCGCTTTCTCTATGTTGCGTATCTGTCGCGGCGAGAGTTCGTCATCGAAGATCACTACATCTATAGGATGATGCTCAGCGATATATTGGTCTATCTCTTCGAGTTTGCCTTCTCCGACATAGGTGGCGGTATTGGGTTGGTCGAGTCGTTGCGTGAACCGCTTGACGGGCACAATGCCGTGCGTATCGGCCAGAAAAGCCAACTCATCCAGGTACTCTTTCGTTCTGTCCTCCGGCTGGCTCGGCGTTATCAGACCCACCAGCACCGCATGCTCTATATATGGTTTAATCTCAATCATAATTAATTCGAGTGCAAAGGTAGTAAAAAAAAATGACATACGCAAGTGTATGCCATTCTTTTCTCAAAAAATTCCGCAAAATTACTTACGGATACCGAGTTCTTTGATGATCGCACGGTAACGCTCGATGTCTTTGCCCTTCAGGTAATCCAACATACGACGACGCTTTCCTACCAATGCGGTCAGCGCGCGCTCTGTACCGAAGTCCTTGCGGTTTTCCTTCAGGTGCTCGGTCAGGTGGTTGATACGGAAGGTGAACAATGCGATCTGGCTCTCAGCAGAACCGGTGTTTTTTGCGTCGTTGCCGTACTTAGCGAACAACTCGGCTTTCTTCTCAGAAGTTAAATACATAAAAGCATTTACGATTTGGTCATTTACCATTTGGTCATTTACGAGCCACCCGGTAAATGAGAGTTAAACAATGGTGGCTAAAGCATCATACTTGTATCAAAACTTCGCCACATTTATTACGCTTTCTCACAAAAGCGGCTGCAAAGGTACTGCTTTTTTCTGACATACGCAAATTTTTTGCATATTTTTTTCATTATTTTCGATAAATCGTATATAACTTATGCCCATCCACTACCTCAAAATCTCCGTTGAAATCGGACAGATTGACGTTTGGAGCCGCTACTCCTTCGCCGATCGTGATCTCCGGTGCCACCTCGATATGCATCTCGTCCCAGAGACCCGTCTCAATGATATGACTCAACAACGTCGTCCCGCCTTCGACCATAACCGAGTGAATACCCCTTCCCGCGAGATCCTCTAATATATACTCCCAGTCGGTCCGTTCCCGATAAACAATCACCGGGTCGATTCCTGCGTAATCACTCTCCTTCCGCTCAAAAATCTTCGATTCCATCGGTATCCGTCCATGCCGATCGACCGTCACGCGTATCGGGTTGCGACCCTCCCAATGAGTCGTCATCAGCCGCGGGTTATCCATAATCACCGTGTTCGTCCCCACCATAATCGCCATATTTTCCGCCCGCATCCGATGCACTATCGCCTTCGTCCGCTCCGTCGAAATAGCAAGAGCCCCATTCAGGTGAATCGGTCTGTAAGCGAAGCGGTCTGTCAGCCGAAGGCGGTCAATAAATCCGTCCCCCGTCTGCGCCCATTTCAGCACCACGTACGGCCGGTGGTGCTCATGCAGCATCAGAAACCGCTTATTCAGCTCCCGGCACTCTTTCTCCATCACACCGACCACCACCTCTATACCTGCCTCACGCAGCATCTTCACGCCTCTTCCGGCTACCAACGGGTTCGGGTCTAACATCCCGACAACAACTCTACCGACGCCCTTCTCGATAATCAACTTCGCGCAGGGCGGCGTCTTCCCGTAATGGCTGCACGGCTCCAGACTAACAAACAACGTACATTTCGATAAATCGATATCGCGATATTTCGATTTCTCGAGGCTCTTAAAACAATTCACCTCCGCGTGCCCTTCGCCAAACCGCTCATGCCATCCCTCCGCAAGGACGCGTCCGTTCCCGTCCACCAGCACCGCTCCCACCATCGGGTTCGGCGCCACATAATACTCCCCGCGACGGGCAATTTCAATGCATCGAGCTATATATTGTTCGTAATTCATAAGCAAAATTTGCGTATTTCATTATTTTTTTGTAACTTTGCACCGTGAAACAAATAATCAGTCAAATTAGTTCGCAACTTCAGACGGCTTATCCGGAGGACGAAGCCCGCTCTCTGGCGTGGTGGATCATGGAAGAACTCACCGGCTTATCCAGCACCGAATTGCAATTCGGGTGCAAAGATACTACTTTTTCTCCGATTATGCAAGAGAAATCGCAGGAAATCATCTCCCGACTCTTGCATTTTGAACCGATTCAGTATATTTTCGGCCATACCTTATGGTGCGGTCTCGACCTTCTCGTCACTCCTGCCACCCTCATTCCCCGCCCCGAAACCGCAGAGTTGGTAGAGCGGATAAATAAGCCTACCCAAACTCTCCCTGAAGGGAAGGCTTTAAAAGTTTTAGACGTAGGTACAGGAAGTGGTTGTATTGCGATTGCACTCAAGAAAGCCCATCCCTCATGGTCCGTCACCGGCATCGAAATCTCGCCCGAAGCGATCGCCATCGCCCGTGAGAATGCCCGCCGCAATAAGGTCGAGGTCAACTTTCAGGTCGCAGATATCTTCGATTCCAACGAAGAAAATCCTAGATTTGAAATCCTAAATCCTAAATACGACGTAGTCGTTTCCAACCCTCCCTATATTTGTGAGTCAGAAAAAACCTCCATGCGGCCGAACGTCCTGAACTTCGAACCCTACTCCGCCCTCTTCGTCCCCGACTCCGATCCTTTGAAATTCTACCGCCGCATCGCAGAACTTCAAACAAGGCGAAGCCCAAACTCCAAACAAGGCGAAGCCCAAACATCCAACCCACTCTTCCTCTTCTTTGAGATAAATGAGGTATTCGGGGAGGGGGTAAAGCAACTTCTCGACAGCCTTGGCTATACCGACATCCAAATCCACAAAGATATTTATGGCAAAGACCGAATTATCGAAGCTCGAATGGCTCGCTAAAGCCCAAGCCTATTGTGCCCGCGCGGAACATTGTGCCGCAGATGTACGGCGTAAGTTCTACGAGTGGGGTCTGCAAGATGCAGAAATAAAAGATTTCTCGCCCGAAGACGGGCTCGATATCTTCGATTTCATCGAACAAAATCTCTACGCCGACAACTTCCTCAACGACCGGCGTTTCTGCGAAGCGTACGTCCATGACAAGGTCGCCTACCAGTCTTGGGGACGACTCAAGATCCAGGCAGGTCTGCGGGCTCTCCAACTTCCCGAATCAGAGATACGTTCTGCGTTGGAAAACATCGATGAAACCGCGTATTTTGACAACTTACGCAAGCTCATCCGTGCCCGCAAAAGCGACCCCGAAGACAAACGTCTCCGTTTCCTCCTTCAACGAGGTTTCACCTACGAAGAAATCAAAGGGATTAGAATTTAGGGTTTAGGATATAGGCGCGCAGCCATGCGTCAATATCTTCGATAGCGGGATCCACATGCTTGCGCACGATCTGGCGGCGGTGGTAGATAGTCTGCTTCTGGACGTTCAGCAAGATACCCATATCGCTGTCCGAAGCGCCGATGATACTCAGGATAGCAAACTGCATATCGGACTCCGTCAAAGCCGGATACTCCTTCCTTAACCTGCTGATAGCCCCGTCCAGAGCGGTGTCCATCGAACCGATAAGCTCGTCGATACTCTCTTTACTGAGCGTCAACTGCTCGTCACGGTAGGTCTGCAGCCATTTAGGAAACTCCGGCTCATTACCCCGAAGCCGCTGCAGCTCCATCTCTCGCGTCAAATTCACTTTCTGCTTCAACCGCTCCAGAGCCAACTGTAACTGCTGCGCATACTTGTCCTGCAACGCCCGCAAAGCCGCAGCCTGTTCCTTTTTATGGTGCTGCCAGTACCGCCACGAGACGAAGAACAACGCCACGGAAAGTACCAACAACAAGATCAGCACCAACGAGATCTTCCTTTGCCACGACCGCTCACGAAGCGCCTCTTGCGCCAACTGCTGCTCACGCGCGACATCATAATGAAGCGTCAGCGCATACGTCCGCGAACCCGCATCGCGACGCAACTCCTCGATCTTCCTATCGTACAAATCCAACAAAAGCGAATACGCCTCGCCCGACTTGCCTTCTTGCTGCAAGATCTTACTCTGCAGATAGGTGTAACTCTGCTCAAACCAATACGCATACGCGGAGTCCTTCGGTTGCAAACGCTCCAGATAATACGCCGCCGAATCGGTCTCCGCTTCGCTCAGTAGGAGCTCCACGATCTCCGAATACCTCGCGTGCGCACCAAACTCCTCCGCCAACCGACGGCATACTTCCAACCGCTGAGGGATGCTGTCCGGAAAACAAAGCTGATACCGGTACGCCCGTATATCCAGCTCAAGAACCGTACTCTGCGCCTCGCGCGCAAAACGTTCTGCTTCGTCAAAATAATACAGCACACTATCCTGCTCCCCCTCCGTCAGCGCCGTCGTACGCGCGATGTCCCGGTACGCGCAAGCCAGATAAGTAAGGTTCTTACTCTCACGAAGCAGCGGAACGGACTTGCGGTAATATTCCTTGGCGATCTCGTACAGCATCTCGCTCTCGGAAGTGTTTCCCAAATGAAACCACGTCAGCCCCAACAACTTCGTCCGCTTTCCCTGCATCTCCGGCGATAACGCCGCCGGATCGACATCCAGGAACGCCTCTTCCGCCTGTTTCAAATAATACACCGACTCCTCATAATGGCTCGCATAATTAGATGACGTCCCCGCCTTATAATTCGCCTCCCCCTGCTCCAACTTCTCCACCGCCGCAGAACCCCTCCTGCCGCAGGAAACGACCGCGAGAGCCGCGGTCAAAAGTGCAAGAAGGATAGTATATGAACGCCTGAAGGATCGCATGGTCTTATTTTTGAGTGCAAAGGTAGTAAAAGTTTTGCATTTATGCAAATTATTGGGTAAAAAAACGGTTTTTGCAGGGTAAAATTTGCATTTTTGAGAAAAAATTTGTAATTTTGCAGACGATTTCAACCCCGAAAAGGACGCGGGACAGCCCCGCTACTGACTCATTCTAGACTTTATTAAATCGCAACAGCACATATTTAACTGATTATAAATACTTTACAAACAATGTCAAAACATCTGAAAACAAAGGTAATTGAGGATTTAAAACGCAGCGGTTTTGAATTTGTGCCGCTTCCGGCCGGTTCCACGCCTCATAAAAGGGGTGTGTACTACTGTCGTCTCCCCAAGGGCATCGATTATTGGAGAGGTGCGACGGACGAAGTGAAAGAAGGACAAAAATACAAAAAACGCATTGTCCTTCGACCCTCGCGGTTCAGAGAAGGATTGTTTGAGTTATATACCTTCCATTTCCCGAAATACTGGCCGGAAGCCTGCGTAGCCAACAGAGAGCTGATCAAAGAGGCACAACGACGTGCGCACGCATTGGAAAAAGACCACACGCCGGAGGGTATCGAATGGCGGATTCGGTTCTTCCACCACTATTTCACCGTCTATAAAGGCGGCGGAAAACCCGAAGAAGGTTTCAAGGCCTATTCTCGCTTTTATCAATACGTCTATGTAGCCATCTATCGCCAGCTCCAAAAAGAAGCCAAACGAGCCAGAGAAAAGGAGGTCGAAGTGGAGGAAATCAGCTTCGAAGAGGCAGATTACCACGTAAGATTGCAACCCTTCGCAAGCCCTCTTCGCCGGTCGTACAACTATTTCCGAGACCGCAATTTGCAACTTCCTGATATTAAAGTACTTACAAATTTAGAAAAACCGCCTCGTACAACTGCAAAATTTGCGTATGTCGAAAAAAAGCAGTAATTTTGCACCGAATTTCAAAGGGTAAAATAGCCCTCGGAAAATTGTACAAGAAAACATCAAAAAATCAGTAGAGATATGAAGACCTCAAAACACATCGGTTTGCTCATCGCAACAATGGTAGTATTAAAAGGAACGTGCGCCTACGCGCAGGAGGATTTATCCGATCGTTACGCCTGGCGGTTGGACAGTATCCGTATTAACACGCTCCAGACGGGTGACGAAGGCGGAGGAACAGAGTACAAGCACGTGAATTATTTCTACGCGCCGGATAGT
>ONEG01000006.1 GCA_900316845.1 uncultured Bacteroidales bacterium
CTACGAAGAGGATTTTATCAAATGGCCCTATGAACAAATAAATGACCAAATGGTAAATGAACAAATCGTAAATGAATTTATGGCATCAGTAACTTATTCAGCCGGAATTGATCATGTGTCCGGCGCATTGACAAAACCCAGTAAGAGCGGTCAGCATAGCTGCGAGAAGATGTTGCTCGCGACGCACCGTACCGCTGCAACGACCTCAAACAAGTGCAACCGTCTGTACCTCCGTGTACCGGTGAAACGCACCTCTCCGCTGACGCAGCGTGAGCATCAGATCCGCAACCGCTTCATCGGCGTGGCAGCGATGATTCAGGAGCGCAGTCATGACCTCTCGAAGATCACGACCGACCAGCAGACCTTCATCGCTCAGAAGAACGAGCCGAACGGCGCAAAGACCATGAAACAATGGTATTGGCGCGTCTGCGGCGCGGAGTGGGATCAGCAGCACGCGTAATCGCCACCGCTCTCCCCACCGGGTGCACTACGTTAGCGCCCGTTGGGGACCCCAAAGGGAGAATTAAGAATTAAAAATTAAGAATTAAGAATTATGAGTAAGCAACAGATTTACAAAATCATCGTTACCGTAACTACCGCTATCGTGACGTGCGTGGCGATTGCGCTGGGACTGAGTTCGTGCAACGTCACCCGAACGGTAACGACCCGAAGCGAAGCATGGCAGAAAGGTGACACCAGCGTCGTTATTCAAACAAAGACCATCGAAACCTACGATGCTTCGAAGAAGGGATTGTAGGTGAGAAGACCCCTTCTCCTACGATGCTTCGAAGAAAGGATTGTAGATGAAAAGAGGAGCGAAAATTCGCTCCTCTTTTATTTTTTTGCGTGCACAATTCACACAAATCACACTTTCACACAAAAATGTGTGTTCATTTTTTCAGGGGCAAAAGAAAAAAGGCAAGAAATAGAGGATTTTTGTGGAAAAATAATCTTTCATTTGCATATTTCAAAAAAAAAGTGTACCTTTGCACTCGCTTTTAGCGAGTTTAAATTAATTAAAAGTACTATGGAACAATTTGTACATTCGGCATGGTCGCTGATTCCGTTCGGACTCATGCTTCTGATGATTGCTATCGGTCCGCTGGTAGCAGAACACTGGTGGGAGAAGAACACCAACAAACTCATTGTTTCCCTCTTCCTCGGCGTACCGGTAGCGGTATGCCTGATTATGGGCGGAATGATGCACGAGTTGGAGCACCAGATCTTCTTCGACTACGTGCCGTTCATCATCCTTCTGCTGGCGTTGTTTGTCATCACCGGCGGTATTCATTTCTCGGGAGACCTGAAAGCCAAACCCTGGGTCAACACCGGTTTCTTGGGCTTGGGCTGGATCTTAGCCTCTATCATGGGTACGACGGGCGCAGCCATGCTGCTTATCCGTCCGCTCATCGAGACCAACAAACAGCGTGAACACAAGGTTCACACCATCCTTTTCTTCATCGCGCTGGTAGCTAACTGCGGCGGTCTGCTGACCCCGCTGGGAGACCCACCCTTGTTCATGCTCTTCCTCCGCGGCGCGCACTTCTCCTGGTTCATGCACCTTGCTCCGGAATGGGCGGTAACGGGTCTGCTGCTGCTCGGCATCTATTTCGCGATAGATACCTATTATTACAAGAAAGAGCACTGGACAGCCCTCTCCGCGGACTCGCGTGAGGCGACGCCGATGGTGATGAAAGGTACTATCAATTTCGTATATCTGTTAGGCGTAGTGCTGGCAGTGGCTTTTGTGAACGAAGGAACCATCAAGCAGATGGGTGAAGCGGACGCTCCGCTGTGGCTCAAATACCTGCGTGAGATAGTGCTGCTCTCGCTCACAGGTCTCTCGCTCTACACGACCAAGAAAGAAGTCCGTTTCGGCGACAACAAGTTCAGCTGGACTCCGATAGTAGAGGTAGCCGTTCTGTTCCTCGGTATCTTCACGACGATGACCCCTGCCCTCGCCTATCTGAAGGCGCACGCAGCCGACCTCGGTTTCACCCACGCATGGCAGTTCTATTACTCGACCGGTGCGCTCTCTGCGTTCCTCGATAACACCCCGACAGCCGTTGCCTTCCACGGCGTAGCTTCCGGCCTGCCGGAGTCGCTTGCTGCCGCTGAAGCCGGTGTCGTAACAGGTATGTTCAATGGCACACCTTTCGTAGCCGGTGTTCCGGAGATACTGCTCAAAGCTATCTCCATCGCGGCTGTGATGTTCGGCTCACTGACCTATATCGGCAACGGACCGAACTTCATGGTGAAAGCTATCGCAGAGGAAAGCGGAATCAAGATGCCGTCCTTCTTCGGCTACATGATTAAGTTCAGCTTGATCATCCTCCTGCCGGTTTACGTCATCGTACAACTCCTCTTCATCTGATGAGTTTAGTAGATCAAGTTATCACGTGGTATTCGGCGCATATGAACTATGCGTCGATTACTGCGTTGATGGCGGTAGAGAGTTCGTTCATCCCCTTCCCGAGCGAAGTGGTGATCCCTCCGGCGGCGTTTGTCGCGGGTCAGCCGGACAGCGTCCTTTGCACCACCGGCAACTACCCCGTCGATGTGCTGCTGATCATTCTTTTCGGTACGTTAGGAGCCATGATCGGCGCGATCATCAACTATGGTCTCTCCGTATGGCTCGGACGGATAGTGATCTATAAGTTCGCAGACTCCCGGTTAGGCCATATGTGCCTGCTCTCGAGCGAGAAGATCCAGCGCGCAGAGGAGTATTTCCGCGAGAAAGGCAACGTCTCTACGTTCGTCGGTCGTTTCATCCCGGGTATCCGCCAGCTGATCTCCATCCCTGCGGGTCTGAGCCGCATGCATTTCGGCGCGTTCCTATGGTGGACATTCCTCGGGGCGTTTATATGGAACTGCATCTTAGCCGTCCTCGGTTACGTGGCAGCCGGCCAGATGGACCTAATCAAAGAATATAGCCACGAGCTATCCGTGGCCATACTGGTTCTGCTCGGGGCAGTCATTCTATACTACCTCATCCGATGGATCATCAAAAAACGCGTGAAGGCTTAGCCCCACGCGTTTTTTATTATTGTTTCAGCCATTCGATGATGGCTTTCCTTTTGTCTATCAGCTCCGCTAATGTGCACCCGAAGATCCATCCCAGGAGGAAGAAGATGACGATCATCTTCAGACGGTTATTCACGGGAATGGGGGCAGTAGAGAAATGATTCTCGAAGGTCACCGGCGCGGTAGCCAGCAGCATCCTGTAGTCTTTTTGCTGCAGGTGGTCATGCTGCTCATAGATATCCTCCAAGAACAACTCTATATCTCTGTCACCGTAGAAATTCACGCCGTTGCTGCTATAATTCATGGGTCTCGCAGCAGAAGGCGCATTGAAATAATACTCGGAAGTGAGGCTGTCGAGTTTCTGCGCCTGGTTATGGTTGAAAGCCACCTCCTCCGCGAGATTCTTTCTATAGACAGCGAAAGAATGCTGCATCGCTTCGTTGCTATTGAACCATTCCAACAATGCCTGCTCAATAGCCGGTACTTGATGCATGTTCTTCACCTTGACGCGGAACTGCAGGCACAAACGGTCTTTCATCTGCACCTTAACCGTATCCGTAGGTTGCGATTTATGCTTAAAATCAATATAATCCGGCGTACCGTCATCCAGACAATCGACGACGCGGAATGTATTGAAATCGGTAGCTATATGGTCCTTAATAAAAGGCGTAATAGCCGCCTCGTCCGGCAACATTCTCGTGGACAACAATGGCGCATAAGCCTGCTCAAACTGCTGAATAGACGGGCCATTGAGCATTGCAACGGCATTCATCTTGTACGTCAGATTTTCATTCCGGCTGGTATATACCGCCGCTGCGATCGCCAGAATCAAGATAGTCACGACGATATACCAATATCGGTACGTCAGGCGAACCATTCGTTCAAAAACCCGCCAGCACGCGGCACAAGCACGACCTATGGCACGACCGATAGCCACGCATAAGTCAAAGAAATTCATCTCTTTTTCCATATATAAAAGTGTTCAGTTATTTTCTCCGGATCCACCCGAAAGGACGATGGGCTGGTTTCTCCTCCTTTTTCTGCTCGGGCTTCTCTTCGTCCTCTACGGTAATCACGATCTCCTCTGCAGAAGTAGAAGGAACGCGCTCGCGCGCGGGAGCAGCAGGCACCTCAACGCCTTCGGCACGGAGCGTGTCGCTCAGGTCAATCAGCGCCGCTTTCTCGTCCTCCAGGGGTTTGGGTTGCTGCGGAGGATAGTTCGCCTCGATAGCTTCGGAGATAGTCTTCTTGCCCTCTTCTTCCTCTTCGGAAGGCAGTCCATCGACCTTATATCCCGTAGCGATGACCGTCACGCGTACCTCTTCGCCCAAGGTCTCGTCTATCGACGCACCCCATTGCACCTCGATATCGTCGCCGACCTCCTGTACGAAATCGTTGATCTGGTCGATCTCCTCCATGACGATCGCGTGCTCCGTCGAGCAGTAGAACTGCAGCAAGATACGCTCCGCGCCGTGGACGTCGTTCGTGTTCACCAGCGGCGAGTTCAACGCATCGTTGATAGCATTGGTGATACGTTTCTCTCCGGACGCATGACCGATATTCATGATCGCTACTCCACCCTTACGCAAGGTGTTGCGCACGTCGGCAAAGTCCGTATTGATATATCCCGGCACGGTGATGATCTCCGCAATCGCGCGTGCTGCATTAGCCACCACGTCATCCGACTTGGAGAACGCATTGAGCAGGTTCAGCTCCGGATAAATCTGTTTGAGCTTCTCATTATTAATAATAAGGAGTGCATCCACATGCTTCGCCAGCCGCGCCACGCCGGTCATCGCCTTCTCGATCTTCTTCTTGCCCTCAAAAGCAAAAGGAATGGTGACGATCCCGACGGTGAGTATCCCCATCTCCTGCGCCACCTCCGCTACGACAGCCGAGGCGCCGGTACCTGTGCCACCACCCATGCCGGCGGTGATAAAGAGCATCTGCGTACCGTCGTTCAGCGCCTCGCGGATATGATCCTTGCTTTCCTCGGCATACTGACGCGCGGTCTCAGGATCGCCTCCGGCACCCAAACCCGGTCCCAGCTGCAGTTTGCTCGGTACAGAGCTCTTGATCAGCACCTGACGATCGGTGTTACAAACCAGAAAAGAGACATCTTTCAGCCCCTGGCGATGCATATAATTGACGGCATTGCATCCGCCGCCACCCACGCCGATGACCTTGATAATACTATCTTCCGTCAATCCTTCCAAAGGAAGCGTAATTAAATCCTCGTTCATATCTATGAAATTAAAAATTCAAAATTAAAAATTAAAAATTATTCTCAGTCTTGGTCGATAAACATATCGAGCGTGCTCTCCTTCATGCGGTCGAAGAAACCGGGTTGGCGCACGGGCTGGTTCTTATGGTTATCCCGGTAATCCTGCCCGAGCAGAAGTGTGCCGACCAGCGATGTATAAGCCGGGGAGAGGTATTTCTCCTCCGTGTCGCGGTGCAGCAAGAGATTATGGGCGCCATAGGTGACAGGCACGGGAATGAGCGTCTGTATATACTCCGCCATGCCGGTCATCATCGATCCGCCGCCGGTGATATAGATCGTTTTGATACGGTCCTGCACTTTCTTCAGTTCGTCCATGAGCGGCGCGAGTATCTCTTGCAACTTCAGCTCAATCGCCTCCGCCAACTCTTCGGCAGAGATGACGATATCTCCACCTATCTCCGGCGCGGCGGGCACCCTCAGACGGACGGGTTTGGGCACAAAAGCCGGTGCCGCGCATCCGTACTGCTTCTTGAGCACCTCCGCCGTCGCAAAACTCAAGCCCTGCTGCTCCAACATCCGGGTGATATGATATCCGCCTTTCGGCACCACTTTGTTGAGCAGATACTGTCCTGCTTTATAGACCGCGAGGCTGGTGGTCTGCGCCCCCATATCGAGTACCGCACAGCCGTCGTCCAAGACATGACTGCCGTCGCAGGTGGCAAAAGCCGACAGAAGGCACTCCGGACGCACAAAAGCATGCTCTATACTTCTTCCTGCCTGCGAGAAAGCTTTCTGCAGCTGGGTGTCAATCGCTTTGCGGCCATAGAAAGCGATATAATGCGCCTCGAGTAATGCGGCTCTCTGATCGGGCCGAGGCGGGTCGTCCTGCTCTTTGCCGTCGAGCGTGAAGAAACTCGGAACGAGTCCCAGTACCGTCACGTCGGGATTACGCATCTCGATCTTCTCTTTACATTCCTGCTCCATCTCATCCAGGAGCTGCTGGCTGATCTCTTTTCGCCGTGCCTGATCCCGTTTGGAATGTACCGCAACGATCTGCATCGATTGTCCGCCGACCGACAGAAAAGCCGTCGGCAGTTCGTCCACGCCGATACGGTTCGCCAGCAGTTTGAGCACCTCGGCGATCACATAACCGGCGTTGCTGGATTGCGAGACAATACCCTGCTCCACGCACACGTTACCGAATTTCTGCGGCCGCTCCTCTACGCCTAAGATCTGGAACAAGTCCGGCGCAATACGCCGCGCAGCCATCGCACGGACGCTGTCGCTGCCCAGATCAATCGCTACAAGCGGAAGAGAATCAGCTGTTTTGGGTTGTTTTCTTGCCATTGTTGTTTGGTAGTTAAGGATTAGTAATCAATATCGACCTATCACTTGCCCGTGAAAACGGAGGTCGTATTCTATATAATGTTTGTCTTTGGTCGCCTCTGCGCTGTTCTCCAAGAAGGTACGCATCTTGGCGAGTTTCTGCGCATATCTGTTCATGTTTCCCAGCAGTACACGGGGTTGTCCGGGTTGACGCATATAGAGATAGATCCTCTGTGGCGTCTGGACGTGTACAAACCGTATTCGTGCCCGCCAATACGGCTCGTCTTGCAGCCACTGAGCAAAATCCGCCAACTGCCGGCTCGCTATCTGCGGTCCTACAGCGCCGGTAGCAATCAGTACGCTGTCTTTAATCACCGCCCGCGCCTGCATCACACGCCTGTCGGTATCAATAAAATACGTATCTCCGGGCACCTGCACGCGCAGCAGCGGCACGCGTTGGGTGACGCGGATACGCATCTCGCTTCTCGGCGTGACATAACACTCCGCCGTGCGGATCATGGGATGGTGACCGATCGTCTGCTCGATGCGGTGAATCTGCCGTATATCTATCGCACGGCCGACGGGATACAGATTCTCGCTGCGCAGCAGGTTATTCATCTCCCCCACGGTGATATACATCCGCTCCTGCTGATCCAGGATCTCGTATTCAAGCGAAGCGCAGGGCTCCTCAGAGGGACGCATCCGGTAACCGGCAACGACCGCACCCACCAGCATCGCGGCTACCACCGTGACGCCTATGATCTGCCATATGATTCGCGCAAGACTACTCATTCTCCCATTTCTCTTTTAACGCACGGGTAATGTCCGGCACCAAGCGGTCTATATCTCCGGCACCCACGGTCAGTACGACCACCGGTTCATGACTCTGCTGAACGCGCCTTATGAGTTCCGCCACCAACGCCGGTTTCTCCACCACTTCGCCGCCTAACATCTCACTCGTCACGCCCGGTATCGGCTCTTCGCGTGCCGGATAGATCGGCAGCAGTACGCACTCGTCCAAGGTGCCCAACACCGCCCTGAAGCCATCCGCGAAATCACGCGTACGGGTATAGAGATGCGGCTGAAAAACACCAATCAGTTTGCGCTCCGGGAAGAGTTTACGGATCGAATCGATCGCCGTAGCTATCTCTTGCGGGTGATGCGCATAATCGTCTATATATGCCACTTTCGGGGTGTTCACATGGATATTAAACCGCCGCTGCACGCCCTTGAAGGAAGCCATCGCCTCGCGCATCGCCTCATCTTTTACGCCGCAAAGATGCGCTACCGCCATCGCCGCTACCGCGTTCTCTATATTCACCCAAACCGGCACGCCTAACTGCACATCCTTGATCTGACCATCCGGCATCACATAATCAAACACTATCTGCCCGTCCGCGATACGGATATTCCTGGCATAAAAATCCGGGCCATCTACCATTTGGCCATTTACCATTTGGTCATTTAGGAGTCCGTACGTATAGCACTTTACTCCCTCTTTTAGTCTCGGCTCCAACTCGATCCCGTGCTTCATGACCAAAGCGCCGGTAATCAGACTCGTATAATGCGCAAACGCCTCCCGATACGCCTCTGGCGTGCCGTATATATCCAGATGGTCCGCATCCACCGCCGTCACCACGGAGATAAACGGCGTCAGATGATGAAACGACCGGTCGTACTCATCCGCCTCCACGACGACATACTCGCTCTGTTTCGACAGCAGCAGATTCGTATGGTAATTCTCGCTAATCCCGCCCAGAAACGCGTTGACGGGGTGCATCAGATGCGCAATCATCGTACTCGTCGTCGTCTTCCCATGCGTCCCGGCGACACAGAGCGCCTTCATCCGTTGCGTCACGATACCCAACACCTCTGCACGCTTGCGGATATCGAATCCTTCCCGACGCAAATACGTATAGATCTCGCAATCCTCCGGCACCGCCGGCGTGCGTACAATCAGCGTATATTTACGGTCCAATCCCAGACCATTGAGCTTACTTACAGCATCTATGTACGTGATCTCAATGCCCTCTTTCTCCAACTCACGGGTCAGAGGCGAAGGCGTACGATCATAGCCGAAAACGGGATATCCCCGGTGATGAAAATAACGAGCTAAGGCACTCATTCCGATGCCTCCGATGCCCAAGAAAAAGAAATTTTTAATATCTTTTGAATGAATCATTTTCGCTTACTCACAAATTTCCGCGCAAAGGTACAAAAAAATTTGCACATATCAAAATATTTTTGTAATTTTGCGGCGAAAAATGAAAAAAGTTCTTTTAGTCATATCACTCTGCGCTTGTTTACAAGCGTTTTCGCTACCTCATTACGAGTTGGCGTATCGTTTTGGCGGGACGGCACTCTTTATGTTGCCGGACGAGAAAGTGTCTCCGTTTTTAGGTCCGACGCCGATTGTCCCGGGTGGTGCTTTTACCGTAGAGTTTCTGCCGACGGGACGACGGAGCAGCCTCCAACAGTGGAACAATGCCTCTATCGGTGTCGGTGCGCGGTATCTGAATTTGGGCAATAACGCCATTCTCGGTTCCGCCATCTCGGCGTACGGGTATATCAACATGCCTTTTTACAACGGCACGCATTTTCGTATCGGTGCCCGCCCCACCGTCGGCATTGCTGCCGTCACGAAGACCTACGCCAATACCTACAAAGGCGAGAATCTGTATAAAGACCACGATGGTGCCAACTGGTCGATCGGCTCGGTGCTGAACGCCTATCTGGCGTTGGAGCTATACATGGATTTTCCGATCAAGGAAGGCTGGGAAATCACCCTCAATGGCGGATGGCATCATATCTCCAACGGCTCTATCATGCACCCGAATGCCGGCTATAACATGCTCGGCGGAGAACTCGGGCTGCGCTATCATCCGCATGAGAAAGACTACTCTTCTCCCGAACCCGACGTGCCGCGCAAACTGTACGACGGCGTGGACAAACCCTGGGCAGTAGAGATCAGCGCTACAGGCGGCGTGAAGCAGAACTACTACCGCGACAACTATCCCAAGATGCAGTTCTTCGGCGCTGCTACCGTCAAAGCCGCGGCATACTGGGTGCCCGTCTCCATCTTCCGCATCGGAGCCGGTGTCGATGCCTTTTACGACGGCTACTACCGATGCGTGAACGATGAGTTTGCAGAGGCCAACCCGGGTGCGCCGCAGACCTTTTTCGGCAAGACGTACCTCAAAACGAGCGACCTCAAGAACTGCTTCCGCGTGGGTGTCAGCCTTCAGCCGGAGTTCATCATCGGGCATCTAACCGCAGGTATTCATGTGGGATTCTACGTCTTTGACCCGATCAAAAACCTCGAGCCGTATATCGGCAAGAAGTCCTGGGATAAAGGGCAAGGCGCAGCCGAAATGGACCAAGCCGGCACGCCGCTGAACCGCGGTGTTTTCTATAAATACGACTTCTCCGACGCCAGCAATTATCAGGACGGCTGGTGCTACATGCAATTTGTGCTCAAGTACCACGTACTCGACCACCTCTTCGTTCAATTAGGACTGAAAACACACGGCGCACGAGCAGAATTTATCGACGCCGGTTTGGGTGTAGCTTTCTAAGGATTGATCAGCTGATCCTCCATCACATAGACGTGCTCCAGAGGAATGCCATGGTCTATGAGATTCTTCCGATCCGGACGGAAAAGAGCGAAAAACTCCTTGGACGTCTTGCATAACAACCGCGCTTGCTTATAGTTCTCATACGCCATCATCCGGTCGCCTCGCAGCAACAAACAATGGGCATAATTGATATAATCCATCGGCTTATCTGTGCCCTCTCGCAAGATCTCCAGATAAATCTTCTCCGCGATCTGCGGATAATCCCACATCGCATCGCGGAACCCGGCATGAACCATCACATACGCCAGCGCTTTCTCTCGACTCGGATACCCCTCAATTATCAAGGCATATAGCCACGTCCGCGGTATAAGCGGGATGACCTCCGTGATATATTTATGCTCCTGCGACGGGAATAATTGTGCAAAGGTCTGTGAATCATGCCCCATTCCGGACATCTCCATCAGCCGCTTCAGCTCCTCAGGAAACTGATTATCCTCGAACATGCTTTTCGCCAGCTCCTCTATCCAATTTTTCGACGAACTCTCCACCAGCGCACAAAGCACCTCAAACACATGCTCGCTCAGGTCATTCTCGCCAATCACGTTCACCACCGCATCTTGTATCTGCGGAAAGAAATCGATGCGGATATCGTACTGAACCAGCAAAAGTGCCACATTCGAGATGCATTGGTCCAACACCGTCTCATTCTCTACGCTCATGCACTCGATCATCGTCAGGAAGGCTTCGAGTGAGAAACACGTTCTCAAATTATGCGCCAACGCAGACGTCGCCGCAAGCGCCAAAGAGGCTTTTGACTCATCGTTCATCACCTCTTTATACCACTCCAGATCCTCCGGCCGAAAACGGACGCAATGTTCGAAATAATGCATGACCGAAGTAATGGAGTCATGGTTGAAACCATGAATCTCCGGCGACAGACCGCGCAACAGACGGATATCCGCATAGACGGCATCCACCATCTGGTAGGTCTCGCCGGTGATCTTACTCAACTCCTCATCCGAAGACGGCACATCGATATTCAGCCATTGCGTGAAGATCTCTTGGTAGCGCTTCTGGATGGAAGTGAACGCCTCTTCATAGGGGTTGTTCTCCCCTAACTCATTCAACCACGCACGTACGACCACCAGCGCTGTATCAATCATACATTCGCCTAACGCCCGCTCGACTACCGTTACTTGTTCATCCAGAGTTTGTGCCATCTGTCTCTTCCTTCTTAAAACTCCTCGCGAATCAGATAATCATTACGCGAAGGGCTGTTTCGTATCACTAATTCTGCCAGGAAGCCTGCCAAGAACAACATGCATCCCAAGATCATCATCAGTATGGCGATGTGGAAATACGGATTTACGCCCACTAACATCGCGTGCACGCCATGCGACAGCGCGTACAACTTCATGCCGCCGACCACAATGACAGCGATAAATCCGATGAAGAACATCAGACTTCCAACCAGGCCGAAGAAATGCATCGGCTGCTTGCCGAACTTATTCAGGAACCACAGCGTCAAAAGATCCAGGTAGCCGTTTACGAAGCGGTTGATACCGAACTTCGACGTACCGAACTCCCGCTTGCGATGCTGAACGACTTTCTCTCCGATCTTCGTAAATCCCGCATTCTTAGCCAGATACGGGATATAGCGATGCATCTCCGAGAAGACCTCGATATTCTTCACCACCTCATTCCGATACGCCTTCAGTCCGCAGTTCATGTCATGCAAATGAATGCCGGTCACCTTCCGCGCCGTGGCATTGAAGAGTTTGGACGGCAGATTCTTCGTCAAGGCGTTGTCATATCGTTTTTGCTTCCATCCGCTCACGAGATCGTATCCCTCTTCCGTAATCATGCGATAGAGCTCCGGGATCTCGTCCGGACTATCCTGCAAATCGGCGTCCATCGTGATGACCACATCTCCTTTCGCTGCCTTGAATCCGCAATACAAAGCCGCAGACTTACCATAATTGCGACGGAAACAGATTCCGCGAATGACTTGGTTCTTCTCACGAAGCGATTGAATCACTTGCCAAGACTCGTCCGTTGACCCGTCATTGACGAAAATCAACTCATAAGAGAACTTGTTCTCCTTCATTACCCGGGCAATCCATTCATAGAGATGCGGCAACGATTCCGCCTCGTTAAAAAGTGGCACAATGATAGAAATATCCATACTAAATTTTATTTTGTGTGCAAAATTACTATTTTTTTTGCACATATCAAAATTTTTTTGTAATTTTGCGCCAAAATACGTACCATTATGAAAAAGACGATTTTCTTTTTAGCGATTCTTTCCTGTTTTTGGGGATGTAATAAGCCACATTATGCAGCCGGCTTGATGGCTGTCGAGTCTCCGATTATGCCGATTCGCATGAGTGGCGATACGATGCATATCGTGCTCACCGACTACGTGCCGGTTTTATACGGGGATACGACTTATTGGCAGGGCTTACAATGGACTACCGGCGAGGCGATCGAATATACCAACCTCATCGGTACTCCGCAAG
This sequence comes from uncultured Bacteroidales bacterium, assembly GCA_900316845.1. Taxonomy (GTDB): domain Bacteria; phylum Bacteroidota; class Bacteroidia; order Bacteroidales; family Paludibacteraceae; genus Colicola. The sequence goes on from ONEG01000006.1 coordinate 12,669, forward strand.
TCGTTCGCGAGATGGATATCATCAACCGTGATCATTCTATCCACGCTATCACTTTCCATGACAAGACCGGCAGTTTTGCCATCCCTGTATTGCCAGCCAAGCCCGTTCGCCAGAGCCTTTATTCGCTCAGCTACGAGGATGGCAAACTGCGTGTGGCATTCTTCGATACCGTCACGAATCCTACTATCGAGGCATATATCCAAAACACGCTCATTGACCACACCTTATGGCAAGCGGAGGAAGACGGCAGTTGGGCTTTGGACATGAACGCCATCGGCGATCAGTTGTCCGCGCTTCAGGGAAGAAGTTATCTGCGCGTCTTTGCCGAAGATGAGACATACCTCTACAACGACCTGCTATTGCCTTTGGAGAATGGACAGATTGTCACCGACGCTGCCCAACTGAACCGCCATGACCAGCAAGCACAGGTGTTATACTCCTTAATGATCGACCGGTTCTACAATGGCAATACCGCCAACGATTGGAAGATGAACAGCCCCGAAGTGCTCGACATCGTGGATTATCAAGGCGGTGATTTGGCCGGCATCACGAAGAAAATCAGCGAGGGCTATTTCGACCATTTGGGTGTCAACACGATCTGGATCAGCCCGATCACCCAGAACCCGTGGGACGCGTGGGGACTCTATCCTTTCCCGAACGGCAATAAATACGACAGTACCAAGACTTATACCAAATTCAGCGGCTACCACGGTTACTGGCCGATATATGCCACCAAACTCGATGAACGTTTTGGTACGCCGGACGAACTGCGCACCTTATTAGATACCGCGCACGCGCACGAGATAAATATCATTCTGGATTATGTTGCCAACCACATGCATATCAACTCTCCTACCCTCCAGGAGCACCCGGATTGGCATACAGACTCGATCCTGCCGGACGGCAGAAGGAATTTCGAGCTCTGGGACGATGCACGTCTGACCACGTGGTTTGACAAGCATATCCCGACGCTGGACCTGGAGCGTGAGGAGGTCTGCGAGCAGATGACGGATAGCGCCCTTTATTGGTTAGCCAACTACGACCTGGACGGCTACCGTCACGATGCCTGCAAGCATATCCCCGAGGGTTATTGGCGCATGTTGGGGCAGAAGATTGCTGCACGCTGGCCCGGCAGACCGATCTGGATGATTGGTGAGACATACGGTTCGCCGGAACTCATCGGCAGCTACGTCAAGTCCGGCATGCTCAATGCGCAATTTGATTTCAACGTCTATTTCACCGCCCGTGAGGCGCTTTGCGGACTCAAAGGCATGGATCAGGTGATGCAGAACGAATTGACTTCGCTCAGTACCTACGGTGCCCACCACACCATGGGAAATATCTCCGGAAACCATGATCAGACACGTTTCGCCTCCATCGCCGGCGGTGCTATAGATATCTACAGCCAAGGCAAAGAAGAAGGATGGACCCGCGAAGTCGGTATCGGTGATACTGCTGTCGCTTACAAACGTGCGCTGCTGATGGAGGTACTCAACATGACCCTCCCCGGCGTGCCTTGTATCTACCAAGGCGATGAGTACGGAGAGGTCGGTGGTAATGACCCTGACAACCGTCATATGATGCGATTCGACAACCTCAATGAGGACGAGCAAAAGATGCGGAACGAAGTGGCTAAACTGATTCAGCTCCGCCGTCACTCGATGCCGCTCCTCTACGGAGATTTTATTCCGCTGATTGACCGCCCTGAGGAGATCGTCTTCCAGCGCATTTACCTCGGTCAGAAAGTAACCGTCATGATCAACCGCGATGACTTAACATATCAAATCATAAATGAATAAAACTACCATGAGAAAAACATTACTTTTTGCACTCGCATCCTTATTGATGGCGAGTTGCGCGGAAAAACAAGAGTTGCGTCACCCGGAATGGTCATATGACGCTACTATCTATGAGTTAAACACCCGTCAAGCGACCCCGGAAGGTACTTTTGCTGCAGCAGAGGCATTATTGCCCACCCTGCGTCAAAACGGTATCGACATCATCTGGGTCATGCCGTGCCAACCGATCGGCGTCATCACCCGCAAAGGTACACTCGGCAGCTACTACTCGATCATCGATTATTGCGCTATCAACCCGGAGTTTGGTACACGCGAGGACTTCGAGCATTTCCTGACAGCGGCTCACAAGCAGGGCTTTAAGGTCATCCTCGACTGGGTAGCTAACCACACGGCGCCGGATAGCGAATGGACCAAAAATGACGGATGGCACTACCGCGACAGCCTGGGTAACCTGATGGTACAATACGATTGGACCGACATCTCCAAACTGAACTACAACAACCAAGATATGCGTAATGAGATGCTCAAAGCCATGCATTGGTGGATGGACTCTATCGGTATCGATGGTTTCCGCTGCGACGTAGCAGGCGAAGTGCCGACTGATTTCTGGAACTGGGCGATGGCTGATCTCCGTCTGACGCACCCGGACATGTTCACCTTGGCGGAGGACGAAGATAAAGCGCAAGAGCTGACCGAAACGGCGTTCGACATGTACTACGGTTGGACGCTCCATCATATCATGAACGACGTAGCACAAGGAAAGAAAAGCGTTGATGACCTCTGGGCTTATTTTGCAAAGGCAGACACGACCATCCGTCCTGAAGCTATCCGCATGAATTTCATCACGAACCACGACGAGAACTCCTGGAACGGAACGGAGCAAGAGCGCATGGGTGATGCAGTGCCTTTGTTCCAAGCCTTCTGTTATGTAGTACCGGGCATGCCGATGATCTACACGGGTCAGCTGAGCGGTAACCACCATCGTCTGGAGTTCTTTGAGAAGGACTTGATTGATGTCGATGAGAACTACGCACAAGCGGATCTGTACAAACAACTGAATGGTCTGCGTGAGCGCAATAAGGCATTGTTCAGCCCGGAGGTTGGTGCACCGATGGTTCGTCTTGCGGCAGACAACGAGGCTATCTTCGCTTGCGCGCGTCAGAAAGAAGGTCGATGGCATACCAACACCGTCATTGCGGTGATGAATATGTCCGACAAAGAGCAAGAGGTTACGCTCGATCTCGCCGGATACGAAGGTTCTTATCAATGTATCTGCGGCAAGAAAGAGAAACTCGAAACCGCACAGACCTTCACCCTCGCCCCCTGGCAGTTTAAGATCTTTGAGAGATAATCGTTATTACGTAATCCCGAAATAACGTCATCCCGTGATTACGACCATAAAAAATCCCGAACGTGTTGTTCGGGATTTTCTTTTTTGACGGACGATTATGCCATCGCTCCGTTGACTTGGATGACTTGTCCGGAGACATACGAACTGAGGTCGGACGCCAAGAAGAGCGCCACCTTGGCAACCTCTTCCGGTTCACCACCGCGCCTCATCGGAATGAGCGATACAAACTGCTTGAGCGTCTCTTCGCTAAGCGCCTTCGTCATGTCCGTCAGGATGAATCCCGGGGCGATGGCATTAGCGCGTACGCCGCGGCTGCCTAACTCTTTCGCCACGGATTTGGTCAGCGCGATGATACCTGCCTTCGACGCCGCATAATTCGCTTGACCGGCGTTGCCGTTGATACCCACCACAGAACTAAGCGAGATAATCGAACCGCTACGTTGGCGCATCATCACCGGCGTTACAGCATGGGTGAAGTTAAAGGCGGATTTGAGATTCACCTGCATCACCAGATCCCATTGTTGCTCCGTCATACGCATGAGCAACGTGTCACGGGTGATTCCGGCGTTGTTGACCAGAATATCTATGCGTCCGAAATCCTTCATAACGTCATCCACTACCGCGTGCGCAGCCTCAAAATTAGACGCATCGGAGGCATAAGCCTGTACTTTGACGCCCAGCGCTTTAAGTTCATTACTGGTCTCAATACATGCTTCGTTCATCTCCAAGTCCGTGAACGCGATATTAGCGCCTTCACGAGCGAAAGCCAACGCTATCTGTTTGCCTATTCCACGGGCAGCCCCCGTGATCAAAGCTGTTTTTCCTTCCAATAACATAAAGACATTAACTATTTAGTCAATTTACCATTTTGCTATTTAACCCTTTCACTCATCCTCTATAGGGAAAACACCGGTCGGATGAAGAATCGTATATTTGCTCATTTCCTCGTTGGAATCAAACCCCACTCCCTCGATGATACTCTTCTCCCGCGTGATATGAATCGTCGAATCTGAATAGACACGATGGGTCTGCTGGTCCCAGTTCAGTTCCGGCGTGTCGAACTGCTCTCCTTTGCGATTCAGGGCATGGACGTTTCCCGTCAGCCGCCAGCGTTGCGCTTTCTCGTCATAATAAGCGTAGTCCGCCTTGAGCGATGCCTGTACGGAGAGGTCGAAATCAAACTGCTCGAGGTATATTCCCTTCGGAAACTCCTGATAAGGAGGTTCTGTCTGGTCGTAGATAAGCCATTGCGGTGCCTCGATGCGGTAACGGGTGATACCCGAGTCGGAAATCAAGGTACTTACCGTATCGGTGATGAGCACGGCTATCTGCTCACGGGGCACAGAGACAGCGGTCTGCTGTACCTCACTACGACGACAGGCAGAAAAAAACATAGCGAGCATCATCAAGACACTCGCTATGCAGATATTATCGGATAGACGTCGTCTCACCAATCCAGCCTCCTACGTAATAAGTGGAGCCCGAGAACTCGTTCGGCAAGTCGAAACGCTCCTCTTTGGTCGGATAGTACTTGCTATAGGACGAGATGAACTCGGAAGCCTGTGCCTCTACCGACGGGTCAATCTGTTTTGCTTTCACGAACTTATCTACAGCAGCCCAGTAAACGGTCTTGTTCAAGATCCGTCCCTTAGCATCCTGCGGATAGAGTTGCGTTGAAGCATAAGCCATACCGATGATGATGTAGCAACGGCCCTGACCTTTGTTCAAACCCAGACCTTGCAGCGTAGCGATAGATGCCAACGCGTACTTACGCGCCTCTGCGTATTTCTTGAGGTTGTTGTAGCAATAGAACGCTGCGTTGTACTGATAATCAGCTACGTCCTCGAGCTCGTCCTCTACCATCGCCAACTTGATGGCCTGATCGTAGTAAGCCACAGCTGCCTCGTAGTCGCCTTTCTTTGCGGCCATCGAAGCACAACCTGCTGCGGACTCGTCGGTCGGTTGCAGTTTGTGAGCGGCCTCGCATGCTGCGAAATAAACGTCACTCTCCGTGCAACGAACACGTTTGTAGAGTTTCGCGATCTTGGTCAGCATATCGAGGTTCGTCAGGTTGTCCTTCACTACTGCAGCGTAGATCTCATCCAGCTTCGAGCAATCAGCTGCTCCGGAAACAGCGAAGATATTATCTACATAATCTTTCTGTTTGCCTGCGATCTCGGCGTTCTTGTTGTTGGTGTTGGATGCCTGCTCGCCCAGATAGGTGCTTGCCAACTCATAATCCGCGATGAACTGCTCTGCTTTGCCGTTCGGGTCTTGTTTGTAGAGCGCATACGAAGCATCTACCAGTTTGACAAGAACAAGGATCTTGCTGCCTGCAGCCATACCCTCTACCGATTGACGCAGACACTCGCGAGCCTCTGCAATCTTTGAGTCTCCGAAGAAATCGAGGTATGCCAGACCCTTCTCACCGAGGATATATGCCTTCGGATATTTGGGGTCATTGCCGAAGAAACGGATACGTTTGTCTTGCATCTCTACTGCCAACTTCGCCAGACGCTCTTTCTCTGCGGGATCTGAAGCAGCCTGATACAGTGCCTCGACAATCTTCGAACCATCGGAATAGATGGATTTGTTAGCGTTCGGGCAAGTGGTATAAACCTCCCACCACGGTCCGTACGCGTCGGCGTACATTTTGTTTTTTACTGCCTCGTGGAAGAGCGATACGTTCATTACGCATTCCTCCGTGATTACGGGATCTTCCTCCACTACAGCGGGCGCCTGAGCAGGAGCCTCTTCCGCTGCTTTCTTCGGTTTCTTAGCGCATGCCAACGCCGGAACGGCGGCTGCCAACGCTACTACAAGGATAGTTTTCAGTTTCATAATCGTGTATTTTTTTGTTATTGTTGTTGTCTTTTTTATCATAGGGCGTCCTAGGTTGTCCTAGGTCATCCTATGTCTTTCTATCAAATCCCGTGCCAAACTACAGTTTGCGCTTGAAGAACCAGTTCTCCGCAATCGAAGCACCGATGGTGAACCGCAGGGCATGTTCCTCCAAACCGGCAGGAGAGCCGCGGTGGGTATATTCGATAGTGGTATTAATGACCGTTCCTATCGTATAGAGCGGAAAACCGATACCGATACCGGCGGTAATACGTTTGGATCCGATCATACTCAGATACTCGTCCTGCACGCTCACGCCGGCTCTCCATAACATCCGCTCAGCATACTTACGTCCCATCGGGTTATGGCGGTACTCTACACCGAAAGCATAGCGGTTCTTGTCCTGCAGACCGTTATACGGATTATCGCCACGCAGGCCGTTATACATTGCCGACGCCATGCATTGGCGTTCAAAATCAAAACCGATCGTCAGCCGGTTTGCCCAGTTATAGCTGGCTCCCACGCCCCACACCATCGGCAGCTGCCATCCGTCGCGGTAAACGGGGATGGAGTCCTCCGTCTGGGTCTCCACCACGATCAGGTCGCTATGCAGCTTCATCCGGTTCTCGAAAATAGCTCCGACGTTGATACTATGATCGCCAAACGTATGGAAGAACTGCGCGCCGTAACGCAGACGCACGTTGCTCACGCTCAGGATCTCTGCCTGAATCGTCGGGTTCATGCCGGCCTCGTCAAAAGTGAGCGTGCGCATGTGCGACAGATCGCCCCACATATAATAGACGTTCGCACCCACAGCAAACCAATTCAGCACATTAAAACTCAAACCGCCATAGACCTGGCTGATATTTCCATCGCCTGTATAGGCCTTGGTATAATGGTAATCTCCGCCGGAGGTGGAGTCACGCAACTCAATGTTATAGCCCACGGAACTGTACGGCAGCAAACCCACCGACATCGCGATCCAACGCTTGAACAGCGGGAATTGCATCGTCACATATTCGAGGTTACCGTTGGCTTTGTTCTTCTTTCCTCCGGAATCATGATACCTGCTCCAGTTTGCGCTGGCGGCGACATCAAACATAAAGGTCAAGGTATCGCACGAGGTATAGGAAGCAGGCTGTGAGGGGTTGATAGCGCGGTTGTTGCGCATACCAAGCCCGATGCCTCCCATCGCACGATAAGCCGTGGGGACGTTCTCGTTGAGGTCTCCGTATGCGTAGCGCGAGTAAGGCGAACTGGTCATGTTTTGTGCCATGCCGTTTGCCGTTACCACAACAGCTATCAGCAAAAATATAGTTCTAAATTTTATATTCATTTTCAGTCTTTACTCTTTCAGCGGAGCGGTCTTTACTCTTTGAGCGGCTTTGCCGCGGTCTTATTAAAAATCAGTATTGTATTCAATCCTATCAGCACTAAGTTCTTCTCCACCCGTATATCCCGTTTCTCCGTGCGCGACGTGCGTACGTTATTAAGGATATAGGGCGCGTTTCCGCCGGTGAGGAAGGTCTGGAAATGCGGCACTTTCTCGCTCAGCGTCCGCATGTATCCCTTCACCTCGTAAGCGATCCCCCGTATCACTCCGGCAGCTATCGCGTCGCGGGTGTTTTTGCCGAAAAGCGGAATGAGTTCATTCTCCTCCACTTCCACCAGCGGCAGTTTCTTTGTCATCCGTTGCAGCATCGTGAACCGCATCTTCAGTCCCGGCGCTATGTTTCCGCCCATGTATTCTCCTTTGTCGGACACAAAGTCATACGTGACAGCCGACCCGGCGTCGATGATCAAGAGGTTCTCATCGGGGCACAAACTCTTCGCTCCCACAGCCGCAGCCAGACGGTCCTGTCCGAGCGTTTGCGGCGTGTCATAACGGTTCACAATCGGTACCGGCGTGTTGTGATCGAAAAGCACGAAATGTTGCGAACGGCGATGAAGCGTATTCACTACCGCCGCTTCGATATTCACCACCGAGGAGATAATCGAATCCGAGATGTCGTACAAGTCAAACAGACGCTCCACGTCCGCCGATGAGAACTGCTTGTAGATAAAATGGTTCATCATCTTACCATCGTCCGTCATCAGAGCCACTTTCGTCCGGCTGTTTCCTTGATCAATACACAGATTCATCACACCATATTCGTGTACAGGAACCGTTTGATAGATTTCTTCGGCGTCTTCTCAAACTCATGCGGATAGAGTTTGACGATGGAGATCTGCTCGTACGCCGCGAGTTCGGAGTTCACCTGTTTGCGGGCGTCTTCCATCTGCTCGTCCAACTGCTCACGGGTCAGACCATCGGCGTCCACTTCATTGTAGTCCGGACAGATGAGTGCCACCAGACGGGTGTCTTCCTGTTGGAGTACCAGCGACTCCAGGACGTACGGCATATTATTGATCTTCGCCTCAATCTCTTCCGGATAGATATTTTGTCCGCTCGGTCCCAAGAGCATGGTCTTGCAACGACCTTTGATAAAGAGGAATCCGTCTTCGTCCAGCTGTCCCAAATCACCCGTTCGGAGCCATCCGTCTTTGGTGAAGGCCTCTTTGGTAGCCTGGGGATTCTTGTAATAACCGGTCATCGTGTTCTCGCCGCGAACCACCACCTCACCTATTCCTTCTTCGTTCGGGTCAAGGATCTTCACTTCCATGATTCCCGGTAACGGACGACCGCAGGAGTATATCTTCGGGCCTTCGCTAATCGGCGTGTAGCAGATCAGCGGAGCGCACTCCGTCATACCGTAACCCACCGAAACGGGGAATTTTATTCTGTGCAGGAATGCTTCTACTTCGGGGTTCAGCGGAGCGCCGCCGATGATCATCTGGCTGAACTCGCCGCCGAAGGCCTGAACCAACTGCTCGCGGATCTTCGAACAAACGACTTCGTCCAGGAACGGCACTTTGAGTACCCAGCTTACGGGCGGTTTCTGAATCTGCGGCACGATCATCTTCTTGTATATCTTCTCCAGGATCAGCGGAACCGAGAGGATGACAGTCGGCTTGACTTCCGCAAAAGCATTCAGCAGAATCTTCGGACTCGGCGTACGGCCAACCAACCATGTGTGGCCGCCGGCTGCCAGACAGGACAGAAAATCAAACGCGCAACCGTACGCATGTGCCAGCGGCAGGAACGTCACGAACCGTGCGCCCTTATGCGCGATACCGCTCTCCAAGCCGTAACGCACGTTTCCAGCCAGACCGTTCAACGGCATGATCACGCCTTTGCTGAAACCCGTCGTGCCGGAGGTATAGTTGATAGAACCTATCTCGCTGTTGGCGCGCTCGTCGAAATGCACATCTTTTGCCCAGTAACCTTCCGGGTGTTTCTCTTTGAACATCGTCCCGATAGCCTCGTAGTTGATCTTCTTCGGGTCCAACGCCAAGGTTATCGGATGCCAGTCATTCAGGCTCACGGTCGCTTTCACCTTGGGGATCTGATCCAACTCAATACCCTCCCAGTTGATGTCGCTGATGAAAAGCAGCTTACTCTCCGAGTGGTTGATGATGTGAATCGCGTCGTTCGCACGGAAATCCTGCAGAATCGGCACGATGATCGCTCCGTACGTCACAGCCGCCAGATATACAGCGACCCAGTTACTGTTGTTCTTGCCCATGACGGCTATCTTGTCGTTTTTCTTCACGCCGCATTCCTTGAAAAGGATGTGCAACTTCTCGATGTTGATAGCCAACTGGCCGTAAGTCAAGGTCACGTTTGTGCCGTAATCGGTCACAGCGGGCTCGTCCCAGTTCTCGCGGAACGAACGCTCGTACATCTTGACAAAATTATATTTCTCATCCGTCATCATGGCGATTAACGATTTAACAGTTTAACGATTTAACGGTTTAACGTTGCGGAGCAACATACACGCTATCGACGATAAACTGGCTGTTTCCGCGCCAAGGCAAAGTGCCGAGATAGCGTTTCCAATGAAGTTTCACACCGGTGTTGGCGCCGTCGTTCAGCTGCTTTGCCACATGCTCGTCCACGACCGAGAACTTGAACTCGTTCGATTGGATGGAGCCTTGTACCTTGGTATTCTTCAGACCTGTCTGGATCATCTTGCCCTCGTAGGTCTTGAAAAGAAAGCCCTCTTTCTGGAAATAGTTGATGTCACCTTCGTTCACGCCTTCGCTATACACGAAGCAGAATTTGAAAAAGATAAATACCGCCAATGCCAGCACGGCAATGACCGACGTCCACGTTACGACTTTTCCTGTTGTACTCATATCTGTATATTATTTTTTCTACGCAATTCGGCTGCAAAGTTACAACAAAAATTGCACATATGCAAATAAAAATGTATTTTTCCGCAAAAAATAGAATTTTATTCTATTAAAAAATCTGCACTTGGGATGCAGATTTTTGGATTTTACGCTTCAATGAATTACGCCTTGGAGAATTGGTCCTTGCCTACTCCGCAGAGCGGACAAACCCAATCTTCGGGAAGAGATTCAAACGGAGTGCCGGGAGCGATTCCGTTGTCCGGATCGCCTACTGCGGGATCGTACTCGTACCCGCATACATCACAAATGTACTTTGCCATAAGATGTTAATTTTTAGAGAGTTAATATTTAGATTGCGCTTATTTCGCCAGCAAGGCATCTGCGAGGGCTTCTAATTCAGCCGTTTGTTCCGGCTTGAGGGAACCACGGATGGTTACAGTCGGTTCGACGATTTCGATGTTCTTGCAACCCGCCAACATCTCCTTCATGACACGTACCGCTTGCGGTGCCCAGGAGCCGTTTTCTACGAGTGCGACACGCCTGTTCTGATAGCCCTTGAGGCGGAGTTTATGCAGGAACATATGCATCGCCGGGAAGATGTCGCCGTCGTAGGTAGCGCAGCAAAGCGCCAAACGATTCATACGGAATGCATCCTCTATCGCCTCCGCCATGTCGTCACGGCTGAGGTCGGTAATGGCAACCTTCCCTGCCCCTTTCGCCTTGAGTATCTCTGCGAGTTGCTCAGCCGCCTTCGCCGTATTGCCGTGGATGGAGGCATAAGCCACCAACACACCTTCGGTCTCTACGCCATACGCGCTCCATATCGAATAGAGACGCAGCGCCTCGTCTTTCTTCCCGCCTTCCAACATCGGCCCGTGCAGCGGCGCGATGGTCTGAATATCCTTGTCCGCCAGCTTCTTCAACACATTCGTTACCTGCACGCCGTACTTGCCGACGATATTGAAATAGTACCGCCTTGCCTCGCAAGCCCAGTCGTCCTCATCGGCGTGATAGACGCCGAACTTACCGAACGCGTCCGCGCTGAACAACACCTGTTCTTCGGCACAATACGTCATCATCACTTCCGGCCAGTGGATCATCGGCGCTGCGATGAACTGCAATGTCACGCCACCAAGGTCTATTCGCTGTCCTTCTGCCACAATCTGCACGTTCCTGGCCTCGATGCCGAACTGCTGCATCATCACCACCGCTTGCTTCGAACAAAGCACTTGTGCCTGCGGATATTTCGCCAGGAACAAAGCCATCGCGCCGCTGTGATCCGGCTCCATATGCTGGCACACCAGATAATCGGGCGTGCGGCCGTCCATAGCCTCCTCCACCTTGTTTAACCACTCATGCGCACACCGCGCATCTACTGCATCCATCACCGCCACCTGCTTCTCGCCGGGCACTACATAACTGTTGTAGCACATGCCGTCCGGCAAAGCGTACTGGCTCTCGAACAAATCTAACTCTGCGTCATCGCAGCCTACATATTTGATATTTTTCATAAGCTTTAAAAATATTCTGCAAAGTTACGGTATTTTTCTCAATTATGCAAATAAATTGCAAAAATTGTTCGAGAAACTTGCACATTTGCAATTTTTGCAGTAATTTTGCAGGGCAATTAGATCAGCATTCTCGTTTGCTTGCGGTAGGCGGCATAGCCGGGTTTGTTAGCGAGCTGGCGTTGTTCCATGAGAGGAATGGAGATACCAAGGAACAAGGCCGTCATGGCTATTGGACCGAGGATGAACCAATCGATGCCGTTTAAGGCCGCATACATGATCCAAATCCCCCACCAAAACTGAATCTCTCCGAAATAGTTCGGATGGCGACCGTTTTTCCATAGACCGACATTGCAGACCTCGCCCGGATGAGCCGCACGAAAATCATGGCTCTGCTTGTCGGCGATGAGCTGGATGGTAGCGGACGAAAGGCAAACAAGGAAGCCAAGTATTAAGACCACTCCGCTGACAGAGTACAGACCGCCTTCGGCTGACAGAGTATAGACCAAGTTTCCGGGTTCAAACAGTTTCAGGCCGGGGAGCATGGCAGCAAAGACAACAAGCGTCGGTACCATGTTGAGCCCAAAGAAATTGATGAGATGGAAGAGCACAGGATGCAGACTTCTATACTTGGTATAACGCCAATCTTCATGAGCGATGCCCTTGAAGGTGATCACCCAGTTGCGCGTCAACCGCCAGCCCCAATACCACGAGGCTATCAGGAGCAGAATCACCGGCAGCGACCAGACACCCGTGTAAAACGCCCAAAGCAGAAAAGCGACCGGAGGAAAGACCGACCAATAAGGGTCATAGACGGACACGTTTTCGTACAACAGCCCGAATGCCCATACCACGATCGTTGCTACCACATCCGCTATCAATAAGGCAATGATCGGCTGTGCAGAAGCAGTGAAGTCTAAGATTGATAAACGATTGGCAGCAAAATAGACCACGATGCCTACTACTGTAGCAAAGAGATAAATGGCAACTATGAGTGCAATGCTTGACCATTTGGAGTAAGAGCGACGCATAACAATTTTATTTACTAAGTAAAAACAATATTTTTTTTCGAAATATGCTGCAAAGATACATCAAAATTTGCATATATGCAAAATAATTTGTTAATTTTTGCATAAACTCAATATTTTTTGCGCATAAGACATACACTATCCTTGTTCTATAGTGTAAAATTTAGCCTTCATTTCCGTTACCATCTCGTTACCATCTCGTTACCATCTCGTTCCCATTACGGACGTGTACGTACAGTTTGAGTCGTTCCGGAGATCAGTTTGAATCGGTTTCCTACCCCGTTCCAGGTAAGAAATAGGTCCGAGAATGGTTAACGATGACTAAGAATATATAAGAACAACTAACGCTCAATTTTTGAACAAAGCGTTCGAAAAAGGGAGGTTGGAAGTAGAAGAAAAAGACAATTTTTTTTCTTTCAGTTCACAAATTTAACCAATTAAACGAACTTATTCACAAAGCGGATAGTAGATGCAACTGTAATCACGCCAAGCCTATTCCTGTTAGTTTGTAGAAGATGATTGCGGCTCCACTTACGATTATTCCAAAGATCAGGAGCAACACTATTTCGCCTACCGATGATTCAAAAAAACGCTCCCAGGCATCGCCTCGCGTGCCATAATCCGGGTGGATAATATCGGCAATCAATCCCCAAATATAAGTGAATGGGAAAAATATACGGTACGCGTCCGGATGAAAGAGCCTTAGCCCTGAACGATGCAACTCACGATCATATTTATCGTTGAACGGATTTTTAGCCAACCATACATGCTCCAGGGCATTCTTCTTGTCCAGCCACCAGCCTTGCGAGAACACTCCGGGTTCCTTATCACAGCCGTACAATACCGAACCATCCGGTTCTACTTTTTGGTTTTCAGGTTGCTCCAATAACTCATCCAACCAATACTCGTTTTCTTCCATTTTTGTTTTCTTGTTCGTTTTCATACTTATGCGCGTTTAAAATTTTTTTTCGGCAAAGGTAATACTTTATTTTGGGATTAAAAAATAGAAGTTCTTATTAGCCCTAATTAGCCCAATAAAAGTTATTTTTTTTCATTTTTTATTAACTTCTATTTTTTAATTTAAAACCTTTTTATTACTTTTGCGGCGAAAATTCAGTTTTACAATTTAAAATCAGGAGGTAGATATGGAAAAGAAATTCAGTGAATGGTTAGCAGAAAATTACGGCAAGACGGTCACCAAGTCTTTAAAAGGTTCTCAAAAGTGCTTTGAGTCCTTGTCCGCCGATGAGGATCTGAATGACATGTGTCTCATGGAACTGATGGAGCACATGGCGAACATGGCGGAAAATAACGGCTCTCCAAGACAACAAATCAAGCGCCCAATCATGGCCTTCTACGCCACCGAATTAGGTAATCGGTTGGACATCACTCCGTTGCAGGTATTCTTGCTCGCGGAGTTTGTAGACCAGTTTCCCGACGATAGTATTGAGACGAAGCAACTGGCAAAGAACCTCGGTTGCAGCAATCTTTCCATCATGTCATGTTATCAGGATATTGCCGTCCTGCGCGATAAGAAGTATCTCTCCGAGCGCAGATATAATAAAAACAAAGTGGTGTGATACCAGATCCCTATCCGTGTCATTACTGCGTTTCAGGCAAACCAAAATGTAGAGCCTTTGGACTATAGCAATATGAACGGAGATCAGCTGATGGACGAGCTTTTCCAAGTGATATCCTCCTATCGGAGTGATGACATCGATATACACGAAGCCTACGAAACCACTTCTGCTATGATTGCAGCCAATATGCAGCTTGGTTTCTGCCGCCAAATAAACGAATACTCCCTTTCCAAAGAGAGTTGGATAATTCTTGTCTATGTCTGCACGGGTTACTATTACAGCCCGAAATTTACGATGGATAGTGATGAGTTCCGGGAGTTTTTTGATATGCGTTGCGGTCTTTCGCAGCTGCGACTTTTCCGCAGTAACAAGCACGAACTGCTCACAAAATCGATTCTAGAACCCGCCGGAGGAGAACTGGCTAATGCGAATGAGTGGTGCCTTTCACGCCGCGCAGCCAACGATCTGATGAGCGAACTGTGTCCTGTTACGGCGAAAAGCACCAAACAAGGCGTGATTGATGCGGAAAGTATCGGCAAGAAGGCTCTGTTCTACCCGACAAAGACCACCAGACAGGTTTCTGAGTTGGAGAGTTTGCTCTCGACGGAGAAGTTCCAACAAGTGCAGGAGAGCTTGGAGGCGCATGGTATGCGCAAAGGTTTCGCGTGCCTTTTCTATGGTACGCCCGGAACAGGAAAGACCGAGACCGTTCTGCAAATAGCCCGAAAAACGGGCCGCGATATCATGCAGGTAGATATGTCGCAGATGCGCGACAAGTACGTCGGTGAAAGCGAGAAGAACGTGAAGCAGATCTTCACGCGTTACCGCCGGATTTGCAAAGAGAGTGATCAGACGCCTATTCTCCTCCTCAATGAAGCGGACGCCCTGCTCGGCGTGCGTATGACGAATGTGGAGCACTCGGTGGATCAGATGGAGAACACGATGCAGAATATCCTGTTGCAGGAAATGGAGAACTTCGACGGCATCCTGATTGCGACAACCAACCTTACGCAGAATCTGGATGGAGCGTTCGACCGTCGGTTCCTCTACAAAGTAGAGTTCCTCAAACCCACACCGGAGGAGAGCCGGCATATCTGGCAAGCCATGTTGCCGGAAATCAGCGAAGAGGATGCTTGGACACTCGCGAAGCAGTATGCTTTCTCCGGCGGCCAGATTGAAAATATTGCCCGCAAACAGATAGTGAACTCTATCCTCTTTCCTGAGGAAGGCAGAGATCTGAACAAAATCCGCCAGGCTTGTGACAGCGAGTATCTGAACAAAAAACAAACCCGCCCCATCGGCTTTTGCTGATGCGGCGGGGGTTGGTGACGATCACGCTAAGAGCATTTCTGCATCGATTGTCTCACAATGGATGATGTCGTGCAGATAGGTTTCCATCTTGGCTCGAGTAGTCTCATCCATGTGTATTTCCGGCAGGAGAGATAGAATCTCTTCTGCTGTTTTTTTTGCAGAGGTATCATCTACACTATCCGATAGACAGTCATTCACCCCGCGTAGCAGATACCATAAAAGACCGTTGTTATAAACGACTTGAAGAAGTTCTTTTGTCATAAGTTTCCAAATAGAATATTCTTGATTTGTTTGGCGGCTTGTTCGTTGCAGCGATGCCCGAATTTGGCATTCCAATAGATCTCATAGCCCAAGGATTCCAAGATAGCTGCGTTTTTCTTCGAGAACTCACGCCCAATCAGTTCGTCGTCCGTGGAGAATAATGCAATATTCCGTGTTCAGGGAATAGGCGTATGGGTCTCGCGGAATGTAATAAACTGGCGTATCATCGGTTCGTCAATAGTATATTCCGTCTCGCCATTCTCCCGTGGTTGCAGATAGGGATGCTTGCCATAGCCAATCTTACGAAGCACCCGCTCTATCTCAATACACGGATTGACGGCTACTTTGATGGCATTCGGACTGTTGACATACATTGCCAACAATCCGCCCATCGATGTGCCGGCAATCAGAGCCGGCTGGAATGCAGCAACCCACTCATTCAATATATCTGATGATTCAAACGGGTTATGCGTTATTTCCGGCGACAGCCATTCATAAGCATCCAAACTGCGCGCCAGAGAGGATTTCGTTCCAGACGCCGCGCTGGATCCTAAGCCGTGAATATATAGTGCGTACGGCTTTTGTGCCGGAGTGCCATAATAGAAAGATTTATTCATTTCATCAAATAACATAAGCAATTAAAACGCATAGCCCGTTAGTTCTGGGTTGCGGAGTGATTCATGTTGTGCGAGTTGACAGAACCAATATAAAGCCTCATCCTTATCGCAGCAGCGTTCATCCTTGGCAAGGATCTCCGCCAAGAACAGCTGACCACGCTGCTCTCCTTGTGTAGCTGCCTCTTTCAGCCACGACAAAGCGTCAGACAAATTAGGTTCTGTTCCGACTCCTTTGTACAAACACATTCCTACTGCTGTCATCGCTTCTGCGCATCCTCGGTTAGCCGCTTTGCGATACCATGCAAAGGCCAGTTTCTCATCTTTGGCATCTGCGACTTTCCCTCCGAGACAGCCTGTCTCATGGATGACTCCCATATTGTATTGTGCGGTCGGGAATCCCTGTTCTGCCGATAAGCGAATCAATTCAAACGGGTCTTCATTAACTTCCACACCATCCGGCAATTGAGAGTTCAGAATCCAAATCCCCAATAAGTTTTGGCTCAAGGCATTCCCTTCCCTGGCTCGCTTCAGCGTACCTTCAAAGGTAGATATTTCATTATCATTCTCTTGGGTCGTCATTTGTATTCA
Organism: uncultured Bacteroidales bacterium; assembly: GCA_900316845.1. Taxonomy (GTDB): domain Bacteria; phylum Bacteroidota; class Bacteroidia; order Bacteroidales; family Paludibacteraceae; genus Colicola. The sequence goes on from ONEG01000006.1 coordinate 29,789, forward strand.
CTTTTGGCGTTTCTCAAAGCATTTTGTTACTTCCTGCGGCATGATTTCTTCGTAGCAATCCACGAAGATACGCATGTAATATTCCTGGCTGACAATATGGACAAATACGCTGTCCAGTGCCGATTCGGTGCGATTCAGTTGCTTAACAAACTCCCCGGAAGCACCTGAGCGCAGAGGCAAAGTTTGCTGATGCAGGTAGGTCTTGGCGTTCTGCAATCGATGCCAGTATCTTGCTGAATATTCGGGCGGGAAGTTGGGATGTATTTGTGCTCCTATATCTTCCGCCCAGTCGCAGTTGTACGGGCGGTAATAAAGCGTGTCTATCAATGCCCAATCTACCGTTGAGCAATTATAAAAGTTCTGCAGAACAGTTTCCGAAGTCTGCTGCTGGCATGGACGGGAACAACTGACCAACACCAATAAGGCAATCAGCAGAAGTTCCGATACGACTTTTTTTGAAAATTTATAGTTCATAGGTGTTAATCTTCCCCAAAGGTATATTGCACATTTGTTTTTCCGCACCATTAGGAATAAAGACTTGTTTCAGGTTCGGGATGTTCGAGAAACTATTATCGCCTATCTCACGCAGAGACGATGGAAAAGTTATTCGTTCCAGTTTGTCATCATACCAGAATGCGACTTTTTCTACACGCTTCACTCCATCCGGAATAATGAGTTCTCTACGCCTGAACAGGCTTCGCAGCAAGGTCGTTCCATCTTGAGTCAACACCAACCCGTCTTGTACTCTGAGATGCGGATTGTGCCTATCAATCGTAATGGAATGCAACTTGGGGCAACAACGGAAATGCCAGTTGAGCAAGTATTGCACCCCTTTCCCTATATATACACTACGGAGGTTAGGCAGGTGTGTAAATTCATCCTCATCAATATATTCGATTGTATCCGGGAAAACCAAATGCTGCAACGTACGCGGACACTTGTATGCCCCAAGTTCCACGGAAGTGATGGCATAACGCACTCCTTCTATATTTACAGAGGAGGGGATTCGGTAAGTCTTGCACCTACCGATATGCCCATGTTTAATCCAGACGGTATGGTCGTTATCGTCTAATAGATAAACGTATCGACCTATTCTGTATTCTCTCCTTTCTGTCACACTTTATTTTCCCCAGCCGGCATCTTTGAGTTTTTTGACGATCAACTCAGGACTTTCCCATACATCCACATAAGGAATGCCTTCGCAAAGGAATCGTTTGTCTTTTTCCGACAATTCTTTGGAAAGTAGTCCTATGAGATACAAGCGGCTCCCTTTGTATTGGTGAGATTCATAGCAATTCAGCTCAATTTCCTCAACATACGTAACTGCTGCAGCATGCAAAATAATGGACTTGCTCCAGAATTCATCCCGCCGGCTCCCATCATTGTTAAAACGAGGCGCCTCTGTCAATCTAACCAACTTGCCATCAGCCGGCTCTTCATTGGGTTGAGGAGCACGGAAGAACAGATGATTGTTTTTCGCCTTGTCTGTGCCTTCTATCTTCACATTCTCGTAATAGTTGTTGATATAAAAATCATAATTCTTAGCTACTATGGAGTCTCTTTCGTCAATGCGCAGTAATTCTATTTCATCTTCAAATCGAATCTCTTTTCTGCAATACTCATCCCCTAAAGATATACCGTATTTGTCAGGATTATAACTATTGGCCCATTTGAAAATGTAATACGTTTTTCTCCACCATCTAAAATCTATTTTCTTCTCTCCGCCTTTGGTAAAAATCACCCCGTCTGACTCCTTTACTGCAGCCTCGTACTTACTACCGATACTGTAGAGCGGGGAACAAAAAACCTTTGCATTCTTATATTCATTGCGAAACTCCTTTTCTATTTCTATTACCGAATAAGGAGAGATGCGCTGATCTATGCCATCCACTTGGCAGATGTCCTTACTACACGCATCATAATTGAGCAGCTTAGATGGGATTTTTAGTAGATTTTCCATATGCTATTAAATTTTTAAAGTTTCGCCCCCTTCTTTGTTCGGCATTGGGGCACTTTCCGATTTTGCGCGGCAAAGATAATACTTTATTTTCAAATAAAAAAATAGAAGTTAATCTTTTTTGCAATAAGCCCTAATTAGCCATAAAGGTATTAATTTTGCACTTTTAATGAAAAATATTTGCACAATTCATTTTATTTTTGTAATTTTGCAGCGGATTTGTTTCTATAGTGTAACAATATCATCACATTACAGAAATAAAACGCGCATTTATGACTTATCAATCGTTTTATAATCAGTGGCATCATTTGGCTTGTTTTTCTATCACACAAGTGAGGGCAATATATCCGACATTTAACCGCCGGAACTATTCCGAATGGCAGAAAGCGGGCTATATCGTTCCTTTGCGTCAAGGATGGTACGCCTTTGCGGATTATGTGAACAAGCCGGATTACGCACGCTATTTAGCGTCAAAGATCTATACCCCATCGTATATCAGCCTGCATACCGCCTTGTCCTTTTACGGCATTATCCCGGAAGCAGTGGTAGCCATTACGAGTATCACTACGCGCAAAACAGCTCAGTTTGAGAACGTCTTTGCGTCTTACAGCTACCAAACAATCAAGCCTTCTCTGTTCTGGGGATATGAGCCCAAGCAACTATCCGACGGAAAGACCTATCTATTAGCCACGCCGGAGAAAGCGCTGATTGACCTGCTTTACCTCTATCCGCAGTATTCGACGGAAGAAGAGATGCGTGAGTTGCGTCTGGATGAAGATTTCATGCACAACGAGTTAGATAAGGAACGGCTTATCGAATATTCTACTCGCATTGGAAGTCCGATAATCACCAAGCGGGTACAACTCTTGCTCAAAACACACGGATTATGATTGATTTAACATACATACGCGGTTTCTATCCGCCGCAGATTGCCAATAATGCCAACTTTCAGAAGCATTTGCTCAAGGAATACATTGAGTGTCTGGCAATAGAATGGATTTCACAGTCGGCGTGGTCGGACAAGTTGGCTTTTATCGGCGGCACGAACTTACGGCTGATACAGGGTATTGACCGTTTCTCCGAAGATTTGGATTTTGATTGCAAGAACCTGAGCCAAGAGGATTTCGTCCAAATGACGGATGGTTTAATGCGCTATCTGACGCTACAGGGTTTAACGGTCGAGGCACGCGATAAAGAGAATCCGAACTTGACGGCTTTCCGTCGAAATGTCTATTTTCCGGAACTGCTCTTCTCGCTCCAACTAACGGGGCATCGGGAAGAACGTTTCTTAATGAAGATCGAGGCGCAAGACCAAGGTATCAGTTATCCGCGTGAAATGGCGACAATCAGTCGCTTAGGTTTTTATTTCCCAGTTCCTGTTCCAACGATTAGCATTCTCTTGTCCATGAAACTATCGGCTCTGTTGACTCGTCAGAAAGGCCGTGATTTTTACGATGTCCTTTTCTTGTGGCAACGCACAAAGCCGGATTACGCATTCCTAAAGCAACGCCACGGCATAGAAAACGAGGAGCAGTTACGTACGCAACTCCAGGAAACCGTCGCTCATACGGACCTCAAAACCAAGCAGCGTGATTTTGAGCATCTGCTCTTTGAGCCCCGCAAAAGCGAGCAGATTCTTCATTTCCTGGAGATAATGGGAATAGCGTAGAATTTTGGAAACGATTTCAAAGATCACATTTTATTTTTTGCAATTCACCCTAATTAGCCATAAAGGCATTAGGAGGATACTATTTCAATAGTTTCTCATACTTGCTGATTGTGTCGTCAAAATACCACAACTTGCCATTGAGTGCTGGGTCATCGGACTTCTGCAGCATCTCCCGTATCGCGAGTGTAACGTCATATGCGGATTGAAGTTCTTCCTTAGGAGTTCTGGCATCGCAATAGCAATCCAAGCCGTTCGCGAGAATCCATAACAAGTCTATATCATCATCGGGAAAGCGAATAGAAGCCAATCGTTTTAACAACTCCGGAGTGATTATTCCCGAATCTTCTTTTTCTTCTCCATTTGAGAAAGAAAGGAATCTCTCTCTGTAGGAATAGTACGGGCTTATAGACTTCCTGGACATGGCTAAATCTGTTCCGAAATAATCCTGAATTTCCTTCATTTGCCGGACTAACTGCAAGCGGGTTGCTTCGTCAATAGAGGTGTATGGTAGTACTTGCAGGAAATCATTAATCATTTCTATGGCCTCGAGTTCATTCTTATAGGTGATAATCATATCCGCGTCAAAACCTTCCACCATATACCATAGCAACTTGCGCTGATACAAGTTGTCTATGAACTCTTTTATTTTCTGCTCAAACTCTGTCATGGATTTTTGAGGATGAATGCGGCATTTTCGCCGATTATTTGCTGTTTTATGTTATTTTGATACTCTGTATAATTCCTTCAAAATAACCACCATTGACCAGGTGTCGAGTGCGCAGTATTGGAGCAAGTCTTTGCGTGTTTGTGCTTCTTTTTCGGGAGACATGTCCTTCATCTTCGGGAAGATCTCCATCGCCTCACCGCCGTTATGCACACAGCCCGGCAATTTGTGATAATTGAGTGTCGGGTCATCGGGGAATAACGCCGGCAGCACTTTTTTGATGCTGAACGAACCATCCATCGCAGGGCGATAGTAAGCGCCATCGCGGAAGGGATCCAACAGATCTACGATGTTCTCACGAATCGCCAGTAGATGGTTGCTCAAATCAGGGAAAGCCTTTGCCATCTCTTTGAGACGCGATTTCTCAAAATTATCATTAAATACCATAACGGTGACATCCATCGGGATATCTTTGCAGAGCTGCTCTGCTACTTCACGCATCGGATTCGCGCTATGCGCATCGGCGAGGAACTCGAAGTGCTCACATGTGTCGAATTCAGAATGCTGAATATGGAGCGAATACTGCGTAGGAATCTGCTGATAAGGATGCGTACCTTGATATTCAGGAATAGTAGGCTGGATGGTCTCGAAATCCAAGTGATAGATCGGATATTTTAGCCCCGCCAAGAACGCACGTATCTTCGCTTTGTCGATGATATCAACATTATGCAACGTGCTTTCTATTTGGATTCGCTGAATCTCATTTTGCTTGTTCTCTTTATTACAAAATTCCTTGTCTGCAAGTATATCCTCAAAAGAAGCTACACCTCTTTTGAAACACTTCAGCGCCGTTCTCCATTGCATTCCATACAAGTCAAATACACTCGGCGTAGGAACGTGATGCTGCTCCATGCAATAAGCCTTGAACGGGCAGGGATATGGTTTGTTGCAACCATTATTGAGGTCAGCAGATTCATACGCGAGTATAAGTTCCCTTTTTGCCAATTCAACAGAATCTGCCATCTTGGGAGATTCTGCATCTACCAATTTGGCCATATCATAGATATTGAACAGTTGCTTTATGTCCAAATCGCCGTCCAGGATATAGTGCTTATCCAACTGCATTAGGTATGTGCCGGTTACATCAATGCCACATTTCTTCAACACGTATTTCTGGAAAGAGACATCCCAGATGTAAACCTCATCGGGCTTCTTTTCTTTTTTCTTTTTGGTTTCGTTCTCATCATCAAGGTCAGACTCATAATCCTTTGCGGTAGAACTCTTTACCTCATAAATCGCCCATCCGCCTTTCTCGCGATGCAGCAGATCCACGGCACAATAACAGCCGTTTGCCTCAAACGCCGCTTCGCAGATGGTCTCAACCGAAGGATCAGCCATCAAGCGTTGCGTCTCTTCGAGCATAGCTGCGATATCCAAACTGCCATCCGCCCTGCGCTTGGTTGCTTCGTGGTAGGTACCGAAATAGGTTTTCGCGAGATTACCTACTTCTATTCCGGCTTTGATGCGTGATTCCGGAATAGCTTCCTCAACAGCCTCTTCCGGCTTATTGATTTTCATCCACAAGCATTTCGGGCATTGCCGAAAGGCGGTGTAACGGGATTTGGTTAAGAGGATGGGCTCCGGTCTCGGCTTTTCAATTGGGTGGTCAAGATCTATCCAAAGTACATCAGCTTCTTGAAGAATAAAGCCGTTCCAAAATTCATACTTGAAATCGTATTCCTGCGTGAGTGTTTCCTGAAGCCATTGGTTCCAACCTTCTTCGTTGTCGGCATCCTCGGGATATTCTTCCAAGAACTCCTTACGCGCAGCATCTACCGCTTTGCGGTATTCTGCATATTCTTTCTCATCCAGTTCTATCTCCCATGTATCATACACTTCGGGATAGAATACTTTTGCTTTATAATATGTAGCCATAGTTAGAAATTATTTATTGCCCAAAGGTGGGGTAATGGAATTTGGGTAAGAGATAGGGCGTAGCATTAAAAGTATTAACTATTTAAAGTTGTTATTTCATTATATGCAAGGATTGCAATTTCTCTATTATCGCCTCATCAGCCAACACTTGTTGAGAGCAGTTTTTATCTGAGTATAAATATTTTCCCCCATTAGTAAGACCTATACAAATATTATTAGTAGAAATTGATAGAGTATTAGAGTTGCCATTCTCTGGATACCAATCTAATATAATTGCTTTGTCTTGATCTATTTGCGACCACAAATATGCCAAGAATATTTCCCGATGTTGAGTATCTGATTGTAGTTTCTGACGAAGGAACATATGTTCTGTATTCGTATCATACCAAAGTTTCGAGTTGGATGCAAACTCAAGTATTGATGGATTTCGAACTATATGTTTTCTCCAATCTTGAGGTTCAAATCGTTTTCTTAATTCTTCAAAAAGTTCATCAAATGTAACACAATCTGCAAATTCTGCATACCACAAATCTATGAGTTTCTTAATAACTTCTCCATAACTTGATTCCTGTGAGCGAAGGAAATTTTTGAAACTGCGGTCGCGATTGAAATAATTTTCGCACAAATATAAATCTTCGGCACTCTTTTTCCAGTTTCCATAATTTTCCACACATAGCAAAGCCGCCCTTAATTTATATTCGTCAGAGATAGGAAATATTTTTTGAAGTTTCTCTGCATATGACTTAAATAATGCGAAAACAGGTTTTCCACTCGGTTGCATTGACCATTGAAGTGGAGCTATAATCTGCCCCCATAGATATGTATTATTTTCCAAATTTTCAATTTCTTCAAGCCAATTAGAGTCTGCCAATTGAACACTGGATTTAATTCGTTCTTCTTCTAACGACACATTGGCCAATCCCGAAATATTATCTAAATTGGATAAGAATTCACGCATGGAACTATTTTGAGTTCTATACTTTTTCCAGATATTTTCTATAGCCTCAATAGCTTTTCTTTCCTTTTCTGATTTATCAATTTGTTGCTGCGTGTTTCTTAACAAAACTGTATTACGGATAAAACGCATCCAATCATTAAATTCTTTAATAAGTTCATCCTTATTTAAAAGTTCTGTAGCAGAATACGTGCGCAAAAACAATATCATTGCAAAAAAGGCAACTTGTAAATCTTTTTCTGGATCTTTAAGATATTCATCCCATAAAGACTTCTCCGGTAGCCATAGTATATTTAAAAAATCAGAAGCATTATGTATTTGCCCACCGTCAATGTAAAACAAGTTGTTGATATCTGTGATTAAACTTTCAAAATCAAGTTTCTCTGGAAAATTCACTTTGCGCTCAATAGTTCTTCGTTTCCATGCCAAATCACAATACATGGGTAAAACATTTTCAAAATCTAACTGCTTACCAATCATCCATAGTTCATAATCAACATCAACTCGGTTATAGAATTGAACACATATTATCCGTTGAATGAGTCGTTTTAACTGCATTTCAACTTTTCCCTCTACATCGTCATATGCTATATTTGGAATATCATTGATGTTTTTGTCTTTGCAATAATTCTGCCAAAAATAATTTATCCAAAGACCATCTATTTGCGTTCTCCATTGCTTTTCTGTCTCACTTCCAGATAGACCTTGTATTTGCATTTCCTCTTCTAGCACCGATTTCATGATGTCAAAAGATGATAATTGCTTTCCACGTGCATTCATCTTGACATATAATTCATCTCCCATATCAAACTCATCTAGATTAAGTAGATGAAATGATATGTTCTTCAAATTCTCATAATGAGGGTCTTGATACTTGTTTTGGATTATTAAATTGTCAATTTCTTCAATAACCACCAACATTGATAATATACTTGGATCATACCGCCACTGCCATTTAAACCACCCCTCCTTCATAAGGAAGAGTGATAAGGGCAACTCCTCTTTCTGTTTACAATAAGCACTCTTTTTTTTACATATTTCACTGGCGGAATGACAAACTAACTCGTTGCAAAAATCAATAGTTGATTGTCTTGTTGCATATGAAAGAACTGCTTTTCCGTTCAATATCAAATCATTTTTAAAATTTTCAGGACAAAAAAACCAGTGCAATAAGAATAACGTGGTTAATCGTTGTTGACCATCAAGAGGTTCAAATGCGCCGTCTCTGTCATAACCATACACAAAATCCAAATGCAATCTATCTCCAGAAGGCGAATAAATCACTTTTAGTAAATCATTTAAAAATAATCTGCGAATCTCATTAACGCGAGTGGTTCTTCTGCCTTCGGCATAATCTCGTTGGATTCCTGGGACTCTAATCATTTTATTCTTACACAAAGTAAGAAAGTTTTTTTCAAAAGTAACCATTATAGATAGAATTTAAGGGTTTCAAATAATTGTTCCTTATATGCTTGCCTATCAGTTTCATTCCACCGTATTATATCTAATTGGGAAGAACCCCTTTTAGCGCCCGTGTAGTATTTTAAAAACAAATTACGAGTACATAGTGGAATAAATACACCGTTTTTATCATTTTGAATAATTATTGAGCGTTTACATGAGAAAGGTGCATTTTTATAACTACGATTAATACCACAATTTAATAATGCCAAATTATCTATTGTATCTTTTTCTTCTCCAATAATATTGCTGTTATAGTATTTATATACTGCATCATAGAAATCCTTGAATACGTTATTTGAATCCTGATTCTCGGTTTTAAATTTATCGAGCAATTCTTTTCCTTGTTTCATTAACTGCTTAGCTTGTTCCATTGGATCGTATTGCAATTGCTCTATTACCAAATTTATCCATTCAATTTTATGTTTCAACTCTTGCATATTATTATCTTTCTGGGAGTCGACATGCTCCACATCCCATTCCTTCTTCTTAAACTGTTCAAATGGAAATTTAAGATTGGATTTATTATACGACTCTATATTAAACAATAAAAGCATTTCTCTTATTTTGCTTAAATCAGTAGAATATTCCCATTCCTCAAAAGGACGTTTCGTTTCTATACAATATTTAGAGCAATTTATTTTGCTTTTTATTAATTCTTGTAAAGATTTTATTAATAGATCTTCATCCATTTGAACTGCAGTTTTGTATACGCCTGCCTTAATATGTTGGGGCAACATTCCTTTCCATACTAAATATCCTACGTAATTATAGATACGGTTATCTTCATACCAACGAAGAAACATATCATAAACTTTTTTTACTTCTTCCCATATATGCTCAAAACTATTAGAGGCGTTATCATATTTCTTTTGAAAAAATCTATATGCCTCCAGAGGGTCAGTCTTTTGATAATCAACATCAGCCACATAATCAAATAACACATCCATCCGAGTTCCTACATTTTCTCTTCTGTCACTAATAAAATACCAAAAATCATCTTTCTCAAATTGCTTCTCCATTATGTCCCATTCCATACTGAATCTATCCACATTTAATTGATTGTTATTAGGAGTTGTGGATTTAAATTTAATATAGAAAAGTGCTTTTATAAGTTCAGAACTAGTTAATGAAATCTTACCCTTGTTAAGTCGGTTGAAAACTTTGATTGCACTCAGATCTGAAACTATGGCATCTTTATTTTCCTCTGAAACCACATACCATATAAACTTTACTTTTTTCTCATTGTCTCTATAAAATAATGCCTCTGCCATATTCCGTAAGGCGCGTTTATAATCTTTTTTCTCTTCGCACCATTGAATAATCTTTTGTTGTGCTTTCATTAGATAGAAACTATCTATATTATCAAAGGGGCACAATGAATCAAAGTTAGGCGTAACACGTTCTATATAATTGACGGTATATAACTGGAAGTCCTCTGCCTCTTCTTTATTAAAACGTTTGATAAATTGTTTTAAAATCAACAACATTGTGGTAAGACGTTGTTGTCCGTCTAATACTTCCCATTCATTTTTATTTTGCCCTCTACGCACAACTAATGGCTGAAGGAAATATGATTCTTCTTTGTTATCTTGAGATACAAAATTATAAATATCATCTAACATATCAATAACATGTTTTTCTTCCCATCTATATCCTCTTTGAAAAGAGGGTATTTGGAAGACATAAGGTGCCTGTTGACCTTGCAATAGAAATGCTACTGGCAGTGTATCAAAGTCCTGTAGCGTGTCTTTTAATAAATCATTCATATAAATATTTTTTTAAGTTCTAATATAATTTAGAACCTCAGTTAATAACATTCCGATTCGCAACTGCTCATACATATTTCTTTCTCGTCAAAAGAGACACGAATGAGGGCTCTAATGTGTTCTGTTTCCATTCTTATCTATGGTATATTCCTCACCATCTTTCTGAACCCTATATGTTCCATCACTATTTTTTTTAATCTCCTTATATATAAGCGGTACTTGTTCTTTCCCTTGTTTATTTACAAGACCACATTGACCTGACTGAGAACCGCTTTCTACTAAAAACAATCCATTCTCATCACAAAAACAAACGTGTCCATACTTAAAGGGAACTATTACATGCAGCTGTTTATCAACTACCCCCCATTTGTCGTTTCTACGTATAAGATATAAACCATCAAGACCTTGTCTAAGACATGGAGTATTATCTTTCCTCAAAATGGGGATACCATTACTTCCTTGTTTATAAGTCTTGTTCTTTGGCGACACAATCACATTTATTGTTTCGGATATATAAGCGAGATCGTAAACTCTATAACAACCATCAGAGAGTTCATCACATCTAAATCTATCTGCGAAGTATATATTTTGGGGATTAGCTCCATATCGGCGACAGATTTCCATCTGATCTATTCCCGTCCAATCACCATCCAAACCTAAGGTATCTGTTTGTTTGTCATAGAAGTAAGACAAATTATGCCACTGAGGAAAAATATTCTTTCCTCCCAATACTATCGGGTTTGAGGCCAAACTTTGTGGTAAAGATATAGGATTGTTTTTCCACGATGGAATGACATAATCTGCCAGTTGAATCTTATACGATTGCAAGTAGTCACGCAATGTTGCATCTCCTTGCAAATATTGATCCATCAACTTGGCGCCATATTTATAGCACGTCTGTTTAATACTCACATCGTTATATGCCCAATCATAGTAACTACTTTTAGTTTCTTTCAAATAGAGAAGCATTCCGAACTCTGCTAATGGTTCTTCTACAAATAGAACGTATGGATACTTTTCGTGCCCGGAACGATTGAAATAGGCATGCATCGTCTCATGAGCAAACGTAGAGACAAGTAATTCGTCCATATGTTTACCACCATACTCTTGCCGCATTTCTTCAGGGAAAAGTTTTATTTGATTTTTCTTCGGATCATACAAGCCACGAAGCCGCATTGTCCGCCATGCTTCTATATTTTGACTTATTATATCAAGATTTCGTTCGGCCTGATTTCGTTCTTCCATGTAAACATCAGCTTGCTTTTTTTTCGCATTCCAATAGTCCTGCGCTTCTTCTAACTCACGTGGTATAGATCTTGTGATAATACCCGGCTCAATTATGACATCTACCTTTAACTTTGTTAAAATATTATCTATCGATCCAATCGTGTCAAGATAAAAAGGAACTGCGGCACATTGCTTAAGCAAATCTAACTGTTGCTGTGATAATAATGAGTGGTCATCAATAATTGTCATAAATGTTTTAGATTTTTAAAGTTGCACTTACTCTTTTCCGGATTGCCTTGTCTCACTCACGTTCGAACGAATGCGGCATCATCCAATATATTGTGAGTTTATTATTTTTTGACCATTTGCCATTCTCCTTCTTCATCCGAAAATAGCGGATAGTATTGTTCCGCCTCTTCAAGAGGCATGGCTTTGTCTAAATTTTTGACGATAGATTTATATAGATCTAAAAAATTAAGATCGCAATATAGGTACGCATCTTTTCCCTTACTATCTTTGTAACAAAGAGGTTGGAATTTATCATCTGGACTTGGTTCATTCCACTCCGCATAAGATTTTAGTTGTATGGTTCCATCAAAAGCGCCTACAGCCCATATCACGTGGTCTTCCGTATAGAGTACATCTTCACTCTCCGGAGCAAATAAGATGCAGTTTCCTTTTGGATTCTTACTCAAGATTTCGTAACACTCGGCTAATGCTTGCAAGCCGATTGCATTAATTTGAGATTTAATCTCCTTTATCTGCGCATAAAGGGGTGTTACCATTTCTTCGAATTTGTTCGGATTCAGTTTTGTTTCCATACTATTATAGTTTTAAAGTTTTACCTAATCTTATATTGATTTTCTCATCTCGCAATGCAAGAACGATTACACGGCTTTCTCCAATTATTATTCGATTATTAAAAGGAAGTGATACCCCTGTATTTCGATACAATAATTGTATTCTACATCCTCATATTCCATTTCGTCTTCTACTTCAAATGCCTCTTGAACTATCCATTTTCCTGATTGTAACGGATAGTAGGCACCGCCATAAACGATAGCCAATTCTCCCTGTTCGTTTTCATGGAGTTCGCCATCGACCACCACGTTTTCATACGTGTTAGAAATTTGTTTATGCAATTCAGGATTGTCTGCGCGTAAAGCCATTATGGCGTCCTGCTCAATTGCACCTCCTATGCAAATAACAAATTTTGAGGATTTTTTCCAAGATGATTTACCATTCATAAATTTTCTCGTTTAAAATTTTAGTATTCACGCTGCAAAGATAATACTTTATTTTCAAATTAAAAAATAGAAGTTATTCTTTTTTTCATTTTGCCATAATTAGCCATAAAGTTTTACTTACTTGCTTACGAGCGACATACGACTCACATACGAGACGATAGCGACAAACTATTTATACCAGACACAGTGCTTGTTTTAATAATTGCTTGCGTGCATCAACAAAAGTTCCGAAATCTGCAATATCAATAGATAACTTCTTGAAGAAATGATCTTGGGGATATTTGATTTGATCTGCCGGAGTTGCATTGTTTAGCCAATCTTTCAAAGGTTTCTTATTCTTGGAGCGATTGGTATCATTATCCAATAATTCGAGATTTGCAACGGTGTCATACGTAATTCCGTCGTTCGCAACATTTGCATCGTTAGGAGTATTAAAACTAATTGTACTTAATGTTGCAGGAGTAAATGTTGCTTTGGGATGCATATGATCCACATCGTATGCCTGTCCTGCCACCGGAGTCATACACAACCCGCTTGATGCGCCCAAGGCATAAATGATATTCAAAACAGGGAACGCGTTCTGTTTCCTGGTTGCTAAAAAATTATCAACATCTGCGTTTGTAATGATTAGTTTAGTATACGTACTTTCAATTTCATTATAAGGGAAGTGGTTGTTTGAGGAAGAAGTATTTATGATATCTCTTATATTCTTCAAAATCTCATCCGTCCCTGCTTCATATAAGTTTTTGAGAATGGCACGATACAGATATTTTCTCATGTCTATATATACGCCACTCATCGCGTTTGTTGATTGGATGGCTGTATGTGAAAGTTTATGCTTGTATATATAATAGACCAGAGGAATAACTGCTAATTTTGTAGTCAAGCCTTTTTCTAACAGATGAAAATCAGCCACCAAGTCAAATGCTTTTTCCACACTATCCATTATCAGTTGGCTATTCATATATATGGATTGCGGGATATTGGGTGTAGTGGCAGTTGCCATAAAATCGGATGGTTGTACACTAAGGGTATTGCCAAATAACATCAAGAACATCTTGAATACCCAATCTTTATCCACCTCATAGTTCTTTTTTTCCACTAAATCGATTATATCTCCCACATAATCCCGTGCACTAATCGTATAACCATTATTTGCCCAACTAACTGTAAGGGCAGACATTAACAGATCACCTTTCTTAAGGACATATCCGCCACTATTAGTACGAACAAAGATTTCCAACACATCATCTATATTATTGCTGTTTATCTCGTAATAATTGATCACTGCATTGTTATTTACCAATGCCCACAACAGTTGAATGGAGGTTTGCGCATATTCATTATCTTGTAATCCTAACTTATTTAATGTGTTTATCATATTAGACCCAGAAAGAATATCTTTCACTTTGAACCATATTTCACCGTTCTTTTGATTGCTCGCCAGTTTGGTGGGCGTTAAGAATTGAAAATCATATTTCAATTCAGAATTCGTTCGTGGTTTATCTAAACGAAGATATAATTCCGCAGCTTGCTTTCCAGATGGCGTTTTGTAGGAACCGTATAAACCGATCCATAAACTAGTTAAACGCTGCTGACCGTCTATCACTATCTCATATGATTCATTTGGTATTGCAGCTTTATGATTGAATATAGGATTAGGAGTTCCGCTTATATGGTTTGCCGGTAAGAATTGATAAAAAGCTATCGGTTGATTAGGAAGATTATTCGTGTTCCAAAACATCATGGTATTTATTGGATAGTCCTGCATCAAACTATCAAACAATTCGCATATATCTCTTGTTTTCCAAACAAATTCGCGCTGCAGAGCAGGGAGGAGAAGTTTATTAGAAGGTATCTTGCTTAAAACTCCGGTAATTGAATTGCTTAAAATTCTAGGTGTCATAATATTATTATTATTTATAAAAGTTTTGCCTACTCTTTTTCGGATTTTCGGCTTCCTCCATTAATTGTATTTTTAGGTTGTTTCTGCATCTATATAGTCAAAATCAGACTGGCGAGACACTAACGAGAGAGAATCGAGTCGAGAGTATTTCGAGGGTTTATCGAGGGTATATCGAGAGCATAACATATCCTACTGCACCCTATATATACATAGTATATATCCCGTGATTTTTAATTTTTCTCCTTCATTCGTAAATAAAAGATCTCTTTTGTTCCGACCATTCTTTCCAAATCCGCTGCAAAGATACAACAAATTTTGCATATTTGCAAGCGTTCGGAGATTTTTTGGGGCAGAATAGAATAAAATTCTATCTATTTTATGTGGATATAGGGGGTCATGCTCGCATGAAGCGGTCTATAACCACATAAAAGAGGAAGCCTTCTGGCTCGGCAAAAAAATCGCCGCCGCACAATATATTCCGCAAAATGCGAACGTATTTTCGGTGGGTGACCCTGCTATATCTCATATAGTCCAAAGGCTTGTTATTTGCCCCTTACTATATATCCGTGCTTGTCCAGATGATTCGTGCGATCCAAAACCGCGTCAATCATAGCTCCGATAAACGCCTTTTGGCACAACGGAAACGAAGTTTCTGGAATGTCATTCTGTGCGGATTGTTCCTGCGCTTTCTTGATTCGTTCGGGGCAAAAAACGATTCGGAATGCTTCCCCGTCATAGTACCCGAGAGACTCCAACGGGATGTATTCAACCTCGGTTACTTCTGGCATTTCTGATTCCTTTGCAAAACGGACACAGAGTGTAGCAACTACCTCGGAAATATCCAACCTCTTGTTCCGCATTTCTTTTTCTTCCGGCATACTGAAATATGCCTTAGTAGGATCAAACGCATCCCAGAAATCAGCAACGATGTCTGCCGGAACCGCTTGCACGATGCTTGTAAAATCGGGTTCCGGAGTTGGCGAGTCTGCCAGACACGAAATGATAAAATCCTGCTCATCGTCAGTAAGTTGTTCCCTACATATTTTCAGGAGTAAACGATTGTATTCAATAATATCTGCAAGTGTATTATTTTCCATGTTTTTTGCGACAAAGATACAATAAAAAATCAAAAGACGCAAAGGTTTGACCCTTTACGCCCTAATTAGCCCCAATTTAACGAGTGAACGAAACAATCGTTCGAGATAGTTCGAGAAAAGAATTAACGAGTGAATGAATGAGTGAATTATTTGTTACTCAGTAATATTCTGCCAAATTGCATTACAAGCAAGGCTAAGCAACAATACAATCCATGGCCATTTAAGAGACAAGTATATCTGTGTCTTTCCACGGACACTCATGATAAAAAGCACGAGTAGCCATATAGCCATCACCGGCCATGGGGGAAAACGATACAAGCTGTCCAAAATGCGGCCATCCAGCAAGAGCAACATAGCCCGCTGGAAGCCGCACAAAGGACAGCTTATACCAAAGAGTTGCTTATATGCACAGGGCAGTAACAAGAACACTCTATCGGCCGTTTAGGAGAACATGTTCATCCATTCGAGCCAAGCGAAACCGGCCGTTCCAAGGATAGCCACTACAACTACATAATAAACGATGTAGATTGCGCCGAAAATGATACCAATGATGGAAGTAATCCGTCCCGCATTGAGCATGCCATAACCGGAATAGATAGCGGGATTAGCGTGATAAGCAGCCAAGCCTTTGTTAGCCAATACAAGACCTACAATGCCACAAATGAGGCCTACAAAAAAACATCCGAAAACGAGGGAACAAATTCCCAGCACTAATGCCGCTACGGCATAAGGTGCATTTTGTTGCTGAGTTTCCATAAATAGAATAATTAAATTTGATTGGTTATTTTACATTTGAGCCGCAGCGGAAGCCATTTTTGCTGCAATTTTCTGGAATCTTGTTGCTTGTGCGACGCTCATGTTATCGTTTGCAGAGGACAACTTTTCATTCAGTTCATTGCATTCCTGCATTAATGACATCATTTCTGAATAAGCATTAGCATCACCCGCATTCACTTTCTTCAAAACTTTGATATACTGATCCATATAGCTCTCATACGAATCCAATATGGCATCCCAATCTTCCGAAGAGCCAGAATTCTCCATATCTTCATCATCCAAATCTGCCTCTGCCTCTAAGATGTCACGTTCAAGTGCAGACAGGAAATCCTCCTCTTCCGGTTCATCTACATGCAATTCTATGTCGCAAGAAGCAAAGGACTGTAATACTTCTTTCACTTGTTTGCTATCTGCAAGTATGCACGTAAATTTAACCTTAACCACATCTCCTATTGATGCACTTATAAGGTCTTTATAGGCAGATGTCATATTTTCGGCGGCAAACTCTACATCCTTGTGATTGATCTCAATATCACGCCCTTCTTTATCTTTTGCTTCAAGAATGAATTTTTCTACGATATAATCGGGATTTTCATATCTTCTAACTATCTTTAAATCAATCGTTGTTGAAAGTGCGTTTTCTTCCACCGAAATAGTATATGTGCCCGGAACAGGTTCAAAGAAATCGTTACTGCCGTACACATCCCCAATATCCTCTGCGTCATCTGTTGTGATCACAAAGGTAGTGCTTTTACTGGAGCAACCGGTTAAAATAATTGCAAATGCAATTACAAACAAACTAAAATACTTTTTCATATTGATTAAAGATTAAAAATTTGCTTCCAAAGTGATTTTGTGAAAACGTTCCAATTGTTCCATTGTTAGTTCGTTTTCGTCTAACTTTTCCATAATTTTTAACGCTTCTACCTGATCTCCCTTCTTACATGCTTTTTCATACTGATCAAGCAACGAATCGTTAGAAGGAGTACAAGCAACCATAGCTAAACAAAATAATGCCATGACTGCAAAAATTAACTTTTTTTTCATATTATTAATAGTTTTAAAGTTTTGCCTACTCTTTTAAGGATTTTCGGCATCTTCCATTTCATTGACAATTTGCGAGCGCAAAGATACAACAAAATAACGAAAGGCGCAAAGGTTTGACCCTTTACGCCCTAATTAGCCCCATTTTAACGAGTGAAGGAATTAACGAATGAACGAATTAACGAATGAACGAATGAACGAATGAACGAATGAAGGGTGTTTAATGTTTAGATGGAGATGGAAGAAGTATTACTCGGCAAGCGGTTTTTGCTGAATAATCATTGTATCGCCGTTAAGGTTTACATACATTATCGGATAATCTTTATAGATGATTTCCAAGCGCGGGAGGTCACGGGTATAGGTAACAAGGTATTGCTTTTGCAGTTGTTCCTCATATTGAGGATAGGACTTCGCTAATTTGTCTCGCGTTTGGTGCATCTGCGTAGCATAGCGATTTGTCATAGTGATGCCTTCATTCATACTCTTTACCGGCATATTCCTGAGCGAATCGGAATAAGTGCGGTACAAGGCGCTATACTGCCGTTCTGCCCTACTCTTTACATCCAGCCAAACGGAGTCAACAACAGGTTTTGCAGGAACAATAACCACCACTGTGTCGGTCTGTATCTCTATTGGTTGCACCGTTTCCTTCGGGCTTGGCAAGAATACTATGACAAATGCCACAATAGCAGCTAACGCAAGAGCCAAAGGCAGTAACCATCTCATCCGCCAATAGCGGTGAAGCGCAGCACGGACTTGGCGGACGGAAGTGTAACGGCTTCTATCGGAGGCAAGGCAACGACGGATAATTGGTTTAGCCGAATGCGGGAAAAGAAGTGCCAACATCTTGCCTAAGGCATAGATGTCCCGCTCAGGCAACAAGGTATCGGACGGCAGTTGCTCCGGGACGCTGATTGACGGCGATGTGCCGATATTCTTAGCTATATAGGCTTCATTATCCGCAAAGCCGAAATCAATCAGCCGCACATGATTGCCGGAGTCGTTAATAAGGATGTTAGAAGGCTTGAGATCACCGTGGACTATCTGGCGTTCATGGAGGAAAACCAAGGCTTCCATTAATTCGTCCGCTACGCGCCGACGCTCTGTACAGGAGGGCTTTTCTGCTATGAATTTATCCAATGGGCGACCATGGATGTATTCCATGAGGATAGCTCGCCCTAACTGCGGATCGTCCACCATGGATATTGTCTGAACCACATAGATTGAGTCCAGACGGTGCATGATCTCAAACTCACGTTCCAACAGGAGTTGATTGCGAGTCCGTTCGCCTTCGGTGGGCTTGGCAGCCTTCAGAACGACCCATTTGCCGCCCATTTGCGCACGATAAATCAGATTGTGCCCGGAGTCAGACAACAACTCATAATCCGTAAGGTGATCCACGCCTAATTCTTGCGAACTAAGCGGACGGATAGGACCCGATGTGAACGAATTTGTATCCATTGACGGTGCAAAAGTACAAAAAAATTTGCGTATATGCAAATAATTTTATAATTTTGCACAAATTTTTGAATTATGGACACATCCTATCCATCCAATAGTATCGCTATCTGCCAACTGAAGAAGGCAGTTGAAGCACGATTCGGACATGTTCCATCCGGCCCCGCCGACTTCGGAGAGTTGAGTATCGCTATCTCTAAAACGACCGGTGAACGCATCAGTCCGGACACTCTCAGCCGTATTTGGGGCTACAAAAAAGGCTATTCTTCCGTGCGGCAGAGCACGGTGCGTGTGTTGGAACAATACGCAAAAGCGAACGAAGAATCGGACTTCGTTCATACAACCGCTATTTATGCCGACGAATGCCAGAAAGGTGATCGCGTGCGTATTGCATGGCTGCCGGACCGCGTTTGTGTGCTGAGTTATCTGGGGAACTACCGATGGCGATTGGAGGAAGCTATCAACTGCAAACTGCATGTCGGAGACACATTCTCTTGCCGCACGATAGCAAAATGTGAAATACTGGTAGTGGATCACGTGGAAACGGCAAACGGCTCATATGAATGTTACCGCATGGGGAACAAAAACGGGCTCACGATAGTAGAAAAACTATAATAGAATTGATAAAACGCATAGATATGCAAGACGAACGGTATTTACGGCTATTAAGCGAGAAGTTTCCGAACTCGCAAGCGGTTGTGACTGAGTTGATTAACCTGCGCGCTATCCTCTCTCTGCCCAAAGGGACAGAGCATTTCGTGAGCGACCTGCACGGCGAGTCGATGGCTTTCATCCACATGATCAAAAACGCTTCCGGCGTGGTACGGAAGAAAGTGGATGAGGTCTATGGCGCGACGCTCTCCGAAGAGGAGAAAAGGGCGATCTGTGCGCTCATTTACTACCCCGACGAGCGGATCGAGTTGATAAAGAAGTACTACGACGGAGACAAAGACGAGAACTACACCACGCTCTTTACGCTCAATGCGCAGATATCGAACCTGCCGACTTTGGAAGAATGGTACCGGACGAGGCTGCATCAGGTGGTGAATATCGCGCGGGCGGTGACCATCAAATACAGCCGCTCGAAAGTACATCGGCTCCTGCCGAAAGGCTATGAATACGTCATCGCCGAGTTGCTGCACGAGTCGAACCTGGAGCAGCACGACCGCCAGACGTATTACAACGCCATCATCGATGCCATCATCGAGACCGGTTGTGCGGATCAGCTGATCATCGCTATCTCGTATCTGATACACGGTCTGACGATCGACACGCTGCATATTGTCGGAGATATTTTTGACAGAGGACCCGGTGCTTCGAAGATTCTGGACGTGCTCTCCACCGTGCGGGATTATGACATCCAGTGGGGCAATCACGATATCGAATGGATGGGTGCGATGGCAGGCAACATGGCGTTGTTGGCGACCGTGCTGCGCGTCTCTATCCGTTACGCCAATATCGAGACCCTCGAAGAGGGTTACGGCATCAACCTGCTGCCGCTGGCGAACTTCGCGATGACCGTTTACGGGGACGACCCGTGTACTATCTGGCAGACCAAAGATTTTGAGAATAACCCGCGTCTGACGCGCTCGGCACAACTGATGGCGAAGATGCACAAGGCTATCTCCATCATTCAGTTCAAGCTCGAAGGACAGACCGTCAAGCGTCATCCGGAGTGGCACATGGATCATCGGGCGGTATTGGATCATTTGAGATTTGAGGATGGACATCTGACATTTAACGGTCAGCCTTTGCTGGACACCAACCTGCCGACTGTTGATCCGAAAGACCCTTACGCGCTGAACCAGTACGAGCAGGATCTGATGAACCAGCTATGGCGTTCGTTCCGTAAGTCCGAGAAGATGCAACGGCACCTGAAGATGCTGTATGAGCACGGATCGCTGTACTTGGTTCGGAACGGTTTCCTACTCTACCACGCGGCTATTCCGCTGAATGCCGATGGGTCTTTTGCCGAGGCCGACGTATGCGGCAAACGCGTGAAAGGCAAGGCGCTTATGGACCGCACGGACGAAGTGATCCGCATGGCGTATTACGGTGAAGGCAAAGAGAAAGAGGATGCGCTGGACTATATGTTATACCTCTGGGAAGGCGAGTTCTCTCCGCTGTACCACAAAGACAAGATGACCACTTTTGAGCGGTATTTTCTGGCAGACAAAGAGACCTGGGCGGAGAAGAAAGGCGCTTATTTCACGTTAGCAGACGACGAGAAGATCTGCGAGCAGATACTCAAAGAGTTCGGTCTCAACCCTGCGACGGGGCGTATTATTAACGGACACGTACCCGTTCGCACAATAAAAGGAGAAACACCTATCCGCGCAAACGGTAAGCGTTTTGTGATTGACGGAGGGTTCAGCAAGCCTTACCAGGAGAAGACCGGCATCGCCGGTTACACGCTGATCTACAACAGTCATGGCATCCAGCTCGTGGAGCATGAGTCGTTCGAGAGCCGCGAGCAAGCGATCCTCTCCGGTTCGGACATCCATAGCCGGACTTTGCTGCAGGATTTCTCCGGCAGCCGGCTGCGTATCAAAGATACGGACAAAGGCAAAGAGCTTTTGGAGCAATTAGAGGCGTTAGAGCAACTGCTGCATGCTTACCGTTCCGGTATCTTCCGCGAGCAATAACTGACAAAATGGCAGAACTGACAGCTTTGGCACAGAGTTTGCCAATGATGAAAGCGGAAAGTCGAAAGTAAAAAGTCGAAAGTAGAAAGACAATTTTAAAACACAGATATTATGAGCAAGATTCAACCATTAGGAGACCGCGTGCTGGTAAAAGCAGCGGCTTCAGAGGAAAAGACCGTAGGCGGTATTATCATTCCTGATAACGCCAAAGAAAAGCCCAACCGCGGCGAAGTAATAGCCGTAGGAGCAGGAACCAAAGACGAGCCGATGCTTCTACAACCGGGAGACCAGATCCTATTCGGCAAATGGGCCGGTTCGGATTTTGAGTTCGACGGCGAGAAATACCAGATGATGAAACAAAGCGATATCTGGGCGGTGATTAAGTAATTTAGGGTTTCAAATTTAAGATTTTAAATTTAAAAATCATGGCAAAAGATATTACCTATAATACGGAGGCGCGAGAGGCGCTGAAGCGTGGCGTGGACCAGTTGGCTGACGCCGTCAAAGTGACACTCGGTCCGAAAGGACGTAACGTAATCATCGACAAGAAATACGGCGCTCCGCACATCACCAAAGACGGTGTGACGGTAGCCAAAGAAGTAGAACTGAAAGATCCGGCAGAGAACCTCGGTGCACAGTTGGTTAAAGAAGTAGCTTCCAAGACCGGCGATCAGGCAGGTGATGGTACCACAACCGCAACCGTTCTGGCACAAGCTATCGTTGGCGTGGGTCTGAAGAACGTAACCGCAGGCGCTAACCCACTTGACCTCAAACGCGGTATCGACAAAGCCGTTGCTGCTGTTGTCGCAGAGATCAAGAAGAACGCTGTAGTCGTTGGTAACGATTTCGACAAGATCGAACAGGTAGCTACTGTTTCTGCCAACAACGATGCGGAGATCGGCAAACTGATTGCTGACGCGATGCGCAAGGTTTCCAAAGACGGCGTCATCACTATCGGCGAGGCAAAAGGTATGGACACCACGATCGATGTGGTTCAAGGTATGCAGTTTGACCGCGGATATATCAGCCCGTATTTCGTAACCAACACCGAGACGATGCAGGTAGAGATGGACAAACCGTATATCCTTATCTATGATAAGAAGATTAGCAACCTCAAAGAGTTGCTGCCTGTTTTGGAGCCGGCCGTACAGAGCGGAAGACCGCTGCTGATCATCGCTGAGGATGTTGATAGCGAAGCGCTGACCGCGCTGGTTGTCAACCGTCTGCGTGCGCAACTGAAGATCTGCGCAGTGAAGGCTCCGGGCTTTGGTGACCGTCGTAAAGAGATGCTCGAGGACATCGCCATCCTTACCGGTGGAACGGTTATCAGCGAGGAGAAAGGTATCAAGTTGGAAAGCGCAACCATCGAGATGCTCGGTACCGCAGAGACCATCACAGTTAACAAAGACAACACAACGATCGTTAACGGCGCCGGAGACAAAGAGGCTATCGCTCACCGCGTAGCACAGATCAAAGCGCAGATTGAGGCTACCAAGAGCTCGTACGACAAAGAGAAACTGCAGGAGCGTCTGGCTAAGTTAGCCGGCGGCGTAGCACAACTGAATGTAGGTGCGGCTTCCGAGGTAGAGATGAAGGAGAAGAAAGACCGCGTGGACGATGCCTTGAGCGCTACTCGTGCAGCTATCGAAGAAGGTGTTGTTCCCGGTGGCGGCGTGATGTATATCCGTGCGCAGAAAGCGTTGGAAGGTCTCAAAGGCGAGAACGAGGACGAGCAGACCGGTATTGAGATCGTACGTCGTGCGATTGAGGAGCCGCTGCGCCAGATTGTCGCTAACGCAAGCAAGGAAGGCGCTGTAGTAGTCGATAAGGTTCGTTCCGGCAAGGGTGATTATGGTTATAATGCCCGTAAGGATGCGTACGAGAACCTGTTTGAGGCAGGTGTCGTAGATCCGGCAAAAGTAACGCGTGTGGCTCTGGAGAACGCTGCTTCGGTAGCAGGTATGTTCCTCACGACCGAGTGCGTGATTGTCGATCATCCGGAAGAGCACCCGGCTCCTGCTATGCCTGCAGGAGGCATGGGAGGAATGATGTAAAAAAGACGCCTTCGGGCGTCTTTTTTTTATTGTGTGTGTGTGTGGAGTTTATGCGTTGAGTTGGGATTGGATCTGTGCGACGGCTTGACGCAGAACAGGATCGTACTCCAGCTGGTCACGCATGATCGCAAGGGAATGCAGGACGGTTGCGTGCGTACGGCGACCCATCTTAAAACCAATCTCCGTGAGGGAGGAATCGGTTAACTCTTTAGTCAAGTAGATGGCTACGTGGCGTGCACGGGTGATCTCGCGTGAGCGGTTCTGGCTGAGGATCGCTTTCTCCGGCAGACCATAATGTTCTGCGACCGCCCCAATGACATCTCCGATGGCGATCTTACGCGGCTGGATAGCGACGATATGGCTGACAACCTGCTCTGCCAGAGCGAGATCTATCTCACGATCTGTGAGCGTGGAGTGCGCCAAGAGGGATGCAAGAATACCTTCCAAGTCACGAACGGAGTTGCGGACGTTCGTTGCAATGAAATCCACCACTTCGTCCGAGAGCGATATGCCGTCACGGCGCATCTTGGAGAGGAGAATATTCTTACGCAGCTGGTAGTCCGGATGCTTGATCTCCGCGGAGAGACCCCATTTGAAACGGGTGAGGAGTCGCTCCTCGATATCCTTGAGCTCAATCGGCGGCCTATCGGACGTGAGGATCAGCTGTTTGCGGCTCTGCTGGAGATAGTTGAAGATGTGGAAGAAGGTATCCTGGGTTCCTTTGAGACCCGCGAAATACTGAATATCATCCACGATCAGCACATCTACCGACTGATAGAAATTGAGGAAATCGGGGATGCGGTTGCTCTTCGCTGCGTCCTGATACTGGAGCTTGAAGGTGTTCGCACTCACGTAGAGCACACGCGCATGAGGATTGAGCAGTTGAACCTGATTTCCGATGGCGTTTGCCAGATGGGTCTTTCCTACTCCGCTACCGCCATAGATGAAGAGCGGGTTGAAAGCAGTGTAGCCCGGTTGCTTGGCAATCGCAATGCCGGCTGTACGCGCCAGTTTATTCGGTTCTCCCGCTACAAACGAATCAAAGGTATAATAGGTATTGAGTTGGGAGTCGAAGTTATCCGTACGGATCGGCGCGTTATTAATTATATGGTTCGCCTGCGCTTGTGCGCCCGCGGAAGGAAGCATGGTTCCTGCTCCGGAGGTGGAGTCAATCAAGACGCGGTACTCGAGATGGGTTCCCTGTCCGAAGACGCGGATGATGGTTGCGGAGAGGAGAGATATATAGTTCTCCTCTATATATTCCGCGACGAATTGCGATTTCACTTGAAGGACAAGAATGCCATTCTCAAACTGCAACGGCACAATGGGTGCGAACCATGTTTGGTAGGCACTGCTTGTCAAGTTGTCGGCGAGAATAGCCTGACACCGACCCCATTGTTGTTGTAGTGTTTCTGTCATTTTTTTCGGCGAAAAACTGTTCGCAAAATGGTGCTCTCAGAGCGAAATCGAGTGCAAAGGTACTACTTTTTTTTGAATTGAGCAAATGTCAAGTTAAGTTGTTAAAAAACAAGAATGCGTAACATCCTGATTTTTCGGGAGTTACGCATAAATATGCCTATTTTCAGGGGTTTACACGAAATGGCGTTTCGTAAGTTGCTGATTTTCAGTGGTTTTTATATATGCAAGAGCAAAATAATTTTTTGTTAATAATTTTTATAAGACACTGATAATAAGCACGATGAATTTTGTTGAAAATATTTTCAGTTTATAAAATCTACAAATTGCGGAACGCGTGTTCCACAGTTTTTTTTGAGCATTTTATACCCTTTTTTTCGGTTGCTATTTATCCTTGCGTCCGAAGACGGAGAAATGGACATAACGCTTGGGGTGTGCCTTGATATCCGTGAGGAGCGAATCGGCAGAAACGATGGTAGCATCGATGTGCTGCAGGATCGGCGATTTGACTTGTGCAACAACGTTATTGATGTTATCGACGGCATCATCCACTTTGGCGACGGTTGCTTTGAGATTAGCATCTTTGATGTCCGCCACGACAGTATTGAGGTTGGCGATGGCGGTATCGGCGTTATTGACGATCCGCGGCACTTGGTTATTCATCATCCCTTTGAGGTCATGCGAGACGGAAGATAGGTCTCCGGAGACGCGATCTACGTTCGCAAGGGTGTTTTTGATATGATTGCCTTCGACCTGTCCGCGCAGACCCGCCACAAGCGAATCCACACCATGGATTGTCTGATCCACATCCTGGATAGCGCTATCCAGATGCGCGAGGAGCTCACCCTGCAGGTTCTCCATGAGACCCGGGACGTATGTCGTGGGAAGGAAAGAGCCTTTTTGAATGTTGGAATGAGCCGCTTCGCTTAATGATGCACCCTCGGTGCCTAATGATGAATTCGGCAGTTGGAGTTCGATCGCCATGCCACCGAGCAGACCATCTGAAATGAGCGCCATACGGGTTCCTTGAGGCAGGACGATGTCGCGGTTGATGGAGATGTCGATGGTGAAAGCGCTGTCGCGTGTGTAGTCATAACGGATGGCATCCACCTGTCCCACTTTATGGCCTCGGATATAGACCGCTGCTTGTTCTTCCAAACCATGCAGATGGGCATAGGTGCCATGAAAACTATTGGTTGGCGAGAAGATATTCACGCCTTTGAGGAAGTTAAAACCAAAGAACAACAGGAAAAGACAAACTGCGGCCAGGATGCCAACTTTTATTTCACGTGTATGTTTCATAATTCAGTATTCAGTATTCAGTAATCAGTATTCAGTTATCAGTAATTATTTTTCCACTTTGATGATCCAACAATCAGGGAAGAGGGATTTGAGTTCTTGTTGTGCGGTCTGCACTTTGGCGCGGTCGGTATCCGCTGCCGTGTAATATTTGTACCACTCACCGACTTGGATGAACTCGCAGGTCCGGCCTTTGAGTTTGGGGTCGTTGGGAGCAAGAGGAGTCTTGGATGCGCAAATTTGCACCGCATAGTACGTCTGTGGCTGTTGCCCCTTGTTTAATACGCTTTTACTCTCGATCCGATTCTCTCTCGATAGTGTCTCGCCAGTCTGATTTGGCGTCTCTACGGCCATCTCGGTGGTGTCGATAGCGAGGCTCTCTTGGCGTACTGCCTGTTTATGAGTGTACGCGCCAAAGGCGTTGACGATGGCATTCGCCATCTGGGCGATGGAGGCAGGTTGGTTGAGGAAACGCTCTTCTTCGGGGTTGGAGATGAAGCCCATCTCAAAGAGGATGGACGGACAGGCAGTTTTGAGAAGTACCCAGAAGGCGGCTTGCCGCACGCCGCGGTCTTCCCGATTGAGGTGTCCGACGAAGCGTTTCTGGACTTGCTCGGCAAAACGCAAGGATTGATCCATATAACTGTTCTGCATGAGTTCGAACATGATATAGGAGTCGATGGAGTTTGGGTCGAAACCCTGGTAGGTTGTTTTATAATCCGCCTCGAGTTTCATTACGGCGTTCTCACGCATCGCCACGTCGAGGTTTTTCTCCATTTTCTCGGTTCCGAGGATAAAGGTCTCCACGCCACAAGGCGCTTTGTTCTCCGAAGAGTTGGTGTGGATGGAGATAAAGAGGTCTGCGTTATTCTTGTTGGCTATATCCGCACGGGTCTGCAAAGGGATGAAGACATCCGTGGAACGGGTATAAACGACGTTGACGTCGGGGTATTGTTCGTTGAGTTTCTTGCCGATCTCGAGCACGAGCTTGAGGTTAAGATCTTTCTCCTGTGAGAATTTCCCGACCGCTCCGGGGTCTTTGCCTCCATGCCCGGCATCCAGAACGACGGTATATTGTTTCTCCGCTGCCAGAGGCAGGAAGAAGAAAGAAAGGAATGCAATAAAAAGATATTTCCGCATAATTAGCCAATTTAACCGATTGCAAAATTACAAAAAAAGTTGCATATAGACAAGAGTCTATCGCAGTTAGGTCAAAAAATATGCCAAAAATGCACTTTTTTCATTTTTTTTGCGCGCGGGCTTGCGTATATAAAAAAAAAGTAGTAACTTTGCGGTCGCGTTTGATTTATGTGTACATACACCCACACGAACCCAAAAGAATAAAGATGCAAAAGAGCGAGTTTTCACAGGAAGAAGATCT
This sequence comes from uncultured Bacteroidales bacterium, assembly GCA_900316845.1. Classification (GTDB taxonomy): domain Bacteria; phylum Bacteroidota; class Bacteroidia; order Bacteroidales; family Paludibacteraceae; genus Colicola. The sequence goes on from ONEG01000006.1 coordinate 57,750, forward strand.
GATGATCCAACGCGAGTTTGAGGCGTTGTTGGACGATTACGCGCATACTCTTCACCGCCAGAAAGTGGAGCTGATTACTCATGCCTTTAATTTTGCTTACAAGGCTCATTATGGCGTTCGTCGTCTGAGCGGCGAGCCGTATATCATGCATCCCCTCGCTGTCGCGCGTATCTGCGTGAAGGAGATTGGTTTGGGCAGTACGAGTATCTGCTCGGCGTTGTTGCACGACGTGGTGGAAGATACGGATTACACGGTAGAGGATATCGCGGGGCTTTTCGGCGACAAGATTGCGCAGATAGTAGATGGATTGACGAAGATCAGCGGTGGTGTGTTCGGCGACCGCGCGAGTGAGCAAGCGGAGAACTTCCGTAAGCTGCTGTTGACCATCAGCGAAGATATCCGTGTGGTGCTGATCAAGATAGCGGATAGGTTGCATAACATGCGTACCTTGGGTTCGCAGCCGAAAGACAAACAATACAAGATCGCCGGCGAGACGCAGTATATCTACGCACCGCTGGCCCATCGTCTGGGACTTTTCCCTATCAAGACAGAATTAGAGGACCTGAGTTTCCGTTACGAGCATCCGGAGACCTGGCAGGAGATACACGACAAGTTAGAGGCCATCAAAGCCAGCAAGTTAGAGAGCTACGAGGTGTTCTCGAAGCCTATTCGCGAGCGGTTGGAGAGCATGGGTTACACGTTTACAATGAAGGCCCGCATCAAAACCGCCTACTCGATCTGGAAGAAGATGATGCGGCAACAATGCGCTTTCGAGGATGTGTACGACATCATGGCCGTGCGAATCGTGTTCACGCCGAACGAGTCGATGAGCGAGAAAGACCAGTGTTGGATGATCTACTCGGCTATCACGGAGATTTACCGTCCTCACCCGGAGCGTATCCGCGACTGGATCTCCACGCCGAAAGCCAATGGTTACGAGGCTTTGCACGTGACGGTCATGGGTAAGAACGGCGAATGGGTCGAAGTACAGATACGTACCGACCGGATGAATGAGATAGCGGAGCATGGTTATGCAGCGCACTGGAAATACAAGACCGGTGAGTCGGACGACAGCGAGCTCGATAAATGGCTGCAGGAGATCAAGGAGATCCTTGCGCATCCGGACAAAGATGCGATGGAGTTCCTCGGCACGTTCAAGCTGAATCTGTTTGCGCAAGAGGTGTTCGTGTTCACGCCGAAAGGCGAGATCAAGACGATGCCGCTCGGTGCTACAGCGCTGGACTTCGCGTTCATGTTGCACTCGGAGTTAGGCGAACACTGTATCGGCGCGAAAGTGAACCATAACTTAGTGCCGCTGTCGTATCAGTTGAAAGGCGGCGACCAGATAGAGATCCTCACGTCGAACAGCCAACATCCGCAGAAAGAATGGCTCAAGCTCGTCACGACCGCCAAAGCGCGAAACTGTCTGAACCAGTATTTCAAACGCGAAGAGCGCAAATACATGAAGCATGGCGAGCGGCTTGTGGCGGACGCTATCAGCATGGATAAAGACCTCGCCGCCAACCCGGAAAAGAGTTTGGCACGATTATTGGACTACTATGGTTCGGAATCCCTTTCGGAACTCTATACAGCGATCGGCCAAGGGTCCATCCGATTGACGAACATCCACGACATCGTGTTCCCGAAGCGAGGATTGCTGTCTTACATCCCGTTCATCGGCAAGAAAGATACGCCGGTCAACGAGCGCAACGGAGAGAACCAGGAGATCGTCAAGCCGAAAAAAGGCTCGCACGCGATAGTGCTGACGGATGAGAACTTAGGGAAGGATTATCTGCTGAGCAACTGTTGCCATCCGATCCCGGGCGACGAGGTGTTGGGATTCCTGGACGAGAAAGGCCAGATGCATATTCACAAGGTGGACTGCCCGGAGGCGAATCTGCTGAAGACGAGTTACGGCAAACGGCTTTACTCCGCAACCTGGAACACCCACCGCGTGCAATCGTTCGTAGAGACGATCGAACTGAAGGGAATAGACAAGTTCGGTGTGTTCATCCAGGTGTTGCAGACCATCACTACGGAGTTCCACATCAACATGCGCGCTATCCATATGTCCAGCGACGACGGCATCTTCCAAGGCACGATGGAGATCTACGTGTATGACAAGAGCGAATTGGAAGATCTGTTGAAGGCTATCAAAAAGATAGATGATATCAAAGAAGTAAGAAGAATTGACAATTGATATTTTTAACATTAAGGAATTTTATATGAAAAAGATTTTCAGTACTCTCTTCATGGCTCTCACGGCAGTAGCCATGATGGCACAACAGCCAGTGATTACATTTGAGAAGACCGAGCACGATTTCGGCAAGATCAACGAGGCCGACGGTCGTGTATCCACCGTTTTTGAGTTTAAGAACGAAGGAATGGCTCCGTTGGTATTAAGCAACGTCCGCGCGAGTTGCGGTTGCACCACTCCGACCTGGACGAAAGAGCCGATTGAGCCGGGACAGACCGGTAGTATCACCGTCACTTACAACCCAAACGGCCGTCCGGGACGTTTCCAGAAGACTGTTACCATCACTTCCAATGCTACAGAGGCAACAAAGCGCGTGTATATCAAAGGTGAAGTGATCCCGAAGGCAGCCAAACCGGCCAACAAATACAACGTGGCAGTAGGTGCGCTGAACATGAAGACTAAGACACTGGATCTCGGTACAATCAAGAAAGGCGAGAACAAATCCGGCGAGTTGGAGTACGCTAATCTCGGCAAGGATGCTCACCACGTAGAGTTGGCTACCAACGGCGCTGACGCTTACCTGATCAACCAAGTGACACTGGCAGACGTGAAAGCCAATGAGACCGGAAAATTCGTCTTCGCTATCGATAGCAAGAACCCGAAACTGTATGGTCCGCAAGAGGCTTATGCATTCGTGGTTATCGACGGGAAGAAAGAGATCGACGAGACACACAAGCTGACCATCAAAGCCAATATCGTAGAGGACTTCAGCGGTCTGAGCGTAGAGGAGAAACAGCAGGCTCCGATTATCGAGCTGCCGGCTGAGTTCAACGCAGGCAAGGTGGCAGCAGGCAAGAACCTGAAGTTCTCGTTGCCGATCAAGAATATCGGTGTGAACCCGCTGGAGATTCGTCGCGCATATGCTGCTGACAAGGCGGTGAACGTGAAACAGCCGAAAGCCGTTAAGTCCGGCAAGAAAGGTTCGATCGCAGTGGAGATCAACACCAAAGGTATGAATCCGGGTGCTTACGGCCGCGAGGTGGTTGTCATCACCAACGACTACATGAACCCGATCAAACGCGTGAAAGTCAACTTCGTTGTTGAATAATGATAGACCATCCCGAAAATAGTGCAGAATACAAGGGGCTGACGGTGAATGCGGGTGTTGAGAACCTGCCATCCGTCAATCCGTATGCGACTTTCCGGCGCAAGAAGACGGTGCTTACCCCCGAAGAGTATTTCGAGGGTATTCGCCGTGGCGACATGACGATTCTGAGTCAGGCGGTGACGCTGGTGGAGAGTAATCTGTTAGCGGATCAGGCGATTGCGCAGAAAGTGATAGAGCTGTGCCTGCCCTACGCAGGTAACTCGATTCGCGTGGGTATCACCGGTGTGCCGGGAGCAGGCAAATCGACCTTTATTGAGGCCTTAGGAAGCGAACTTTGCGACCATGGCAAGAAACTTGCCGTGTTGGCGATAGACCCGTCGAGCGAACGCAGCAAGGGTTCGATCTTAGGCGACAAGACCCGTATGAACGAGCTCTCCGTGAAGTCCAATGCGTTTATCCGCCCCAGCCCGTCGGCCGGTTCGTTAGGCGGCGTGGCGCGTAAGACGCGCGAGACGATCGTGCTATGCGAGGCAGCGGGGTTTGACACGATCCTACTGGAGACCGTCGGTGTCGGTCAATCCGAGACGGCAGCACACTCCATGGTGGATTATTTCCTGTTGCTGCAGGTAACCGGCACGGGTGATGAACTGCAAGGCATCAAACGCGGTATCATGGAGATGGCGGACGGTATAGCTATCAATAAATGCGATGGTAATAATATAGAACGTGCGCGTGCTGCGCGCGTGAGTTTCAAGAATGCGCTGATGCTCTTCCCGCCCTCTGAATCCGGATGGAAACCCGAGGCTATCTGTTGCTCCTCGATCGACCATTCGGGCGTCATGGAGGTTTGGCAGAATATCGAAGAGTATATCGCTTTCACGAAAGAGAACGGTTATTTTGATGCGCACCGCACGGAGCAAGCCAAGTACTGGATGTACGAGACGATCAATCAGGCGCTGCTGGACGGTTTCTACAAGAACGAACAGATGGAGCACCAGATAGAAGTAGCCGAGCGGCAAGTGCTCAATAACGAGATCAGCAGCTTTATCGCTGCGCACAACCTAATCACTACTTATGGCAGGATTAACCAAAAATAACAAACGCACTCCTCAGACCACCATTATCAAAGTGGGAACCAACGAAGCCGGCAAACTCCCCCCTCAGGCACAGGAGTTGGAAGACTCGGTATTGGGTGCCCTGATGATCGAGAAAGATGCCTACGGAACGGTAGCGGATCTGCTGCGTCCGGAGGTATTCTATAAGGATCAGAACCGGCTGGTTTACGAGGCTATCCGTGAGTTGGCAGGTAAAGACCAACCGATTGACATGCTGTCTGTAGGCGAGAAGATGCGTTCATTAGGCACGCTGGAGAAAGCCGGCGGCGCCGTCTATCTGGCTGATTTGACCCGCCGTGTGGCTTCCACAGCTCACCTGCGTTATCATGCAGAGATCATTGCGAAGAAGGCTACCGCGCGTGATGTGATCGCACTCGCAGCACAAATAGAGGAGATGGGATTCGATGAGACCCAAGATGTGGATGAGCTGATGCAGACAGCGGAGGCGGGCATTTTTGAGATCTCGCAACGCTCGCAGAAACGCGACGTGACGCAGATAGACCCGGTGATTGAAGAGGCTTTCAAACGTATGGAGAAAGCGGCGATGAACACCGGTTCGATCTCCGGTATTCCTTCGGGATTCCATGCCTTGGATAAGATCACATCGGGTTGGCAGTCTCCGGATCTCGTGATCATCGCTGCGCGACCGGCGATGGGTAAGACCGCTTTTGTGCTCTCGATGGCGAAGAACATGGCTATCGACCGTGAGATACCGACAGCCGTCTTCTCGCTGGAGATGAGTAACGTACAGCTCGTGAACCGTCTGATCATGAATGTGTGCGAGTTGGAAGGCGACAAGATCAAGACAGGAAAGATGAGCAAAGAGGATGCCAAACGACTCAATACAAAGATCAATATCATGAAGGGTAAGCCGCTCTATCTGGACGACACCCCTTCCCTCTCGATCTTTGAGTTGCGCTCCAAAGCCCGTAAGTTGGTTCGCGAGCATGACGTCAAGATCATCATCATCGACTACCTGCAGCTGATGAACGCGCAGGGGACATCTTTCGGCAGCCGTGAGCAGGAGGTATCTATCATCTCACGCGGTCTGAAAGGCTTGGCCAAAGAGTTGGACATCCCAATTATCGCCCTCTCACAGCTGAACCGTGGTGTAGAGGCTCGTCAGGGTGTGGAAGGTAAGACGCCGCAGTTGAGCGACCTTCGTGAGTCGGGTGCCATCGAGCAGGATGCCGACTTGGTTTGCTTCATCCACCGCCCCGAATACTACCATCTCTACAACGATGACAAGACCGGAAAAGACCTGCGTGGGTTGGGTCAGATCATCGTAGCGAAGCACCGTAACGGTGCTACAGACAGTATCTGGCTGCGGTTCCGGGGCAAGTACGCGAAGTTCCAGAACGAGGACGACGCTATCGATCCGGAGGAGTTGGGCGCTCCTATACCGCCGACACCGGAGAACACCGTATCTATCCAATCCAGCATGAACGGCATGGGAGAAGATATTAGTCAGTATAATTTATAATTTGAAATTTGAAATTTGAAATTAGATATATGCAAAGAACAGTAATCATAGACGCGTTAAAACGCACCGATTTCGGGTCGGAGATTAACGTGCGAGGCTGGGTTCGCAGCCGTCGAGGCAACAAGAACGTCTCATTCATCGCCCTTAACGACGGCTCAACCATTAAGAACATTCAGATCGTAGTGGATCTGGAGAAGTTTAGCGAGGAGCAACTGAAACCCGTTACGACGGGTTCGTGTATCTCCGCCACGGGTATCCTGGTAGAGAGCCAGGGAGCAGGTCAGGCCGTGGAGATCCAACTGACGGAGTTAGAGGTTTATGGCACCGCCGATCCGGAGAAATACCCGCTGCAGAAGAAAGGTCTGAGTATGGAGTTCCTGCGCACGGTAGCTCACCTGCGTCCGCGCACCAACACGTTTGGCACGGTCTTCCGCATTCGTCATAATATGGCAATGGCGATCCACACCTATTTCCACGAGCACGGCTATTTCTATTTCCATACGCCGCTGATTACCGCGTCGGATTGTGAAGGTGCCGGTCAGATGTTCCAGGTCACAACCAAGAACCTCTATAACCTCAAGAAGGACGAAAACGGACAGATTGATTACTCCGATGACTTCTTCGGCAAACAGGCAGCGCTGACCGTCAGCGGCCAACTCGAGGGAGAGTTAGGCGCCATGGCGCTCGGTAAGATCTATACCTTCGGTCCTACTTTCCGCGCAGAGAACAGTAACACCCCGCGTCACTTGGCAGAGTTCTGGATGATTGAGCCGGAGGTGGCGTTTATCCAGAAGGACGAGCTGATGGACCTCGAGGAGGACTTCATCAAGTACTGCGTCCGTTGGGCACTCGAGCATTGCCAGGACGATCTGGAGTTCCTCAACCAGTTTGTGGACAAAGGTTTGATTGAGCGTTTGAAGTCGGTTGTAGATACCGAATTTGTCCGCTTGGAATATACAGAAGGTATTCGCATTCTCCAAGAGGCGATTAAGAACGGTAAGAAGTTTGAGTTCCCCTGCAACTGGGGCGACGATTTGAGTTCCGAGCATGAGCGCTATCTAGTAGAAGAGCATTTCGGCAAACCGGTGATCATGACCGATTATCCGAAAGATATCAAGGCATTCTATATGAAACTGAATGCGGACGGCAAGACCGTGCAGGGCACTGATGTGCTGTTTCCGCAGATTGGTGAGATTATCGGTGGCTCGGTGCGTGAAGAGAGTTTAGACAAACTCAATGACGAGATTGAGCGTCGCCATATACCGATGAAAGATATGTGGTGGTACCTGGATACCCGCCGTTTCGGCGCAGCGCCCCATGCAGGCTTTGGTTTGGGATTCGAGCGACTGATGCTCTTCGTCACAGGCATGCAGAACATCCGCGACGTGATTCCCTTCCCGCGTACACCGAAAACCGCAGAATTTTAATAAAATAATATCATAAAAAACACTAACAAACAATCGTTATGAGAAACAAACTCTTTTCATTGATGTTTGTGTTGGCAATCGGCTTAAGCGCCTTTGCACAGACATCTCTCAAGGGACGAGTGATTGACGAAGCGACCCGGAACCCGATTGTGGGTGCGCGCATCACACTCGCTAACCAAAACATCTCAACGACGACCAACGCAGCCGGAGAGTTTTCCCTACTCTACCTGGAGGCGATGGACGAAGAGGTGGTGATTGAAGCTGACGGCTACGTCGCTGCGCTCGAGTTGATTAACCTGAAGGACAACCAAGCGAACCAGATGGAAGCTGTTGCGATGCAACAAGACATCGTCTCGCAGACGCAAAACGAGATCTTGCTGAACCTGACGGAAGAAGAGATGAACGATGATGAAGGTCGTTCGCAGTCTCAAGCATCCTCATCCTCCGCTTCCACCGATGTATTCAACTCCAACACTTCGTTTGCCTGGTCCACAGCGCGCTACCGCAACCGTGGTTACCAATCGAATATGGAGAACTACTACATCGAGGGTCTGAACTTCAACTCCCAGGAGCGCGGTCAGTTCAACTACTCGGCAATGGGTGGTCTGAACGATGCCAGCCGTTATAAAGAGGTGTTGAACCCGATAGAGGCGACTAACTTCACCTTTGGTGGTCTGGGTCAATCGACCAACTACCTGATGGGTGCCAGCCGTTATGCACAGGGATGGAAAGTCGGTGTAGCCGGTACCAACCGTAACTACAAAGCGCGTGTCAACGCTACCTACTCCAGCGGTGTACTCTCCAACGGATGGGCTTTTGCAGCGCAGTTGGCTTATCGTTTCTCCCCGTATATCGATAACAAAGGCATCATCGGCGAGGGTATCAAATACTACTCTCTCGGTTATTTCTTCACCGCAGAGCGTATCTGGGACAATGCCCGTTTGAAACTGATCACTTTCGGTGCTCCTACCGAGCGCGGCCAGAACGCAGCAGTAACCCAAGAGGTGTATGACCTCACCGGTTCGATTAACTACAACCCCTACTGGGGCTATCAGAACGGCAAGGTGCGTAACTCCCGTATCGTCAAGTCCTACGACCCGACGGTGATTGCCGCTTACGAGTATAAGATTGACGACCAACAGAAGATCAAAGCTGCTGCGGGATACCACTACTCCATGTATTCCAACTCCGCGCTGAACTTCTTCAACGCTCCGGATCCGCGTCCGGATTACTATCGTAACCTGCCGTCGTACTTATGGGACGGACAGATTGCGAACCCCTATAACGAGACCTCGCAAGATCAGCTCTACGACGCTGCCGGACAGAAATACCCTTGGGGTTTGTTCATCGGCGAAGACGCGAATGGCAATGTGATGGGGTCCGGCTTCATTGGCAATGATGGAAATATGGTCGGTCCGTCGGTCAATAAGGCACAATACAACAACCTGGTGGATCTCTGGAAAGCACGTGACAACAAGACCACCCAGATTGACTGGGAGAACCTCTATGCTGCTAACTTTGCGAACAACGAGATCAACCCCACCGGCGCTGCGCGCTATATCCAGGAGCGTCGTCATAACGATATCCAGGAGGCTACGGCATCCTTCAACTACGTCAATACGCAGTTTGACCATCTGAAGATGACCTTGGGAGCCGAGGGTAAGTTCTCGCAGGGTATTCATTACAAGACCATCGATGATCTGCTCGGCGGTAACCAATGGATTGATATCGACGCTTTTGCAGATCGTGATATCAAGGAGTTGGCTTCCAACAGCGGTTTCACGCAGGAGGATATCGATAATGTCCGCAAGAACGAGATTCGTGACGGTTACGACGATGTTATCAAGGCTAACGGACGTCGTTTCGGCTATGACTACCGCATTAACATGGGTAATATGAAGGCATGGTTCCAGAACGAATGGACCTTCAACGAGGTGGATGTCAACTACGCTTTGGCGCTCAACTACAGCTCGATGCAACGTACCACGAATATGTATAACGGTCGTGCATGGTACCTCACGAAGATTGCCCTCGGCACGGAGAACGAGTGGAAATACCTCGGTCATAAAGCCCTGGAGGCAATGGCGGATGGTAAGTACCTCGCTCCGGGCAACACCCTGGTGGGCGAAGCGCACCATTTCTTTGACCCGGCTTTCAAGCTCGGTGTGAACTATAAGATCAACGGTCGTAACCGTCTGAAAATCAATGCTCTTGCTGAGACACGTGCTCCGTTTGCGCGCGATGCTTATATGTCTCAGCGCGTACACGATCGCGTAGTAGAGAGCATCTACACCCATGATCATGCGAAGAACCTCAAGGACTTCTACGCCGCATCCGAGAAAGTCGTTTCTGCAGACCTGACCTATGAGTTCAACTACCCGATCGTTCGCGGTCGTGTGACCGGTTTCTTCACTCAGTCTTGGGACGGAACGGAGCTCAACGGCTACTATGACGACGAGGCTCGTACTTTTGTCAACCAGGCGATGACCGGTATCGACAAACGCTATATGGGTATCGAGGCGGCTGCAGCTGTCAAGCTCGGCACTTACTTCACCTTGACCGGTGTAGCTTCTGTCGGCGACTACCGCTATACCAGTGACGCACTTGCAGTCACATCGGCCGAGAACGGAATGCCGCTCTCACAGGATATATCCAGCAAGTCGCTCATCCTCGAGACGACAGATAAGGTGCTCCTAAAGGGCGTACGCCTCTCTACGGGTCCGCAGGTGAATGCCAGCCTCAAGCTCTCGTTCTTCCATCCGAAGATGTGGTTTGCGGACGTGACGGTGAGCTACCATGACTGGAACTACCTCTCTGTAGCCCCCAGCCGCCGTATGCAAGGTCTCTACACCGGTACGCGGTATGACGGTACGGCGGTGAACGGATGGTATGGAGATGCCAATACCCGCGCTATCGAGACTACGGATGGTAAGGATCTGCAGGTAGAGATGGATGAGAATAATAACTCGCGTTACCTCAACGCTGTACTGGATGCAAACGGTGTACCGGTTCTCCGATATCCGTTTAACAAGATGGTAGATCAGGAGTCGTTGGCAGCTACCAACCCGCTCAACCGCTTCCTTATCGATGCATCGGTAGGAAAACTGCTGTATCTGCCGAACCGTCAGTCGCTCTCTATCAACCTCTCGGTGACGAACCTCACGAATAACACGCATTTCAAGACCGGCGGTTACCAACAGGCCCGTCTGCCGCGTAACGTACGTCAAGGCGAGAAGGACTATCAGAACTCAGTTATCTCCGCCAATGCTTGGAAATACCCGTCTAAGTACTACTACGCATGGGGCGTTAACTTCTTCCTTTCTGTAACCTATAAATTCTAAGCATTATGAAGACGTTGAGAAATACTTTGTACTTTGTACTGGGTACCTTGATACTTGTTATGACCTCCTGTGAGCCTAAGGGGCTGACGGAGAATGACGTGTTTGCTCCTACGGACGAGGCTGCTTTGGCGGAAATGCTCAAGGCGGAGAATCCCGATGGACAGTATAAGATTTACAATATCAACTCGCTCCTGGCAGAGCCGTTTATGACCGAGGCGGGTAACTTCAAGAGTGACTCCTCGCTCTATCGTACGCGCTCTTCGTATAAGGGACTGGAGCTCTTCTCTATTGATACACTCCCGACCAACGGCCCGGGTATCTATATCCGCGGACGAGTAGCTACCGATGATTACGGAGGCAACTTCTACAAATCGCTGGTGATCCAGCAGATTAACGACTGGGAAAACGGCGGCGTCGCTATCGACCAGCAGTGTCTGCGAATCTCCGTCGATATGGGTTCGGCGAACGGCCAATACCCGCAGGGACAAGAGATCCTCATCCGTTGTAACGGACTGGCTATCGGTCGTTATGCCAACGAACCGCAACTCTGCGTGCCGACGTATAACAACAATATCTTCGCCTCCTCCTATGCGGAGAAAACAGGCTGGGCACCGGGTCGTATTCCGTCCGGTATCTTCCGCCGCGCAGCACGTCTTGTCGGTACGCCGGATAAGAGCAAACTGGTCTATGAGACGATGACGCTGGCGGAGATGCAAACCAAATACCTCAGCAAATACAGCGACATTGTGGGTGCCCGTAAAATCGACGGACGCCTGGTGAAGATTACCGACGTGCATTTCTCCGGCGAATTCGATGATTTGAATGATGGTCCCAAACAGTGCAACCGCTACGCAGCGTCGGATACCACAGACGTTGGTAATCCTGAATTAGACGGCAATGCATGCACCTTCGGCCCAACTACCGGAAACGTGGGCTATCCACAGTCGCGATACGCAGTAGACAAAGCAGACTCAAAAGTAATATTGGTGGACAGTCAAAAGAAACATGCACCTAAAAACGCAGTCTTAATCAGTACCTCCGAGTATGCACGCTATGCGTATTTCTATCTGCCTGCTCTTAAGTATGTAGGCTCTATCACCGGTGTCTTGGGCTATTACATGGATAATGGCAAATACGATCCGGATGGCGGCGAGTGGTCCATTACCCCTTGCAACATAGGCGATATCCTGCCGGAATGCCAGAAAGAGGATGCTGATCCGCGATGGATTCCTACGGAGTGGAAATTAGGTACTCCGCAACCGGAAGACTAACCGATGAATTGGCTGGACGTCATATTGGTTCTGCCGCTTATCGTAGGCCTCGTCAGAGGTCTGATGCACGGACTGATCTCCGAGATCATCGCCATCGTGGTGGTGATACTCGGAGTAGTCGGTGCCAAACTATGGGCTCCGCCTATCTCTGCTTTTCTGCTCGCGCAGTTTGCTTGGCCCAAAGGCGTATGCGATGTCGTCGCTTATACCCTGCTCTTTCTGGCGATTGCGATTGTCCTGTCTATTCTGGCGCGATGGTTATACAAACTCATCCGTGCTATCCATCTGGGTTGGGTGAACCGCATCTTAGGAGGAGCTTTCGGTTTAGCGAAATACGGGCTGTTGGTCCTGATTGCCGTGTTTATCATGGATAGGACCAATGACAGCCTTCATTATCTGGATGATGCGCCGGTGGTCAAGACCTCCGTCGTCTATCCGCAAATGGTCAAACTTACGCATGCGTTACTATCTTTCTCTGGGAAGTAATATGGGAGACCGTGAGCAAACGCTCCGCGCAGCGCTCACGATGATAGAGCAGCAGATTGGTTCGGTCCCTCGCCGCTCTTCTCTCTACTATTCCGCTCCCTGGGGTTTCGATAGTCCGAATGAGTTCTGTAACCTCTGTTGTCTGGTAGAAACGGATTTAGATCCCATCGCGATGCTCCGCGCTGCCCAATCAATTGAACAAGCCCTCGGACGCACCCATAAGTCGATCGACGGCATCTATCATGACCGCCCGATAGATATCGATCTCATCCGTGCTTTTGATGAGGAGAATAAGGAGATTAAATTACAAATCTCTAATCACCAATCACCAATCACCAATCCATCATTACTAACCCTCCCTCATCCACTATGGCAGGAACGGGATTTTGTACGTATTCCTTTAATGGAAATTATGCTATGAAAAAATCTGTAAAAATCACCCTCTGGCTCCTCTTTTCCATCGTTGCTTTAGGCGTAGTGCTTTTTCTGAGCGCAGATATCATCGCCTCTACCCTGGTCAAAAAAGAAGTCAGCAAGGCTTTTGCGAACATCCCCGATGCCGATGCTGAGGTGGGAAATATCTACCTCAACCTCATCTCCGGTTCCGCGATTGTGAAAGATATCTCCTTCTCTACCCATAGCCTGCATATGGAGGATGCCGATTCGTTGAATCGTACACCCGGTCTGGCGGTACGTATTCCTACCCTCGCAATATGGAATATCGATTATCGCGCGCTCTTGAAGCACCGCCGCCTGGAGATCTTCGCTGTCTCGCTCGATGACCCCGAGGTGGTGGTCTATCTGGATGAGAAGAACCCTGCGTCTCTCTTACCTACTCTGCCGAAAGATACCACGCTCGAGAATGCCTCTATATGGCTGCAGAACCTACGCCTACGCCATCTTGATATCAATCGTTTCTCCGCGCGCCTGCATAGCACCTGTTCGCCGCTCGTTCTCAAGGCGGACTCGCTCTCTTTGGAGTGCAATGATCTAGCATATGATTTTGCGGATTCCGTCTTTACCTATAACGACTCCGTCTATTCCCTCTCGCTCGCGGCAGCTAAGATTGCCCTGCCGGATGGTATGATGGAGATGGAGGTGCATGACCTCAATACTTCTAACCAAGGTCCCCTGAACCTCGGCTATACACGTATCCGGAATATCGTCTCGCATAAGAAGATGGCGGAACTTATTCACGAACAATTCACATGGATTGACCTCGAACTCAATTCCGTCACCACCTCGCCGTTCAATCCTCTTCGTAAGGCATTAGCGCAAGATTACACCCTCGACGAGATCAAAGCGGATGTCCGCCGAATGCATGTGATACGCGACGAACGGATCGCGCCCAAAGTACCATTTGTTACGCCTCAAGAATTTCTAAGAACAATACCCGTCACGTTTGCTGTCAAGAAAGTCACATCCGTAGCCCATAAGTTGGACGTCGAGCTCTATACGACCGCTGTCAACTGCGGCAAACTGAACCTCAAAGGCCCGATGCATGCCACTATGACCAATGTCACCAATAAACCGGGAGCCGTTTGGCATAACCGCGCGAAAGCGCCTTTTGGCGCCAAAGGCCATGTCGAAGCCTCCTACGATATACACATGGATCGGAAATCCTCTTTCGACCTCTCTATCCACGGGAAGGACCTCGACTTGGAGAATATGAATTCCTTTGTCCGTCCGTTGGTTGGTATCACTTGTGCTATTCATGTCAACCAACTCGATGCCGACTATTCCGGAGATCAAACGATTGCCAAAGGAGCTTTCTGCATGCAGTATCACGGGCTCGACATCAAGGTGCATAAGGAGGATAACATCCCTTATAAGATTGTTACCAAGCATGCCGATTTCTTTACTTCTGCGGCTAACTCCCTCATTCCCAAGAGCAATCCCACATCGGTGGATATTCGCCCGCGCAAATATGCGGTAGAATGGACGCGTGACGTATGGAGTCCCTACCCCCTCTATCTCTTCGGACCCTGCATTGACGGAATAAAGAAGACCATGCTCCCGGGATTGTACGTCCATAAGCAGATTAACAATTAATAAAAATATACATGAAAAAGACTATCACCTTATTCTTTTGCGCCCTCGCTTGCCTCTGTGCGCAGGCGGAGGAAACACCTCAACGCTATGTCGGCGGAGACATCTCGACGCTTCCTTTGTATGAGAAACATAACTCGCCGTACAAAGACGTCTATGGCAATAATATCTCTGATCTGATTACTTTTCTGACCAACAACTGCGGTTGGAATACCTTCCGCGTCCGGATCTTTGTCAACCCCACGAAGAAAGACCATGGAGGAACTTCTAATCCCTCTGTTTGTCAGGACCTCGCTTATGTCAAAACACTCGGCAAGCGTATCAAGGACGCAGGGGCGTTCTTCATGCTCGATTTCCATTATTCCGATACTTGGGTGGATGCCACGCATATCCAGGCTCCTGCAGCTTGGCAAGGGGCTTCGGATGCGGAGATGGCGACTTATATAGCCAATTATACCAAAGAGGTGCTCGATACCCTCAATGCTGTCGGCGCCACGCCTGATCTCGTGCAGGTAGGTAATGAGATCATGTACGGTCTTTGTGGCATCAAGGTACATCCATACCAACAAAGCGGTGATAACTGGACCGGCTATCTCGGGCTCTTGAATGCCGGTTGTAACGCCGTACGGGAGAAATGTCCGAATGCCCAAATCATCATCCATACCGATCGACCGACGAATATAGGCTATAATAACTTTTATTATAACAAACTGGTTAATGGTGGCGTGAATTTTGACATCATTGGGCTCAGTTACTATCCCTTCTGGCATGGTTATCTGACGGCTGCGCAAGTAGCATCCAAAAAAGACAAAAACAACCTCGTCGCCGCTATCAATAATCTCAACACTATCTTCCCTACCAAACGTGTGCATATCGTCGAGTGCGCCTATAACTTCCAGTGGTGGCCTTCTTCCGGCGTCAATTATGACACACGCGATGCATGGACATGCGACGTTGCGGGTCAATATGCCTTCGTTAAAGACCTTGTCGATGCGCTCAAACCGCTTACAAACGTGGATGGCATCAACTATTGGTTCCCGGAGGAAGCAGGAAACGGAGATAAAGGATCTGTCATCCCCTCCTGGCAGAACCGCGGGTTCTGGAATGAGAATCAGTCTACCTCCGGCCATGCGATCAACAAGACCGCTACTGCTACTGCCGGCAGAACTCCGCAAGATGTCTGCGCGCCGTATTACTTAGGTACCTTCGTCGAGCATCAAGAACAGGGACTCAATCAAACTCCCATCCCTTTACAGGATGGACAGGGAGAGGCTCATAAGCTCCTCCGCAACGGACAACTCATCATCCGCGTCGGCAATCGTGAATACAACGCCTCCGGAATGTCTCTGAAATAAAAACCGATAAAGGGATTTAAATCGTATCGATAAAGAACTTCTGCTTGCGGTTGAACATCGCTATACCGATTACCAGCAACACAAGCATGCATACGCAGCTGTAGCCTAATGCGCTCCAGCTGAATTCACCGGCTCCGTACGCACCGTATTTGAAGGTCTCGATCAGCGCCGTCATGGGGTTCAGCAGCATGATCTTATGCAGCGTCGGATTGGTCACATAACTCAGCGGATAGACGATAGGCGTGGCGTACATCCATAGCGATACAAACACGCCGAAGAAATTCGTCAGATCGCGGTATTTGGTCGTCAGCGACGATATGATCAGTCCTAATCCCAATGCCAAGCCCTGAATAATCAGCACGATGACCGGGAAGAGCAACAGATACCAGTTCGGCCGCAACTCCACTCCTTTGAGTACAAAGAAGAGATACACGAACACAAACGTGCATAACTGCAGCGAGAATCGGAATAATTTCGAAGCAATCTTGGATACAGGAGCTACCAGACGCGGGAAATAGACTTTGCCGAATAAGTTTGCATTGGTCTGGAAGGTGCCCGATACAGCCGTCAAGCACTCCGAGAAATACTCCCAGAGACATATACCGCTCAGGTAAAATACCGGCTGCGGGACATCATCGGTCGGTATCTCCGCTATCTTGCCGAACACTACGATATACATAAACATCGTGAACAACGGTGAGATGAAGTACCACCCCATGCCGAAAATCGTCTGCTTGAACTGTACCGTGATATCTCGCTTGATAAACAGCCATATCAGGTACCGTTTCTGCCATAGCTCCCTCAGTCCCAATCCTCTTGCATACGAATCAGGGCTGATCTCCGTTGTCCAATATGTATTCTCTTCTTCTATCATCTATCAACTATCAACTATCATCTCTCACACCGTATCCATAAACGATTTCTGGACCTTGTTAAATAGCATCAGTCCGAATACCAATAGCACCGCCGTGAACGCCACGCTGTACCCGAGCCAGAGCCAACTGAACTGCCCCTGCCCTAACAGCGAGTACTTGATTGCCTCCATCACCGGCGTCACCGGATTGAGCGACATCGCCAGATGCAACTTCTCATTCGTCACCATACTCAGCGGATAAATCACCGGCGTGATATAGACCCATAGCGAGATGATCTTCGCTAACATGATCTGCAGATCGCGATACTTGGTCGTCATCGAGGAGAAAATCATACCGAAACCAACCGCCATCAGCGCTAATATCAGCATCAGTATCGGGAACAGCACAATCTGCCAATGGATCGTCAGCTCCGTGCCGGTGGCGGCATAATAGATATAGAACGCCGCGAAGATCGCTAACTGAATAGCGAAAGCCAGCAGATTGGTCGTCACCGCTACTAACGGCATGATGATTCTCGGGAAATAGACCTTGCCGAAGATATCCGCGTTGCTCACGAAGCTATTCGACGTCGCGCTCAAGCTGCTCGAGAAATAGCCCCATACGGAGATACCTAACAAATAGAACAATATCGGAGGAATACCGTCCGTCGGGATATTCGCTATTCCGCCGAAAACGGTAGCATATACGATGACAGAAAGCACCGGAGTAATAATGAACCATAGCGGGCCCAGGATAGTCTGCTTATACGCCGTGCGGAAGTTACGCTCCACAAACAGCACATACATATCGCGGTACCGCCATATCTCCTTCCAATCAATCGCCAGCAGTCTGTCGCGTGGCGTGATGGTCAAATCCCAGTGTTCTTCTTTCTCACTCATCCTTTGAGACTGCAAAATTACAACTTTTTTTCCATATATGCAAGAAAAACGTAAATTTATTATCCAAAATAATTGCTTCTGTCCAACGATCGGTACGAAATAGCCTCTAACAGATGCTTCTTCTGGATTCTCTCGGCGCCTTCGATATCCGCTATCGTGCGCGCTACTTTAAGGATACGGTCATACGCGCGCGCACTCAACCCTAACTTAGACATCGTGAACTCCAACAGCTTGTCGCATTCCTCATCCAACGCGCAGTACTCCCGTACCATCTTGCTATTCATCATCGCGTTGCAATGTACTAACTTGCTATGTTTGAACCGCTCGTTCTGTATCGCCCGCGCCTTGAGTACCCGCGCACGCATCACCTCCGAACTCTCTCCGGGTTGCGTGTCTCGCAGCTGCTCATACGGCACTGCCTCTATCTCGCATTGGATATCTATTCGGTCCAACAGCGGCCCGCTGATCTTACTCATATAGCGATGCACCTGTGCCGGCGTGCAGGTACACGGATGTGCCGGGTTATTCTCCCCGTAATGGCCGCAAGGACAAGGGTTCATCGCCGCAACCAACATGAACGACGCCGGATATTCGACGGTATCCTTGGCGCGCGCCACAGTGATTTTTCTGTCTTCAAGCGGCTGCCGCATGACCTCTAATGCCGAGCGTTTGTATTCCGGCAGCTCGTCCAGGAACAGCACGCCGTTATGCGCCAGAGATATCTCTCCCGGATGGGGATTCTGTCCGCCGCCTACGAGCGCCACGTCGGTGATCGTATGATGCGGGCTGCGGAACGGCCTCTGTACGATGAGCGCACCTCGCGCACCTTTTTTCTTGTTCGTCAGACCCGCTATCGAGTGGATCTTCGTTGTCTCCAATGCCTCTTCCAAGGTCAGCGGCGGCAGGATAGAAGGAATACGTTTGGCGATCATACTCTTTCCCGCTCCCGGAGGACCAACCATAATCATGTTATGCCCTCCTGCGGCAGCGATCTCCACCGCTCGTCTTACTTTGAACTGCCCACGCACGTCCGCAAAATCCAAATCCGACGGGAATGCCAATTCCGCAAATAGCGCCTGTGTATCTACTCTCGTCGGCTTGAACTGCTCCTCCTGATTCAGCTCGTCTTTCTTTTCGCCGTTCAGAAACCGCACCACCTCCGTCAGGTTCGTCAGCCCATATACATCCAGTCCCTCTACAACAGCCGCTTCCTCTGCATTCGCTTCCGGCAGAATCAATCCCTTGAACCCGGCTTTACGCGCACAGAGTGCAATAGGCAGTGCGCCGCGAATGGGTTGCAGCGAACCGTCCAACGACAGTTCGCCCATGATCATATAGTGCTCTAACTCCTTCACGCTCACCTTCTCCGCACCGGCTAACATACCGATAGCCAAGGGCAGGTCGAAAGCCGAACCCTCTTTCTTGATGTCCGCAGGCGCCATGTTGATAGTGAAAGCGCGCCTGAGGTTCTCCATTCCGTTCACCGTCAGCGCCGCGAGAATACGCTCATGCGACTCTTTCACCGACGTGTCCGGCAATCCCACCAACGTGAAATCGAAGCCCGGCACCGCGTGCACTTCTATCGTCACCGGCACCGCCTCTATCCCCACCGGCGCAGCACTATAAATCTTTATTAGCATAAGTCCAAAATTTGAAATTTGAAATCCTAAAACTCCGTTTGTTTGAAGTCCTTCGTCATATCTGTTTCCTGGCCGGCACGATTTGTATTCACATCTCCCCAGGATAGGCCCTCATAATGGCCTTCATAATCGACCTCTTGCCATTGACGCACCAAATCTACTATAATCTTATTGGGATACCGAGCCAGCAGTTCCGCGAACTCTTTCTCCTTATTGGTTACCACTAACACATCGCTCTCTCGGCATACTTCTTCCAGATCAGCGCTCACGAAATGCTGCAGGTGCGGGATCTTCGCCATGATGAAGTCCTTGTTGGTTCCTGTCAACTCGCTTACTTTGACATTCTTGTCATAGATGCGGATCTCAAATCCCTTACCTAACAGGCTCTCTACCACATCCACTATCGGCGAGCAACGCAAGTCGTCTGTACCGGCTTTGAAGGACAGGCCAAGAATACCCACTTTGCGTTTCCCTTGCGCCATGATCAGCTGCACGGCGCGTTTCTTTTGCAACTCGTTCGACTCTCCTATAGCCTCAATTACCGGCACTTCTACATAATGATCATGTGCCAATGTTTTGAGCGCCTTCATATCCTTCGGCAGACATGATCCGCCATATGCGAAGCCCGGCTTGAAATAATACGGACTGATATTGAGCTGCTTGTCTTTGCAGAAGATCTCCATCACTTTGTGGCTGTCGATATTCAGTTCCTTGCAGATATTCCCCACCTCGTTACCGAACACTATCTTCAGCGCATGGTAGGTGTTGTTGACGTATTTCATCATTTCTGCCACACGAATATCAGTGCAGATAAACTCCGCATCGATACCTTTGTATATCTCTCGGAATACGGCTTCTGCTTCCGGCATGTCAGTGCCGACGAGCGTCAAGGGCGGATTGAAATAATCCTTGACGGACGTTCCTTCTCGCAGAAACTCCGGATTGCTGACTATGGTAAAATCGACACCTCTTTTCAACCCGCTTGCCTCTTCGATAATCTCGCCTACTTTATCATTCGTTCCCGGCAACACCGTCGAACGTATCGCCACGATATGCCGTAGTGTTCCGCTGACGGCTGACGGCTGATGGCTGACAGCCTTATCTCTGAGAGCCTCACCTATCTGCCGAGCCACTGCATAAATGTAGTTCAGATTCAGATGTCCTTCTTTCGAGCTCGGCGTACCTACTACGATGAACGACACATCGGTATTGTGCACCGCTTCATGCACATCCGTTGTAGCGCTCATTCGTCCGGCAGCATGCGCTTCCGCACATAGTTCGGCGATACCTTCTTCAATAATAGTCGGTTTCCCCTCATTGATGAGCCTAACTTTGTTTTCATTGACATCGACACCAATCACCCGATGTCCCAACTTGGCTAAACATGCTGCTCCCACGCAGCCCACATAGCCTAATCCGAAAATTGAAATTCGCATATCTTGTTTTAATTATTTACTTGATTTATTTTGAGCAACATTTTCCACAAGGCTCAACATATATTCATTAATGTCTATAAACTCATTGTCTATATGAGTTCGCAATTCTTCTTGACTCTTGACTCTTGACTCTTGGCTCTCAGCTCCTAAATTATCAATCCACTCCTCAAACGGCATCGTTTGACGGTTTTGCAGGCTCGCCACCTTGCTCGCCGCAGCATTTGCCGGCATCGAATAGCGAATCCCGAGGTAATATGCCGGTACGCCGAGCAATGCCGCTTCGCGTGTCATGGAATCTCCGGACGACACCAATCCTGCCGAGTAATATATGAGGCTATGAATATCCTCAATAGGTTCCTGCAGCAGTATCCAATCCGCAGGATACTCCTCACGTCTTTTCTTCTCCTCGAGCGAGAACAGCACTTTCATCCCTGCCGGAATCAGGTCCTTTATTCCCAATATCGCCCCGGACTCTTGTCCGGCATAGTTGACTGTACCAACCGTCACCTCGCGCAGGAACATATACTCCTTAGGCTTCACTCCGTATTTCTCCAGCACCTTTACATTCGGTTTAAACGTCCTTGGATTGAGATACGCCCATTCTTTGAGACATGGGAGTAATTTGTCTCTGGAGTCCAAGTATTGCCCCTCTGGCATATCGTACACTATGCTGTGGTTCTGCGTTGCGAATCGACACATCAGATGATAATCGGCAGCTTGAGGATCATCTTCAAACTCATATGCGGGAAATCGGAATATTTTTCCAATAATCCCAACATGCGATCCATTCGAGAACGCAACTTCAATCTTTTTACCAATCGCCCAGAAAAAAATCAACACAATGCGAATCATGTTTGCTTCTATAATTGCCGACCATTTAGTCATATGATGTTTTCCTATGATTGTTATATCAACATTATTGTAATCCACCAATTCTTTTTGAACAATAGCCGGTAATTTCCCACGCCCTAATGCTGTTACGTAAACATGATATCCTCTATCCGATAAGATTCCGATAAACGGCTTATAATAATTGAATTGCGGCATATGTAATATGTCTATCCATACACTTTTCATTTTCTTTTATATGTTGGTATCATTAATAATTCTTTTATCAATCTCTCTGCATTAGGGCATGAGCCTGGGATATACCCAAACTCCGTAGCCCAATCAATGGCATGGGCGAAGTGAGTTGCCGTTTCGATACCATGGTTGGCGAACCATGTTTGCAGCGCAGCAGGGTCTTGCGTTTTGGCAATCAGCATAAACGCATTATCACCTGTTGTGCATGTATGATTTATAATTGCAAGTTTCTGATTTAATGCTTCAGCATTCTGCTTTTGTTTTGCGATTTCGTTTTCAGCCGCAGGCAACCATGCTTTGTACAATCGTCTTATTCCCGGTGCCATTTGCTTCAGCACAACTTGTTCATGCGCCCTAGGATTAGTATTCTTTTTCAACATCCGCACAAACCAATAGCAAATCTTTGAGTACGCCACTGCCTTTGCCCACATCTGCGCAAACAACTTGCACTGCGCCACCAAGCCATACCTCGGCAGCACGGCATACATCTCATCTATCTTTTGCCTGATTACGGATAACTTATTGTTGACAACTAAAATTCCTCCTTCTCCTAAAGCAGGGAATTTACCTTGATTAATGCTATAGACGGAAAAATCGCCTTCAGCAGGCAATCCATACCCATGCGCATTATCAACGATTATGATAGCGTTGGGGCATTTCTCGCGTATCACTGATATATTATTTCGTATGCCAAATAAATTTGTCACTACAATAGCATCCAAATCTGCCGAGATGGAGGCAACATCTATCTTCAATTCATCCGTCACATCTATAAAGACCGGCATACATCCCGCATTCACCACAGCGTTAGCAATAGTGTGACAATTGTATGCCACCACCCCCACTCTACCGCCATTCGGCAAGGATGCTCTTAGTGCCAATATAATACCGGATCGCGCATGGTTAAGCAAATACTCGCACTGTTGGGGTTCATATTGCTTTCCAAACCAATACTGCCATTGGCGACGAATCGGAAATGATATGTCAAGGCGAGGAATCATTTAAGTTTCTTGAGTATTTTTACACCAACCGCCCCTATCTTATACAGCATCGGCTTCGTGACACAAAGGAATCTTCCGTGTTCTACTTCTTTGCCGCCGAACTTGGCCTTAAAATCCCTCACCCCATATGCCTCATCCGGCTTGCCGGCACCCATCATGTCGAATCGTGGCATATTATGCTCTGCTGCATAGCGTATTCCAACATATGTTGCATAACACGAGGGGAACACATGCGGATATACTCCATCCTCTCCACAAGCGAACCATTCATACAGACATTTCCCTTCTTGTGCCACACATACAGTTCCGCCTACTATCTTTCCGTTCAACTCAGTCAATAAAAAGCGAGCATCTTTATGGCTTCGAAAAGTCAGGAAGAATGATAAAGGGAATAGTGGAGTTTTTACGCGCGTTCGATACAGATTATCAAGGATCACATAGTATTCTGTCACTTGTTTTTCTGTCGGACTTTCTACTATTGTCACGCCCTCTCTTATCGTTGTACGAATATCACGCTTACGACTCTTCCCAAGGTTTGATTCTACAACTTCCGGCGTCGATGTATCTACATGGAAGTTCAGATGCTTCTGATACTCAAATCCCGCTTTCTCAAACGCATCTTTCCATCGGCTGTAATCATTAAAATTCCGCGTCTCGATATATATAGGAGCATTTACCAATGACCAATTACCAATTACCAATTGCTGACACACTGCTTCCATGAGCGTCTCCGCCTCATCCATGCTGCAGTCATCAGCGAGACAAGGCCCTCCGATAATGATCGCTCTCCTTGTAAAGTACTGCTTTATCGCATTCTTCTCCTTCGTCACATACCCCACACATACCCCACGAAGTGTCCGTTCATTCGTTAAATCGTTCACTCGTTCAACGGCTACCACAAAAGGCCGGAAAAATTCCGGCATACTCGCAAAAAACTCATACGCCTCCGGTGTCTGGAACCACGTCCCCGTAGCACTTGTCCTCACAAGCCTACTCCACTCTTGCCTATCTATCTCTTCGTATGATAATATCATCTCTATCTACTTTTTACTATCTCCTATAGGTCGCAGGCCGTCTTAAATCCTAAATCCTGAATCATAAATCCTAAATCCTAAACCATAAATCATAAACCCTAAATCTTAAATCCCAATCCTCTCCCTCACGCATTCTGCGACAAACTGCGCAATCTGTTTCGGCTCCAGACCGGCTACATTCAGCACCAGGTCATAGTTCCGCGCATCGTAACGGCTCTTGCCGCTGAAGGTATTGGTGAAGTTCTCCCGCGCCTCATCTACCTTGTCTATCAGCAGATCCGCGCTACCATCATTGATGTTCAACCGCCGTGCCACTTTGTCACGCCGGAATGCCTTGTCGGCAATCAGGAACACCTTGAATGCATTGGGATTATCGCGAAAGATATGAAATCCCGTACGACCGAGGATGACGCACGACTCTTTCTCTGCTAACGACCGCACGATAAACTCCTCGTCGTTATACAGATCCTGCGATACCGTCTCAAACCACCAGCTCTTCTTCATGCCCTTTACCTTGTCGATATCCTCCTGGGTCATGTCGTACCGCTCCTCCAGTTGCTTCAATAAGCCCTTGTCGTACAACTCCACGCCTAACTCTTTCGCCAGTTCTGTGGCAATCTGCCTACCGCCGGTACCAAACTCCCGCCCGATAGTCACTACAAATTTCTTTTCCATATCTATTGATTATTATCTTCTGCGTACCAAATTTGGGTACAAAAGTAGTAAAAAAAAATGACATAAACAAGATTTTAATAATTTATTTATTAATTTTCTCGTTTTTGTCATTCAAAACGCATATATTTCTATAAGTCCTGACGTATTCGACTATCAATCATCTCCTAATTCCGATCACCTTTCTTCAATTCCCCATCTTCTATTTCATGCCCCTTGTTGTCTTTTGTTGACTCAAAAAAAGGGGATATTTGTCTCACGCACAAATTCATTAAAAGATAACAAGAATTTCCCCTCCTCGACCGATTTATAATCTACCATCATTTCCCCCATAAGAATTATGATTTCTATTGCAAACATTTCAAAAAGACCAATACTCATACATAAAGTAGATATGGTATTTTCAGTATATGTAGGATGGACATAGAACCGTTTATGAGTTTCATCGTCAAAATTGTAACCTAATAAATCCAGAGAATCTATATTATGTGCGACTTGACTCCATATACCATAATACTTCTTCATAATTGGTACATGTTTTATTTGAGGCACTTTCTTGTATATTCTTTTTAATTCACTAACTTCTATCTCTTTCATACGTGCTATTAGTTCTAATTGCTCCTCATCAACGTTGCTGCTTCTATTACTTCACTATTGGCGATTAACTCGTTAACAACATAATGAGTACGCATAAAAGATACTGCAAGCAACAATTTATACTGCTGCTTTTCATCTGCAATTTCAATACCATCTAACTTCTCCGTTACCATTGTAAAAAAATCCGTCATTTTATTTACAATGTTTTCATATTCAGGATACTCCTCCTTCAGGCGCTTTTTCGAATATGTTCTTGCTTTTATCAGTCTTTCTTTGTATGTTAATTTCATGTAATTATTTTTTTTGTTGCTCCGTAACACTTCATCTTCACATATTCCTTCTCTACCAAGACGGACATCAAATTGCGTTGCTCCATCTTATGTTTTACAAATTTCGCCTCTTTGTCTTCCTTCTCCTTTTAATTCACCTGCAAAGTTCAACGCTACAAACATTATGTGACTATACTCTATATTCGTACTAAAATACGCTCCATTTCACCTAACATTTTCGTTTTAAAGACTATTTTTAGATTAATCTTCTCTACATTATCAATTATGGACTGAAGCCTATGCTTATTTACTATTATTTGAATCTGGCTATCTGAAGTCCGTAATAAATCCATGAATTGTAGATGATATTTTTGCAACTGCTGCAACTGGCTTATCTGTATATTCAAATCATTGTCAATGATTTTTTGCACAGAACCCTGACCACTAAACTCTATGGGTTGATAATTATTTGCTCCATATAGTTCCCAAAAATTACGAACTCTTTTAATATTTTTAAGTGTATTTAACTTATCTGCGGTAATCATTTTTTTGAACTCCTCCGGTTCTCCAAAGATTTGCTTCCAGAAAGGTTCACATGTTATAGAATTAGAACTCGGATCCGAACTTACGTATTGCAACCTTACAAATTGCTCAATGTAGTAATCTGGATATTTTTCTATCAATTTACGGGCAATATCACAACAGGAAGAATTTAGGTAAACATGCTTGTCTGTCTTCCCGACATGATCAATACAGGCATATAGAAAGTTCAGACAATACTCATCAAATGTTTTAATTTGACTTGTATAAGTTTCATAATGCATTGTTAATATGGTTTGTATTTCATCTTTCCCCAATACGAGCAATTGGTTTTGTTGTTCATCTTCGGATAGATACATATCTTTCAATAAAGAGATATCGCCAGACAGTAATATTTTTTTACTGAAATACCTTGTTACTCGGTCATATAATGCTTCCCTGGTTAATTCGTCTTTCTCCCTCATTCGATAATGTTCGCTAAATAGTTCATTAATATTTACAATCTGTTTTGCATATAGTAATGAAACAGGGGAATCCACATAGCCATTATAAAGGAGCACAACATCTACATATCTGAAGATATCTGCAACCGAATGAATTAATTGCCTTCTCGAATCTATATAATCCGCCACTTCCGTTGCTTTTATTCCATCTGACGACCATTCTTTGACAAGCCCCTCTACCATCGAAATATCTGCGGAAAATAATGATGCCAGCTGCGGTAGATTTAACTTATTACCTATATGATCAGTGAAATAATTATTAAATGATTCTTGCTGGAATATCCGTCTTGGTCTATTGGTGTTCCCATGTGATACAAAAAGATGTTCTATAAGATCTTTACTTCTTAACTTTTCAATCTTAGGTTTGTTGAAACCATATGTCTTATTGGCATTATCTACCAAATATTCAAGATTGAATAACGCTGTGTACTCATCTCTGTATCTATATTTGATTATTGTAACCAATAGGAAATCAATAACATCAACTTCTCCGCGCACTAATTGATAGTCACTTTGGAACAAATTAACCAACCGCTTTGCGTCACGCATAGTGGGAACATGCTTCCTAATAATATTCTGATAGAACCCCTTTCTATTGATCTCTGATATATCGTATCCAAATTGAGAGGTATCTACGATTTCCTTTATTTGAGATATAATATAGCCATATACATTAGCATAATTACGAATAGGGATATTCCATTCAATGTTGAAAAACTTATCAACAAATGAACATGGGTTTTGTGATGTTACATCACCTGCGAATTGCTTTTCCACATAGGATTTGTCATATGCAGTAATGTAGATTATATTGGGGAAATCTGCATTTCCATCCAATAGTTTTAGCACTTCCACAATCTCATCTTTTGTAAGACGGTCAAAATCGTCAATCACAAAGACTACTTTTTTAGGTATGAATCTCAATGCTTCATTCAGTTTATTACGTCTGTTTTCCACATCAACCTGACCATACAAATAAAATGCTTTCTCTAGCCACCCCGTAGTATCTATCAATTGTAATGCACGAATATAATTTCTGAATAAAGAGGACAATCCGATATAATAGACCTTCAATCTTTCCGCAAGTAAATTCAATGCATCTTCTTGAATAGTGGAAATATTCTTGGAGCTTCTCGGGTTAAACCGAATAATATCATATTCATCGGATGAAAGATTTTCCAGGATCAAATTGACGTAAGAGGTTTTACCTGCTCCCCATTTTCCGGTTACTCCTATGCTCCAAGAGTGCTCAGAAACATCAAATCGTTTCAAGTCTTCTGCGGCCATAAGGGCTTTGGAAGAATAATCTAAAATATCCTGCTCTTTAAATTCTATAGCTCCATCATATAAAAAGTCATACTCTTTTGCCTTTTTATTATTACTTTGACATACTATTTCTACGATGACAAACTCTATCATCAAGAGAGATAACATCAAAACGCCCCAGTCTATAAATTTGAAACTCCACTCTTGAGGCAGAAAAACAAAGGAATCAGAAATAAAACGGGAATACACATACAAAAATAAGATTACGCCAACAAACGGCATATTACGCCACCAGTTGATTCTCGTTTTATGGAAACCTACATACATATACCAGAGTACAGCGACCATGGTACATAATCCCATAAAAACAATTCCCCAACCAGTATTTATCTGGAGATAAGGAATAACTATATGTTCATTCAAAATAGGCTGCCATTTGTCGCCCCATTCGACACTTACATATACAGCAGCAAATAAAAGAAATGCAGAACGTACAACATAGTGAATATTCTCATTTTTCTGTAACCAGGAAAAACACTTCTTTTGCCATCCTATTTCTTCTTCAGACATACGATTCTCACATCTTAATAAATGTAAACTTATTATTTTATGACTTCCTTAATTTCTTTTGCCATATCAATAAACGTATGCATATTAATACTATCTTTTGATATTTCCATATCTATATTGTTTTCGGATAAATTATCTGGAGCTGCCATGTAGTTCTTAATAATTTGATCCAATACATGGTCAATTTTTTCAGAAGCGGCATTAACATCTGCATTTACTGAATTTATTGCAAGCAAAAGACCCTCAACGTAATCAATTCTATATAATACATTTGCCAATTGCAATAATTGACGTTGAGCACGATTCATTTGATATATAAAAGCCCATAATAACCCGCCAACAATAGGAACCGGTATATAGTATGGCAAATAATCAATCCATTTATTAGCGCCTTCCCATTTCGACAAATAATAGCATTCAAAATACACCAATACACCTAAAACACATACACAAAGAAAGGCATACGAATAAAACATCCAATTCAGTCTCGTTTTCTCATGCTTCAATGGAGTTATATGCTTTTTAAGTTCAACGAAAGCGCTTGATATACTCTTCTTCACATTTTCCTGCGCATCAAGTTTTTTCTTTAACTCTTCTTTTTCTTCTTTACTTTGTTGAATTTGTATCTTAATCTCTTCTATCTCATTTTCTTTTTCTTTGTACTTTTGGTTTTTCTTTTTCAATTCCGATACTTCTTCTAATAACTTCTTTTCTCTTTTCTGTAACTCCGTAATGTTGGTAGAATAAAAGTCCTCAGTATTTAATATGCTAGATTCTTCTTTATCCTCTGGACGAAATACTCTATAAATCTCAGAAGTTACATCGGCAAAATCTAAAATATAAGCGCGCTTGTCTTGTATACTGTTATCCTTTAGTTTCTCAATATCTGACATCATTCTATCTTCCAACGATACAGCTTTATTTATGGTATTTATATACAACTTACTATTGGAGACCATCTTTTTGCATAATATACTTACTCGCATTCGTGCCCCCATATCATATCCTGTTTCGGGAAAACACCCTATACCCTCTTGTAATAAAGAGACTACATTATCTCGTTCTTGGTAATAATTTTTGATTTTCATATAGCATCAGATATTTTCATTATAATAAATATTCTTACCTAGACAACTCCGGATATTCTCCATCTTTCTTCAATAAGGTCATCAAACTTCGTATAGATTACGGAGTGTACAACTTTGCTTCTATAGTGGACACCTCATCGTATTTAGCCAAACGCTAAAAATCCTTCAAAACGAAGCGCCCTCTCATCTAAACTTCTCCCAAAATCTCCTCATAGATTTTGACGATACGTGCCGCTACTTGCTCATTACTCAGCCCCATCTCTACAATCCTCTCTCTGCCTTTCGTTCTCCCTTCGAAAGCAAGAGCTTTTTTTAATGCTTCTGCCAAGTCTCGTGGGTCTCTACTCTTGACTACATAGCATCCTTCCAGTCCCTCAACTCGTTCCTTCACATCGCCCACATCTACGCTTACAATCGGGCATCCGCATGCCATCGCTTCCTTGACCACTTGCGGAGAGCCCTCAGTTTTCGATGTCAGCAGCAGCACATTACAATTATACATCAATGCATTTACCTGATCACGATTATATCCTTTCAGTTCTATCAACTGCACATCATTCAAATATGCAACTGCAGCCTTTGCCAATTCCGGATCTTTGACTGCATTATCAAATGCCCCCGCAAACAACACATGTTTCTTGTTCGGTTCCAACACTCCCTCGACCCACTGATTAAGAGTCAGTTGCTCTACCTTCTGCTTTTTCAACTCGTTCCATGGTTGCGGTAAGTTCACTCCACACGGCACCAACGCAGCCTTTTTCCTCTCAAGTGCTCCTGCCAATGCCATATTCCTCTTGCTTACAAACACATTCCATGCGCTCAACCGTATCGCGAGATTCGAGAACCGTCGCACAGACTTCACATTGATATCGCTTCCATGATACGTACTCACCACCGGCACACGTCTCGTCGCAAGATTCGCCACTAAACAACTCAACCCATAATGCGCATGCACCACATCTGGTTTCCACTCGCGTATCTTCTTCCTCAATCCCGGAATCGCGCTCAAGTATCCCATCATACCTTTATCTTTGATATGATAGTACTCGCATTCGCATCCTTGTGCACGCAATGCCTCTACTTGCTCACGGATGAAAGGCACACATCCCTCCGGCATATGCGGCTTATAACTACATACAATTAATACTTTCATATCTTCGCTGTTATAATTTCTATTCCGTTCTTCAATGTCTCGATTGAACATTCAAAAGACACATTATCCATTCCAAAATCCACCAATGTATCCCCATGCGATGCTTCCGAGAAGTGCTCATACTGCGAGAAATACTTGTAATACGAGTACAACCGATCTCCGATCTTCTCCAACTCTCCATTGCACAACAACGACTCAACCATCTTCTGTAACGTTATATGTTGCCCTGTTTTATCCACCTTCCATATTGAGCAGTCGTGTTTGTCCGTCTTATCCGGATTAGGTTTTAGATACTCCCAGAAATGATCTTCTATCTGCATAGTGTACCAACCCTCCAACTGATCTTCATCTCCGGGTAGTATATCCCTCACCTTATCCTTATACACCTCTGCCCTGCTGAATAGCGATGCCACATATTCCTCCGTCAGCGTCTGTGACAACAGCTCCACTTCCTCCTCTGATAACTGTGAAATATATAACCCCATGATGCAGTCCGTTAGACATGTCCTTATCAACAATCCCACAGGCAGTTTCAGATATGTCGTTCCTCCCCTATTTACTGCATCCTTCGTCAGCACCAGCACAGCAAAAAGATTGCATTCGATTCGCCGCACTAAATCCATCATCAGTAGATCTCGCTTCTGTTTATCCTCCCGTTTGCAATAATCCAACAACTTACCTCGCAAGACCCTGCATATCTCTAGCGTCTGCTGGCCTATTGCATTCCACGTCTGCATATTTCGCTCCTTATCTGCCATTGTAATTTTATCCTACTTTCCCGTGCTTACTTATAGCCTTTTTTAATTGATAGTCAAACATCTCCGCCTCAGTCAAATGAACAAGATGCAATTTGATACCTATCCCCATCATCTCATATTTTGCATTTTCAATCACCGGTTTTACGCGCTTCTGGTAATATAGTTGCCAACGCGTCATCTCATCATTATATTGCCGGATCTGGAGTTTTACCCGACCATTCCTTCCCAGAATGGCATATCCTCCGCTATTCTTATATTTGTACCTATCATTATGAGATTGCTTATGCCATGCTCTAACGCGTTTTTCGATAGTTATCGGCCATATTACTTCTTGATCTGTTTTCGTCAGATACTCTTTTAGCACATCCTGACGTATCATCAAGGCTGCATCTCCACCTGTCACTGCATTATCAAATAGCACTATCTCACCCTTCCCATTCGTCCATATTCCTCTGCTGTCATATAACGTGAGTCCGAGTACCTGCACCATATGCGAGTTAGGATAATAGAACATATCGCTTCGATTGCTGCTCCTGTCGTTGTGAGATTCCAACGCATATTCCACCATACTCGGACGAATCATAATATCGTAATAATGAGTCGAAATATGCATCTGCTTATACTCATATCCTACATCCGTCACATATTCTTTATAATTCGCAGACCAATACCACTCTCCGCCATAGATGTGGTATATTTCGCTATTCCCGTTAACATCACGACTGCTCACTCTGTTCTTATCTATAATCCGCTTAACCTTTGTTAGTTGCCTTTTATCAACAAAACATGACTGTAAGCATGTCCAAAACTCTCTATTCAGTTCTCCTAACTTTAATTTATCCTTCCTTACTAAATATGCTGGAGTAGCATGCAGTGTTATCCATGTCTCATTATCTTTCTGTTGTCTAATGAGTTGCTTCAAATTTGGTCCATATTTAGTTGACTTCAACCATTTTTCATTCTCTACCATTTCATACCCGTATGGAGACAACTCAAGATGCACTCCCTGAAGTTCGCTCACCTTGTATTTATCAGCTTTCAGCAATGTTGGATCGATATTCCGTATGTCATAGATGCAATGCTCCTCATCCTTCTTCCGTTGGCCGTCACTTGCATGATAATCCGTCAGTATAGCGGCTATCTTATATAGTACAAGCCATTGATATTTCTTCCCGATTCGTTCCCAATCTATATCTCCATAATTAGTTTCATACGCATCGAACCACTTCACTTTATTCGGTTCATAACCAAACTCCTTAAATATAATTTTGATTCCCCAATTCGCCAAATCCTCTGGATTCTCCGGGAATTCGCGCAAAGCGAATTGGAATGTATAACGCCCAAAATCTCCATAATTTCCGTTATTCCGCATTGTATATTCCGTTGCCATCGAGTCCATTAGTTTTAACGCACTCGAAGATACTTCTTCGTCCTTCTCCTCTTGATATGGTTTTACGTAGGTTTTAACTATATATTGTGTTCGGCACTTCGGTATCTTCTTATACGAATTATAAGGAGGTGTATGCTTTGTATAGCCGTCAAACTCCGTATTTCCTAATGTTATCGCGTAGTCTATAATAAGTCGCGCATAATCCGTAACTAATATATTTTCTATCACCTTCTCCCTATCAAACACTAAATGCTGAGCCAACTTTGCTATCTTCTCCGTATACTCCTTATCCGCATTCTGAGTGCAGCACCCAAAGGCTACTCCCCATAAGCGTTCTGTGATATATAAATCGTTTACATCATAATATTTATCAATCAATTTAATCATAAGCGGTTGTTTAAAACGCAAAAGATTAACCAATCCCTTTGTGGCTGTATCGCGCAATTTCCCTTGTGTGGAGCACAAGCACCAAACAAGCGTTTCACCAATCAGTTCAGCCACATTACCATCCAGTCCATCTATTGTCTTTCTCGATGCTTCCATCGCCCACTTGGCATGTTTGTAAAGACGTTCACGCATTTCTGTTACTTGCGAAATATCAATCGTCCAACAAGAATCCCTATCCATCATTGTCATTGGATACAACACTTTATAGAACTGCGATGCATTATAGGGTATTCGAAGATTAGTGGCACACCGGCTGATTACATCAAGCATCCATTCTAAATCATTCGCATCCCATACCTCTTTTAGGAATTGCATTCCGCTTTCCGTCAATGTTGTTCGATATTGCAATGTATCTTTGAATGTCTCCTTATATATTCCAATCCATTCTGGATCTGTATAGCAGGCAAACATCTCCTTCCCTTTTACCAATGGAACCATCTCGGTTAATTCTTTATAGATGGTTGAAGCAAACTCATTCCATTTATCTTCTTTGTATTGAGATGCCAATTGATAAGCAATAATTATATTGCCATACATCTCATATTCAAATTGGATGGTTGCCTCTTTCTTAAACGAACTCTGGCGCAATATACCTATCTCTAATAGTTCATCAAAATAGTCTTTGACTGGCGCCTCTTGTCCCACACACTCGCTTACTGCATTCATCGCATCTGTATATGGAAGGTGTGTTGTTCTCCCATTGGCAATCATCTTATCCGCTATTGTAAACATCACATGCCGCAATAGGTGCCTGTCCTTCGAATAGTTAAAACGCTTCGCTAAATCTACGTCGAATCCATCAATGTATTGCTCTACTATCTGCCACCTGTTCTCTCGTTCTGTTGCCCTTTGATCCAGCATACTATGACCTGCACAATACATTACAAGCCATAGCGGACTACTAAACATACCGTCCATCACAGCCCATGATGGAGTCGTTAATCCGAACGAATCAAACATGTATTCACATGCCTCTGCCAACTTGTCATCGGGGAAACCAAACACTTCGTAAGTTGCATGGGATGGATCTTGTATATAATCATCAAATCGACTACTGTTATCGGTTGTTCGTATTGACAGAATAATGCCGATATTTTTATATGCTGCTACTTCGCTAATGAATGTAGTTATATTACTTGCCCAATAATCTCTTCCTGCGCTTCCTTCATTGATACCGTCAATGATTATCTGCACACGCTCACCTGTCTCTTCTGCGTATGTATCTATGCTCTTAAGGAATGTCTCTTTCCTGCACAATACATCCAACCTCTCTTTCATGCGATTCCAAGGATCTTTTCCTGGACTGAACCATTCTCCCAATAATAGTATAGTCGGTTTCCCAGCTTGATTTCTTTTATCTATAATACTACCCATCAGGTGCGATTTCCCCATTCCTCCTTTGCCTGTTACTAACATCACCTGCTTATATAGACAATCCAACCATGGACTTCTAACTATCTCTAAAAACTTTGATATCTCTGGTGAATATTGATTCCAATCGTATGCCGCAATGGCGCGTTCCTCACGTTTTAGACTTCCGTACCATTGTGAAAAGATATCGAAGATGGATTCTATCGCGGACTTAAATTGATTGACATCGTTCTCTGTCCATACGCTAGTATTGACGACATCAATGACATAATTAATATGCTCTTCTATGGCTTGTTTTTGTGCCTCATCCTTGATATTATCGGCTAATTCGAAACATTTATCGATAAACGTCTCTACATTGTCTATCCAATGATCGGTTTGGGATATATCTCTATCCAACATTGCAAGCATAAACGGCAATTGGTCATGTGGGAAGTTATGCTCTCTATTATACCGTTTCCCTAATGACTTTATCCCCATCTCTGCCTGTTTGGAAAACCAATCTTTATTGGGGTTGAATTGCAACTCATCGTTGATAAACTCTAACCCTTTTATGATTTCTCGCGAATATGTTTCTTTGTTCTTGCTTGTTGTCTTATATAAATATAGAATGTAGACTGCCGTGACAAACACTCCGGCTATCAAACTATACCAGATGGAATTATCATCTACATATTGAACTCGCAGATAGGCGCCACTTTCAGGATTCATGAATTCAAATGCTAAACTCATCCCCCATGGAAATCCTACAATTCCAGACATGGTAGCCATATATATATAGAATGCCTTTCGCTCTGCCCTTCGTCTTAGGAAATCTATCACGAATGCCTTTCTATCAGTATCTGTCATCTTTAAGAATACATAACTCACCCCGTAAATCACGACTAACTCCAGCAATGGGATTCCTATTGCCATTCCTATCCATATCAAAATTAATATGATTATCGTTAGCGTCATAATTCCTCTTAACTTTTATCTGTGCATCACCACTATCTATTACTCAATACTTCTAATTTATAATTAGTCACATTCCGTTTCTTCTTCCCGAATGTAACTCCCACTGCTATCACTTTCTTTCCCAAGACCAAATACGGATCTGCATAATGCTTTTCATGAATCTGTTGCAGCGCATCCTCACTCATGTCTACATCATCTTCCGAATACTTAAATTCAAAGATGTATATATGCTTATCCATCTCAATCCTCATATCCATTCGACCTTCACTCGTCTCACTCTCCGAGTAAAACCGAAAACCGAATTGATACATCACCGAATGCGCTACCGAATGAAACCATGCCTCATTGAGTTTCCCTTTATGTATGGAACTGGGGATGCTGCTATATATTGCTTCCAATCTATTCATGAAGCCATCTACTTTCTCTGCGTCGAGAAATGCTTTCATATCCAAATAGGGTTTCAGATAGGTATTGTCGATGATATTCACCTCATACGATTCCAAACAATAGGTTGTCAGTTCTACGACATCATGGCACATCTCTATAATGTCGCATACCTCTCTATCCTGACGCTCTTCAATAGGTAGTGCCAACATCCATTTCAACTGCTCCTCGCAATATGCACCGTAGTTTTGCAAGAACGTCAGCAACTGATGCGGTGAAGAAAAATATACCGGCAATAGGTCTTTGCTATATAGATGTTCCTCATAGTTTCCATAGATCGAATCCAGCACATCGAGCAATTCCGTACCGTCTGACAACCGATAGATGCCATATACACGGTTCATGCGTATACCACAATAAATGGTTGTCCACTTATCGTATCGAGCAGCGTGCCACTTCTCGACATACGCACATAATTGCTCATCGTTCATCTTCATACTTTTATTTCTTACCTTTTAACTCTTGTCTCTTCTCCCAATCCTTCTTTATTATCTCTACCGACTCCTTAGCAACCTCTCTCAAAACCTCCATTGTTTTTTTCGTCTCTATCTGGTTTGTGCCTTCAGCCGTTTGTCCTGCTATCACTATCCGTATACCTCCAAGCGTCTTTTCAACCACATCCATTGTCTCCTCTACCATCGGTATCAACTCCTC
The DNA here is from genome assembly GCA_900316845.1 of uncultured Bacteroidales bacterium. GTDB lineage: Bacteria > Bacteroidota > Bacteroidia > Bacteroidales > Paludibacteraceae > Colicola. The sequence continues at coordinate 94,208 of ONEG01000006.1, forward strand.
ATTAAGTTTCTTGCTCTCCGAATAGAATTTATTCCTATTCCTAACTGTCACGAATGTTCCCGTCTCTGTCATATCCGGCATCATCATGAATGCCGGCATTGGATTTCTATCTGCATCCCGTGGTAGATAGATACTCGGACTTCTATCCCACGGCCCACTGTGTACATATTCGTTCCGCAACGTCTCTATCTTTCGAACAATAGGCAACTCTGGCTCGGCATACAACATTCCTGGTTGTTTAACCTCCGGCATTACATGATCATATTGGTTGTACTTCTGGGATTTTATCTTTTGGTACGTTGTAAAATCGCGTTTAGGAAATTTTTCCAACTCGCTTACAATCCCGGTAAGAATGTCAAATACTGAGGCTAAGTTGATAAATATCGTATTGGCTGCCACATAGCATTTATGCCCATCCTCTCCACTACTAAGTATGGCTGTATCAATCAACTCATCTGATATTTTCTCATTCGGTAATGATGAATAAAACTCCTCTAACATCCATATCGTTGATACTAATCTGTCTTGCACTGCATTCAACCATGCCTCTACATCATTCCAATATAGTATCTTGTTTACCGTTGGATTCTTTTTTGCCTCTGTTGCTCTAACTAACTTCTCAAACGTAATAGCCGATATTGCCGATTCTGCACTCCTTCCTCCGTCTGCCATCCAAAGCTGCGCCATATCAAGCACCACTTCGCTATCAACAGGAGCAAAGATCATTTCCTGCATATCTCTATATAGAGGCACAACCGCTTCCGCCACATCCTCTATTCTCTGTATGCAGTCCTTCAATCTGCTATTTCCATTACTCGCCATCATTCTGACTTTTCCTAAATAGTGTTGACAGTTTTTTACTTATTTTAACTAAATTACTTGTCACTCTCCTGGAATCTGTTTACACTTTCCTAAAAGAATTTACA
>ONEG01000011.1 GCA_900316845.1 uncultured Bacteroidales bacterium
ATGAAGGATTATGAACCTAATGAAAACTCGGTCTTTTTCCACACCTTGATGTTAAATCGACTGCAAAGATACAACAAAAATTTTAAATAAGCAATGAAACTATTCAGTTATTGGACGATGCTTTTCTTCATTCCGAATTATCCGGCAACGACTATCTCTCTCCTGGGAAAGACATCCTACGTCCTGAAGAGGTTCCAGATGCCCAATAGTTAATAATTGAATTTTATAGTGCCATAAAGGCACGCATAATACCAAACGATAAATAAGGTGGCTGCCATTCGTGGTAGCCGCCTTATTTATGCCATGTGTTCGTCCGCCTCCTATTGCTTGTTTTATTTGTTTATATCCCTGTTTGGGATTATTTGTTGTATCATATCGGCGATTTGTCGATAACTATAATTCAAGTAATAATTATGAAATATAAATCAATGTATAAATATGAGCTCGCAAATGCCGCGGGCGTATCATCGGAGACATTCCGCCATTGGCTCAAATCCGACCGGGACTTTCTAACTTCAATAGGTATTACCCCAAAGCAACAACTCCTTCCTCCAAAAGCTGTTCGCTACCTCTGTGAGAAATACGACATAGAAGTCGGATAATAACACTTAAAGCAGGGGACTTTGCAGGCAAGCCCCGCAATGTCCCCTGCCCGTTTTTTCCCTGCATCGTACTTTTGCATTCGATTTCAAAATAACCCATTTATTAACATCAAACAACTACATTATTATGAGTCAAGTAAAACCCGGAGCGTCCTTCCGTTGAAGCGGAAGGAGCGGCCTCCGCCTAGGAAGGTATTATTTACAATTATTATCAACAATCTAACTTTAATTAATTATGTCACAAATTAAACCAAACGCACTTATTGAGTCCATGTCCGGCAAAATCTGTGGTCACTCCGACATGTATTTCTTCCGTAAGAACGGCAAAGTGTTCTCTGGCAAAATCTGTAACCCCTCCACCAAAGAACCAACTGCCGCCCAACAGGCACAGCGCGCTAAGTTCGCCACAGCACGTGCCAATGCGAAGACCGCCCTCGCTGATCCGGAACAGAAGGCTGCGTATCTCACTGCCTTCAAGAGCCAAAAGAAGTACAGCGATTTCAGCGGCTATGTCTTTGCAATGGAGTATGCCAAACTCGGAGATTAAGCATCAGCAATATATGGCTGATTAAAAGTCCGGTGCAATGAAAAAGTCTCTTTTGCAACTGATCCTCGCTACAGCAATGTGCATCTTCGGATGCGCCTTGCTTGTAGCAGGGCTGGCACTTCCCCCCGCCGGCATCATTGATTCCTCGCTCCTTGTAGCCTACGGCGAAACCCTCACTTTCGCCGGTGCCCTCATCGGAGTGGATTATCACTATCGCTATCGTCATAAATAGCCAAATGTCTAAATAAATCGTACATCGTAAATATAAGATTATGGTATTATCTTTAATCCGAACCAACGAGTCTCCTAACGAGACCACAGGCATCCTCCTCATCGGAGGCAAACCTTTCTGCGGTACTCTTGAACCGCCCACCGTCCCCAACGCCACCCATCCCAAAGGAGCAATCCTTCTCGGATGGTACAAACTGACGCTCACCCGATCTTCCAAGTTCGGTCGCGTGCTGCCGCTACTCAACTATGTGCCCGGCTTCGAGGGTATCCGCATTCATGCAGGCAATAACAAAGACCACACCGCAGGCTGCATCCTCGTCGGACGGCTCAGCGGTAACACGCTGCTCCATTCCCGACAGACCGAACGCGACTTGGTGACCAAACTTCAAAAACACCCCGATCATGAGAACTATATCGAAATCACCACACCCGAACGCTTTTTTACTGAGCATTGCAGCTCTGTGGATGCTCTTGCCGGCCTGCTCCGCGGTGCGCACTTCGACGGAGAGTAACCATACCCACCTCTCCAACACCACCCAACGCGACAGCATCTATCTGCATGATAGTGTGTCATATACCTACCGCCCCGCAAAAATCTCCCTTCCCTATAGGAAGGGGGCGGGGGTAGGAGCTCTGCCCGACACGGTCTATCTGGAGAAATGGCACACCCGATGGCGTGACCGCGAGACCGTCAAGACGGACACTGTCACCTTGACGGAAACCAAGACAGAAACGGTCGAGAAACCCTATGTGCCCTCGTTTTACAAGTATTGTGCATCTTTCGCCATCCTCTTTGTGCTGTACTGGCTTGTTAAACTGGCGCTATACATAGCAAAACGTTATTATTTACACTAATCACCTATTCACTATTCATTTAACCTTTATCCCCTCTACGCAGACCGGAGGTAAGCATGGTCTGTATCCAATGGCAAAAGTAGTATGGCAATCCGGTATAGAATATGTATCCGGCGCCTTGTGTAAGTGCGGGAAGAAAGAGCCGCACAAACACGGTCGAATGTTGCTTGCAACACACCGCAAGGCAGCTACCACAAGTGACTCGTGCAACCGTATTTATCTGCGTGACGAGACGAACATCCAAATGTCAAACAGCGCGGACTCTGTTTGGGCACGTCAGCGATTCAAAGCGGTTGCAGAAATGGTTCACCAGCGTAGTATGGATCTCTCCAAATTGACACAAGACCAGATGGATTTCATTGCTCAACGCAACAATCCACGTGGTATTAAAACGATGCGTGCATATTATTGGCACATCTGCGGTCAGGAGTATGATGCACAGCATCCTCGTAGCTAATCTTTTTTTTCTTTCCCCCAATAAGGTGTGCGCCTTCGTGCGCACGGCTTGTTGGGTTCGCTCCGCTCACGGCTTTTTCAAAAGATGGGCATATATAGCCGACGGACGGAGCGCGCGGAGAGGCAACAAATAAGACCGCCCCGAAGGAGAGGGCACTGAAAAAGGTCACCTCAAAACGAGAGGCCTTTTTTACTCATGGGTGATCTCCGGAGCTACTTTGCGTAAGAACTCTTCCGGGAAAGCCAAGCGGTTCGGACCGCAGCTGTTGCCATACTGGTTGCGCTTGAATTGGCCGTTTTCTTCTTTGCGTTCCTGTCCGTCGATAAATTTCGTCACCAAATAGAAGTACAGTCTCTGCCAATCCGCCACAAGATTCTCGGCCTGCGAGCACGAATAGGAAGAGAGGAAGGATTTAGCATCCTCTTCGCTGAGTTCGGAAGCCTGTGCATCGACTCCGGCGATCTGGGTGTTGAACTTGTCGTCCCAGATCTGTTGGTTTTCGCGGATGTGCGGGTACATGCGGCTGTATTTGGTGTACGCCCAGTTGGCTACAATGTTGAAGGTCCACCAAGCGGAGGTCGGCGAGTAGGTATAGCTGTCGCCATTGCCTTCGGCAAAACACTCCGGCACATGCTTGAGGCAGCTGTACATCGGGGTGTAGCAGCTGCAGGCGGCATCGTCCACACCGAACCAGAAAATACCGTATTTGCTGTACGGACGCATTTGCGCGACGAACGACCAAGCGGTCTGCTGGGTCGCCGTCGGGCGCTCGTACCAGTACTGGACGGAGTCCAGTTTGAAACCTAAGCCGCCATAGCGGAGTTTGCTGTTCCAGGGGCCGGCGTCGGTGCCTTGGGTGATGTCGAGCGGCGTACCTTTGTATTCATCGCGCATACATTCCTTGACATCCTGGACGGAGACTTTGCGGTTCGGAATGATCCACAAGGGCATGTGTTCGCCCTCCGGGCTAATTGATGATTTATTATTTTCGCGGAAGGTCTTGCCGGTAGCGTAGTCGAAGTACTTGTCCATGTCGGAACTGAAATGGTTGAAGAAGGACCATACGCGTGCCTCGCAGACATACAATCCGCTGAAATCAAACGGGTTATAGGCTGCCTGGAACGAGAAATCTTTGTCCGCGCCGGAGAAGAATCTTTTCTCGCGGGCAAAGGCGATGACATCCTTGCTCCACATCCAATCGCCTTTGCAGACACAGTTGAGTTTCTTCTGGAGACGTTTTTCCTCTTTGGTCAGCTTGTGCTTGGCGGAGAGGGGCAGCGTGGTGATGCGTGCCTGGTTGGCATGGGCAGCGATAGCATTGTCCGGAATCCGTACAGCCACCCAGTTAGCGCCTTTCTGACCTTTGCCTTTACCGATGAGGTCCATGATCCAGACCTCATTGGGGTCGCCGAACGAGAAGGACTCTCCTTCGGAGGCGTAGCCGTATTCGTTGACGAGAGTGATGAACCACTCAATGGCTTCGCGGGCGGTCTTACTGCGCTCGAGGGCGATGTAGATGAGTGAACCATAATCGATGCCGACGGTGTCCCAGAGGGCTTCGCGACCGCCCCAAGTGGTCTCACCGATGGTGACTTGGTTCTCGTTCATGTTTCCCACTACAGTATAGGTGTGGGCGATCTGGGGGATGGATCCCTGTGGACGTCCGGTGTCCCAGTCCTTCACTTCGCGCATCTCGCCTTCGGGGTGATCAGCAGCCGGGACGAAATGCAGGAATCCGTACATGCCGTAGGAGTCCGCAGCATAGGAGATGATGGTACTACCATCCGCGGAGGCATCTTTGCCAACTAAAAAATTCGTACAAGCGGACGTTTCCAAAGGAAACGAGACCGCCATTATCATGGCTGAAAGACCGGCTACAATGTTCGCTGATAGAGTTTTCATAATAAACGTGGGTTTTGGAGTTCAGTGATTCGGTTATCTCTTTTCTTGAGGGCTATCTCGTAGGCTTTGCGGTAATACTTGAAGAAATGCTTCCAATCGGCTTTCTTCGCCACCGCTGCCGCCTCTTTGCGGGCACGTGCTTTGTCTTCGCCGCAAAGGCGGTCGAAGCGCAAGAGGTCATCGGCAATGTGCTCTGCGACGGCATCGAAATTGGAGTCATTGCGGTCAATGACGATGACGCCAAACTGGTCTTTTTGCTGCGCTGCCCAAGCTCCGAATCCCGCGAGAGAGGTGGTGATCGTCGGTACATGGAAGGCGCAGGACTCCAGCGGCGTGTAGCCCCAGGGCTCGTAATACGAGGGGAAGACGGTGACGTCCATGCCGATGAGGAGGTCGTAGTAAGTCTTTCCGAAGAGCGGATCATGGCCGTCGAGGTAGTAGGGCACGAAGACGGCGCTCACTTTGCCTTTGCGCGAAGGTGCGCGATCGAGATAAGGGATCATGACAAACGCCACAACTTCTTTCTCCGGCCGGTCGCTATGGTAGATCTTCTGCGCGAGTTTGTCCAGCGCTGCCGCAAAGACATCGATGCCTTTGTTTTTCCACTCCTGGCGACCGGAGATAGCGACAAAAAGTGCGTTCTCCGGCACTACTCCACCCAGTTTCTCTCCCGCCACGCGGCGCAAGGCTTCGCGCGCCTCTTCACGGCGGACGTCGAAAGCTTTTCCCTTGGGCACAAACGTCGGTTCGAAGCCGTTGGGGGTAACGATATCTACGGGTTTGTCGAGAAGTTGTGCACACTCGCGAGCGGTGATGTCGCTGACGGTAGTAAAACAATCCGCAAAATGCGCCGCCTGTTTCTCCGCCGAGTGCTTGGAGACCATGTTCAGCTCCGCCGCCATCTGATCGCCGTTATAGCCCTCGAAATAGTCGTAGAGGGGTTTGCCGTTTCCGGCGATAGAGCGACCGATACCCGTGGCGTGGGTGGTGAAGAGGGTCGCAATCTGCGGACAATGATCCCGAAGGTAGAAGATAGAGAACGCCGTCTGCCACTCGTTGGCGTGGGCGCAGACCGCAGACTGATTTACACACAGCCAGTGATAGAGGTTCTCCATGACGATGCCGGCGGCGTAGCCGAAGAGACAAGACTCGTCATAATCGCCGTAAGCGGCGTGGCTCTGGACCCGGAACTTATCCCATGCCCATGCGTATATCTCGTTCTTGCGAGACCAGAGGCCGTCGAACTTCAGAAGGATGGCGATGGGTTCTCCGGGTACCTTCCAACGGCCGACACGAAGAGAAGAAAGACCGCTTCGCTCAAAGTCGAAAGCAGAAAGCCATTCCTTCAGGAGGGACTTGTCTTCCTTAAAATAGATATCACTATGGTCGCCGAAATCGGGACCGAAGAAAAATACTTTGTCGGGGTGCTCCGCCTGCATCGAGGCCGCACGCGTACTAAGCACCGCATAAATACCGCCTACGCGGTTGCATACTTCCCAAGAGGTTTCAAAAATATAATCAGGTTGCATTATTTGAGGTCGCTATCCACAGCGATTTTTGTTATATTCGTTAATGAATTCAAGAGGACAGGGGTCGTGACAAACTTGTTGTTGTCCGACCCGACAAAAGGCATGTACCACACGCCCTGCGCGTTCGCCCAATAGATACGGCTGTCCAGCACGTCATCCAGCGTCATGGCGGCACAAGGGGAAGCATCAATCTGCACGGGGTAAGCGCCATCGATATTCGCCACCCAAAGTCCGTTAGCGCGGTAGTAGATCTTGCGGTTGGCGATATGGAAGCCCTCCATCTGAGGGAAAACGGTTTTCAGCTCGGAGAGGCGGAAGGTGAAGCCGTTGTAGGTCTGGACGGTGTCTTGCTCCTCATCCAAGAGCTGTTTTGCGCCCGGGTCGGCCTTGTAAGGCTCGAAACGAGTACCAAAAAGCCGCTGCCGGTAGTCGGCCTCCGGCGTACGGAAGAGGACTGAGTTGGTAGCATAATCGCGGATTTGGAAAACTTTCTCCACAACCGTAGTATCCTTGTTGAGGATGACAACCAGTTTGACTTTCTCCTCCTGAGCGGGGTGCGTGAAGAAGCACTTGACGGAGGGTTTGTCTTTTGCGGCCAGGGTGTCTCCCAAATACCAGGCATACGAGATGTCGTAGTTATAGGGGTTATAGACATTCGCCGTGAAGGTATAGTCGCGGAAGATATAAAAAGCCGTGTCGGATGCCACGAAAGTAGGGATGGTGTCGAGGACGACAATCCTCTTATACGCCGTCCAACGGTTTTTCTTATCCACCTTAAGGATGACGTCGTACTCTCCGGGCCGTTTGAAAGTGTGGGTAGGTGACTTGAGCGTCGAAGTAGCGCCATCCCCGAAGGTCCACTCCCACTCCTCACCGGAGGAAGAGAGGTTGGAGAAGGTCACCGGCTGTCCCGCACGGGGTGTCTGCGGCGAATAGGAAAAAGAGACATCGTTCTTTTTACACGCTACCACCGCGCAACAAAGTGTCAATACTATCAATATTTTTTTCATAATCGTTATTTGCATCTATCCAATGGATATCTTTGTCTCTCCTGAACCAGGTCATCTGGCGTTTGGCGTAGTGCCGGGTGTTTTGGCGAATGAGCTCGATTGCGCGCTGTAGATCGTATTCGCCATCGAGGTATCCGAACAATTCTTTATATCCGACCGTCTGCAGACTATTGAGATGGCGGAGCGGATAAACGGCTCTGGCTTCCTTGAGCAGTCCGTCGTCCATCATCCGGGTGACGCGGGTGTTGATGCGCTCGTACAGCTGCTCGCGAGGGCGCTCGAGCGCGATCTTGAGGATGCGGAACGGCCGGTCCTTCCGGGTGTTGGTGCGCAAGGAGCTGTAGGGTTTGCCCGTTGTAAGGGATAACTCCACGCAGTGCGCCAAGCGCGCCGGGTTATTCGGGTCCACGATCTCCCAATACGCCGGATCGAGGCGTTGCACCTCCTGTTGGAGCCACGAAAGGCCGCGGGCCTTGTAGTTTTCGGTTACCTCGGCGCGGATATCCTCCGGCACGGCGGGCAGGTCGTCCAAGCCGTTGCAGACGGCATCGGCGTACAACATCGAACCACCCGTCATGACCACCACATCGTGGGTGAGGAAGAGTTGGTCGAGGAGTTCGAGGGCGTCCCGCTCGTACCGGCCGGCGTTATAGTCGTCCTGCAGGTCGCGCGTAGCAATAAAATAATGTTTCACGCGCGCGAGTTCCTCCGCCGTGGGGGCTGCCGTTCCGATAGGGATGGAGCGGAAGATTTGGCGGCTGTCGCAGTTGAGGATCGGCGAGCGGTAATGCTCCGCCACCCGCAGCGACAACTCCGTCTTGCCGACACCCGTAGGACCCAAAAGCAAAAGGAGGGTTTTAGAACATGGTGCCATCATCGAAACTGAGGTCCTGGAAGCCTTCCATGTCGATGTCGCCCAAGTCGTACTCGTCCTTGAACTCGTCGTCAAACATGAAATCATCGCTGCCCTTGCCGGCGTTGATGCCTGCCAAGGGGTCTTCGGATTTCAGTTGTTTCGGTGCTTTTCCCCTGCTCTCCACGCATTCTACTCCGGTCATGGAACCGGGTTTGATCTCCTTGAGCGAACCGAAGAAATAGCGCTCGAACATCGGGTCGAAGACATAGATCAGACGCTGGCCCTGCTCCTCAATGAGATCATTGAGATGGGTCTCATTCATGACCATGTTGTCGTACTCGAAGTTGGAGTCCATCTCCACGAGTGTGATCTCCTGACCCTTCTCCCACTCATCGTTGCAGAGGAAGAAAGAAGTCATCTGGTCATCGGGATAACCCACACTCTTCAAAATAGCCTCGTGCAGCTCCAGAAAAGTAGCATCGGCCGAGGCCTCAAAGACGCGGCGGAAATTAGGGTCGCCTTCTTCACACGAGAAAGTAAATTTATATATCATATTTTCAAAAAATTAAGTTCAAAAATGCAGTTTTCAAAAAAATGCGCACAAATTTACTGCTTTTTTTTGATATATCAAAATTTTTTTGTACTTTTGCACGATTTTTTAACAAACGAACATTAACATTCTGTCATCTTCATTCGGGGTGCCGCTCTCCCCACAGATAAAAATCTGCGTGGGGGCTATATTTTGGCTGAGATAAAACCCGTTGAACTTGGGCAGGTAATGCTGCTAAAGAAAATGAGAAAAAACATTCTTTCAATCAACCATGCATGGTTGATGGTTTTTGGTGCATTCGCGCCGGTTATGTCTGCGTTCGGGCAGACGAGTGAGGACACTTTGTCCGTTAATGATTTTCAGATTCAGGAGGTAGAAGTTACCGCGCAACGCGTGGAACAAAAGACCGTTTCTAGCGCGATTGTCAGGAGTGACGACTTGAACCGTGACAACACGGGTCAGAACCTGCCATACCTGCTCTCCACCACGCCGGGCCTGCAAGTCACTTCGGATGACGGTCTGGGCGTCGGATACACGTATTTTCGCATCCGCGGTACAGACCACTCACGAATCAACATGACGGTCAATGACGTGCCACTGAACGACAGTGAGAGTCAGGGCGTTTTCTGGGTAAACATGACGGACGTGAGTTCGTCGCTTTCGCAGATTGAGGTTCAACGCGGCGTGGGTACGAGTACGAACGGCTCCGCCTCTTTCGGCGCAAGCCTGAATATGCAAAGCGGCAATAGAGATACCGTTTCCAATGTGACACTTGCGTTTAACGGCGGCATGTACAACACCTTCCGCGAGTTAGTGAGTACACATGTGGTTTTACCCGGTCATTGGATGGCGAACGCACGATTCTCCAAGGTCAATTCCGATGGTTTTCTATACCATTCTACAAGCGATCTATACAGTTACTACGGCGATTTCGGATGGTATGGAAAGAAGACACAAGTCATCGCTCGTCTTTTCGGCGGAAGCGAGCGAACGGCGCAAGCATGGGAAGGGGTCGATTATAACACCGCTTATGGCATCGGAGGTGCAGACAGACGAACGAATCCCGCAGACTCGCTTAACTGGGACACCTACGCGCAGCAACACGCCCAAATAGCTATCCATCATCGCTTTTCCCCTAATTGGAGCCTCAGCGCTACGTTGCATTACACGCACGGAAAAGGCAACTACGAGCAATACAAAAAGAAAAAATATAGTTATTGGGGGCTCAGCGACAGCGGCAAGAGTTATGGATTTTACCAAAAATGGCTCGACAACCATTTTGCCGGTGCCGTAGTTTCCGCCAAATATATCTCTGAGCCGGTGGATGCGCAAATGGGAATCGCAGCGAATGATTATATAGGTAATCACTGGGGTGTTTTAGACTATCTGGCTACTCCTTCTGCCACCTCGCTGCCTTTCCACTACGAATATTACCGCAATAAATCCAACAAAGTCGATGCGAATATTTACGGCAAAGTCAACTGGCGCGTAATTAACCGCGCTCAGGAGAAATTGGCAATCTACGCAGACCTGCAATATCGCTTCATTAGATATAGTATGCGAGGTCTGAGCGATGACAGCATGAAGGAGTTGCCATTCGACAAAAACTTCCATTTTTTCAACCCGAAAGCCGGCTTGACGTACCAGAACAAAGGTCACTTGCTATCAGGCTCCTTCGCGATAGCCAACCGCGAGCCGAACCGCGCCAACTACACGGAGAACATCTATTATGATCAAGCGACAGACAGTTATGTCGGCAAAATGCCGGAGGCAGAGCGGCTGTACGACTATGAATTAGGTTACTCTTACGCGCACAAGCGATTTAATATAGGATTCAACCTCTATTTCATGGACTATGACAACCAATTGGTTCTCACCGGCGAATACAATGACGTGGGGCAATATAAGACCATGAACGTGAAGGACTCATACCGCATGGGCGCCGAGCTGAGTGCCGCTGTGAAGATTACCAAGTGGTTCAGATGGGAAGGAAACATGGTCATCAGCCGCAATAAAATCCAGAACTACAAGCAATATATCAACCTGTACGACGACCAAGATAATTGGAATTGGGTTGGTAAGGACAGTATAGAAGGGGACGTAACTATCGCTTTCTCGCCGATGATTACCGCCATGAGTCTTTTTACCTTTGATGTCGCAGGATTTGTTGGTACTATCCAGACAAATGTTGTCGGTCGTCAATACCTCGACAACACCATGGATAAAAACGCAATGTTAAAGGCATTCACGACGACAAATGTACATTTAGAGTATAATTTGCCGATGAAAAAATGGTGCGCCGAGCGTAGAGGCGTACCGGAGATGAAGGTATTATGCCAACTGAATAATATCTTCGATGCCCATTTTGCCTCAAACGGAGGTGCTGAAGCCAGCCGTTTCGCGGACGGAAGCCGCTGCGCATGGTACTATGCGCAAGCGGGCATCAATGTACATGCCGGATTTGTCGTAAAATGGTAAGAGAGCGGTAAAAAAAGTTTTTGTGAAGATAAAAAATGGCACTATTCTTGCATATGTGAAAAAAAAATACTAATTTTGCAGCATGAATAGGATTTTATGGGTTGACGACGAGATCGACTTGTTGCAGCCGTACATTATTTATCTGAAAGAAAAGAACTATGAGGTTGTCACCGCCAGCAATGGGGAAGATGCGCTGAATGGTTTAGGATCGGAAGCACCGGATATCGTGTTTCTTGACGAAAACATGCCCGGCATGAGCGGTCTGGAGACCTTGCAGGAGATCAAGCGTCTTCGTCCGGAAGTGCCGGTAGTGATGATCACGAAGAGCGAGGAGGAGCACATTATGGAGCAGGCCATCGGCGAGAAGATCGCCGACTACCTGATCAAGCCTGTCAATCCGAGTCAGATCCTGCTTTGTCTGAAGAAACATATTCATCAGCAAGCGATCGTGACCGAACAAGTACAGCAAAACTACCGTCAGGAGTGGAGCGACATCTCGTATATGATCGATACCGCCTCCACCATCGAGGAATGGCAGGCCATCGAACGCAGTCTGAGCAAATGGGACCTGGAGTTGGCGGACGTAGAGGAGCAGGCAGGTCATTCGGGCATGCGCAGCCTGATTGCCGACCAACGGACGCAAGCGAATGCCGCCTTCAGCAAATGGATCGCCAAGAACTACGAGAGTTGGTTTGAAGAGAATGCGCAACGGCCGATCATGTCGCAGGACGTGATGAAACACAGCGTTTTTCCTCTTTTGGACAAAGGGGAGAAAGTGCTGCTTTGCGTGATAGACAATTTCCGGTACGACCAATGGAAATGTATCCAACCGCTGATCAGCGAGTTTTTCACCATCCGCACGGAGGAGCAGTACACTTCCATTTTGCCGACAGCTACCCAATATGCCCGGAATGCTATTTTCTCCGGCCTGATGCCACTTCAGATCCAAGAGATGTTTCCCGATTACTGGGTCGAAGAAGGCGATGAAGAGAGCAAAAACCAGTATGAGAAAGAGTTGGTACAGACCCTGCTGGACCGCTATCGGAGACGGGAGAGGTTCAACTACTGGAAGGTGAACGAGAGTGATTTCTGCGAGCGTGTCATTCATCAACTGAAAGGCGCGCAAGCGCCGCTGAACATCGTTGTGCTCAATTTTATCGATATGCTTTCTCACTCCCGGACGGAAAGCAAGATGATGCGCGAGTTGGCGAATGACGAAGCGGCGTACCGCAGTCTGACCATCAGCTGGTTCAAGCACTCGCCGACTTATGAGCTACTTCGCCGTGCTTCGGAATTAGGGTTTACGGTCGTGCTGACGACCGATCATGGTACGACACGGGTGAAAAACGCCGTACAAATCATTGCCGACAAAAACACGAATACCAATATCCGTTACAAAGTGGGCAAAGCGCTGAACTGCAGCTCCAAAAACGTGTTCACCATCGAGCACCCGAAGAAAGTGGGATTGCCATGTCCGAACGTGAGCAGCAGTTATGCGTTCTGCACGGGAAGCGACTTTTTTGCGTACCCTAATCAGTTCAACTACTACGCGCAATACTACCGCAACACCTTCCAACACGGCGGCATTTCGCTGGAAGAGATGATTATCCCACTGGTAACTCTGAGTCCGAAGAAATGAGCCATTTTATCCTCATAGCGATTACCGTTTTGACCTGGAACACGGGCCGGATGGGCGGTTTTGAAAAACCCGGGAAGAACGAGGTCCTGCACTATCTGACGGCGCAAGACGCGGATGTCATCTGTCTGCAGGAGGTAGATGTATATAAGGACGCCCAATTCCTTACTTTACCGGATGTGAAGCGCGTTCTGGGACAAAAATATCCATACTCATATCTGGATTTCTCGGTGTACAACAAGAGGCACCAATACGGTACGATGGTCTGGTCCAAATATCCGCTAATCAACAAGCAAAGTATCCACTACGAGACGCGAGGCAACCTCTCCAACCGCTGCGATATAGTGGTGGGGAAAGATACTATTCGGCTGATAAACAATCATTTAGAGTCCTATAGTTTCACTCCGGATGATATCAGCGAAGCGGAGACGCAGCGCAATTACGAGGGTTTCATGTCCTCTTTCAGGCGTCTGAAAGCCAAATGGAAACGCGCGGTAGGTTTGCGTAATAACCAGGCGCGAGTAGTGCGAAGAGAGATAGAGGCGAGTCCGTATCCTGTAGTCGTAGTCGGCGATTTCAATGCGCCGGTACTGAGTTATGCCTATTGGCATATCAGCAGAGGTTTGCACGACGCATGGAGCAGTACGCATCCATGGGAATGGGGCGCGACGTGCGAGAAAAGGGGATATGGCTTGCGGATCGATTATATCCTGTCGTCGGAGAGCCTGCAGCCCACGGCGTGCGAGGTCAAAGAAACAACCGGCTCGGATCACAAGCCGGTTGTAGCCACTATCGAGTGGTAAAAATCACACGCGTTTGTGGTAATGATAATCTTTAAACCGGTCATCTGTACTATCCAAGTGCTCATGACCGGTTATTTTTTCTTTGATCCGGCGCCAGAGATTGCCGAACCGCGGTTCACGCCACTCCATCTTACGCCAATAGAGGATCAGAAGCCATCCGAAGAGCATTCCGCCCAAATGGGCAAAATGCGCTACGTTATCCGCGGAGAAGCCCGCTACGGAGCCCAAGCCGGCGAAAAGTTCGATAGCCGCATATATAATAACGAACGTGCGCGCACGTATGGGAATGGGGATAAACAGGAAATACAAGGGCACCGAGGGGTAGAGCCATCCGAAAGCGAAAAGGATGCCGAAGACTGCTCCGGAGGCACCGATGGTGTTGAGGAAATACGAATACTGCGCCAAGTATGCTGCTCCGTAAGCGTCGCTCATGTTAGAGAGCATCAACGCCCACACCAACTCCTGGACAAAAGCGGCTCCCAAACCGCAGACCAGATAATAGATTGCGAAGCGACGTTCGCCCCATTCGTTCTCAATCATCGGGGCAAACATCCACACGGCAAACATATTAAAGAAAATATGACTCCAGTTGGCATGGAGGAACATGTACGTGACCGGCTGCCACCAATGGAAGGACGCAGCACTATAGTAGTGCAGTCCACAAAGGGCATTCAAATCAATACCATAACGAGACAGGATACCTGTCAACAAAAAAACTACTAAGTTGGCTATTAACAAATAGCGGGTTACATTTGGTAAATTACGCATAACGAGTGCAAAGGTACTAAAAAATACGCATATAAACATACAAAAAATGCACCAAACGTGTAAAAAATCGCGTTTTTTTGCAAAAAATGCATTTTTTTTTACAAAAATATTTGCTATATAAAGAAAAAGTTGTAACTTTGCAAGCGTATTTCCAAAAAGGAATCAATAGTTCACATTATTAATAACTAAAAAAACACAAAGTTATGAACAAATCCGAACTCGTAAAGGCGGTTGCTGCTCAGGTAGAGCTCCCGCAGGCAGAAGTTGCAAAAGTACTCGACGCAGCTCTTGAGGCAGCCGTTGAGGCAGTTAAGAAAGGTGAGAACGTACAGCTCGTTGGCTACGCTTCTATCAACGTAGTAAGCAAAGCTGCTCGCAAGGGTATCAACCCTGCAACCAAGCAGGCTATCAATATCCCGGCTCGTAAGGTTGTTAAAATCAAACCGGGTGCTAAATTTGCTCTCTAATTAGGCAATGTAGCTTCACAAACGAGTTGCCCTACCAACGGGCAACTCGTTTTGTCTGTTCATTAATAGGTATTAGATATGTTGAATATAATATTGTGTGGTGCTCCGGGCAGCGGCAAAGGAACGCAATCCGGATATATAGCAGAAAAATATGGTCTGAAACATCTCTCGACAGGTGACGTCCTGCGCGCAGAGATCGCCAAAGGCAGTGAACTGGGTAAAAGCATCGATGAACTGATATCCAAAGGCAACTTGGTACCGGACGAGATGATGTACGGCGTGATTGAGAATTATATCTCCTCGCTGCCGGCAGATTGCAAAGGTACTATTTTCGATGGCTATCCTCGTACGGTTTCCCAAGCCGAGTCATTGACCGAGTTGCTCAAGAAATACAACATGGATGCGATCATGATCGACCTCCTGGTGGATGAGCAGTTACTGATCCAACGCCTGATTGATCGTGGAAAAGTGAGCGGTCGTGCGGACGACAACCTCAATACCATCCGTCACCGCATCGCCGTTTATCACAACCAGACGGAGCCGATCGCACATTATCACCTGCACAACGGTAACTATTTTACCGTAAATGGCAATCACTCGGTGGAGGACGTGTTCCTGCAGATCGAGCGTATTATTGAACTCGCAAAATAAATTTCGTTATGGCCGCTAATTTTATCGACTACGTCAAGATCTACTGCCGCTCGGGCAAGGGCGGAGCGGGTTGTATGCACCTTCATCGCGCCAAGTATCTGCCGAAAGGCGGTCCGGACGGCGGTGACGGAGGTAAAGGTGGGTCGGTGATCTTACGCGGCAACCGCAACCTGTGGACCTTACTGCATCTGAAGTACCAGAAGCATATCATGGCTACCGACGGCGGTAAGGGCGGTCAGAGCCGTTCGTTCGGCAAGGACGGAGAGGACAAGATCATCGAAGTACCTTGCGGAACGGTGGTTTACGACGGCGAGACCGGCGAATATATATGCGAGGTGAAGGCACATGACGAGCGCGTGGTGCTATTAAAAGGCGGTCGCGGAGGTCAGGGAAACTGGCATTTCCGCACGGCTACAAACCAGGCGCCTCGTTATGCGCAGCCCGGCGAACCGGCTCAAGAGCGCACCGTGATCATGCAACTAAAGGTGCTTGCCGATGTGGGTCTCGTGGGCTTCCCTAATGCCGGCAAATCCACGCTGCTGAGCGTTGTCTCGGCAGCCAAGCCGGAAATAGCGGACTATCCGTTCACTACCCTTACGCCACAATTAGGCATTGTTTCTTACCGCGACGGACGGTCTTTCTGCATGGCGGATATTCCCGGTATCATCGAAGGCGCGAGCGAAGGCAAAGGTCTTGGTCTCCGATTCCTGAGACATATCGAGCGCAACGCGGTGCTTTTATTTATGGTTCCGGCTACCAGCGAAGATATACAGGGCGAGTACCGGATTCTTCTTCGCGAATTAGAAAAGTATAATCCTGAACTGTTGGGCAAGGCGAGGATCTTAGCAATCAGCAAGATGGATGTACCGCGAGTGGATGAAGAGGGGAACGAACTGCCGAAGATTGATTTCGAGGCGCTGCAAAAAGCACTGGAGATTCCGGTCATCCCTATCTCTTCGCTGACCAACGAGGGCATCGACGAACTCAAAGACCAGTTGTGGACCGAACTCAACAAGGAGCAGAACCAGGTGATCGAGATCAGCCATGCGCCGATAGACGTGACCCTGATAGAGAAAGAGGAGCCCGAGGCGCAAGAAGACGACGAGGAGCAAACTATCTACCTCAACGAGGTAGAAGAGGAATGGGACCTGGACAAGTATAAAGGCATAGGCTGGGACGAATGACGAACTTGTGGTACGATAGAATGATCGAGTGGCGGGAACGCCATATCAGCGAGAAGCACTTAGTGCTGCTTCTCTCGTTCTTCGTAGGAGCCTTATCCGCCGCCGCAGCGGCCTTGTTGAAATCGTTTATCCACTTGATACAAAGGCTTGTAGAGGAGCAGTTGATCGCGGATGAACGAACCTGGTGGTACCTCATCACGCCGGTTATCGGTATCACGCTGGCGGCCTTGTTTGTCAAATATGTCGTTCGTGACGACATCTCCCATGGTATCACGAAGATCCTCTACGCAATCTCCCAACGCAAATCGATCATCAAGGCACATAACATGTGGTCGTCCATCGTCGGTTCGGGTCTGACGATCGGTTTCGGTGGATCGGTCGGAGCCGAGGCTCCTATTGTGCTCACGGGCGCAGCCATCGGTTCGAACTTAGCGAAAGCCTTTCGTTTGGATCAAAAGACGATGATGCTGATGATCGGCTGTGGCGCTGCGGGAGCCATAGGCGGTATCTTCAAAGCCCCGATAGCCGGTCTGGTCTTCACGCTGGAGGTTCTGATGATGGACCTGACGATGACGTCCGTAGCTCCGCTGCTGATCTCCTCCGTCACGGCGACCGCCATCTCTTATATCCTGACGGGCACCGAACCGATGTTCCCGCTGGATGTAGCAGAGCCGTTTCTGGTAGAGCGTATCCCTTGGTATCTGGTTTTGGGTGCTATCTGCGGCATGGTCAGCCTCTATTTTACCCGGGGCATGAACGGTCTTGAGCAGTGGGCAAAGCATAACGTCCGTTCGTTCGGGTTGAAGATCCTCATCGGAGGACTGACGCTAAGCGTCCTGATTTTCCTCTTCCCGCCCCTTTATGGCGAGGGTTACGACGTGATTAAGCAGCTTATCAACGGCGACAGCCTCTCGGCACTGGACAACAGTCCGCTGCATAAATACCTCATTCCTACGGACTTCTACGCGAGTCTGTCCACGACCAACGCGCAGTTGATCATCTTGGGTTATTTCATTGCGATTATCTTTTTGAAGATCGTTGCCAGCGTTGCGACGAACGGAGCCGGAGGTGTCGGAGGTATCTTCGCTCCCTCGCTATTCATGGGTGCTATCGTGGGATTTGTAACTGCGCGAATCATGAATCTTGCGGGGCTTATCGTGCCGGAGACGAATTTCGCGTTGGTAGGTATGGCAGGACTGATGTCCGGCGTCATGCATGCCCCGCTGACAGGTATCTTCCTCATTGCGGAGTTAACCGGCGGATACCATTTGTTCATGCCGCTGATGATCGTTTCGGTCATTTCGTATCTGACGATCATGTTATTTGAGCCTCACTCGTTGTACGCCATGCGTTTGGCGCAGAAAGGCGAATTGCTGACCCACAACAAAGACCGTAACGTACTGACATTACTGAAGATGGATAGCGTCTTGGAGACGGATTTCATAACTATCCTTCCGGAAATGACGTTAGGTGAATTGGTCAAAGTGATCAGCGAGAGCAAGCGGAATATCTTCCCTGTGATTGACCATGAGGGGCATCTAAAGGGTATTTTGCTGCTGGACGAAGTGCGGAATATCATGTTCCAGCCGCGGCTGTACAAGCGGTTTACGGTGGGCCAACTCATGACTTCGCCGCCCGCGACTTTGCGGTTTGATCTGACGATGGACAAAGTGATGGAGATTTTTGAAGACACCGGCGCATGGAACTTACCGGTAGTGGACCAAGACCGTCGGTATCTGGGATTCGTGTCCAAGTCCAAGATCTTCAATTCGTACCGGCATGTACTCGTGCATTTCAGCGACGAGTGATCTTCGATTAATTCAAGGTATTGGGTTCGTAATGCCGCCATTTCTCAATGAGGGCGGTCATGTCTTCGGGCCACTGGCTGTCGAAGAACATCCTTTCTCCCGTGCGCGGATGGGTGAATCCGAGCGTCTTGGCATGTAGTACCTGCCGCGGACAAAGCGCAAAGCAGTTCTCTATGTATTGACGGTATTTCTGTGTGCGAAGACCTTTCAGTATTTCGCAGCCCCCATACTTCTCATCCGCAAAAAGCGGGTGACCGATATGTTTCATGTGCACGCGAATCTGGTGGGTTCGTCCGGTCTCCAGGCGACATTCGACAAGTGTGACGTATGGAAATTGCTCGAGAACCCGCCAGTGAGTAATGGCTTCTTTGGCTTGCGGACATTCCTCCGGATCCCAAACACGATAGATTGTGCGATCCCGGTTGTCGCGGGCTAAAGCTCCTTCGATAGTGCCGCTTTGCTCCTTGAAAGTACCCCAAACAAGGGCATTATAGGTGCGCTCGGTCGTGTGGTCGAAGAACTGTTTGGCAAGATTAGCCTTTGCCTCCGGCGTTTTGGCAATCAACAAGAGTCCGGAGGTGTCTTTATCGATACGATGCACCAGACCGATACTCGGATCGTTGATATCTATCGGATGGCTGACGGCTGACGGCTGATGGCTAAAATGCCATGCGAGGGCGTGCAGGAGCGTGTGCTCGTAGTTGCCATGCCCGGGGTGCACGACTAATCCGGCAGGTTTATTGATAACCAGCAGATCCTCATCCTCATAGACTATCGTCAGAGGGATATTCTCCGGGGTGATGGTGAAGTCATGGGGTTCGTGGTCCAATAAGACCTGGATGATATCTCCCGGTTTGACGCGATAATTAGAAGCAACAGGCTGCCCATTAACCCACACGTTTCCCGCGTCCGCAGCCGTCTGGATGCGGTTTCGGCTGGTGTTGGTCATGTGCTCCGCGAGGTATTTGTCAATACGTTCTTTGCCTTGACCTTTGTCCACCTCGCATCGCCAACGCTCCCACAGCTCTTCGTTCTCTATTTCCAACTCTTCACTCATTGAGCCTTAGAACCATTCTTCGCTATCGTTTTCGTTACCCACGGTCGCTGCTTTCTCTATTTCTGCAGAGAGTCTCAAAGCGACTGTTTCTCCTTCTATCAGTTTCGATCCTTCTGCCGGTATCTGGCGATAGACATACTGATCCACCCCTTCCTGCTGCGGCTCATCATAACTGATGGCTCCCACGGTGAGGCGGTGGCTCAAAAGGACGGACCGCGCCTCTTGCAGTTTCATGCCAATGACAGAAGGCACTTCGACCTCTTCTGTACCCCGGCCAAAACCAACAACCAAGCGAACTTGGGTACCGACCGGCAGTTTGTCCCCCGGCAGCACACTTTCTCCGTTGCGTTTTACGTCTAAAACCAGATCCCGGAAAGCAGAGGGTTCGTAGTCGTAAACCGTGTCCACCTCGAGCCCCATTCCGCGGAGCGTGGTCTCAGCCTGGCGATAACTCATATCCTGCAGATTCGGCATCGTTACCTGGCGTTTGGTAGTTGCGTTAATCGTTACATATACAGCCCGACCGTGTTTGGCATGGCTGAAGGGTTTCGGGTCTTGCTCCACAATCGTACCAAAAGGAACCTTCTCCGAATAAGTAGAATCAATCACTACCAGAACTAATCCTTCTGCCGCCAAGAGAGGTTCCGCTTCCGCCAAAACCATCCCTCGCACGTCGTTCACCTCCACCTCAACTCCGTGTTGCGTATAAGTACGCAGCCAGGCGATTAACCCGACAAGGATTCCCACTCCGACAAGAACAGCTAAAATCAGGTTAATTCCAAGAAATTTAGCGTCAGATTTGTCAAAAAAACACCTTTTTCTCATAAAATGTAAGATTTATTGCGCAAAATTACAATTTTTTTTGGATATGTGCAAAAAAGTTTGTAATTTTGCACCGTTTTTCGCAGAAATACGAAAAATAATAGTAAATAAAGCTTTATTAACAAAAAAAACAGTTAAAATTTATGAAGAAAATGCTTCTTATCGTAGCTGTAGCATTCGCTGCTATGAGCTGCGGCAACAAGTGCTGCGACAAAAAGTGCTGCCAGGACACCTGCTGCCAGGACACCGTAGAGGTAGTTGAGGCAGAGGCTGCTGTCGAGGCTGCAGAGTAATCGCTCTTGTTGTTTCAAAAAAGAAGCGACCCTTTTGGGCCGCTTTCTTTTTTTTAATCGTGAATCAAATTCTTTCCGGTCATCTCTTTCGGCTGTTCGATGCCTAAGATGTGGCAAAGCGAAGGAGCGACATCTGCAAGAATACCATTCTCTACGCGCGCGCTCGTGTGTTCCTTACTTACATATACAAACGGAACGGGGTTGAGCGAGTGCGCCGTGTTCGGCGTACCGTCCGCGTTGATGGCGTTATCGCAGTTACCGTGATCGGCGATGATGATAATCTCGTAGTCGTTGCGCAAAGCGGCTTCCACGGTCTCGTTCACGCAGATATCAATCGCTGTAATAGCCTGCTGGATCGAGTTATACACGCCCGTATGACCCACCATGTCTCCGTTTGCGTAGTTGAGGATGATGCAATCGTATTTTTGGCTGTTGAGTGCGTCACGAAGCGCGATAGTCACTTCCGGCGCGGACATCATCGGCTGCAAGTCATAAGTGGCTACCTTCGGGGAAGGAATCAAGATACGATCCTCGTTCTCGAACTCCGCCTCGCGGCCGCCGTTGAAGAAGAAGGTCACGTGTGCGAACTTCTCCGTCTCGGCGATACGGAGTTGTTTGAGGCCTAACTTGCTGACCACTTCGCCTAAGGTGTTGGTTACGTTCTCTTTGGGGAAGAGCACATGCAGTCCTTGGAAGGAACTGTCATACGGGGTCATGCAGCAGTAATGCAGGTTCTTAATGGTCTTCATCCCTTGCTCGGGCATGTCTTGCTGCGTGAGCGCGATGGTGATTTCTTTCGCGCGGTCGTTGCGGTAATTGAAGAAGATCACGGCGTCGCCTTCCTCGATGGTTGCTAAGGGTTTGCCGTTGCGGACGTGTACGATCGGCTTGATGAACTCGTCCGTCACCTCTGCCTTGTAGCTGGCTTCCATCGCCTCGTGCATCGACTCGAAAGCCTCGCCTTGACCGTTCACTAACAGGTCATATCCCACCTTCACGCGCTCCCATCGTTTGTCGCGGTCCATGGCATAGAAACGGCCGATAATGGATGCGATCTCTCCGGCAGACTTGGCGCAATGTTCCTCCAGGCGGTCAATAAAACCGATACCGGAATGGGGGTCGGTGTCACGTCCGTCCATGAAACAGTGGATGAAGGTCTTGCCCTGCAGACCGTATTTAGCTGCGATGTCGCAGAGGTAGAAGAGGTGCTCCAGGCTCGAGTGTACACCGCCGTCGGAAGTCAGGCCCATGAAGTGGATCTTCTTTCCGCTCTCTTTGGCATAACTGAAGACCGCTTTGATTTCCGGATTCTCGAGGATGCTACCGTCTTTGCAAGCACGGTTGATCTTCACCAAGTCCTGATAAACGACACGTCCGGCGCCGATATTGAGGTGTCCGACCTCGGAGTTACCCATCTGTCCGTCTGGCAGACCGACATTCTCGCCGCTGGCTTGCAGTTGCGAGTTCGGGTATTTCGCCAACAACGCGTCCCAGTGGGGCGTCGAGGTACAATAGATAGCATCGGCGGTATCCTTATGACCGATACCCCAGCCATCCAAAATCATTAATAATGCTTTACTCATAAAACTATTTACTATTTAATCATTTACCATTTCTTTATTCACTTCGTTCATACGATCTGCTTCGCCGTATGGTTCATTTTGCGCATTTGTGCCATCTCGCGTTTGTCATCCGCTTCGCGGAGCGATTGACGCTTGTCGTAAGTGTGCTTACCCTGGCAGAGCGCAATCTCCACTTTTGCCAGGCCTTTCTCGTTAATAAAGAGTACCAGCGGGATGATGGTCTTGCCGGTATCTTTGGTCGCCTTCTCGAGTTTGCGGATCTCTTTGCGCTGCAAGAGCAGTTTGCGGTCACGTTTGGCATCATGGTTGGCGTACGAACCGAAACGATACTCGGCGATGTGCATCTGTTTGATGTACATCTCTCCGTGCTCAACCGCGCAGTAGCTATCCACCAGCGAAGCTTTGCCTTCACGGATAGACTTGATCTCCGTGCCGAAGAGCTGAATACCCGCGGTGTAGCGGTCGAGGATGATATACTCGAACCTCGCGCGCTTATTCTCGATCCGTATGTTGCTCTTTTTCCTCATTTACTTTGCCCTTATCTTGGCTTTGACCGTCGTTTGACTGTCGGTTGACCGTCGTTTCACCGTCGGGATTGACTGCTAATTTCTTATACTTCTTCTGGCGTTGTTCCCATCGCTCGCGTGCATACTGCTGCATGTCAATGACCGTGTCGTTTTCGTCGATGATCTCCAGGCCGAAAATCGTCTCGATGATGTCCTCCAGTGTCAGGATGCCGACGAACATGCCATATTCGTCGATGACCTGCGCAATCTGGCTCTTTTGCTTGAGCATAGAATCAAAGATCGTACCGAGAGTGAGGTCCTGATCGAAAGCCGGCAAAGGTCGTTTGATGCTGCCTAAGGTCTTACGGAAGTGATCCTCCGTGAGGTCCTCCAAGGCATCGTTCCGCAGGATGTAGCCGGTGATATACTCCGGCGCTTCGGGTTTGTAGAGCGGAATGCGGGAGAAATGGTCGTACTCGTCGTTGTCGTAGTAGGCGCGGAGGGTCATGTTCTCCGGCGCAATCTTCGCCACCACACGCGGCGTCATGACGTCATAGGCATGGATGGAATCCAAACGCATGAGGTTCGAGAAGATCTTATTCTCGTCCTCGTCCACAACACCTTCTTCTTCGCCGACATTCACCATCGCCAGAACCTCTTCTCGGCTTACCGAGGGGTCATCTTCGTTTTCCGGAACCATGCGGGAGATGAGTTCGACGAGCCACACCAAGGGGTAAAGCACGAAGATCAAGACCCGGATGACACGTGCGGTCAAGCCCATCAGCTCGCGCCAATAGGTCGTGCCGATGACTTTCGGGATGATCTCGCCGAAAAAGAGGATGAGGATGGTGGTGATGGCGGAAACCAAACCGAACCACTTGCTGCCGAAGACCGCAGTTGCCTGCATACCCACGCCGGCCGCTCCGATGGTGTTTGCAATCGTATTCAACGAGAGAATCGCCGCTAAAGGACGACCTGTATCTTCTTTGTACGCGCTCATCAGTTTCGCGGGCGCATAACCTTCCTCCTCACGCAGATTAATATAACTCAGAGACGTGGACATCAGTACGGATTCCAGCACGGAACACAGGAAACTGACCGCCATCGCGCCAAATAAAAACAATAGTAATAATCCCATAAATGCTAAAATTCGTGCAAAGGTACTACTTTTTTGCGAAATATGCAAATAAAAAGCATTTTTTAGCCGGAAAGTGCACTATTATCGCACCTTGAGGATGTTTCGGGCGATAGAAGAAGCGATATACGCAAAGAGAACCGACCCCACGGGGATCCAAACCCAAAGGGTTTCCGGGGCAAAGAAATCCACCCAAGGATTCGCGATTGCGGGCTCTTGCGCGAAAGGATTGAAGATCAACGCCGCCGCCCAGATGGCTACTAATCCGATGCCGATAAGCGAAGCCAAGAAAGCATGCAAGTCCAACAACCGCCGGTAGTACAGATAGATCCACACCGGAAGGAGGAGAAAAAGGATGGTGGGCAGCCAGTAAGAGGCGATTCCCAATAAGATTCCCGTCCACAGACTCTCTTCCACCGAGGAGGCATGGCGTTTGATGGAGGTAAGTATGATGATAGTGATGAGGGATAGGAGCGAAGGGATTGCAGCAAGGAGTCGGATCCATCCTTCGCTTTGGAATGCAGGGTCAAAAAAGACCCAGAGCGCACACCCCACTCCTGCCAACAGCCAGAAGGCTATCGGCAGGGTGTGGTATAATATGGTCTGGGTATGGCGCTTCATACGCTGCATTCATGCACCGTAATATCAGTCGATAAATCCCTTGCGGCGGAGGAGATGAGCGGGGTCTGCTTCTTTGCCGCGGAACTCCAGGTAGAGCTCCTGCGCGTCGCGTGTACCGCCTTGCTCCAGGAGGTGACGCCAGCGTGCCGCAGTAGCCGGTTCGAAGAGGTCTCCGGTCTCCTTGAAAGCCGCAAAAGCGTCCGCATCGAGCACCGCCGCCCAGGTATAGCTGTAATAGCCTGCCTCGTAACCGGTGGTGAAGATATGGTTGTAGAAAGTCGGGCGGTAACGAACGATGATCTCGTCGATCATGCCCATCTTCTCGAGGCTCGCTTTCTCAAAGGCGTTGACATCGAGACCTTCTGCACTCGTCAGCTCGTGGAAATCCATGTCGAGGATAGAGGCGGAGAGGAGCTCGGTGGTCACGAAGCCCTGGTTGAACTTACCGGCGGCGTTGATCTTCGCAATCAGGCTGTCGGGGATCACTTCGCCTGTCTGGTAATGGAAAGCGTACGTCTTGAGGACCTCCGGCTCGTACGCGTAGTTCTCCATAAACTGCGAGGGCAGTTCTACGAAATCACGCGGGGTGTTAGTGCCCGAAAGGCTCTTGTAGTGCGCCTTCGAGAGCAAGCCGTGCAGGGCGTGACCGAACTCATGGAAGAGGGTCTCTACGTCGTCCATGGAGAGCAACGAAGGATTGCCGGCGGTCGGTTTGTTGAAGTTACCGACATTAATGATTACCGGACGATGATCCACGCCTTCCGCATCGATATATTGCGGCAGGATATTGTTCATCCATGCACCCGGACGTTTGCCTGCACGCGGGAAATAATCGGTATAGAGAATGCCCACCAGCGCGCCATCGGCGTCGGTCACCTTGAAGACCTCCACCTCGGGGTTATACACCGGCATGTCTTTGAGCGGCTCAAACTGCAGGCCGAAGAGCTTCGTAGCGACGCCAAAAGCACCTTTGCGGACGTTGTTGAGCTCGAAATAGGGCTTCAACTCCTCCTCGTCCAGCGCATATTTGGCCTTGCGCAGCTTCTCCGCGTAGTACCACCAGTCCCAGGGTTGGAGCAAAACCTGGTCGTCCGTGTGGGGGTCTTGCGCCATCTTCTCCTCGTCCATGAGTTTTTGGAGTTCGGCGGCTTCGCGTTTGGCAGCCTCTAACGACGGAGCCCATACTGACGCAAGGAAAGTATCCACCGTCTGATGATTTTTCGCCATACAGTCGGCGAGGATATAGTCCGCGGGGTTGTCATAACCGAAGAGTTTGGCTTTCTCGATACGCAGCTCCATCTCGCGGATGATGACCGGCTTGTTGTCATGGTCGTTGTCGTGGTTGCCGCGGGTGGTGTAAGCCATCAGCAGCTCCTTGCGCAACTCGCGGTTCTCGCAGTACTGGAGGACCGGCGTGAAAGAGGTGCGCTTGGGCGTGAAGAGCCACTCGCCCGGATGACCGGCCGCCGCAGCTTCTTCTGCAGCCGCAGCCTTAGCACTCTCCGGCAGACCTTTCAGCTCCGCCTCGTCTTTCACAAAATACTGATAGGCGTTGGTCTCTGCCACCACGTTGTTGCCGAACTGCAGAGAGAGCAGCGCGAGCTCCTGATTGATGGCTTTGAGGCGCTCTTTCTTGTCCTCCGGCAGGTTCGCACCGTTGTCCGCAAAGGCCTTGTAGGTCTCCGTCACGAGGCGCATCTGCTCGGGGTTGAGGCCCAACTGATCACGCTGGTCGTAAACAAACTTCACGCGCTGGAAGAGTTTGTCGTTGAGGATGATGCCGTCGCTCAGCTCCGAGAGCATCGGACTCACTTGCTCGGCGATCGCGTTCATCTCATCGTTGCCGTCCGCCTCGAGGACATTGAAGAACACGCCCTGTACGCGGTCCAGCAGAAGGCCTGCGCGGTCGAGTGCCACAATCGTGTTCTCGAACGTCGGCTCGGCTTCGTTATTCACGATGGCATCTATCTCCGCCTTGTTTTCCGCGATAGCCGCCTCGAATGCCGGCAGATAGTGCTCGTTCTTCACTTGATCAAAAGCCGGCACGCCATAAGGGGTGTTCGGCTGATCCAACAGAGGGTTGGAACCCGATTTGCTGCATGCTAAAAACGTCATTGCGATAAAGCTTAAAAGAAGTAAATTCTTTGTTTTCATCTTTGTTATTTGGGTTTGTTGATAAATATGCGTGCAAAGGTACGATTTTTTTTTGAATTGCGCAAATATTTTTGCGTTAAGGGAACATTTTTTATGTAAAAAAATTTGCATATCTCGAAAAAAAAGCAGTATCTTTGCGCCGGATTTTGTGATTTTAAGGCAAAATTTTGTGCCGAAAATGTGATTTTAAGGCATATTTTCACGCCGAAAATGTGATAAAAACCATGCAACTGCTTGAAAGAAAGGTAGATACGTATCTATCGGGATGGTCGCCATAATGGAAAGTAGTTGAAAGGTATGTGATTATTAAAAATAAGGTAAGAAGGAGATAGTCGTATTAGTTGTAGTACGTTGTGTCAACAATTAGTCTATTATTTTCCTCATCATTGAAATAGCTCAAGTGGCAAAGACATTTAAAATTGCCATTTTCATCGGCTTGGTAAATATATTCTCCCCATTGACAATAACTTTCCGATGCGTGCCAGATAATACTTTTGTTGATAGTGTCAAACTTGGTATATTCATCAAAAGGAAGCCAAGTGACTTCATTTTGCAATTCTTTCAGTACTAATCCATCGGCAGTTATATCATACAAATCAAAACTATTACAGACTCTTGGACCTCCCCCATGATTGCAAATTACCAATTCATCTTCCCCATCAAAATCTACATCTGCAAATTGGAAATCCGCCTCTAAAAGCAAAGGGTTTTCGCTACAAACCTCTTCGTCATGATATTTGAATATATATGCATCTTCTTTGCCGAATCCTTTGAATGAGTTGCTGAATATATCCATTATATTTCTACTCAAAAAGTATTCGCAATAATCATCCCCGGAAATCCATTTACCCATTTTGCTGAATACGAATTCTTTCCCTGTTTGAACATTATGAAAAATCATATATACACCGGATTCGTAACTCCAGCCGCCCCATCGGTCATTTTTGTATTCCTCTTGATAAATAGGATAAAAAATACCGCTTACCTTGTAGTCGTTAACGATCGTGTCATAGCAAAAATAGACGCTTGTAATATTGGCGCTATCTTTAAGCGGATTCCTTTGCTTCAATTCTTGCACCCACGAGGCATTGGAAGATACTTTATATGGTTTTGTCGTGTCTATTTGCTTCGTGCATGAGGAAGCAAATAGGATGATTGCCAATATGAATATATGTTTACGAATATACATCATAATAAATTTTGATATTTTTAATTGCTTCTAAATCAGGTTCCCACCTGCCTGTTGGTAATTGAGTAATGAAATCTTTAATTTTATACCGATTAACAGCCACAGTACAATCTGCAATAACATCGACATAAGCGATGTCATCTACCACTTGAATAGTGAAGGTTCGCTCCGCTGTACGATAGTTAGAATCAAACCAAGCATATAAAGGTGGGTTACGCAAAATCTTTTCTACTACATTGTAGATTTCCGCTATTAAGTTGTCGTCCACTTTGAAAAGCTCACTATGCAATGAAGGCGGATCTGGGATAGAGGCTAATAACTCTCCAATATCTATGCAGTTGTTCTTTTTACTCATACATTAAATAATTATTCTTCTATGTAAGCCATAATATTTATTGAAAAACAGGAATATTTTTTAATTCTGTGGGAATACTATTTATTAATTCTTCCCGAAATGATTCTGGCATATTCTTGCCTATTTGTATATATTTGTATGCTTCTATAGGTACTTTTACTTTTCTTTGCTCATTCGAAAAACCATTAAAATTGACATTTACAAGTCTAAATTCTTGTTCATGCATGTATTGCATGGACTTTGCAAAATATTTATGATAGATATATTCTTCTATAGATTGCTCTCTACTATATTTAATCGGAGGTAATTCATTATAATAATTGACATCTCCGCAACTGGAAAATAAACTACACAACATCTGACCATCAAAAGCTACTAAAAAGCCTCGATAATTATCCGCATACTCTTCCCATAATTTACTATTATTTTGATTTTTTGTCATAGAGAGGACACCACACCGTTTGTCTAATTCTCGGAAATTTATTTCACGTTCGTATTCTGAGAAATCAGCATTGTCATTTCGACAATCAGTCACATCTTCAAAGCTTGAAGGAGGATTCGCGCTTAGTGATAATAGTGCGATGATATATATTTGACCAACCCCTATATTTACAAAGAATCATGGGCTGATCTGGGAAACTTTGAATAATTGTCATAACTTTATGTCTTGAGGATCTCCAAATTCATATGTTATATTTCCATTGCTATCGATTTTTCCAAAAGGTCTATATTCAAATAGGTAATACTGTGTATATGAATCGCAAAACTTCTTTATTTCTTTAATCCTAACAACATATGGACTCCCTTTTGAGCAATATTCATCTATTTGTTTCTGTGTTTTTTCTACTGATTCTTTGGTTGCATGTTTTATTGTATCAGTACTATAAGCACGATAGAATTCCCTATAAAAAATTTGATTACATATTTTCACATATTTGCTCGCTTTTTGCTTGTTAGGAAGTTGATATAAATATCCTTCAATCAAAGGGGTTAATTCTAATTCTTTATCTACGTCAACTTTTGATAGTAAATAAGGCAAACCTGCGTAAAAAGTAGTTTCAGAAAAATCCCTTCCAAATCCATAATTGATAGCTATCCATTTATATACGCCTATAGCAGATGCTTTCTCTTGCTCTATATCGCGTAAATAAAATCTATCTTCTAATAATTTTTTCCCTGGTCTTCTACAATCTATTGGACGACCTACTACTTCTATACCAACCGGTGGATATATCGGAGTCTCTCTTTCCTCACTATCTTTATCATATGAATAAATAACCTTTTCCCTCAATTCTATCTTTGAGCCATATAGCCCTATATTAGCTATTCCATAGTCATTACCTCTATTAAATATTAATACTTCATATTCATAAGAAGATGCTAATAAAGCAACATCTATATCATCATATCCAGATAAATTTAGAATATTGCCGTCTCGATCAAACACATAATATTTTGATAGTATTTCCCTACGATAATCGCTATAATTAAATATCACGAAACCGGCATCCAACAATCTTATGATTAGTTGTATTCGTTCTCCATTTATAACACCAACATATTCTTTCCCTAATTTCTTTATACTATGTTGCCGTAGTTCCCTATATGCATCAATACCTGTTTTTAATTCAGGGAATTGGCTAAACAGGTTAAACGTACGATTAATATGTGAGCCCAGTTCTCTATTGTCGTTAGAAAAAATGTATTTTATATACTTGTATGACGCAAGTCCTTTAAATGGATCAATGTCAATTTTTTCGTCATGATTTTGATACGATATATCTTTTAGTGGCTGCTCTTCAATACAAGGAAGTGGATACCATGATACTATTTTGTGACCTTGAACTTTGACTATAATATTTTTATAGTATTTCGTATCCTTTACTATAAATTTGTCAAACTCATCATTTGTATATATTTGTACATCTTTCTTCTTTATGTAGTCACAATCCGCATATACATTGTAAATATTACAGATACTTTCTTTACATAGCTGAAGCGTCTTGGGAATGGAAAAAAGCAGATCGTACGTTTCAAAGTCATAGAAGTTATTATCAAAGCGAATAATCAGTCCCTTTTCAGGAGCTATTCCCCAAGGATAATCATAAATATGTGTATTGTATATTTCATATGCATTAGCAACTATTTGATGCTCAGGAATTATACATTCTTTGTCTCGCCATTGAAAATCTTTTCCAGGCGCAGCAACATCTTCTTCCCAAGATATTTTGAAGCCATCCAAAGTTCTATTAATTGTAATATCACTACGCCTTGAGTTTGCATGTTCTTCAAAAATAATTACACAATGTGTATTGATAAGACAATCTCCATTACTAGTATGAACTATTGCTATCCCGTGTCGAAAATAGTCCACACTGGCAATATAATATTTCATATCGTCTTTATATATACGAGCAATCACGTATTCATCTCCACATTGAAAAGTCTCAAAATTAATAGGATGAAATTGCTCTGACAATGAGATATTATTATCTATTACATTCATATCTGTACAATTCTTTTTGTGGTGAATTTCTCATTTGTGTTTTAATCTTAACAAACCTTTTTACCTAAAAAAGTGTGGGCAATCTGTTTATATCAGGACATTCGGGCTTGGACTCCCATCACTTCCAATATACGCAGAATGCCCACACAGATACGTGCGAACATTCGCTATATTTAGGAAAGTGATTACAATGGTCCAAGATTGAATGTCTCCTCAATAAAGCAAATGCTTATTTATGTATGTTGTTTGTCTGTTGTTTTATGCCATAGGCAGATTTTTGTATTTTTTTGCTTATTACATGTTTATTTGTCATCGTAATGACCGACCATTTGAAGAATATTAACTTCGACTATATCTTCGTAAATTGAGTACACTACTCTATCCTTATTGGTTAATCTCCGAGAATAAGTATTCACGCGAAAAGAGCATCTAATTCTTGCTTGCTGCTCACACGTACGCCCTTACCATTAGCTATATCTTGCTCAGCAGCATCCAAATCCTGATAAAACTCACGGCTCTCATAATAATTATTGCGCACGCGTACCGAACTCACACCTTTAATGCGAGTTAATAGACGACGGATATCATTCACTATAGAACGATCATCAATATTGACAATCATCTGTGTAGCCGTCTGTGAAAGATTAGTAGCAACCATAGTTTTATTTCCTTTCATGTCAATTTTGCCTGCAAAGGTACAACTTTTTTCTGATATATGCAAATTAATCTCTCTTTTTCCAGACATCCTCCCAAAAAATCTCAACTTTTGTGAGAACAAATAAACTTCGAACAAGAGCACACGCAGAAACGGCTTTTTGACCGTTTCATTCACGTTTTCACACAAGATTTTGACAAGAATTTACGTGTTTCTTGCTCGTCTCTCATTTGCGTCCCTGTCATCGGCCGATGGGATCCTTTATCTCCCAATGGCCGGTTTTGTCAGAGCCTACCCATTGAATCAGTCGTTTTTCTTGTAGAGCGACAACATCCCGTTGGATAGTTTTTCTATTTACCCCTAATTTTTCGGAAAGATATTTCGTATTTACTGCGACATTTACTGCGACATTATTTAGGATTTCTAATATAACTCGCTGTCTATCAGTTAAATCATCTGCGACACCATGAAGGACTCCCTGAGGAGTCTCTGCCTCTTGGCTTGCTACATAAGCATCTATCTCCGATTGCAAGTTAGCGTTATGCAGACGCGTCATGACATCCGGAAAGATGGATTCATCTTGCTGATCCCGTGCGTCATTGAGCGCTTGGATATATTCGGCTTTTTGCTCTTTGAGTACCTTAACAGGAATAAGCCCGAACTCCCATTGCAGCATATTCATTACCAAACGCGACATGCGACCGTTACCATCAGCCCAAGGGTGAATCGTCACCAAGCGGTAGTGTGCCACAAACGAAAGACGATAGGCGGCAAGGATATCTTCCTTAGGCAAGGTAGCACGCTCATTATTGAGCCATCGGCAGAAATCCGCTAAGGCTTGCGGCACTTTCTCGTGTGCCAGATAAGAGCGCCCACCGAAACCAGCCGTCACATTTACCTTGCGCAACTCACCCTCTGCGGCGGAGAACGAACCCAACGGCGTGTTATACGTGCTACCGGTGTTTTTCATCACGATAGCCGACAGACGACAGAGCATATTCACACTATAGGATGCATGTTGCTCTGCTAACTTTTGCGCCTCTTCATACGCAGCCTTGAGATCAAGGTTCATCATCTGCTCTTGCAGCGTGCGTCCGGGAGCCGTAATACCCTCATCGAAGAGCAGTTGGTTCTCAATCTCCGTGACTGTAGAACCCTCGATGGCAGTTGAGTGCGTAATGATAGAATACAAGTAGAATTTCTTGTAGTCAATCTGCTCCTCAATGCCCAAGGTACGATAGCGTTCTATGGTCTGCAGTATGTCCGATGTCGTTTTCATTTACTAATTTGGTTATTCCTGATCGAGAAATTACTGTATCCGGACGTTTTTCTCCATGGATTTCTTGATCAGCTGGCGGAGCTCCAGGGATTGCGTGTCGGCCTTTTGGTACCAGTGCGGACGGAAATCCTGGGCATATTTGCATTTCGCTAGTTTGATTTCCAAATTATCCATTGTACCGCCCACGTGCACGCCTAAATAAATAGGACTAAGGACGTTGATGTCGTAGTTGAAGGTCATGTCCGTGCGATGCCGTCCGCCGAGCGCCACCATGTAGTTATCCATCTGCACGCAGAGCGGATAGACGTCGATCTCGTTCTTGTAAATCGTGATCTCCGCATTGAGGGAGTCGATCTTGTTCTCTGTTTTCTTCTTGAACATCAGCAGTTTGGAGATCGTCGAGAAGGTCTCGCTATCCAGTACTACCAGGTCTTTTCCTGTGAGCGACGAAGCGCCACGGAGGGTACTCATCTTCGGTTTGTAGTACTCATTGAGGTAGGTCTCTACCGCCAAGTGGAACTGCGCTGCGCCCTTGAAGGAGGCAAGCATCGGAACCATCTCCTCCAGATCCGGAATCATCGACAGCAGTTCGTCGATATCCACATCAATCATGTGGTAGTCAAAGCCTAAATAGAGGTGGTTGCGGCGCGGCGTGGAGTAGATCGCCGTCAGCTGCAGTTTGGCAGCGCGACATACAAAACCCACTTCATCCAAGATCAGCTTGCCGTTCTTGACGTAGATTCCGCCTTTCAAGTCCTTGGCGTTCTGATTGAAGATATCCACTTCCCGCATGTGCGTATTAAGCGTCAGATCTACGTCCGTCGGAACCAAGAAAGGATCAGCTTCGCCTGCTTGGGTGTTTGAGCCTGCGGCTTGGTTTGAGACTTCGTCTTGGTTGGAAGCCGTTTGGGCTGTTTCTTCCTCGGCGCCTTTGTCCGCAGAGAACCATGCGAGAAGTTGGTTCGCGTCACAATGGTTGGAAACGACCTCTAACTCGCCCTGTAAAATATCCTCGTGGCGGAACCATTTGCCGATGTTACGCACGTTACCTTTTAGCTCCAGATCGGAGTTACCCAACACAATGCGGCTGTTATCAATCGCCATCTCGCGGTTGGAGTACTTAAACTCGATAGACGGGATGATGACTGCTTCCGGCAGACGGGAAGGCAAGTTCAGGAAACCGTCTTTGAGGTTGATCTTCAGCCTCGGGTTCCATTTGAGGAGTGCGTTCTCGCCATCTTTGTTATAGCGCGATGCAGCTTCCAAAGCCAGAGAGCCGGTTTTTGCCTTCAGCTCTTCCCCCATGGAAGCTGTTAAGGCTTGCGTCTTGAGTTTGGTACTGATCTTCTGTCCGCCGCTGACGAACGCTTCCAACTCCGAGGCTTTCAGGTCTGCGAGAATGGTGTCATATTTCGCATCCAAGGCATCAAAAGCCAACGAAGCGAAATACTCCTGCTCTTTGTTGAGGACATTAGCTGCTTCGGCTTTGATAACCGGGGCATCAATCATGGCATGGGTAGCGTCTCCCATGACGAAATCAATCTTATCGCTCACAATCTCTGCGCGCGCCCAGTTAACGGATTTGCGGGAAGGTGTGGCGTTCGGGATTTGGATCTTCGCCGTACTATGCGGCAGGATAGCAATCATCGAGTCCTGCTCATAGCGAATATCATCCAAAACCAAGTCCGCAGAAATACGACCTTTATGGAGCCGCATTTCCGTAAGGTCAGCAAGAGATATCTTCGATTTCATCGAGCCTTTTGCGCGTCCGAGGAGTGTCATGCTATCCGGCAGGAAGTATGCAAAATCCGGAAGATTAGCATCAAGTTTCAATGCCAGATCCAGCAACATATTCCCCATCAGATCGTTGACTGTTCCGGTAGCAGAAAGTTTGCTGTCTTTGGTCTTGGCTGCCAGATTACGAATCGTCACGGAGGAAGGTTCTTTCTTATTCAGATCCAAGAGGGCATCGGCATCGAGTTCCAAGTCCCGCAGTTTGTACGGCAGAGGTTTGTAGGCTCCTTCACCGTCCTCTAAGGTCAAACGTGCTTTTACCAGCGGCATTGCGTTTTCGCCCAGGAAGCCTTTGATGTCCGCTTCCAAAGCAACCTGACCGTCCACCTCAATATCCTTCAACGCAGAGGTGAATTTCGCCGGAACGAGCGCCAAGAGCGGCTGGATTTGCCATTTATCTTTCGTAGCGATCCCTGCATTTATCCCGATGGAATCGCGAATATCTGCTGTTCCGCTCAATACGAGGGCAAACTCATTGACCGCTAATTCGGCACGTCGGAAAGCAAAATGCATGGTGTCCAAATTAACCGCCATGGGTGCATCAAGCGTCACGTGCAGGGAATCGGCGTACGTCTCACCCTTGAGCGTTGCGCACACATCCTGCGCGTCGAGCGAGAGGAAAATATCTTCCCAACTATTTGCGCTGGCACTCAAGTCCGTTTGACCGAGAGAAGCGCAGATTGTGTCCTTTTCATCGAGAAAAGTGATGGCGTTAGCTTTGATTCGAAGTCCGTCCACACGCAAGGCGTCAAAGGGCAGAGAGAAAGCCGAAGTGTCCTCTTCTGTCGTGTCGGGTGAGGTTACAAAGACGTCTGTAAGGTTCGTTGTGCCATCCCCGGCTATGTAGAAATTGACGGTAGCATCGTCCAAAATCGCTTCGTGTACATGGAGGTTCTTGTTGTTTAAAAACTCCATCACATCCACCGTGGCTACCAGATGTTTTGCCTCCACTATTGTGTCATTCTGCGCACCGGCTTTGGGGTTGATGAGCAGCAGTCCATCCGCCCGCAGACCAAAACGCGGGAAGGTGGAGAAGAACGTCAAATCCACTTCGCCGATCTCATGCTCACAGGTGATAAACTTGTCCGCTGCCTGGCGGGCAATAGGCGTCAAACGCTCCGGCGTGAAGACGACGTAGATAGCGATAATTGCTACCAACACTACTGCCAGAACGATACTCAGCAGCGTCCAGCCGAGGATTTTTAAAGCGCGTTTCATTGTTTCACTTTTGTAAATGAATGGGTAGTACCAAAATCATCTTTATAAATCAGACTGGAACCTGTCAATACGGTCACTTTATAGGGCTTCGGAATCTCTGCGCCACCATTATTCATCAGATTGACCAAAATGAAATTACCATTGGGGTCGAGTTGCCAGACAAACCATCCGTTTCCGTGATACGCGCCACCGTCTTCAATGAGTGTGAAGAGGAATTCCTCGTATGTACCCTGGCTGTCATCCCATCCTTTATGGTCGTTCATGTCCCACTCATAACCATAACGGAACTCGCCAGATAGACCTTCCGGCGTCGGAGCGATGTCGGGCTGAAAGACCATGAACTGCAAGGTGTCGCCGGAGGGCGCTTGCCATCTGCCGATTAAGTCTTCTTTGGCAAAAGTGGAGGCTTCTCTCTGGCAGGATACAAAACCTGCTGCAATCGCTAAAACCGCTGCAAAAACCAATACTTTTTTCATCCTTTTATGCTTTTTTGATGTTAATATTCACGTTATAACCGTCCATCTCGAGGATTTGACAATTGACAGTTGACAATTGAGAATTGAGTTCGAGTTTGGTAGCGAGTACTTGCGATTTGATGTAATCACCGCAGTGGAGAACTGCGTTGTGGATCTCCGAACGATCTTCGAGTTCGATCTCGATGCGGTCGGTTATCTCCAGACCGGAGGACTTACGGAGGTTCTGAATGCGGTTGATCAACTCACGCGCAATACCTTCTTCGATGAGTTCATCCGTCAGCTCGATGTCCAGCGCGATAGTAAGAATTCCATTATTGGCTACCAACCAACCGGGCATGTCTTCCGTCAAAATTTCCACATCCTCGGCTATCAGTTGATAGTTGACAGTTGATAGTTGATAGTTGCCGTTTTGCTCCATTTGAGCAATCTGGTCTTGGTTCATCGCGTTGATCTCAGCGGCTACGGCTTTCATGTTCGCGCCGACTTTCTTACCGAGGACTTTGAAGTTCGGTTTGATCTTCTTGACCAAACGGATCTCCGATTGCTCGGCAGGAACGATGACGAGCTCCTTGACGTTAACCTCTGATTTGATGAGGTCGGAGACGTGCATTAATGCACGCTGCGTCTCCTGATCCGGCGTCGGGATGACGGCTTTCTGCAGCGGTTGACGGACATTCTTCTCTGCGCGTTTGCGGAGAGAAAGGATGGTAGAGGTTGCCTGCTGCGCGAGGTACATCTGACGCTCGAGGGTCTTGTCAATGAGCGACTCGTCGGCTTTCGGCCAGGTACTGAGGTGTACCGTTTCTCCCGTGAGGTCACGGTAGAGACGGTCGGCAAAGAACGGTGCGTTCGGCGCCATGAGTTGGGCTACGGTCTTGAGACAGGTGTAGAGGGTGGTGTATGCCGCCTGTTTGTCGGCGTTCATCTCACCGCCCCAGAAACGTTTGCGGTTCAGGCGCACGTACCAGTTAGAGAGGTCGTCCTGCACGAAATCCGAGATAGCACGTCCGGCTTTGGTCGGTTCGTATGCTTCGTAGGCTTCGGTGACCTCTTTGACGAGCGAATTGAGCTTGGAAAGGATCCATCGGTCGATCTCAGAGAGTCCTTGTGTGGGTATAACATTGGCTTTGACCGTCGGTTGACCGTCGGTTGACTGTCGGGATTCGACCGTCCAATGATCTACATTAGCGTAGAGGGCAAAGAACGAATAGGTGTTATAGAGTGTGCCGAAGAATTTGCGGCGGACCTCATCGACTCCTTCGGGATCGAATTTGAGGTTCTCCCACGGCGAGGAGTTCGTGAGCATGTACCATCTTACGGGGTCTGCTCCGTAGGTATCGAGTGCGCCAAACGGATCGACTGCGTTGCCAAGGCGCTTGGACATCTTGTTGCCGTTCTTATCAAGTACAAGACCGTTGGAGATGACGTTTTTGTAGGCTACCGTTCCTTCGATCATCGTGTGGATGGCATGGAGTGTGAAGAACCATCCTCGGGTCTGATCCACACCTTCAGAGATGAAGTCTGCCGTGCGTGGCAGGTCGGCGTTCTCGAAGGGATAGTGGTTTTGTGCGTACGGCATAGCGCCCGAATCGAACCATACATCGATGAGGTCGAGTTCACGCTTCATGGGTTTGCCGGACGGGGAGACGAGGATGATCGAGTCCACGTACGGACGGTGAAGATCGATGACCGAAGGATCGTAGTTGGCTTTGGAGTAATCGCCCACTTTGTGGTTCGGCCAAGGGTTCGCTTTCATGAAGCCTGCCTTCACAGATTTCTCGATTTCATCGAACAATTCTGCGATGGAACCGATACAAATTTCCTCGGAACCATCTTCGGTGCGCCAGATCGGCAGCGGCGTTCCCCAATAACGCGAACGGGAGAGATTCCAGTCGTTGAGGTTATTGAGCCACTGGCCGAAACGACCTGTTCCGGTGGATTCCGGTTGCCAGTTGATGGTTTTGTTGAGAGCTATCATCTCCTCGCGGGCTTTGGTAGATTTGATGAACCAAGAGTCAAGCGGGTAGTAGAGGACGGGTTTGTCGGTACGCCAGCAATGGGGGTACGAGTGCACGTGTTTCTCCGTGCGGAGGAGACGGCCGTCTGCCTTCATCTCCAGACAGAGGTGGAGATCGAGCGTTTCTGCCTTGGAAGCTGCGGTTTCATCGTACTTTCCGTTGATGGTAAACTGCGGGTCATAGGCGTTTTTCACCCATCGTCCGGCATACTTGCGATAGAGTTCGTCGTTGACATTCGCTTTGTACCACTCTTCGTCGAGGTCTTCCACACGCCAATATTTACCGGTGAAATCGACCATAGGCCGCGGTCCGTTGTTCTTGGTCTGCATATAGAGACCCGGCACGCCGGCTGCGTCTGCAACCTTCTTATCGTCCGCTCCGAAAGTAGGCGCGATGTGTACGATACCGGTACCATCGTCGGTGGTGACGTAGTCACCTGGGATGACGCGGAAAGCTCCTTCGCCCGGGTTGACCCACGGGAAGAGCGGTTCGTATTCAAGACCAACGAGGTCAGCGCCTTTGTAACGAGCGACAATTTTCGGCTCTAAGGGTTTGCCTTCTTCGTCTGTCCCGCAGAGGTCTTTCTGATAAGCGCTCAGGCGAGCCTCCGCAAGGATAATATGGTCGCCGGCGGGTGTCTCTACTTCTACGTAGTCGATCTTCGGGCCCACACAAAGGGCTGTATTGGACGGAAGTGTCCAAGGGGTAGTGGTCCATGCGATGATATAAGTAGAAAGACCGCTACGCTCAAAGTCGAAAGTCGAAAGCCCTTTTCCTTTTACCTTGAAGCGGGCGGTGCATGTGAGATCTTTGACGTCACGATAGCAACCGGGTTGATTGAGCTCGTGAGACGAGAGACCCGTTCCGGCAGCAGGGGAATAAGGTTGGATGGTGTATCCCTTATAGAGATAACCCTTCTTATAGAGCTCCTTGAGGAGGTACCAAAGGGTCTCGATATACTTGTTGTCATAGGTGATATAGGGGTTGTCGAGATCAACCCAGTAGCCCATCTGCTTGGTGAGGTTGGTCCACTCCTTGGTATATTTCATCACCTCACGGCGACAAGCGGCGTTGTACTCGTCCACGGATATCTTCTTTCCGATATCCTCCTTGGTGATACCTAACATCTTCTCCACTCCCAACTCTACCGGCAGACCGTGTGTATCCCATCCTGCTTTGCGGCGCACCTGGAAACCCTGCATGGTCTTGAAACGGCAGAACGTATCTTTGATGGTACGCGCCATGACGTGGTGGATACCGGGCATACCGTTTGCGGAAGGAGGTCCTTCAAAGAAAAGGAACTGCGGATGTCCCTCGCGGGTAGAGATACTTTTTTCGAATAAATTTTCTTTCTCCCATTGAGCCAGCACTTCTTTGCTCAGCGCGGGCAAATCTAATTTTTTGTACTCGTTAAATTTCTTCATATTTTATTGTTAATCATTTGCAAGCCGTAAAAACGACGAAGTCGTTCGTTTTTCTCGTGCGCACACGCACTTGATAAAAGCGGCTGCAAAGTTACTGCTTTTTTTTTATATACACAAGCGCGCGTGCATTTTTTATGAAATTATTTGCGTATGTGGGATTTTTGTTGTATCTTTGCAGGCAATTTGAAAAGATACACGTATGTACCCACAACAAATAATCGATGCCTTGCGCCATGTGCGCTATCCGGGAACGGGAAAAGACTTGATAGAAAGCGGGATGCTAGAGGACGATATTCGTATCTCCGGATTTGAGGTGTCTTTCTCTTTGATTTTTCAGAAGGACAATGATCCGTTTCTGAAATCTGTATTGAAAGCGACGGAAGTGGCCTTGCAGACGTATGTTGATCCTAATATCCAGGCGCAGATTCACACGAAGTTCGTGAAGCACAATGAGTCTCCGGAGCAGCACGACTCGCCTATTCATGCCAAACAGATTATCGCCGTGCATAGCGGCAAAGGCGGAGTAGGCAAATCAACCGTGACAGCAAATCTGGCAGTGGCATTGGCGCAAGCGGGTTACCGTGTGGGATTGTTAGATGCAGACATCCACGGACCTTCCATGCCGAAGATGTTTCACACAGAAGATTGCCGCCCGTACTCCGTTGAAATCGAAGGAAGAACACTCATTGAGCCGATTGAGCAGTATGGCGTGAAGATGCTTTCCATCGGGTTCTTTGTTAATCCGGAACAAGCAGTTATCTGGCGTGGCGGAATGGCATCGAATGCCCTGAAACAGCTGATAGAAGATGCTCATTGGGGTGAGTTGGATTATTTCCTGATCGACCTGCCTCCGGGAACGAGCGATATTCATTTAACCCTGATTTCATCGCTACATCTGACCGGAGTAATCGTCGTGACGACGCCTCAAGAGGTGGCGTTGGTAGATGCCCGCAAAGGCGTAGAGATGTTCCGCAACGAGAAAGTGAATGTCAAAATCCTCGGTCTCATCGAGAATATGGCGTGGTTTACACCGGCTGAATTGCCGCAAAACAAGTACTATATTTTCGGCAAAGACGGTGGAAAAAAACTGGCTGAAGAGTTGGATGTGCCGTTATTAGGGCAGATTCCGTTAGTACAATCTATCCGCGAGGGAGGCGATGAAGGCACTCCTATCGCTTTGCAAGTCGGTCATCCGGCCGCAGCCGCCTTCGAACAAATCGCTCAGGCCTTGAAGAATGAATAAGACCGCCGAACTCGGCATCGCGCCGGTACATAAACTGCTATTCAAATACGCACTCCCTGCCATCATCGCCATGACGGCCACTTCGCTGTATAACATCGTGGACTCGATCTATATCGGTCATGGCTGCGGGGCATTGGCGTTAGGCGCGCTGACGGTGGCGAAACCTTTTATGGATAT
The DNA here is from genome assembly GCA_900316845.1 of uncultured Bacteroidales bacterium. Taxonomy (GTDB): domain Bacteria; phylum Bacteroidota; class Bacteroidia; order Bacteroidales; family Paludibacteraceae; genus Colicola. The sequence continues at coordinate 40,840 of ONEG01000011.1, forward strand.
CTGCGCAGCCTTCGGAAGCCTGGTGGGCGTGGGCGCTTCGTCACTATTGGCTATTTATCTGGGCGAGAAAGATTACGAGAAAGCAAATCGGGTGTTGGGGAATGTGATTGTGATGAATATCATCCTTTCCGCTATTGTCATGGCAGTGGGTCTGATGTGGTTAGACCCTATTCTGATGGCTTTTGGCGCGAGCGAGGACACCTTAGTTTACGCGCATGAATACATGGAGATCATCCTGTACGGCAATATTCTGACGCATATTTATTTCGGTCTCAACGCGATGCTTCGCTCAGCAGGTCACCCGCGATTCTCCATGACGGCAACGATAGTGGCGGTAGTGATCAATGTGATTTTAGACCCGGTTTTCATTTTCGGTTTAGATATGGGTGTTCGCGGAGCGGCTCTGGCGACTGTTTTGAGTCAAGCGGTAGCTGTTATCTGGCAGTTCACCAAATTCCTAGATAAGAACGAATTAATTCGATTTCATCGGGGTATTTGGCGTTTGAACAAGCATATTACCGTCCGTGCGTTGGCGATCGGAATGTCGCCATTCCTGTATAATATCGCGCATTGTTTTGTCGTCATCATCATCAATAACCAACTGAAGGCTTTCGGCGGAGACTTGGCGATTGCCTCGTATGGGGTGATCAACCGTCTGACGTTTGTGTTTGCGATGATTGTGATGGGTCTGAATCAGGGCATGCAACCTATTGCGGGGTATAACTACGGCGCCAGACATTACGACCGGATGTTGCGCTCTTTCTACCTCACATGCCTTTATGCGACAGGCGTCATGGGCATCGCGTTCATTTTAGGAGAATGCTTCCCGGAAGTGATGACGCGAATTTTTACACATGACGGAGAACTGATCAGCCGGACGATTCGCCCGATGCGAATCATTTGCTCCACGATGCTGATTATTGGTTTTCAGATGGTTACGGGAAACCTCTTCACCTCTATCGGCAAAGCGGGAAAAGCTATTTTCCTGAGTCTCACGCGTCAGGTGATTTATCTCATTCCGCTGGCGTTGTTTCTGCCGGCTGTTTTTGCAGATCCGTTGGACGGCGTATGGTGGTCGATTCCCGTTAGCGACACTCTCTCTGCTATCACCGCAGTCATCGTGCTTTTAGCCTCCCGTCGAAAATTACACATGAACGAAAAATAATTGCTTACTTATGGAACAGAAAAAATCTATCATTCCTCCTCGCATGCTCAGACGCTGGGTCTATATGGCTATCGCCATCATCGCTGCCGCTTTATTGGGCACGAGACCGGTATTTAATTTCCAGAGCGACACGGGTATATTATATACCCGCAGTTTCAGAATGGAGGATCAGAAGCAGTTTATCGTGACACAAAGGGAACTTAGTACCGGGGCTGAAGAAGTGGTGGAGGTCATGTCCGTGAAAGGGTTGTATTATTGCAGCAAGGCGATGTTGTGGGGCAGTATTCTGTGTCTGCTGTGCTTTTTCAGTTATAGAGGACGAATGACGTTGGTCTTTTTTACCATTACTGCAGCAGGGCTTTTTTATATCTTGATGATCGTATATGCCTATCGCATGACCGACCAACATTATGCTACTCTATATCCGAATTTTGCAGCCATCTGGCCGGCGATAGTGCTGCAAGCGATGCTGCTTACGCGGCGAAATATCATCCAGGAAAAGATAGACGACAAAGAGGAAGAAGGAGAAGCGAACCTATAGTTGGCCCGCTTCTACGAGATTGATGACGCGCTCGGTGATTCGGTCTTTATCGGAGGCATCGTACTCTTCTTTCAGATCATTCTTGAACAGTTTGGCGACAAACTGCCAGAAATTCGCGGTGGTTTTACCTTTGTATTGCTTGATGAGTTCATAGCTCGTTCGGTCCGTTTCCCGATCCATGAGTTTCATGAGCATCATTCCTTGGGAGGCATACATTCCCCGAAAATCCTTCTCGTATTTTTTAAATAGCTGCTTTTCGAAGGCGCGCCACCATTTCTTACGGCTTTTCTTATCGGGCAGTTTGGCTAACTCCTGATCCGCGTATTCCATGTCTTTGCTGATCATCTTGGCATAAGGCAGGCATTTTTTCACATCCCGCACGGTTCGCCAGTAGAATTTCTCCTGCTTCTTGTTCTTGAATTTCATCGGCGGATAGACCCACACCTCATGCAGCCATGCTAGATAAAGTGTGTCGCCATCGCGCACAGAGACAGCACAGGAGTCCATATACTGAGAGGCAGCGAACATATTCATGCTCACTGCCAAAACCAGTACTATGTGCAGTAGTCGCTTCATTTCACAAGGCTACTGACAAATATTGTGCCAATTAATAATTCAGGGCGAAAATAACGCGTCCCGCAGAGGGTTTTCCGGTCAGGATGCACTTGCCCGGTTCGTTATGATGACCCGGCAGATCAGCCAGAGGGATGCAACGGATAGTTGCTTTCGTCTCATCCTTGATGCGCAGCTCGGTCTCCGGCGTTCCGTCCCAATGGGCGAGCAGGAAACCACCTTTCTTGAGTTCCTCTTTAAACTCGTCGTAGCTATTCACTTCACGGGTGTTGGCAATACGGAAATCGAGTGCTTTTTGCAAGAGGTTCTTCTGTATTTCCTCCAGGAGATTCTTCACGATTTCTACGATTCCATCGACAGAAATGGTCTCTTTGGTCTGGGTGTCACGGCGTGCTATCTCAATCGTACCGTTCTCCAGATCACGACCACCCATCGCCAGACGAACAGGTACACCCTTCAATTCGTAGTCAGCGAACTTGTAACCCGGTGTATATTTCTCGTCAGCATCTACCTTGACGCGGATACCAAGTGCCTTCAGTTGATCAGCAATCGGGTTCAGTTTGGCGAGCAGTTTGTCCAGATCCTCCTGTTTCTTGAAAATCGGAACGATAACTACCTGAATCGGCGCCAGATGCGGCGGAAGAACCAAACCGTTATCATCGCTGTGCGTCATGATCAACGCACCCATCAGACGCGTCGAGACGCCCCATGAGGTAGCCCATACATACTCATATTTATTCTCCTTGGTGAGGAACTGCACGTCAAAGGATTTCGCAAAATTCTGACCCAAGAAGTGCGACGTACCGGCTTGGAGCGCTTTGCCATCCTGCATCATCGCCTCAATACAATAGGTATTCAGCGCACCTGCGAAACGCTCGTTGGGGGACTTGACACCTTTGACAACAGGAATCGCCATCACACTCTCCGCGAAATCCGCGTAGACATCCAGCATCTGACGCGCATAATCCTCTGCCTCCTCCTTGGTCGCATGGGCAGTGTGACCCTCTTGCCAGAGGAACTCGGCAGTACGCAGGAAGAGACGCGTACGCATCTCCCAACGCATCACATTACACCACTGGTTGCAGAGAATAGGCAGGTCTCGGTACGACGAGATCCAGTTCTTGTAAGTACTCCAGATGATGGTCTCAGAGGTCGGACGGATGATCAGTTCTTCCTCCAACTTTGCCTGGGGATCGACTACTACACCTTTGCCATTGGGGTCGTTCATCAGACGGTGATGGGTCACGACCGCACACTCTTTGGCGAAACCCTCCACATGCTCTGCCTCACGGCTGAGGAACGATTTCGGAATCAAGAGGGGGAAATAGGCATTTTTTACCCCTTTCTCTTTGAAACGACGATCTAATTCTGCCTGGATAGTCTCCCAGATAGCGTAACCGTAAGGCTTGATCACCATACATCCGCGCACCGCAGACTGCTCCGCCAAATCGGCCTTGACGACCAACTCATTGTACCATTTTGAATAATCCTCCGAACGAGGAGTCAACTTCTGAAAATTTGCCATTTATTCTGTTTGTTATCAATTACTTTTTTCAAATCGGGCGCAAAGGTACAAAAAAATTTGCATATATGCAAAAAAAACAGCACTTTTAGCCCATAAATTGTACTATAAAGCGCTAAACTACCCTTCTCTTAACGGATAGTCCTTGCGCAAAGCCTCAAAACTCTCCGGTTGCGCCTTGAGAGAGCGAGAGATGGCATCAAGCCATGGTTCGCCATTTTTTGGAGCCGCCGAGGGACCAAGATACGGGTAAGCCGATAAATCTATTTTCGGGAGTGAGAACTGCTCCGCGATAGCATTCAGACACATTTGCGATGCGTTTCGTTTGCCTTCCACCGAGTAGCCGGCGATGTGCATGGAAGCGCGAAAAGCACCGTTCAAAACGGCAGGATTGATATCCGGCTCTCCTTCCCAAGTGTCTAAGATGAAAGGATGCCCGCTGCGTAACAAGGCCTCCTCGTCCACCACGCCTCCACGGGCAGCATTGATGATCAGTGCTCCGGGCTTACATTTTGCCAGAAACGCTTCGTCGCAAAGGTGATACGTAGGATACTCTGCCAGAGAGTTCTTAAGCGGTACGTGGAAGGTGATAATATCGCTAATCCTTCCGATTTTATCGAGAGAAACACCCATTCCTTTTGGTGGGTCATTGAGGAGGACCTTCATTCCTTTCCGTTCTGCCATCGCTGCCACTTTGCTTCCTACATGCCCGACTCCAACAACTCCGATTGTCGGAGTATTTGAGATTTGAGATTTGGGATTTGAAATTTGAAATTCCGTTATCGCTTCCTCAATATAATCGCAGACAGCTTGCGCATTGCATCCGGGACAAGACATCCACCGTATTCCGTGAGACTCGCAATAAGCAGTATCAATGTGGTCATAACCGATGGTAGCCGTACAAACCAACTGCACGTTTGACCCTTTCAGTAACAGCTCATTCACTTTGGTTCGCGTGCGGACAATCAGAATATCGGCATCGCGAATGGCGGAAGCATCGATTTTCTCCGGTTTCATCGGATAAATTTGCACTTCCGGCCATTCACGCTGAATGGATTCCAAAAGAAAAGGAATATGTTGATCAAAAACGATTTTCACGGGTCCTTATGAGGGTGTAGCATTGTACTGACGTAAGCCTTGACTGTCGTTTGACCGTCGTTTGACCGTCGTTTGACCGTCGGGAACAGACTTACTGAATCTCAATGGAAAGGTTATTCGTATTTGATGTTATCAATCAAGCGAACGGGGCCGCAATACACGGTGACGCATCCTATGGCATGCTCGAAGGTGTCCGTCGGAAGAAGTGTCGTCTGATCCACAATCTCGTAATACTCCACTTCCAGACCGGGAACGGCGTTGATGGTATCCATCACGCGTTGCCGGACGGCAGCAACGGAGTGAGCGAGGTTTTGGTGTGCGGATGAAGCGGTTGCTGTTGCTTCTTTTGCCCATTTCAACGACTCAAAAAGCGTTTTCGAGATAGCCAGAGCAGTTTCTTTTTCTGCTGCAGAAAGACGTTCATTACGACTGGAAAGCGCCAGACCGGATTCCTCACGGACAATAGGACAGTCGATAATCTGCAGATTTCCGAATGTACCGGCCATAGAGCTGCGCTCTACCATGTGATGGATGATCGCTAATTGCTGGAAATCCTTCTCTCCGAAATAGGCTTTATCCGGTTGGACAAGATAGAACAAGCGGCTCACCACTTGCACTACTCCGTTGAAATGTCCGGGACGCATTTTTCCTTCCATGACCTGATCCAGGCCGGCAAAATCGAACGCAAAAGTCGTATTCATTTCTTCCGCAGAATACATCTCCTCCGGCGTCGGCGCAAAGACGTAATCCGCTCCGATGGAACTCAGCAGTTCCGCATCACGTTCAATGTTACGCGGGTACTTTGCCAAGTCCTCCTTATTATTAAATTGCGTGGGATTGACAAAGACCGAAACAACGCAGATGTCGTTGTCGGCAACGGCACGTTTCACGAGCGAAGCGTGACCTTGGTGCAACGCCCCCATTGTGGGCACCAGACCGATTGTTTTGTGGCTCTCCTTACAAGCCTTCACAAGAGTTTGTAACTCTTTTTTTGTAGAAACTATTTGCATAATTTTATATTTAATTTGCCAAAAAACGTGCAAAGATAGTCAAAATTTGTCGAAAAATAAAATTTTTCGTCACTTTTTTTACATTTTTTTTTAATATGTCAATTTTTTTTCGTACCTTTGCATTGCGAAAATGTATTTTGTCTATGAAAGAGCCGAAACGCATCCTATTTATCACGCAGGAGATCACCCCCTATTTAGCAGAGGAAAATCCCATTCGTCTGCTTAATCGTCAGTTACCTGAATACTTTCAGGCACACGGTTATGAGACGCGTACTTTCATGCCGAAGTTTGGCGAGATTAACGAACGTAGAAACCAGTTACACGAAGTGATTCGACTCTCGGGTATGAACTTGATCATCGAGGATTCCGATCATCCACTTCTGATTAAAGTTGCGTCGATTCAAACGGCAAGAATCCAGATTTATTTCATCGACAACGATGATCTTTTCCATCGCCGCAAAGGTGTGGCAGATGAGAATGGTGTGGAGTATGCCGACAATGACGATCGCGTGATTTTCTACGCACGCGGAGCCATCGAGACCGTCAAGAAACTGCGCTGGACACCGGATATCATTCTTTGCTCCGGATGGATGAGTGCTTTAGCGCCGCTTTATCTCAAGAAGGCTTTCAATGACGAACCGTTCTTCGCGAATTCCAAAATCGTACTCATGTTAGACGATAACGAATACCAAAAGCCTTTCTCCACGAAGTTCGCGGACAAACTGCGCATTGACGGCATCACCAACACGGATGTGCGATCCATTGCGGATTTCCCCGTCGGATACGAGGAATTACTGCGTCTGGCGGTGGATTATTCGGATGCTATCGTCTATGCAACGCCGAAAGTCAATCAGCGTGTGGCCAATTACGCGGAGACCAAAGGCAAGCCTATTTTGCCGTACGAGGCAAAGGAAGATTTGAATGATGCATGTGCCCGTCAATGGGAGTTTTATCAAACATTGTTGCAACAAAAGGGGAATGAGTAAACGCACTGTTTTCATAGTGTTTTTGGCGGCTATAATGAGCTTGTGGACCGGGTGTAAGGACGATGTAGCGACAACCGGCCAGTCTGTTTTGGATGCGGATGACAAGATTTTCGTGTTGGCAGATACATTTAATATCTCGTCCGTCGTGGATAGTTGCGACGCCATCATCTCTCAGGCGGACTCTTTTCTCTTAGGCGAGATAGAGACGGACTACGGAACGCTTAGAGCATCTATCTTAACGCAATTAGCTTGTCCGGAAGGCTACTCGTACCCCGCAGATTTTGCGGTGGATTCGGTAGATTCTATCTGTCTGTTCATGTATTACTCCAGCTGGGAAGGAGACCCGAACTCTCCGATAGCGGTGAATGCTTATCTCATGGACAAGCAGACCTTCCAGTACTCCGGCACTTATCCCACAGACTTGAATATCAGCGATTATTGCTCTCGGGAAAAGAGTATCCTGACGAATCACCGCATTGTGATTGCCTCGGAAAAACTCGACTCCATTCAGAATAACGACGGCACTTATTCGCCCATGGTGAGGATGCGTGTGAATGATGATTTTATGCAGGAGTTTGCTTCAATCCGCTCCTTTACCGACCAAAAGACCTTCAACGAGGCTTTCAAAGGACTCTTGATAGAGACCTCCTTCGGCTCGTCCACTATTCTTAATATCTCCGATATAGCGTTGGGTGTTTACTACCGTTTCGGGTATAATAAAGCCGGCCGGGACACCGTAGTGCATGATTTCAAGGCGTTTTATGCCAACTCTGAAGTGCGCACTGTGAACCATCTCTACTACGAAGATAAAAAAGAGTTGGTCGAGAAACTGCAAAATGACTCCGACACCTATAATTATATTATCGCGCCCGCGTGCGTATATACGCGCCTGCAATTCCCATTAAAAGAGATTGCGGACACGATCATTCAAAACATGCGTGACCCGCTAACGGGAGACACCGTCAAATGGCCGTACGTCAACAAGGCAGAGGTACGCGTGAGCGTGGAGAATAAATTCACCGGTTCGACCAGCGACAAGACCTATAATGACTGGATTCAACCGGCATCAAACATGTTGCTGATTCGTGAAGAGAGCCTTGAGCGGTTCTTCCTCAACAGGGAATTGCCTTCGGATACCTGCGCGTTATTGGGAACATTAACGCAAGGTGTGGACTCCGTGGGGGATGCGATTTATTACTACTCGTACGACATGTCTGATTTCCTGACCGACAGATTACATAAGATATTAAGGGAAAAGTTATATGAGGAGAATAATAATCCGACACTGAATATGCTCCTGGTGCCCGTTACTATCGGTACCTCTACGGTCTCCAACTCAGCCACCGCCGTTACCTCCGTTCGCCAGCAACAAACCGTTTCCGCAACGAAGATCCGGTCGGCTAAAAACGGTATGAAACTGGAGATTGTATATAGCGGATTCTAAAAAAACAAACGCGGCTCAATCGAGTCGCGTTTATTCTTCTTATATTGCATTTTGAAGTCGGACGAAGTCTGCCTTTTCTAATTTCTCACGGGCAAATTCTTTGGTAACCGTGAACTTCTGCGGTGCGCCGGTTTTCTTATGGTTCGGTAATTCAAACATCAGATCCATCATCACCGTCTCCATCAACCCTCGCAGACCACGTGCGCCAAGTTTATACTCGAGCGCCTTGTCCACTATATAATCCAACGCTTCTTCATCGAAGGTAAGCGTCACATTATCCATCGCCAGCAGTTTCTCGTACTGTTTGGTCAATGCATTTTTAGGTTCCGTCAGAATGTTGCGCAGGGCTTTTCTATCTAAGGGTTGCAGATAAGTCAACACCGGCAGACGGCCGATAATCTCCGGGATTAAACCAAAAGATTTCAGATCTTGCGGAGCGATATATTGCAACAGATTATTCTTATCAATGCGTTCCGCCTCCGCTTGAGCCGAGAAACCGATTACCTGGGTATGCAAGCGTTGTGCAATCTTCTGCTCGATGCCATCGAAAGCTCCACCGCAGATAAATAGAATATTATGCGTGTCCACATGAATCAGCTCCTGGTCGGGGTGCTTGCGGCCTCCTTGAGGCGGCACATTGACAATAGAACCCTCCAGCATCTTCAAAAGGCTCTGCTGAACGCCCTCACCGCTCACATCCCGAGTGATGGACATATTCTCCGATTTACGGGCAATCTTGTCGATTTCATCGATAAAGACGATACCTCGTTGCGCCTTTGTGACATCATACTCAGCATCTTGCAACAACCGAACCAGCAACGACTCCACGTCCTCGCCGACATAACCGGCTTGCGTCAATGCGGTGGCATCACCTATCGCAAACGGCACTTTCAACAGTTTAGCGATGGTACGAGCCAGCAGTGTTTTGCCCGTTCCCGTAGAACCGACCAGAAGGATATTACTCTTTTCTATCTCCACATCGTCTTCGCTTTTGTCCTGCAACAGACGTTTGTAGTGGTTATACACAGCGACCGAGAGGAAGCGTTTTGCTTCCTCCTGGCCGATGACGTATTGATCCAGAAAATCCTTTATCTCCTGCGGTGTCGGCAATGTCTCCAAACTCAGGTCATCACCTTGTACCGAACTTACCCTCGGTCGGGACGCCAAGATACGATGCCCTGCTTCGATGCAATCGCTGCATATCATGGCATTGTCCCTTTCACCGGCGAACATCTCCGGCATCGGACGACCGCAGAAAGAACAGGTCTGTGCTTGCTTGCGAGCCATTATTTCTTCAATTCTGCCTTCTTCTCAGCACGGCGAGCTTGCGCCAACTGAATGTCATAAGCGATCGGCGAAGCGATGAACAGAGACGAATAGGTACCGACGATCACACCTACAAGAAGTGCGAATACGAAGCCCTGGATGGTCTCACCACCGAAGATAAAGATCGCCAACAATACGACGAACGTACTCATTGAGGTCGAGAACGTACGGCTCAAAGTGTTGTTCAACGCATCGTTGATGTTCTGCAAGCGCTCGCGCTTCGGATACAAGCTGTTGTACTCACGAACACGGTCGAAAATGACCACGGTATCGTTGATTGAATAACCGATTACAGTCAGGATCGCTGCGATAAATGCCTGGTCGATCTCCATGGAGAAAGGCATGATCTTCCACAAGATAGCGTACAGACCCAGCACAATTACTGTATCGTGAGCCAGAGCTACCAATGCACCTACCGAGTAAGCGAAATTGCGGAAACGGAGGAGGATATAGAGGAAGATCACAACAAGCGCTGCGAGCACAGCCCAGATAGCGCTGGTAGTGATATCATCAGCGATAGCCGGCCCCACTTTCTGGCTGGACATGATACCTACAGAAGCATTGGAATCCGTCGAGCGGAAGTCATCGAAAGTGATGCCCTCGCCCAAGAACGGCTTGCAGCCCTCATAGAGCAATGCCTCGATCTGCTCGTCTGCCTCTGCGGTCTCCTCGTGGATACGATAGTTAGTGGAGATACGAACCTGGTTGGCGTCGTTACCATAGGTGATTACGTTCAGGCCAAAGGTCTCGCCGTCCTCCAAAGTAGCCTTGAAGGTATTCTCCAAACTCTCGCGAACATCCTGCGTGTTGATGCTGTTATCAAAACGAACGACATAGTTACGTCCACCGGAGAAGTCGATACCGAGATTCAGTTTACCGAAGATATGCGGCTCCAGACCCAGGATCGCGAAGATCACCAGAGCACCGGAGAGACAGTAAGCCCATTTGCGGGCACCTACGAAATCGAAGTGTACGTTCTGCAGGAAGTTCTGCATGATCTTCGTAGTAAAGCTCAGCTCCTTCGCATTCTCACGTTTGCTGTAGTCCTCGAGCAACAGACGGGTGATGAACACTGCCGTCAGGAACGAAGAGATAATACCGATCATGTAAGTTACAGCGAAGCCCTTGATAGGACCGGAACCGAAGATTGCCAAGATAGCACCGGTCAGGAACGAAGTCACGTTGGCATCTACGATGGCAGAGATAGCTCCCTTGAAACCATCTTCGATAGCTTTGCGCATTCCCTTTCCGGCCTTCAACTCCTCACGGATACGCTCGTAAATAAGCACGTTACCATCGACTGCACAACCCATCGTCAAAACGATACCGGCGATACCCGGAAGGGTCAATACTGCGCTGAAGGATGCCAGGATACCCAACAACAGGAAGACGTTGCAAACCAGTGCAAAGTCGGCGATGAGACCGGGAATCCAGCCGTAATAGAAGATCATGTAGATCAGAATCAGGCAGAAGCCCAGTACGAATGACCAGAGACCCGACTGAATAGCCTCACGACCCAGAGACGGACCAACCACGCTCTCCTCGATGATGCGGGCAGGAGCCGGCATCTTACCGGATTTCAGCGTGTTAGCCAAGTCTTTTGCCTCTTCTACAGTGAAGTTACCGGTGATCTGGCTGTTGCCACCTGCAATCTCGTTTTGCACGGTCGGGAAGCTATATACATAGCCGTCCAACACGATTGCCACGGATTTGCCGATGTTATCTTTGGTCAGACGCTGCCAGGTCTTAGCTCCCTCAGCGTTCATGCTCATCGATACGTTGGCATAAGCGCTCAGCTGCGAAAAGTCGGCACGAGCGTCGGTGATCACATCACCTTCCAACGAAGCACGACCGTCACGTTGTGCCTTCAGCGCTACGAGTTGGAAGTAACTACCTGCCTCGTCAATAGCTTTTACTGTCCAGTAGAAACGAGCGTCACGCGGCAGAACAGCTTTCGCAATCTGCGAGTTCAGCATCGCGTTTACCTTGGCGGTATCCACATAATGAACGGTACCAATAACCGGACCACGATAAGCCTGACCGGCTTGGTTGATGGACGGATTGAGGATAGCGAACAACGGGTTGTTCTTCTTGTACTCTGCCAACTGAGCCTCTTGATCTGCCTCAACGGCAGCGCTGTCTGCGCCTAAGTTATCAACCAAATCAGCGAGTTCACCTTCCTCTGCTTTCGGAGCCTCTTCTGCCTTCGGAGCCTCAGCAACCTCTGCTGCTTTTGCCTCTTCGCCAGCCTCAGCTACGTTCGTAGCAGCGAACTCACGGTTGATTTGCGCCAATATCGGCAGGAGTTCGGAAGCCTCATAGGTCTCCCAGAACTCCAGGTTAGCCGAACCTTGAAGCAGTTTACGAACACGCTCCGGCTCTTTGATACCCGGCAGCTCAATCAGGATACGACCCGGCTGAGCCAGTTTCTGGATATTCGGCTGAACAACACCGAAACGGTCAATACGCGTACGGAGCACGTTGAACGAGTTCTGAATAGCACCGTCAACCTCCTCGCGGATCACTTTCTCTACCTCAGAATTGGTCGAGTTCAGCGTCACCTTGTCCTTCAACTCGAAGGTCGAGAAGATAGAAGCCAGCTGGCCATCCGGATCCACCTCACGGTACGACTCAATGAACAACGTCACGAAATCGGTACCGCTGGATTTCTGTTTCTGTTTTGCACGTGCCAGAGCCTCTTTATAATTAGGAGTCTCGTTATGACCGCTCAACGCATCGAGAATGTCCGGTACAGACACCTCCATCGTCACGTTCATACCACCCTTCAAGTCCAGACCGAGATTGATCTCTTTCTCGCGGCACTCTTTCAGGGTGTAGCCAAACCATACTTTCTTTGCTGCTATCGAGTCCAGATAAAGGTACTCTTTCGCATCGTCACCACCTGCGTACTCTTTTGCTTTCTTATCATAGTGGCTCGTCACCAGAGAGAACGACAGGTAGAAGGCGCATACCAACGCAAGGCACACCGCCAGAATTCTAACAAGTCCTTTGTTTTGCATAGTTGTAATTTATCTTTGTATCATTTATTTAAAGTTGCGGACCTGCTGCAACGAGTGCCTTGCCTGCTTCGTTCGACGTGTATTTGTCGAAGTTCTTGATGAAGCGAGCTGCGAGGTCTTTTGCTTTCTTCTCCCACTGAGCTGCGTCAGCGTACGTGTCACGCGGATCGAGGATAGCAGGATCAACGCCCGGAAGTGCGGTCGGTACCTCGAAGTTGAAATACGGGATCTTCTTCGTCGGAGCGCTCAGGATGTCGCCACCGAGGATAGCGTCGATGATACCACGGGTGTCGCGGATCGAGATACGCTTGCCGGTTCCGTTCCAACCGGTGTTAACCAGATATGCTTTCGCACCGCTCTTCTCCATTTTCTTCACCAGCTCCTCTGCGTATTTGGTCGGGTGGAGCTCCAGGAATGCCTGGCCGAAGCAAGCCGAGAAAGTCGGGGTCGGCTCGGTGATACCACGCTCGGTACCTGCCAACTTAGCGGTGAAGCCGCTCAGGAAGTAGTATTTCGTCTGCTCCGGAGTCAGGATAGAAACAGGAGGCAGTACGCCGAATGCGTCAGCAGAGAGGAAGATTACGTTCTTTGCTGCAGGACCTGCAGAGATCGGACGAACAATCTTCTCGATGTGGTTGATCGGATAGGAAACACGGGTGTTCTCGGTTACGCTCTTGTCTGCGAAATCGATCTTGCCGTTCTCGTCAACCGTTACGTTCTCAAGAAGTGCGTTGCGCTTGATAGCGTTGTAGATGTCCGGCTCGCTCTCCTTGTCGAGGTTGATTACCTTTGCATAGCAACCGCCTTCGAGGTTGAATACGCCTTCGTCATCCCATCCGTGCTCGTCGTCACCGATCAACAGACGTTTCGGGTCAGTACTCAGAGTGGTCTTACCGGTTCCCGACAGACCGAAGAAGATTGCGGTGTTCTTGCCCTCCATATCGGTGTTAGCCGAGCAGTGCATCGAAGCGATGCCACGGAGAGGCAGGTAGTAGTTCTGCATCGAGAACATACCTTTCTTCATCTCACCGCCATACCAGGTGTTGATGATCACCTGCTCACGGCTCGTCGTGTTGAAGGCAACGCAAGTCTCGGAGTTGAGGCCGAGCTCTTTGTAGTTCTCTACTTTGGCTTTCGAAGCGTTGTAGATCACGAAGTTCGGCTCGAAGTTCTCCAACTCTTCTGCGGTCGGCTGGATGAACATGTTCTTAACGAAGTGAGCCTGCCATGCTACCTCAACGATAAAGCGAACAGCCAGACGGGTCTCTTTGTTTGCGCCGCAGAAAGCGTCAACTACATAGAGGTTCTTGTTACTCAACTCCTTGATAGCCAGCTCTTTCACCTTTGCCCAAACGTCCTCTGACATCGGGTGGTTGTCGTTCTTATAACCCTCAGAGGTCCACCAAACGTTGTTGTGGCTCTGAGCGTCATCAACGATGTATTTGTCTTTAGGAGAACGACCGGTATAAATACCTGTCATTACGTTTACTGCGCCGAGCTCGGTCTCCTGACCTTTGTCATAACCGGTCAACTCAGGCTTGGTCTCCTCTGCAAAGAGGTACTCGTAAGAAGGGTTGTGTGCAATTACGGTTGCGCCCTTGATACCATACTTAGTTAAATCTAACTCTTTCATTTGTTTAATTTGTTTATTGTTTTTGTTTTGATTTATTCCTTATATTTTTTGCATACATGCGTGCCTTACGGACGCGCGCTACTTAAGGGGCTACAAAATTACTACAATTTTTCCAAATAACCAAATATTCCGCGATTTTTTTGATTTAATTCGTCGATTTTCTGCATTTTCTTTGGTTTTATGCCTTTTTTTTTGTAATTTTGCACCCAAATTACGCAATTTTTATGCGGTACGACAAAGAAGATTTACAAGCGGCGCTTCGCGTCTTGCGACAAGGAGGAATCATCGTGTACCCCACAGATACCGTGTGGGGAATTGGCTGTGACGCTACGAATCCCGAAGCGGTCGCACGCATCTATGCGCTCAAAAAACGCGAGGATTCCAAATCCATGCTCGTCCTCCTCGATTCCGCTGCCAAACTTGACTACTATGTCGATGTCCCCGAGTCCGCAGAAATGCTCCTACAAACCGCTTGCGATGAAGATTCCACCTCTCAGAGCGACTGCTCACCCGCAAAGCCATTGACGATCATCTACCCCAATGCCCGCCATTTGGCACCAAACCTGATAGCCGAAGACGGATCTGTCGGAATACGTATTACCAAGGAGCCGTTCAGCAACGCGCTCTGCGCACAACTCAAGAGACCGATCGTCTCCACATCCGCTAACATCTCCGGCGAACCAACTGCGAGGTATTATAAGGAGATCGTAAGACTAATCCTAGACCATACAGACTACGTTTGCCTGTTCAGACGGGACGACGAGACGCCTCATGAGCCCAGTACAATCATCAAAATCAATGCTGATAACAGCTTCAAAATTATCCGCCCATAATGAATCTCCGTCGCAAACAACAACTGACATATCTCTTGGCTGACCTCATCAGTAGTGAACTGGTGTGGCTTTGCTTTTTAGGTTTCCGGTGGATCGTTTACGAAGGACGAATGGAGGGCCTGAGCGATGTACTGATACCGGCGTTCAGCTTTTGGAAACCCCTGGTAATCTATCCGTTCGTCTGTCTGGGGTGTTATTACCTCTCCGGCTACTATGTGCATCCCTTCCAAAAACCTTTCTGGCGGGAGTTTTTGCGGACTTTCATTTCTGCAGCGGTCATCTCTTTGCTATTTTTCTTCGTCATCATTATTGACGATCAAGTGGATACGTACAACCGCTATCTCGTTTCGCTCGCTGTCCTTTTCGGGCTGCAGTTCACGTTCGCCTATATACCGCGTCTGACCATCACTCTTCTCTCGAGAAACCGCGGTATAGCGCGCGTTCGGACGATTCACTCCGCGCAAGAAGCAGAATCGCTTATCCCCGGTGAACAGGACGAGATTATTATTGATTTGCCGGATGGTTATTCCGACCGTCAGTTATACGAACTCATCGCACGTCTGTATCCGCTCTCCTGTGAGATCAGTATGATCCCGCGTGTGTACGATATGCTCACCGGAGCTGCGCGTATCGGGCAAATCGATCATCCCTCTCTCATCCGCATCACGGAACAATCCATGACAGACTCGGAGTTGTGTATCAAACGAGCTTTTGATTTTGTTGTTTCTGCGCTCGGACTCATCGTTCTCTCGCCGCTTTTTATATTAGTTGCGATACAAGTCAAGTATTCTTCTCGCGGCCCTGTTTTCTACCGCCAGGAGCGCATCGGATTGTACGGAAAATCCTTCTATATCTATAAGTTCCGCACGATGATTGACCACGCCGAGCAGGAAGGCAAACCGCAACTCACAGCCGATGATGACCCGCGTATCACGGGTGTCGGGAAATGGCTGCGTAAGTACCGTTTGGACGAGCTGCCGCAGCTATGGAACATCCTTCGCGGAGAAATGTCCATCGTTGGTCCGCGTCCCGAACGCCTCTATTTTATAGAGCAGATCATGCGGGAAGCGCCATACTATTGTCTGCTTTACAAGGTTCGTCCGGGTCTGACCAGCTGGGGACCTATTCGCGTTGGCTATACCGATACGATGGAGAAAATGATTGAGCGGCTCAACTGCGACATCGTCTATGTGGAAAATATGTCCCTTTTATTGGACCTCAAAATACTCTTTTTCACCGTCGGAGTCGTTCTCCGCGGGAAAGGCAAATAACGATATTATGACGTACGATGAATCAATAGCACGTGCAGAAGCCATTATTGCACAACTGGAAAATGCGGAAGCTCTCAGTATGGAGGAATACAAACGCCTCTCTTCGGAAGCGACCAAGTTGTTGCGGTCTTGCAAAGAGGAAATTGAATCCCTTGCGAAAGACTTAACAAGCGAATAAAGTACTATTTATCACCGATAAATGGTGAAAAAATAGTTTTTTACTTGTACATTTCAAAATTTTGTTGTACCTTTGCAGCCGATTTTGATTAGTCGAACATTAAAAATACGAAATATATGCTTAAGAATATCCTTGCTATCACCGGTAAACCCGGATTGTACAAATTAGTTAGCCGCGGTAATAACATGCTCATCGTGGAGAGTCTCGTGGACGGCAAACGCATGCCGACTTATGCGCGTGACAAGATTGTTGCCCTTAGCGATATCTCTATGTTCACCGATGCGGATGATGTACGCCTGAGCGAAGTGCTGACCTCAGCAGGGAAGAAAGAAGGACTCAAGCCGGTTGCTTTTGACGTAAAAAAAGCTTCCAATAACGAACTCAGCGCATGGTTCGATGAGGTGCTACCGAACTGGGATCGCGACCGCGTTTATCCGTCCGACATACGCAAACTCATACAATGGTACAACATCCTCGTTAATGCAGGTTTTACCGATTTCACCGATAAGGAGGAAGAGGAAACGGCTGCCGAGGAAACGAAATAAGTGCTCTTACGAGCCATAATCGATAGCATAGAATCTGTAGCGCCACGGAGTGCCCAAGAGCAATGGGATAACTCGGGAATGCAGATAGGTGACACGGGACGTGAGATTAACTCCGTCCTCTTGACCACAGACGTTACAACGGAGGTGGTCAATGAGGCTATTGAGAGAGGTTGTCAACTCATCATCAGTCATCATCCCCTGCTCTTCCACGGCCTCAAACAGATATGCGGCGAGACCGCTCAACAACGCATCGTCGAGACAGCTATCCGTCATCAGATAGCAATCTATTCTGCCCATACTTCGCTCGACTCCGTCATGGGAGGCATCAATACCCGTCTGGCGGATAACCTGGGTATAAAGAACTATCGAATCTTAGTACCTTCTTCCGACGAAAAGACCGGTTTGGGCGTCATCGGGACACTCTCTTCTCCTATTCGCTATGAAGAATTTCTCACACGCGTACGCGATATTTTAGATTGCTCGTACGTGCGCTATACCCGCGCGCCAAAAGAGATGATTGAGTGCGTGGCGCTATGCGGAGGAAGTGGAGCAGAGTTTATTCCGGAAGCTATCCGGCAAGGAGCAGATGTCTATATCACGGCAGATTGCAAGTATCATGAGTTCCAGGATGCTGATGGACAAATTGGATTGATCGATATAGATCATTGGTACTCAGAACGGCATGCACGCGAGATATTCAAAGATATCCTCGATTCCATCGGGGTAAAATGCTTCATCAGCACGGCCGATCATTCACCGATAAATATATTAAAACACTAAATAATTATGGCAAGAACGAAAGAATTAACCGTAGAGGAAAAACTGAAGTACCTCTATGAATTGCAGCAGGTAGATTCCAAGATCGACAACCTGCGTACCTTGGCGGGTGAGTTACCGCAAGAAGTGAAGGATATGGCAGACGAAGTAGAAGGTCTCAAGACCCGTCTGGCGAATATCGAGAACGACATCAAAGAGTGCGAGACGCAGATCTCCGATCATCGTGTCCGTACCGAGAATGCCAACGCATCTATCTCTCGCTACAAAGAGCAACAGAACTCCGTTCGTAACAACCGCGAGTTCGACAACCTCAACAAAGAGATCGAATATCAGGAGTTGGAGATCGAGGCTTCACAGCGTAAGATCAAACACTACTCTGCTGAATTAGAGTCCAAACTGCAGGAGAAAGCAAAGACAACCAAAGATATCGAGGAGCGCACCGTAGATCTGAACCAGAAACGCTCGGAGCTCGACCAGATTTTGGCAGAGACCAAAGCTGAGACCGAGGCTTTAGTACTTCGTGCCGGTGAGATTGAGAAGAAGATTGACGAGCGTCTCTTGAGCGGATTCAAACGTATTCGTAAGAGCGCACGTAATGGTCTGGCGGTAGTGAAGATTGAGCGTGACTCCTGTGGTGGTTGCCACGCAAAGATTCCTGCTCAGTTGCAGTTGGACATCCGTACTCGCAAGAAAATTATTGTTTGTGAGTTCTGCGGTAGAATATTAGTAGACCCAGAGATGTAATCAGGATCGAAAAGACTCCTAAGTACCATGTATCGCCGGCGCCTAACGTGTCGGCGATATTTTTTGTGTTTTCGCTTTCTCCCATCAGGTAATACACCAATACTGCCAGCCCGTTATTGACAAAATGCATGGTGATCGGAACCCAAAGGCTGCCGCTCCATACAAATACATAGCCGAAGATCGCGCCTAATAACATCCGCGGCACAAAGCCGTAAAACTGCATATGTATCGCAGAGAAGATAAACGCAGTTATCCAGATTGCCAGATGCACCTTTGTACTTTGTACCTTGCCGCTTTGATCCTTGTATATAATCTGTTGCAAGGTACCGCGAAAAGAAAGTTCCTCCGACAAAGCCGGCAAAAGTGCCATAAGACCTATATTGATCAATAATCCGCCAATAGTATCTGCTTGCAAGAATCGCTCGGTCAAAGCCGCAGCTGCTTCTTCTTGAGACTTCAGTATTTGTTCGATGAATTCGAGACTTTTCGGCAGTTCCACTCTACTATTCAGATCCGCTAACAGATTGATACCCGGTACCGCGTAGACCATAATTACTACCGCTAACAATATATTCTGCCATTGTACATGGACATCCATCCGTAGCCACCGGAAAGGCTTATGCTCCTCATCCCAAAGCCACGCACATAGAATCGGCGGTATCAGGAAAGTAGCTGTCGTCTGTATGAACTGCAGCCACTTGAGCGATTCGGTACTTTGCGAACCACCCCAAATAATCATCCATGCTCCCATCGCAATGGCCGTAAGTACGGACATCGCTCCGAGCCAGAGTAATATTTGTAGGAGTTTTCTTTTCATAGAGCCTGGTAGTTACGTCCGTACGAGCGATAGGAGTCTTTCTCTATCTCTATGGTCGGTTCTTCCCATTGCGTAAGAGGAGTGAGACGCCAAACGATATATTTGATCTTCATTCCACGGTCGAGCCATTGTTTCTCATAATGCGTTTTTAGAGCTCGTGCATCCTCAAAATAATTTATTATTTGGGCAATTTCCATTTGACCATTTCCCGTATCTGCATACAGGTCGTCCGTCGAGGCGAGAACCGGATAGGGGTTCAGTTTGAGCATCTCCGTGGTGTACGTATATAGGAAAGGCGAATCGGTCTTGAGATGAATCAGGCCGGATGGTTTCATGATCTGCTGATAGCGTTGCATGAAATAGGTGGAGGTAAGACGTTTGGTCGCTTTCTTCATCTGCGGGTCGCAGAAGGTGATCCAGATCTCATCGATTTCATCGGGAGAAAAGAAGGATGTTATAAACTCGATATTGGTTCTAAGAAAGGCTACGTTCTTCAGACCCATTTCTTCGGCTTCTTTGGCGCCAGCCCATATACGAGCGCCCTTGATATCTACGCCGATGAAATTCTTATCCGGATAGCGTTGCGCGAGACCGACAGTATATTCACCTCGTCCGCAGCCGAGTTCTAAGACGATGGGATGATCATTGTGGAAATAGGTATCGCGCCAATGGCCTGCCATGGTATTGACAATTTTGGACTCGTCGATTTGCCCATTTTTGTAAAGTGCGCGTGCGCCACATTGGAAGACGTTGGAGAACGTCTCCATCTCCGCAAACTTCTTGAGTTTATTCTTTCCCATAATCTTTTGCCTCTTACTTCTCGCCTTTAACAATCTCCACTCCTATGTCCATTACTCCGCGCAACACGCTATCGCGCATCCCTTGTTGGACCGAAATACAATATTTGCCTGTATCCGGGAAATGATAGTTCGACTCATAGAGAACCGGCATCTCGATGAAGCCATGATGCTTATCTCCAAGCCATCGGCCTCTATCATCTGCCAAATAGAACTCGATGGTATCGCTGTGTTGACGGTTGTCTTGCACGAAGAGCCACATGTTCTGATACGGATAGCGCTCCGTATGACGAACATAAAGGATAATATCATAAGAAGCTTTATTATCCTCTATAGCAAAGTCGAATCGAGGCAGGCTGTCTATACTCCATTCTCCCGATGGAATCGAGATAAATTCGCTGTACACGATGTTATGACGGCAGGAGGTAAACATTCCTGCCAAGAGAATTACCAGAAAGCAATAAAGTACTCTTTTCATCGTTTGTTAGAATGATGGTTCTTCTTCTTTTTTCTATCAAACCGCGTTACATCACCGTGTCCCGTCTCATATCCGATAGTGGCTTGTACTTCTCTGGAATCCAAGGCTACGGGTTTCTCTCCTCGCCGGTTCATAGCAATCACCTCGTGTGCACGGGCAGCAGGGATGGTCACTAAGTTAGCGGGTATATGTTGGTCGGTCGAATAGGTAACTGTTCCTGCTAACGGATCAGAAGAGAAGAAATAGAACGTGGCATCCTGGGTCTCCAACTCTGCATGACGGGAAGGTAGAGCCTTCGAAGCGTCCTCATAAACCGGAACCTCGTAGTTGAGACAACATTTGAGTTTGGCGCACATGCCGGCCAGTTTCTGCGGATTCGGGGATATATTCTGCAATCGTGCAGCTCCTGTTCCGACGGAAGAGAAATTGATGAGCCAGGTAGAGCAACAAAGCTCACGACCGCAAGGACCTGTACCTCCAATACGTCCTGCTTCCTGACGCGCACCGATCTGCTTCATCTCCACGCGAATACGGAAAGTCTCTGCGTACACTTTGATGAGCTGGCGGAAATCCACACGTCCGTCGGCTATATAGAAGAAGATGGCTTTCGATCCGTCGCCTTGGTACTCCACGTCGCCGATCTTCATCTCCAGACCAAGGGATTTAGCGAGCTGACGCGCCTTGATCATCGTCTCTTGCTCGCGTGCATGAGCCTGTTTGGCGCGCTCCAGATCTTCGTCGGTAGCGATACGGATGACCTGACGCACCTCGTAACGGGAGGAGTCGATATTGTTCTTCTTCATCTGCAACTCAACGAGTTTGCCGGTAAGTACTACTTCGCCAAGGTCATAACCCGGGTTGGCTTCCACCACAACTTTCACACCTTTCTCCAGAGGAAGATGCGCGGTATTATGGAAATAACCTTTACGCGTATTCTTGAACTGTACCTCGATGAGATCGGTCAGTTGGGTATTCTCCGGGAGGTCCGAGAGCCAATCGCTCACGGGTAACATGTGTGCGGAATTGCGCTTGGTAGCACCTGCGCTGAGCTCATTCAATGTTTGATATTTTTGATTCGCCATATATGTATGGATATTTATGGTTTTTTCTTTTTGATAAGGATGATCATCTGCAGACAAAGGTCAAAGAAGATCATCTTTGCGTTTCCGTTCTGCTCAATCTGACGCTCCGCCAGGTCGAGTTGGTTCATGATAGCTTCTACGTTGCCGTCATGTATAAAAGGCGCGAATTTAACGGAGAAATTGCGCTCTGCTTCCATTTGATAATTCAGGTCAGGTTGTGCAAAATTGCGGATGTAGTTCTCTCGTACCTGCTGCTGGGCGTATTGCAGAAAATGTTTCTGCCGCTCTCGTCCGACTTTGCTGTCAGCCATGTCGAGTGACCACTGGCGCAAGCGTTTGAGGGATTCGAATTTCTTTACGGGATCGGTGAGCACTCCGACGGTATAGGCGTCTCGGAAAAGTGCGATGAAATCGCGTAGTTCTTGTTGATTTTCGTCGGATTCATCGGCTTTTTTGAGAGCCGCCAGATAAGAACCGTTCGCGATGCGGGCGATGTCATTCGCTTTTACGGAGTCCATCCCTTTCTGAACCAAAGCCGCAGCGATGGTCTCGTTCTCCAGGCGAGGTACACGGATGGTCTGTACACGGGATTGAATAGTAGCCAATAACTGCTCGGGGTGCTCGGAGACTAAAAGGAAGATCGTCTGTACGGGCGGCTCCTCAAGGAGTTTGAGCAGCTTGTTCGCCGTCGTGATATTCATCTTCTCCGGCTGCCAGATGATCATGACCTTATAGCCGTTTCCGTACGGTTTGAGCGAGAGTTTGCGGAGAATCTCTCCGCTCTCTTTCTCGTAGATCATCGATTGTTTGGTCTCCACGCCGAGGGCTTTATGCCAATCTTCCAGGTCGAAATAGTGCCGGTTGAGAATAATCTCTCGCCATTGAGGAAGGAAAGCATCGCAGGTCTCATCAGAGCCCACTATCGGAAAGACAAAATGCAGATCGGGGTGTTGGAGTTTCTCAAACTGCAGACAAGTCGGACAAACGCCACAACTGTCTTCGTCCGTGCGATGCGGACAATTGAGGTATTGCGCGTACGCCAAGGCTAATTGCAGTTTGCCGATGCCGGAGATACCGGAAAAGAGTTGTGCATGAGGGATTCGTCCCTCACGCACAGCCTGACGCAAGTGTTGCTTGGTCTCCTCTTGTCCTATGATCTCGCGGAAAAGCATTATTAGTGAACAAGTTCTTTTTTGAGAGCCTCTACCATCTCTGCATATTCGGCATCAGAGAGATAGACCTTACCGGGATTCATCTGGAATGTTCCTCCATAGTCCGGCCCGTCAACGTATTTCGGCGCCAGATGGAAATGGAGATGGCTCAACTTATCGGAATAAGCGCCGTAGTTGATCTTCTCGGGTTTGAAGAGTTTCTGCATAGCGCGGGTGACATCTGCGACGTCCGCCATGAAGAGGTTACGCTGCTCGTCATCCAGCTCGTTGAGGTCATTCACATGCTTGTCGTACGCCACCAAGCAACGACCGTGATACGTTTGCTCTTTAAAAAGGAATGCGCGTGACACGCGAAGATGTGCTATCTCAATCATGAGATTGTGCAAAGTCTCATTGTTGGTGCAATAGAGACAATCTTTAGGATCGGAATACATAAAATTATTTACTATTTGGTCATTTATTATTTGGACATTTTATTTCTGGCGGCCGTTGATAACAGCCGCACGGACAGCTTCGATAGCGGCGTTGGCATCGGGTTTGCCTTCTGCATCTTTGAACTGCTTGAGATCAATCGCTTCGCCGATATGCATGTGTACGGGGTGACGGTTGACGAAAGGTTTGCCTTTGGGAAGGACCTCAAAACAGCCGTCCAGGGAAAGCGGAATAACCGGCAAGCCGAGATCCATGGCAATCTGAAAAGCGCCGCGTTTGAACCTTCCCACTTCGCCGTTGAGGGAGCGTGTTCCTTCCGGGAAGATAACCGTACAGATGCCGTTCACGAGTTGTCTCTCCACCTCCTGCAGGCTCTCCATAGCGGCTTTCGCGTTACGGCGATCTACGAAGATATGTCCTGCCGCTTTGCAACCTGTTCCTACGAAAGGCACCTTGCGCAACTCGGCTTTCATAAGCCATTTGAAGATCACGGGCAGCCATCCATAGACGAGCCACACATCGAACATCGACTGGTGGTTAGCCACGAAGACATAACTCTGTCCGGGCTTAATATGCTCGGTTCCATCGACAGAAACGGGCAAAAACATCAGCCAGAAGAAGGAGCGGGACCAGAACTGTTGGACCTTATGAACGAACTCTGCGTTCTTCCAGTGAACGGTACAAACGGTAAAAATCGCCGTGAAGACTGTCAGTACTGCCAGAAGCGGCCAAGCTATCAAGTACTGGTAAAGGATATAAAAAGGTGTTAAGAGATTTTTCATAATAGTCTTTATTCTTTTAGCAGGCTTGCCTGCGGTCTTTATTCTTTCAGCGCAGCGGTCTTTCTACTCTTTATCGTATTTCTGCATGAATCCGCGGTAGAGAGCGCATATACGGCGGATCTCTTCCCATTGCTCATCTGGCAGTTTGGTTCCGACCACCTCTACCACGCGTCCGGCAGCGATAGTGCCGATCTCTGCGCAGCGGCGGATATCAAAACCATCGCTCAAGGCATGGAGGAATCCTCCTGCAAAATAGTCTCCGGCACCGGTGGAATCGGTACAAGAGGTAGTGATGGCGCCGATATGATGACGCTTGCTTCCCTGTTGTACATACGAGCCGTTCTTACCGACTTTCACCACAGCGATGTCGCATTGCTCGGCAATCACTTGTACGGACTCCTCGGGGTTGAGATGGGTGTAAGCGAAAGACTCATCTTCGTTGGCAAAGACGATATCCACATATTGTTTGACCAGATCTTTGAGAAAAGCGTGGTTCTCGTTGATGACGTTATAGGAAGCCAGGTCGAGGGAGACCATACATCCGGATTCTTTCGCCAGACGGATGGATTTCTCGAGCAGGTCGTGGTTCTGAACCAGGTATCCCTCGATATGGAAGATGTCGAAACCGGTGAAGGCATCCTTCTGAATATCATCCGCGCAGAGTTCCGCCGCAGCTCCGAGGTACGTAGCAAACGTGCGCTCGCCATCCGGCGTGACAAGAACGATGGAGAAGCCGGACATCGAGTTCTGGGAGAGCAGAAGGATAGGTTTGACGCCGTTCTTGATCATGTCCTCACGGTAGAAATCGCCCACTTCGTCGTTTCCGATCTTGCCGATGAAGGCTGCTTTACCTCCGAGAGAGGCGATGCAGTTGATCGTGTTGGAGGCAGAACCGCCGGCCACCATGCGCTTGCGCACGGAGAGAAAGCGGTATTGAATCTGCTCCGCCTGCTCGCGCGAGATCAGGTTCATACTTCCTTTCGGGAAACCAAGTTCACGCAAATCATCCTCGCTGACTTGCAAGAGGATGTCGGTTAATGCGTTTCCTAAACCAAGAATTTTTTTCATTTTTTTATGTTTTTTGCCCTTAAATAGGTCGATTTTCAAAAAAAGTGTACCCCAAATGACATTTTTTTGCCAAAAAATTTGCACATGTCAGAAAAAAGCAGTACTTTTGCACCCGCTTTCGAAAAAGCATGCTTCCTTAGCTCAGTCGGTTAGAGCATCTGACTGTTAATCAGGGGGTCCTAGGTTCAAGTCCTAGAGGGAGCGCAAAAGCATCTACGCAAGTCGTGGGTGCTTTCTTTTTTGCTCTTTTCGCGCGCCTTCGCGCACGACATCCACTCCTTCCCTAAAAAACGCCGCAAAGGTACAAAAAATTTTGCATATATGCAAATTTTGGGAGTCAGGAAATGTAAAAAAATAATAAAAATGAACGTGCGCGCTTGCGTATGTTAAAAAATTGTAGTACTTTTGCGCTCAATTAAACAGACTGCAAAAGCGTTCTAAATAAAACAACAAACAGATATGTTACAAATTGGCGACAAGATGCCGGCGTTCCGAGTATTGGACGAGGCAGGAAAAGAAGTGACGGAGAAGTCGATGGTCGGAAAGAAGACTGTGATCTATTTCTACCCGAAAGACTCGACTCCGGGTTGTACAGCGGAGGCATGCAACATCCGCGATAACTACCATGCCTTTCTGGCGCAAGGGTACCAGGTGTTCGGCGTGAGCAAAGATTCCGTAGCAAGCCACGTGAAGTTCAAAGAGAAGAATGCGCTGCCTTTTCCGCTCTTGAGCGATCCTACGACGGAGATGTTGCAAGCGTTCGGAGCATGGGGCGAAAAGAAGAACTATGGAAAGGTCACGATGGGCACGTTGCGGAAGACGTATATCTTCGATGAAATCGGCACTTTATTGCGTATTATCGAGAAAGTGGATACCAAAAATCATAGTGCGCAAGTGTTGGAATAAGTTGCGCAAAAACTCCGGTTATTGGATTTTTTTGCATATGTGGAAAAATTGTTGTAATGTTACAAGAGAAGAGGAGCGAAAATTCGCTCCTCTTCTCCACTACAATCCTTTCTTGCTTGCGTCATACGTCTCCACCGTCTTCGTCTGGATCACCACGCTGGTGTCGCCTTTCTGCCAAGCCTCGCTGCGGGTCGTTACCGTTCGGGTGACGTTGCAGGAACTCAGTCCCAACGCAATCGCCACACACGTCACGATAGCGGTAGTTACTGTAACGATGATTTTGTAGATCTGCTGCTTACTCATACGATTTAACAGTTTAACGATTTAACAGTTTAACGTTACGAATGAGCCTGATCCCACTCCGCGCCGCACACGCGCCAGTACCATTGTTTCATGGTCTTGCAGCCGTTCGGTTCGTTCTTCTGAGCGATGAAGGTCTGCTGGTCAGTCGTGATCTTCGAGAGGTCATGACTGCGCTCCTGGATCATCGCAGCCACGCCGATGAAGCGGTTGCGGATCTGGTGCTCACGCTGCGTCAGCGGAGAGGTGCGTTTCACCGGTACACGGAGGTACAGACGGTTGCACTTGTTAGAGGTCGTTGCAGCGGTTCGGTGCGTCGCGAGCAACATCTTCTCGCAGCTGTGCTGACCGCTCTTACTGGGTTTTGCCAATGCGCCGGACACATGATCAATTCCGGCTGAATAAGTT
>ONEG01000015.1 GCA_900316845.1 uncultured Bacteroidales bacterium
ATGAAGGATTATGAACCTAATGAAAACTCGGTCTTTTTCCACACCTTGATGTTAAATCGACTGCAAAGATACAACAAAAATTTTAAATAAGCAATGAAAATGTAGTGTTCAATCCTAACACTTAAAACTTTGGATAATTGATCTTTGACATAGTGGATTTACCGTAAAAAGAAGAGAAATCAGAAGATTTTTCTCCAAATGCTTGCGTATGTCAAATTTTTGTTGTACCTTTGCAGTCGCAAAGGTTAAAACAATTAAATATTTGAGAAATATGATAGCGACACCTGTTAGAGAAAGTGGCAGTCAGCCAATAATGAGTAACTGCGAAAACGAAGTGTATTACACACGTGAGGAGTTTATGGATGAATTGGCAAAACAACTTGGTCAAGTTTATGGTTTGAATGATATTAGGGAGGCACGTTGATGCGTTATACCATTCGATTTAAATCAAAAGCCTATTCTGATATAGCTCAGTTAAAGGAGTTCATTCATAAGAAATGTGCGGCTCCTCTAACGGCTCGCAGGCAATTCGAGATTCTGGAAAAGCACTTGGATTGGATAGAGCAATATGCAGAACTTCCGGGTGTGGACGTTGAATTGTCCATTAAATATGGTCAGTTGATGCGTAATGTGACTTTTGGTAAAAAGATGGCCATCCTTTATTCAGTTGAGGGAGAATTTGTATATATCCATCGTATTATTCCCCAAAGCATGATTATTCTGTAAGTAATCACAACCTTATTATAATTACAAACGGTAATTCCACTATTAAACGGAGTTGCCGTTTTTTTGTGCGTAATTATGCGTACCTTATAAATAGCGAAAATATAAAGACTAAATGATATGAAAAACTTTTTTATTAAAAAATGGAGTGATTTATTCATTTATCTCTCGAAAACGGTTCGGAAATGGTTCGAAAACGGTTCGAGAAAGGTTCGGCAAATGTGTGCCGCTTGGGCGATGCTGCTGGGCAAGTTGGTCTACTGTGCCAAGAGTCTCATGCAAATTTTTGCCACTTATGCCACTTATGCCAGTGCAATTTTTGTAGGCGAAGAGTCCAACGAGAGTACGGTAAGGTATGCTCTATGGTCTAGGATTAGTCTTATAAAACCCTTACAAAACCCTTACAAAACCCTTACTCGCTTCCGGCTTAGTTTCGGTTCGAATCTCTCTCGTTCTCGGTCTGCTTGTGCTCCCCGCACGCCTTCCCTGTTCAAAGACAAAAGTCAATTGTCTTTTCCATCTCTCGCCAGTCTGATTTGCCTATGTATGCTGACCGCTGGAGTTGGGAATGCGTGGGGAGCGACACAAAATTTCGTACCAGCTGATTTTTCAGGAGGAACTTCTGGTACAGGAAGCACTGTAAACAAAACTTTGAATGGAATCCAAGTTTCTACAGATAAAGGTTATGCTACAACGCAATTCCGTGTGTACAAAGGCGGTAAACTAACAATATCCAGTGATTATACAATTAAAGCTATCAACTTTACGACAACTTCAAGTTATGGAGGAGGATTATCCAATCAAACAAATCTCACGACCACATCATGGAGTTTCACTACAACAGGGCAAGCCCGAATAACACAAATCGTTGTTACTTATTTGGCAAAAGTAACTTTCAATGCAAACGAAGGATCGTGCGCCACATCAAATCTCACACAAGCAACAGCAAATTCCTCTATTACTCTTCCTACCCCTAACCGCAGCGGTTTCACTTGTACAGGATGGTACACAGCATCTTCTGGTGGCACGAAACGAGGCAATGCGGGTGATACATATACTCCAACGACATCAGAAACCCTCTACGCCCAATGGGAATCGGCTGCCACTGTAAATGTTACGGGTGTTAGTGTTTCTCCGACAAGCAAAGCAATATTGGTAGGAGAGACCTTTACTGTTACTCCGACTATCGCGCCTGCTGATGCAACCGACAAAACCGTTGCATGGACTACAAGCGCGAGTGGAAAAGCATCGGTGAACAGTTCTGGGCTTGTGACCGGTGTCGCAGCCGGTTCGGCAACTATTACCTGTACCACAAACGATGGTAGTTACACAGCCAACACGGCCGTTACCGTTTATAGTGCCAGCGTCAGCATCGTGGACGAGGACGGAACGGACATTAGCGGTAGCGGTGTAACGGCAACCATCTCCGGACGGACTCTTACAGCCAGCGAAGGAAGTACCAAGTACAAGTTCAAAGGATGGAAGTACGGCACAGCAAGTGGAACAAGTATAGCCTCGTCTTCCAGCCTCAGTACAACGCTTACAGGAACGCCGACAGGGAACGTGGAAGTCATAGCCGAGTTCTACAAGCCTGTGACTGTAACATGGCTTGTCGGTAGTAGCAGTGCAAGCGGAAGCCCAACTACTTCTGTCAAGCGCGGCAGCAAGATAACCGCCTTGCCTTCCACCCCTGCTGACAATGCCATAGGGGCATGTGCCAATAAATTCAAGGGATGGAGCGCAACGAGCGAATTAATTGGTACTGGCAACAGTGCCCCTGCTGACTTGTTTACCTCTGCCAGTGATGCCGGTGTAGTAGCACTGACAAGCCCCACGACTTATCGCGCGGTGTTTGCAACAAGCTATACTACTAAAGTACCAACTCCAAACACCTACACCCATACCATAGAAAGTAAAACATGGGATGGCACCGGTTCGCAAACCCTCACTTCAAAGTCTTGGTCTCTATCCAACAATGGTGATTACTATGGTTATGACGCTACAAAAGGTCAGCAAGTAGGATCTGGTAATAATCCTGCATCATCCATGACGCTTAGTTCTTCTGCTTTTTCCGGCACAATTACATCTGTTAAGATTTCCACTTCCGGAGGAAGTAGCATTTCTGCCACAGTAGGTGTAAGTGTTGGAAGCACTGACTTCACAAAGAACGGTGATGGCTTGACCAAAACTGTTTCTCTCACCTCTACTAATACGGAATATACGTTCTCAGGTAGTGCAACGGGTACAATTACGATTTCATGGGCACAAACTTCTTCCAAGGCAATCTATTTCAAAAAAATTGTTGTCGGATACACAACGATGGAAGACGGGACGGATTATAAAGACTATGTAACCGAATGCTGCACTCAACTGGGTTCAATAAATGGGTCTGTTTCTTGGAGCAACCCGACGGAAGCGGTGGTAAGTTGGGACAATTTAGCCAATGTGAGCAGTTGGACGGTGAAATATAAAGAACACGGGGCAGGAGCATGGACAACCGCCTTTACAAACAAGACCGGTTCGGACAGTGAGATTACGCTCTATAGCGATGGTGGCACAGATAACAAGATGAAAAGCATTATTGCGACAACCTGTAATACAGCTTATGATTTCTTGATTATTGCTAATCCGGCAAGCGGTTATTGTGACAAAGAGGAAGAACTGAATAATAGCGGTTCCGGCTACAACTCCGGCAAATGGAGCGTAGCGTATTCATTAACAGGCGTGACAAAATCTTCGGGACCGGCAACGGGTGCAAATGTGTGCGGCGATTACACTGCGGTATTTGCACCAAGCAGCGTAGCCTATGCCTTGCCAAGCAATGTGACTGTACAGATTGGCGGTGTCACCAAAGCAAAAGATACTGATTACACATGGGATAGCAGCACCGGCACATTAAGTATAGCTTCAACCAAGATAACCGGCGACCTCTCTATCACCGTGACCGGTATAGAGGTGGGTTGTAGTGCAGATCCGACGATTGGAGCGGCAAGTCTCAGCGGGGCATTCGGGCTCAGTTCGGTAGGCGTGACAGTTGCTACATCAAGTACCGGTAATCAATATTGCGCTTGGACGGACTACGGATTTGTATGGGGCACGAGTGCCAACCCGACCGTCAGTGACAATAAAGTGCAAATCGGCAACTCCGATGCCGCTACCACATGGAGCGGTAATCTGACAGGCTCGTTCAGTACAGGCACAACCTATTATTTCCGCGCATACGGCACGAACAGCAAGACAGGTGCAGTGCCTGTTTATGGCACAGGCAATTCCTTCACTCCGCGTAGCGTGACCTTCGACAGTAACGGCGGAAGCGCAGTGGCGATAGCCTATGTGAACAGCGGAAGTGCGGTTTCCGAGCCTTCCGCCCCGACACGCACGGGATATGACTTCGTGAAATGGCAACTGAACGGAGCGGATTACAGTTTCTCATCTGCCGTCAATGCAAACATTACGCTGGACGCTGTTTGGAGCGCAAAGAGTTATACGGTGACGCTGGATAAGCAGAGCGGTAGTGGTGGTTCGGGAAGCGTATTGGCTACTTATGATGCCGCCATGCCGAGTGCCACGATGCCGACACGCAGCGGTTATACTTTCGGCGGTTATTATGGTTCGGAAGGCGGAGCAGGCACGCAGTACTATGCAGCCGACGGAAGCAGTGCCCACACATGGGATGTAGCCGATGCAAAGACACTCTATGCCAAATGGACGGCGAAGAACTATACGATTACGCTGAATAACGAAGGCGCAGACAGCGGCAAAGAGGGGACGACAAGTATCTCCGTCACCTTTGATGCCAATACCAACCTGACAAGCGCTATCACGAAGCCGGTAAAAGATGGTTATAAATTCGGCGGTTATTATACAGAAGAAGACGGCAGCGGCACGCAGATTATTGACGAGAACGGAAATGTGAATGCGAGTGTGACAAGTTACACGAGTGCCACCAAGCAATGGATTTATGCGGATAATATCGAGTTGCACGCCTACTGGAAACCGAGTTACACAGTGACATGGAGCGTGAACGGCGAGACGACTACCGAGCAAGTGGTAAGCGGCGAACAAGTAGCCGCATTGCCGACGGCACCGACGAGCAGCGATTGCGATGACGCGAAAGTGTTTGTAGGTTGGCGGAGTACGGCTATTGACGGAGTGAGTGCCGCTAACCCGGGTAGCATCTTCACCACCCAAGCCGCTTCGCCTGCTATTACAGGAAATGTGACATTCTATGCGGTGTTTGCGGATGAAAGCGGCGGAGATTTTACACGCGTTACCAGCACTTCGCAACTTGCGGCAGGAAAGCAAATAGTAATGGGATATGAGGAGACTGCAAATTCAGGTATAATTATCCCGGTACAGAGTAATACCTATAATAGTGACAAAAACATACTTTATACAGGAACCACAAATGGTGCTGCAGGAACAGGAACGATAACAATATCCAGTAATCCTGATGTAACGAATTATTTATTCACGCTCCGTGCCGGATACAACTCTGGCTATTGGGCATTCGAAATGAGCGGAACATTAGCCGGAGAATATATAGGTTACTCGGGAAAAAATACTATCCAACATTATGAAGGAATACAGACAGACGGGAAAACAGATTTCTCAATTACTTTCGGAACTAACGATACAGCCAGCATTGTAAATAAATATGGAACAGCAAACTATATTACTGAAAGTGGAAAGAATAAATATTATAAATACGTAAGTTATAATTATAACAATGGTAATCCTCGTGTGTCTATTTATCAAACAAGACAAACAAGCGCATTAGTTCTATACATATGCAACCCGCTTGTTTACTCCAACTACGTAACTTCCTGCTCTTCGTGCGATGCGGATGCGACATTCACGAACACGACACCTGTGGTGAGTGCGATTGATTGCGATGCGGCAACACTGACGGCAACGGGCGGTTTGGCAACCTTAGGCGCAGACGGATGTAATGTAAGCGACTACGGTTTTGTGATCGGTACATCTGACAATCCTGTTATTGGCGGTAGTGGTGTGACGAAGTTGCAAGTGGGTACTACGAACCCGACGACAGGTGCCGATTTCTCGTATGACGTTGATGACTTGACTAAGGGCACACATTATTATATCCGTGCGTACGCTACCAACCGTCACGGAACAGCATATAGCGGTTCGCAGAACTTCTGGACAAAGGGCGTCAGCAGTATTGCTATCACGACTGCGCCGACCAAGACAACGTATATTGCCGGTGAGAGTTTTGATGCTTCGGGAATGGTAGTGAAGGCAACGTTGGTGGATGGCACAACACCAAATGTCACAGGTGATGTGACCTACTCCACAACAGGACTGAGCGCGGGCACAAACCAAGACTTTGCAATCAACTACTCGCTTTGCGGGGATAATGTATCAACGAATCAGAAAATCAACGTCTATGCCATGACGGTGACGGAAGGCACGGCTGATGACAAGGGAGTAGTGACTTATACCAGCGGTGCTACATTCTCTATTAGTAGTCTGGCAACCCATTGGACGGCTAATATCGTTGTGACTAACGGAACAGCGAATGACAACGGCGACGGTACTTATACAGTCACTCCGAGTGGTGCAGGCGCAGTCAGCGTGACGGTCAATTATGTTGAGGCAGCGCAAGTGAAGGTATATTACAAAGTCGATGGTGTAACCGTGACCGGTTTGACGCGGGATGTCTATCAAAGCGAGACAACGACATTACCGACAGCCAGTGAATTGGCAACGGCGATGACAGCGCAAGGTATGGATATTCCCGATGACAGTTACCCGAACTTCGTCGGCTGGAGCGAGACCGAGTTCGGCGCACAGACAAGCGAACCGACACTCGTCACCGGCACCCCGACCATCAATGCCGAAAAGACATATTATGCGGTATATACGAATTTAGGGAAAAAGACTATTTTGCCGACTGATTTTCCG
The DNA here is from genome assembly GCA_900316845.1 of uncultured Bacteroidales bacterium. Classification (GTDB taxonomy): domain Bacteria; phylum Bacteroidota; class Bacteroidia; order Bacteroidales; family Paludibacteraceae; genus Colicola. Next base: position 6,652 of record ONEG01000015.1, read on the forward strand.
ACTAGTTATGGAGACGGTGATCGGTCAATAGATGGGGTAACTTACTATCGAAGCGGAGTAGCCAAGCCAAGTAGTTCCATCCAATTCCGAAGTTCTAAAAATGGTCTAGGTTATATATATAGCAAAACCAGCCTCTCCTATATCCTTAAAATAGAAGTTAGCGGAGATAATTTAGTGGTCAATGCTTGTTCCGATGCTTCCGGTACATTAGATGGCGATGCCATTACTCCGGTAGGAACTGCACCGCGTGTATATACCTTCCCTGCCAACAAACAATATTTCAAAATAAAAGGAAATGGGGAGACGAACACAGCATCACACATAGACATCTATTACAGCCCTGCGACGGTGGAATACATGACGCAGTTCTGCACGCGGTATGACATTACGGGTGTGACGAAGAGCGGAACGGCGGTAACCGGCGGTACGCTGACAAGCAATTATAACAGCGCTTGCGAGGGCAAGAGCGTTGAGTTAGAGGCGGTGGTAAGTACCGGTTATCAGTTCAACGGATGGACCATCAAGAAAACCGCTGACCTGACGCAAGATGTGACAAGTACGCTGCTGGGCGCTAATGCTTCTTCACTCACGCCGCCTGCCTTCTCCATGCCGGCTTACGCAATTACCGTCAGTGCAAGTATCACGGAGAAAGAGTTAACCGGCTGGACATGGAAACAGGCATTGCCGGATGAGTCGATTGCTATTCCGTCAAAGGTGGTGCTTTATGTAGGACAGCAAGCGCGGTTTGAGTTGATTAGTTACGACCCGAGCGATGTGTTAACAGAGAAAAAAGGGTATAATGCCGATTATACCAATGCCGACCTTGCCCAAGTGGCTCAAGCCGAAGCGCATTATGTGACGCGCGCCAAAGCAGCCGTAGAGAGCACAACGCTGACGCTGACCTCGACCAGTAATGGTTCGGTTCAAGAAGTGATTAATATACAGATCAAGGCTCTGCCGTCTGTTACGTTTGAAGATCATGTGCATAGCGTGGTATTCAGTGCCGTGGCAGCCACTATCAACGAGACGGACAAACGGGTTGTCTATCTGACGAAGACTACGCCGACGACGAGCGATTACTCCGGCACGACTTATAACACGTGCGAGGAGCAGCATGAGCACTTGGTGGGCTGGATAGAGAGCAGTTGGGCAGACGAGCACCCGAACGCTACGCATAGCGAGATTGCCGGTGCAGGCGCAGGCGTGTTCTACACCGCCGGAGCAAGTATAGATGTAGAGGCGCAGAACGGCAAGACCTTCTACGCGGTATGGAGTAAGATTGAATAATAGAAAGGGAGACAGATATGAAAACAGTTTTGAATTTGCTAAATAACAACGTTATGAAAAATGCAATTAAATATATTTGCGCACTCCTTCTATTAGTAGGCGTGAACGTGAGCGTGTGGGGAACGGGAATCTACATAGAGTACAATAAAACCAAGTACTATGATGGGAGTACTATTACTATAAACTTAAAACTTACCGACGGATGGGCAACCGGTACAGATGCTCTTGTCATAAAAAATGATGCAGGGTGGACCTCTAGTTCTTATAACTATGGCTACATTCATGGGGAGATCTCAGGAACTTATGTGTATTCCAATATTGCTTTTGGTATGGCAGGAGTTGAAGGGCATAATGGTGCTCCTTTTTGGGTTGATGATGATCACTATACCAGTTTTGCAGAATGGAACAACTGGCCATATGAATACATTTCTTTCTATACTAGTTATGCTTACGATGCACCAGGAACATACAATTCGACAATTACTATAACCCAAAAAGATGATGATGATGTCAGTACCCTTCAATCTGCAACCATTACAATACAACACATCATCCCGAGTTGCACTACGCCAACGGTATCTAATTCAGGGATGAGTTTGTTAGGTTCTCCCACAAGTTTCCATGTAAGCGGCGGTAAAGTGACTGATGATGGAGGTTGCGGTATCACAAAGTACGGATATGTGTATAATACCACCGGTTCCCCAACATGGAGTGATAGTAAACAAGGATGGAACAAATCTATTGAAGAAAATACACAATTTGGTAGCGGAGATATCCTTGATTTGACTGCCGGAACGACATATTATGTACGGCCATTTGCTTACAACGGAACAGATTATGGTTATGGCGACCAATTATCGGTTACGTTACCTTATTCAATCACGTTGTCAAAAAATACCAGTGATGCGACAGCTGAGGATGGATTAGCAGAAATTGATGTTAATGGTACTGATTTTAAAGATGTCTTAGAGCCAACCCGTGATCACTATTCATTGGAGGGGTATTATACAGATGCAGAGTGCACGCAGAAGATTGCAGACGAAAGTGGTAATTTAGTAGCCAGTGTAACTGTAGGCGGTACGCCATGGACTAATAGTAGTAGTCAGTGGGTGAAAGGTAGCGGAGCTACTTTCTATGCCAAGTGGACGATAGACACACATGTCATTTCTTTCGATGCCAACGGCGGAAGCGGAAGCATGGGCGATGTGGAGAAAGACTACGGCAGCACTTATGCCTTGCCTGCTTGCGGGTTCACTGCTCCGAGCGGGAAGGTGTTTGACGGTTGGGCTGAAGGTTCGGCAGGAGGCACGAAACGCACTTTGCCGTATGACCACACCGTAACGGGCAATATTACTTTCTATGCTCTATGGCGTGACGCAACCTACACCAACTATGTGTTCTCTTGTGCGGAACTGACACTGACACCTAAATTAGTGACAGCAGGCGCACCTATGTTCATTACTTCGGCGGCAGGCAAGAAGGTTCGTTCGCAAGACTCGATCCTGATTGTCGGTAGCGGTTTGACTCCTGGCCAGACACTGACATTCCCTGACCTGCCTGCGAAATTCGAGATAAAGAGCCGTACGGGAGCGGCTTTAGCTACCGATGCTTCCGGTGAAATTAATGCCGTGGCATATATCTTCTATACGCCGGCAGTAGGCGATACGGACGACGGATTGGATGAGTTAACCGGTATTACGGTGAGTGTTGGCGGTGCGAAACCCAAGACGGTTAATCTGACACAAGATATCATCGGCCGTCACTTGCCGGCAGACTTCGTGATTGCAGCAAAGAAAGATGGTAAATGGTGGGCTCTGCCATCGGAAATGGCTTCTACCACGAATCCTAAGCCTTCGGAAATAGCCGTTAATGATATCAACAACCCGAGTGTTGCATATACCGACGCAAGCAACAAATATGGTTTGGCGGCTCCAACCGCATCCAATATTTCCGGCGGCAACGGTCAACATATCCGTCTGACGATGAGTATTGAAGATGGAAATGACCCTGCCGGTCCGGCTCCGTTGTTCGGTAGTGCGACGGGTACCAGAACATTAGGTAAGAGCAACAACGCGAAAGCAACGAGCGATTTGAGTGCCGGATGGTGGTGGCAGTTGAAGCAGACAAACACATCCATCACTAACCCGCAGGATGCCAAATACACCATCTATTGCGCCAATAATACCAGTTCGTTGAGTTTGCGTGATAATGCCGGCAATCCGGATTGGGGACTATTTGCCAGCGGTGTTGAAGAGCTCCGCCTTATCCCTGCAAGCAGTGTGGTATTTACGGAAGCGGAGATTGTCGCCTGGGGACACCATAATGCGATAGTGGAAGTGGATAAAGCCAATGCAGGCGGAACGGGTGTTGCCGCAGCAAAGGTGAAAGCCAAACTGAACGGCGAAGAAAGCAGTTTGATTACTCTGACAGAGACCAAGACAAGCAATGGAACCGGTGCTACCAAGTATGACTACACCGTTGCCTTCGGCGATGTGATTGATTTTGCCGCGAACGAAGGCCAGATGCTGACCCTCGAATGGTACAACAGCAGCGACGTGATGATTGCGGTAAGCAACATTATGGTACCTACTATCGTAGCAAGCAACATTACTATCAATAAAACAAACTACTCTCTCAAGAGTGCTTGGAATACGGAGGTACACGTCCTCCCGAACGTGACTGTAACTGTGGACGCTAGTGCTTACGATAATTCGGATGTCACTATTAAGGAACTGAATATCTATCCGGGCGCGACAGTCAATGTGACCACCGGAACACTGAAAGCCACTACCTTAGTGATGCGCAACGGTTGGAACCGGTTGAACGGAGACAAGAAATACGATGTAGCACGGCTGTATATCACGCCGACGAACGGCAACTTGCAAGCTACTAACGCTTATGCCGACTGGTACATTGATTTCGACCAATACTATCCGATAGCCGTACCATGGGAGGTAGATCTGAGTGTCAATGACGGATCCAAGATATGGTACAAGAATACCAAGTCAAAAGCCGTCATCGGAACCACAACCGGTTCGGTTCGCCTGCGTTACTACGACGGCGCAAGCCGCGCAGCCAATGTGCAAGTAGGTGTAGGCGAGAGTGCGAACTGGAAACTATACGGAGATGACGGATGCAATCTTATTCCTGTCAAGTTAGAACCCGGCAAAGCTTATGCCATGACGGCGAAACGTCCTGCCGGAAAAGCCTTCTCCATCATCCGTATGCCGCTGACAATCCCTTCAGCAGCGTGGACCACAGGCGGGGAAAAAGGTGTATTGGGAAGCACGCACAAAGACCAAGTAACCGTCTCGGCTTATGGCGACGCATCTACCCCCTCTTATGCCAAAGGATGGAATTTCATCGCCAACCCGTACATGTCGCTGCATAAAGGCGAACTGAGTTATACGGATGAAGGAGCAATCGAGTATGCCAATATCCCGGATATCGATTTCCAGGAATACGACCAAGTGCCGATTGTTTCCTCCAAACTGAAGCCGGCAAGCGGATTCCTGATCCAAGCGCCTAAGAACGGAACGGTGACATTCGGAGAGGTGAACCGACAGGCATCAGCTCCGAGTTATCGCAAAGAGGTTGCAGACGAGACGATGCCTATCCAGCGTGCGTACATTACGCTCGCAGGAGATGGAGCCGAAGATATGATGGGTATTCTGGTAGGCGAAAACTACACCGCAGAATATGAGACAAACGCCGATCTGGCTAAACTGCTGAGCAATAGCAACACCTTGCGTACGTACATGTATTACGGCGAGCAGAATATGGCTTATCTGGCTATCTCTCCGGTTCTGGCACAAGAGTGGATCCCTGTCCAAGTACGCATACCGGCGGAAGGAGAATATACCTTCTCGCTCGATAACGCCAGCGTGGTGGAGAATCTGGAAGGTGTTTATCTGATCGACTATGCGAATAATGATCAGATCACGAACCTGATAGAGGAAAATTATACATTTACCACCTCTGCCGGAACGATAAACGGACGGTTCGCAATCAATGCGGTTGTGGGTACCCGCCAGACACCGACAGCAATAGATGTCATTGGCGAAGGAAACAAGGGCAATGGACCGGTTAAATTCATCTATCATGAAAATGTCTATATTTGGCATAACGGCATAATTTATGACGCAACAGGCAAGAAAGTAAAATAAGGTTTAAGGTAAAAAAAGGTATTAGATTATGAGATCACTTAAATATTTATTGACAGTAATAAGTTTGGTGAGTGTCCTGAGCGCCAATGCTCAAATCTTTGATAAGGAATGGGGAAAACAACCTGTTGTGCAGATGCGCTCTACGTCCGTTATGGCTTATTCGGGTTCTACCCTTCCGATGGCTGCGGCTACCGGCGTCACTATGGTATCCGGTAGTGTCCCCTCGGCAAATGCGCCTGCATCCTATCGCCCGGGGCATATACGTCGCATAGGTGAGGATGAAGGATGGGGAGATGACGGCGAGGATACAAAACTTCCCGGTGAGCCTATGCCGGTAGGCGATGTCTTTTTCCCGCTGATGTGCCTTGTTTTGGCGTATGGCGCGTACTTGAAATGCAGGAAAAAGAAAGAAAATATATAATAACCAATCTATCATGAGAAAAATATTCATTTTGTTGGCGGCAACGATGTGCTGTGTGGGTGCGTATGCCGCTTCAATTACTGCCGGAAATGTGGACTTCGGCACAGTAAGTATCAAAGGTCAGAGTTATGTAACTGCTACCGAAGAAATCCCTGTTTCGTGGAACGGGCTGAGCGACCAAGGCTATTCTATCTACGCGCAGATCACCTCCGGAGATGATAACTTCTTCATCAGCGGAGAGAGTTCCTATTACATGGGTTATGGAGCAAAGATGACCTATTCAACTACCTTTACGATCGGCTGCTATGCAGAGACCGCCGGTACCTACACCGGCACACTCCGGTTCTATAGTTACGATACCGGTTATAATGAGGTAGAGAAAATAATCAACCTCAGGGTCGTTGTCAGTGCGGACGCCATCGTTGCAAACACGACTCCGTTTACGCGTATCAACTCCACAAGCGAGTTACACGAGGGCGATACCGTGGTCTTTGTGAACGAGGCAGCCGGAGCCGTCAGCGGTCCGCTGAACGGGACTTATCTGACGGCGATCACCGAAGGTGTCAGCGTTGATGCCGCTGCAGGGACCGCAGACATACCGGAAGGCGTACAGGCATTCAAGATGCATCAATACAGTGGCAACTGGCAGTTCCTCTTCATCGAAGATGAGACGACCGCCTTGCTCTTGGATTATGTGTCGAATAATGCCAAGGGTGCGTTTGCAACGGTCTATACTGCCGGGCAGACGGTTAAGACCTGGGAGATCAGTATCAGTAATGGCGAGGCGGCGATCTTCCGTCCGAATGATGCGGACCCTGCTTACCCGGTTCGGTTTAACAATGACCGCTTCAAACCCTATAAATCCGAGGCTACCGGCACTTCGTTCGCGCTCTACAAGAAAGCCGGAGAAGCACAAGAAGTAAGTAGCTCTTTAGAGATCGAGGCTATCCAGTTCGGCGATGTGGAGTTGGGCGAGAGCGCTGAGGTGACGGTGAATTATACTGCCGAGAACCTGACGGATGATATCATCTGGGAGGTAGAAGGAACGGATGCTGCGTTGTTCAGCATAACGGAGCAAGGCGACCGTACCGGCGGAACAGTGACCATCACATATCTCGGTACCGGCACGCAGCTTGGTACGGTAGATGCGCATTTGAGTTACCTGACGCAAGATATCCATCTGGAGATAATGGAAGGCACCGCGCCGATCGCCATCAATCTCATACCGACGACTACCAAACTGACGAATCTGGCATTTGTGGGTGCTCCTTCCTCTATCGACCAGGGACAGTCCATCGACCTCAGTCCGTATATCGTCTATACGCCGAATGACGCGGCAGATAAGTCTTTGGTATGGAGCGTTGATCATACGTATCAAGGTGAAGTAAGCGAAGCAGGTGTGCTGACTGCCAAGCATGTAGGCGGTACCGTGACGGTGACTGCGACCTCGGTGCGCGTGCCGAGCGTGAGCGCCAGCCATACCCTGACCATCACCGAACCGGTCGTCACGGATTTCACGCTCTCGCATAGCGAAATGACGATGCACAAAGGCGATACGCAGACGCTATATGTGACGGCTATTGTGCCGGATTATGCAAGCGTGAGTCCTGCTTTCTCCAGCAATAACACCGCCGTAGCGACCATCAGTAACAGAGGTCTGGTGACGGCGAAAGGAATCGGTGAGGCGGTTATCACGGCTACTATCGGCAGCGTGGAACGGACCTGCACGATACATGTGCAACCCGTGGAGGTGACCAGCGTCAGCTTCGATCCTGCTACCGTGAGTCTGACGGTGGGCTCGAATATGCAGCTGAATCCTGATGTGCTGCCCGCGCAAGCCAAGGACGAATACCCCATGGCCTATGTGTCCGACAACGAGGCTGCGGCTACTGTGAGCGAGAGCGGTCTGGTTACCGGCATCGCAGAAGGCCAAGCAGTCATCACCGCTACCATCGGCGGCGTGAGCGGGCAGATAACGGTAAACGTAGTTGCGGCATCGATGTTCACCAAAGTGACGGACGCTTCTACGCTGGCGGCGAAAGATACGATCGTTCTGGCGCTACATACTGTTCCTGTGATTGCTGGCGCACGAGACGGAAAGAAACTGACCGTCCTAACATCAGGCATTACCGTCACCGAGAGTGAGGCATACGCTGATGCGGCATGCCGTATGGTACTGGGGACGGAGAAGAATAAAGAGGGTTTCACGCTGACAATCGTAGGCGGAAAGACGATAGCCGTAACCTCTACAGGCAACGATATCGTTGATGCAAACACACAGAACTGCAAGTTCTGGGAGTTCGTAGAAGATGGCAATAACGGCTATTTCGTGCGTAACCTCGGTAACACGAACGCTATGTTCAAATACCAGGCGGGCAATGCGGCTATTAAGCCATACAAGCTCAATACCGCCGGTGCTGTATATGTCTATGCGTATGTGCGCAAGTACGTTGATCCGGTAGAGACCGGCATGGAAGAGACGCAGGCTCCTTCGATCGAAAGCCGGAAGATTCTTCGCGACGGACAGGTGCTGATTCTCCGCAATGGCGAGGTCTATACCGTCACCGGAATGAAGTTATAACTTCGCGCGGAGGAGCAGATGAAGGTCTGTGCGGGTTTGTGGGCGATCGTGAGCGGTCGCCCACTGCTTTGCATAGACAGTTTCTGAAAGGCGGAAATAGAGCGCGAGCTTGGGAATGATCTGCCATCTAAGGCACAGGTAAGCCCTGCCGCCCAAACCATACGTCGCGGGAATGGAGAAAGCATACAATACATCGTGCTCGTAGGTATAGATGCGGTTCGCCCATTCGCGGGCGTCGAAGCCCTGGAGCCGGAGACGAAGGCCTAACCCCCGCCCTTCCCTTAAAGGAAGGGAGTAAGAGATGTCTTGGAATATGGTGAAACCGTAGGTCATTGGTGATTGATTAACCAGATTGGCTTCCGCGGTGGTACGCAGCGACCAGCTGCCCTGAGCCCAATCGAACTGCGCACGGGTGGAGTAGGTGGCATCGCCTTTCTGCCGCGCGCGGAGACGCCAACTAAGCCGCCATGCATGGCGGCTGTACTGCAATTCTGCCATGGCATCGTATCCTAGAGTCTTAACCGCATCCCCTAAACCATACTTGTAGCCGCTGAAATAAAACACATCCCCGTAACCCGAAATCCGCCAGTTGCGCCAGCGGGTGATCTCAAAACCCAAGTACCCGCCGTTCTCGTCGTTGATGCGCGAGGTCTCGGAGAAAGCGTAACCCAAGGCGTTATCGAAATACGGCGAGTAATAGCGATATATCGCCACAAGCGAGACGCCTTGAGTAGGATAGAAACGACTGCCTATGAGAGCACCGAGGCCCCATCTGCCATTTTGCGTAGTAGCGACCTCGCCGAAAGCATCAAACCAGCCGTGATTATACCGGAACGAAGCGCCTATGACTGCCTGATTGCGGCCGCGGAAATAATGGCGGTTGTATTTGGCGTTGCGGTACGGATGGATACTGTCCGACCAGAGGTTCTCTATCGCCGTCAGTTGAACTTCCAGCCGTTTATGTAGCAGCGTGAGGTTGGCGCCAATCAGGTGATGCCAGGTGGAGTCATTCGCGCGGCGCATGGAGTAGAGTGCAGAGGCATCCAGACGTGTCTGCGACGAGAAAGCGTGGCGGATGGTAGCTCCTACGCCGTGCAGCCCTTCGCCATCGACCGACGAGTAATACCGCAGGCCCTGCTGCTGCATGCCAACCGAAGAGACATACGAACTTTTGCCTGAATGAAAGACCGGCGCGAGCACCAGACCCTGCCCGAAAGAGGCCTGGAAATTGCCACCGACGACCGTGTGCAGATGGGGCGTTATGTCGCGTAGTTGCAGATATGCGCCGTATTGCAGATCCTTCGCTATACCTCCCACCGGTCGTCTCAACTGCGCACCGAAAGTGACCTTCCTTTGATAATCAAACCGATAGCGTCCCTGCACGTACATCGGATCCGTACCTTCCATTCCTTCTATATTACGCGCATCCACGCGCGTAATGATCTCATGCGTCGCATGGGCAAAGACCTCGCGGGGGTACAATTTTTGATTTATGATTTCTGATTTATGATTTCTGATTTGGACGAACGGCAACAGGTCGCGGATCTCGTACTCCGTAAGCGACGGGATGAGCCGTAACTCGTACAGCGACTCAAACGGGTGTCTGCCGGCGTAGGCGAGGATATCATCTATCTGCTGCGGCGAGAGAAAATAGAGTTGCGTGAGTTCTTCATCCGAGGTGTGATTCAGGTCTATCGGTGCGTCATGCAGCGCATACAGATCCGTCTGCAGTTGCTCATAGTCCACTTCGCCAAACTCCGTCACGGCATTGTAGATGTCCAATACGACTTCGTCTAAGGTGAACGTTGAAGGTTGAAGGTTGAAAGGGGCATCCTCGGCCCTTCCCTGAAAGGAAGTGAGGAGGAATAAAATGATTATTATAACTCGTATTTGTCGTTTCACGGCACAAAAGTACAAAATATTTTGCATTAATGCAAAATTTTTCGTAACTTTGCAGCGTTTTTATGGACAAAAAGACGCTTTATCATATAATCGAGTGGGGCGTGGCGCTCGCAGCGTGCGCATTTCTGGGCTACAAACTGGTCACGTTCGAGAACTATCCTGCCTTGTGGGAGAGTCTTCGTGGCATGGCATGGCAGCACTATCTGGCGCTCGGCCTGTGCGTTGCGCTGATGCCGGTGAACATGGCGATCGAGGCATGGCGGTGGATGACCTTATGGAATGGTGACGCTTCGCTTAATGGTGCAAATGGTGAAGCGAACGAGTTAACGGATGAACGATTAACGTTTAAGGAGGCGCAGCGGCAGGTCTATTACTCCAAACTCGCCGGACTGATCACTCCCTGGCGGCTCGGCGAATACCCGGCGAGAGGGGTGTTAATGAGTGAACGAATGAACGAATTAACGAATGAAGGAGTGAACGAATTAACGAATGAACGAATATGGCCGCGGGTGTTGAGTATGGGGGCCGTCGGCAGCGCCACGATGACGGCGGCGATCGTCATCGCCGGCGTGGTGGCGCTGGCGTTCTCTCCGGCGATCCGAACGCAGTTAGGCGACAGTTATCTCTACGCCCTTGCAGCGGTTATTATTGTGCTGGCAATCGCTTTTGCTCTCGCCCCCAGAGCCCTGAAGAAATACGCCGAAGTGAATCAGCAGCTGCTCTTCCGTAGCTTGGGGCAGAGTTTCGTGCGTTTGCTATGTTGGTGCGTGCAATTAGGACTTGTGATAGTAGCTTTAAACCCGCTGTATGGTCTAGGATTAGTACGTTTTACTATGCTCTTGACTCCGATTTACTATCTGCTGGTGACCATCACGCCGAATGTGCCGATTGCGGAAGTAGGCGTTCGCGGCGCATGGGCGATCGTGGTCTTCGGATCGATGAATGCAGCCTTAGCAGGCGTCCTGCTGTGGGTTATAAACACCCTCCTTCCCTGCCTCGGATGGTTCTTTTTTAAAAAAGATATTATTTTATACAAGCATAAATAATTTTTTTTTTTTAGCAAAATCTTGTATATTTCGAAAAATTGTAGTAATTTTGTAGCCGAAAGTGAAAAATATAAAAAACACCATTATACCATGAACATTAATTTTCAGATTCATTATCGTGCCGAGTACGGCCAGAGTCTCTGCGTGATTGAGACGCAAGAGTCGATTTTGGGATGGACAGAGAAGGACCCGTTGGTGCTGAATTGCCAAGGGACCGATTTCTGGCAGGCTAATGTCCCCATTAGTGATTTTGCCGGCAGTATTCAGTACAAATATGCGATTCGTCTACAGGACGGTCGGTATATCTATGAGGCAGGCGAACCCCGTACGTTAACCCTCAAAGCCGTGGACAAGCAACTCGTTGTTCGCGACGCTTGGCAGGCGAGCACCTATGAGGACAGTTTCTATACGACCGCCTTCCTCAAGTCCCTTTTCATGCGCCATAACCCCGCCAAAGTGAAGGCACCAAAGGGTAACGTCCGTTTCTCCATCGATCTGCCGCAGATCCTGCCGACGCAGGGAGTGGCGATCGTCGGTAACTGCCCGGAGTTAGGCGACTGGAATGTCGATAACAAGCTCATCATGAGCGATGCGGAGTTCCCCGTTTGGAAAGCCGACATCAAGGTCTCGGAGGCGCAGATCATCGAATATAAATACCTCGTTTATGACCTCAAGACCGGTGCGCAGGTAGATATGGAGTGGGGTGAGAACCGCCAGATCTGGGGTATCGAGAAGGGTATGGTCATCTGCCAGAACGACCGTGGTTTCCGCCGCACGCAACCGCGATGGAAAGGTGCCGGCGTAGCCGTTCCGGTCTTCTCGCTTCGTACGGAAGAAGGGTTCGGTATCGGAGAGTTCCAAGATCTCAAGAAGATGGCAGACTGGGCTGCGGCTACGGGTCAGAAGATGATCCAGACCCTGCCGATCAACGATACCACTCTCCGTCATAATAACCTCGACAGTTATCCTTACAACGCTGTTTCCGTCTTTGCGCTTCATCCGATATATATCAATATCGAGAAGATGGGGCGCCTGACGCCGGCGCAGAAGAAGAAATACGAAGCGCAGAAGGCGGAGTTCAACGCCCTTAAGATCGCTGATTACCAGAACGTCTATGACGCCAAGACTGTCTTCTTCAAGGCGCTCTTCAAACAGGACAAGGATGCCCTCTTCTCTTCTGAGGAGTATAAGGCTTTCTTTGCGAAGAACCGCGAGTGGCTGGAGCCGTACGCCGAGTTCCTTCATAAGCGTGACAAGCAGCCGAAGGAGTACTACTATTTCCTGCAGTTCCATGCCGACAAGCAGTTGGCGGACGCAGTGGCTTATGCTCACTCGATAGGAGTAGCGATGAAGGGAGATATACCTATCGGTATCAGCCCCGACTCCGTCGATGCAGCCGTCTATCCGGAGCTCTTTAACCTCGATGCGTCTGCCGGTGCACCGCCCGATGACTTCTCTATCTCCGGCCAGAATTGGGGATTCCCGACCTATAACTGGGATAAGATGGCGGAGGATAACTTCGCTTGGTGGCAGAAACGGTTCCGCAAGATGCAGGACTATTTCGATGCTTACCGTGTAGATCATATCCTCGGTTTCTTCCGTATCTGGCAGATGCGCAAGACCGACGTGTGGGGTCTCTGCGGTCATTTCGTTCCGGCGCTTCCGTACAGTTACGACGACCTCTGTGCGCAGGGTATTTGCCTCGACTGGGACCGTATGACCAAGCCTTATATCCGCTCGAATTTCTTAGGCGATGTCTTGGGGTATGATACCGAGTGGGCGAAGAAGAATGCCCTCCAGACCCGCGACGGATACGTCTATTGGTTCCGTCCGGAGTTTGATACCCAAGTCAAAGTGCAGGAGTGGTACGACCGCCTAATGGAGGATCCGAAGCAACTCAAGGCAGCAGGTCTGAGCAAAGAGGCTGCGAAGAATATCTGCAACGGCTTGATTTATCTCCATTGCGAAGTGCTGATGGTCGAGGATCAACGTCGTCCGGGATGGCTCCATCCGCGTATCTCGATCTACCAGAGCCACTCTTTCAACGAGCTCTACTCCGACCAGAAAGAGGTGCTCATGCGAATCTATAACGAGTATTTCTATCGCCGTCATACGCAGTTCTGGCGCGATTCGGCGATGCGCAAACTGCCGACGCTCATCGGCGCAACGAAGATGCTCTGCTGCGGCGAGGACCTCGGTATGGTTCCGGCTTGCGTACCTGACGTGATGCATGAGTTGCAGATCCTTAGCCTTGAGATCCAGCGAATGCCGAAAGACCCGACGGTTAAGTTCGCGCACCCTGCCGACGCTCCGTATCAGTCTGTCTGCACGACCGGTACGCACGACATGAACCCGCTGCGTGCATGGTGGGAAGAAGACCGCGCGGTAACCCAGCAGTTCTACAACGAGCAGATGGGTTGGTGGGGCGATGCACCCAAAGAGATGACGCCGGAGATTGCCGAGTTCATCATCAACCAGCATATGTATTCGCCTGCGATGTGGACCATCCTGCCGCTGCAGGACTGGCTCGCTATCGATGGCGACGTACGTATCAAAGACCAGTTCTCGGACCGCATCAATGTGCCCGCTAACCCGCGCCATTTCTGGAATTACAGAATGCACCTGACCATTGAACAGCTGCTCAGGGAGAAGAAACTGAATGAGAAAATCAAAAAGCTGACAAGCGTTCGCTAACGCGCTTCATGAGCCATAGCGGCGTGCTTGTCGCACCACAGATCCCGACCTTCCAGTCGGGATTTGTTTGTATCTGCTCGCGGTACTCCGCAAGCTTGTCTTCCAACTCGTCCTGCGACGAGACAAAGATCGTCTTCGGGTTCGCCTCTAAACAGTGGTTGTATAGCACCTTCGCGTTGGAACTCTTACCGCCTCCGACGAAGATCACGAGATCCTGCGCCTTCGCAAAGGCCTGCAACTGAGCTACCCTGTTCGCTACCGACCGGCAGATGGTATCGTGATACTCGAACAGCGCGCAATAATCTTCTCGTGATGACGTAATTACTTTATTACGTAATAACGAACGGCGCGCTTCAATCGCCTTGACAAGACTCTGAAAACCTTCCACGCTCTTTGTGGTCTGCGAGAAGAGGTAGATTGGTCTCGAGAAATCGAGTTGGTCCAACTCCTCCTCGCGCTCGATGACGATGGCGGTGTTGTTCGTTTGGCCTTGCAGTCCGATGACCTCAGCATGGCCGCGTTTGCCGTAGATGACGATCTGCGGGGGGACGGCTTCGTCGTTCTTATGCAACTCGTAGCAGGCGCGGATACGGTCCTGTAGCTTCTTCACTACCGGACAGGTCGCGTCGATAACCTCTATCCCCCGCTGCTCTGCAATCCAATACGTGCTTGGCGGTTCGCCGTGAGCCCTCAGCAGCACGCGCGAGTGGGGTGGTAGTGAACGCAGGTCGTCGTTGTCGATCGTCTGCAAGCCCAAACCCTCTAACCGCGCAACCTCCTGACCGTTATGCACGATGTCCCCCAAGCAACAAAGAGCCCCCTTTCGGAGCTCTTCTTCCGCTGTCTTTATGGCACGTGTCACACCGAAGCAGAAACCGCTATTGGAGTCTATCGTACAGATCATAAATGACTTTCATCTGCTCGTCCGGCGTCATGTCGCTGTTATCGACCACGATGGCATCTTCAGCCTGCCGTAACGGGCTCTCGGCACGATGCGTGTCGCGGTAGTCGCGGTCGTTGACATCCGCCAATACCTCTTCATAGACAGGCTTCTCACCTTTGGCTACCAACTCGTCGTACCGCCGTTGGGCACGTACCTCCGGCCGAGCCGTGAGGAATAACTTCAAATCTGCTTTCGGGAAGACAACTGTTCCGATGTCGCGACCGTCCATGACGATGCTCTGGTTGGCACCCATCGCCTGTTGTTGCGCTACGAGGAAAGCACGCACCTCTTTGATCTGCGAGATCTCCGAAGCTCGGTTGCCGACCTCGAGTGTCCGTATCTGACCCTCCACATCTTCGCCGTTCAGCGTCACGTGCTGCGCATCGCCTACCCGCACAAAACCTACATTTATCTCCGGCAGCAGAGCGACTATCTCTTCCTCACTCAATTTTTCGACTTTCGACTTTCGACTTTCGACTAATACGTACAACGCAATAGCCCGGTACATAGCGCCGGTGTCCACATACGTCGCGTGCGCATGCTTCGCCAGCGCCTTGGCTATCGTCGATTTCCCGCACGACGAATATCCGTCTATAGCAACAATGATTTTATTTTCGCATTTACTCATTTTTCGCATTTATTTATTTCATGAGCGAGTTTATATCTAATGTCAGTCCGACCTGGTACGAGAAGTTGGACTTGGTCATCTGGCTGATCGCGAAATCCACATGCGCCTGTTTGATTCGTACGCCGAGACCTAACGCGAATCCAGCTAACGACCGCTGATCGGCGAGGTTCAACTCCGCGCGGCGGCGGTGGTTATATGAGAAAGCTATATAGAACCGCTCGCGTTTATCGACTACCTCTACCGTCCATATCGTGTGGCGGAAGAGCATGTCGTACCATTTGACGTTATGGGGAATGATGTCGCCGGTCGTGGCGTTCTTGTCCAGCCCCGTCCATTCGTAGTTCAGGTACCAGGTCTGCAGGTTATGCGCCTGCAGGTGAAACCGCAACGGCGCGTGCTTCACTCGGTACGTCAGACCTAACTGTAGGTTCAGCGGCAGCATCTCATGATTCGTACCGCCTTCCTCCGAGTAGAAGCCCTTCAACTGCCATCCTATGTTCTGCAGCACCAGACCCATCTGGAAGGTTGAGTCGGGGCTTTGGAAATGCGCTCCTACGTCCGCGCCTAACGCAAACGAACTGTAGCTCTCATAGATCGAATAAACCGGTTTGAGCGTCACGCCGACCTTGAACATCCGTCCTAACTGCCGCGCGTACATCACGTCTATCAAGATGTCCCGAGCACCAAACGAACCACCGGTCTTATTGCCGTCTTTGTCCGCGTAGTACATCTTCCCGTAATCCAAGTAATGGATACCCACTGCGAAATAGTTCGGCTTGTCGGGTTCACCCTCTGCCGGTTTCTCTATTTTAGAACGCCCGAAATTATGCCCATACAACACGCTTCCGAACATCGTCCCAGGCAGGTAGTAGCTGTAGTTGAGTTGCAGCATCATGTGGCTGTTAGCATGCAGCAACGCCGGGTTGCACATGCCCATCGCGATATCCCCGTCGCTGAGCGAGACGTTCGACCCGCCCAAGGCGTTGATACGTGACGATACCGGCAGTCCCATAAACGAGAACACCGACCGCCCAGCATTCGACACCTGACCATACGTACAAAGGGACAAGGTACAAAGTACAAGGGTTACTATTTTTTTTCTTATAGCCACACTACGGCATTTTAAATTCGGCTACAAAATTACTGCTTTTTTTTGACATACGCAAGCGCACACACGTTTTTTGTCTTTTTTTCTTGCATATCTCGTTTTTTTGTTGTACCTTTGCAGCCGGATAAATTGAAAAAACATTATGAAACGTACCCTTATTATTCCTTTTCTTCTGGTCTCGATCTGCGTGTTTGCAGAGGATGTGACCCCGTATTTTACGACCCCGGAGATGCCGAACGCTTTGCGTTATCTGCCGGCGCCGCCTAAGACCAACGAGATGCGTTACGCCTACGATACCGCCCAATATCAATGGGGCAAAAGCGTCCGCAACACCCCGCGTGGGCAGAAAGCACGCCTCGATGCCGCTTATAGCGTCCAGCGGATGGCGGAGATCTTCTCTCCGATCATGGGAGTCGCGATCTCGAAGACCAACACTCCCCAACTGTGGAAACTGCTGACGGACGCAACAAAGACAACCAGTTTCGCATGCGACAGCGCGAAGATTATTTACATGCGTAAGCGTCCGTATATGGTCTTCCATGAGCCTACGCTCGTGCCCGAAGATGAGGAGGAGTTGAGCCATAACGGTTCGTATCCTTCCGGCCATACGACCTTGGGATGGAGCACGGCTCTCATCTTATGCGAGATCAACCCTGCGGCGCAAGATGCGCTCCTGAAGGAGGGCTTCGAATACGGACAGAGCCGCGTCATCGCCGGCTTCCACTGGCAGAGCGATGTTGATGCCGCTCGCGTAGTGGCCAGTGCCGCCTTTGCCAAACTACATACCAGCAAGGCTTATCTCAAGCAACTGAAGAAGGCACAAAAGGAATTTCGATGCAAAAAACACGCGAATATTAAATAATTCTTAAGAAAATGACGTGCGCGCTTGCGTATGTCATTTTTTTTTAGTAATTTTGCAGCCGAAATACGAATCATCATTAATTAACAATATTATTTATCTAAAAACACAAACAATCTTATGTGGTTAAAAGATTCTTCTATTGGCCGTAAGTTCGTCATGGCGCTTAGTGGAGCAGCGTTGGTTTTCTTCCTGCTTTTCCACGGCTGCATGAACCTTGCGCTGGTCTTCAGCGAGGAGGCTTACAACGCCATCTGCCGTTTCCTCGGCGCTAACTGGTACGCAGTTATCGGTTCGCTCGGTATTGCGTTCCTCATTTTGGTGCATTTCTGCTATGGTCTGTATCTGACCATTCAGAACCGAGCAGCACGTGGTAACGACCGCTATGCGGTAACCGACAAGAAACCCGGTGTGACCTGGGAGAGTGAGAACATGCTCGTCCTCGGCTTCACCATCCTCGGTTTCCTCTGCTTGCACCTCTACAACTTCTGGTTCAAGATGCAGTTTGCGGAGCTCTCCGGCATCGAGACCGGCGCGTTTGACCCGCAGAACGGTGCGGCTTACGTCAAGGAGCTGTTCACTACTTCGGTTTGGGGACAGATCTACTGCGTGCTCTACCTCCTTTGGCTCGTTGTTCTCTGGCTCCACCTCAATCACGGTGTGGGCTCGGCGATGACCTCTATGGGACTCAACAACCTCAAATGGCAAAAACGCATTGAGGTCATCAGCACGGTCGTAGCTACCCTCGTGGTACTGCCGTTCACTATTGTTGTATTGTATTACCTGGGCATGGGTATCGGGATGCTCTGCGCTTAATGATTGACAATTATGGCAAAGAAAGAAGATATAATTGATGCAGCTGCAACGGCTGCCAAGAAAGTAGCAGTAAAGGCCGCAGAGGCAGCGTTGGATGTAGCAGAGAAGGTGCTCGACAAAGCCGCTGAGGCATTAGATGATGTTAAAGAGGCTCCGAAGGCGGAGGTTAAACCGGCTGCCAAGAAAGAGGCTAAAGTTATCACTCCGAAAGACGCCAAGATCCCGGAGGGACCGCTGGAGCTCAAATGGACCAATTACAAGAACCATCAGAAACTCGTTAACCCTGCTAACAAACGTCGTCTTGACGTCATCGTTATCGGTACGGGTTTAGCAGGTGCTTCCGCAGCGGCATCGCTTGCAGAGATGGGATTTAACGTCCTCAACTTCTGTATCCAAGATAGCCCGCGTCGTGCGCACTCGATTGCAGCACAAGGCGGTATCAACGCAGCGAAGAACTACCAGAACGACGGTGACTCCGTCTATCGTCTCTACTACGATACGATCAAAGGTGGTGACTACCGCGCTCGTGAGGCGAATGTCTATCGTCTGGCGGAGGTTTCCAATAACATCATCGACCAGTGTGTAGCACAGGGCGTTCCTTTCGCCCGTGAGTACGGAGGTCTGCTTGACAACCGTTCGTTCGGTGGCGCACAGGTAAGCCGTACCTTCTACGCAAAGGGTCAGACCGGTCAGCAGCTGCTCCTCGGTGCTTATTCCGCCCTGAGCCGCCAGATTGGTAAGGGCAAAGTGAAGATGTACACCCGCTATGAGATGCTCGACATCGTGCTCATCGCTGATGAGAACGGCGAGAAGCGTGCACGCGGTATCATCGCCCGTAACCTCGTTACCGGCCGCATCGAGCGCTTCTTCGCCCACGCGGTAGTAGTAGGTTCCGGTGGTTACGGTAACACCTTCTTCCTCTCCACCAACGCGATGGCATCCAACGGCTCTGCTGCTATGCAGATGTACCGCCACGGAGCATATTTCGCTAACCCCTGCTACGCACAGATTCACCCGACCTGTATTCCGAAGCACGGTGATTTCCAGTCCAAACTGACGCTGATGTCCGAGTCGCTCCGTAACGACGGACGTATCTGGGTGCCGAAGAAACTGGAGGATGCCAAACTGCTGCAGGCAGGTAAGATCAAAGGACGCGACATCCCCGAAGAGGATCGTGATTACTACTTGGAGCGTCGCTATCCGGCGTTCGGTAACCTCGTTCCGCGTGACGTCGCTTCCCGTGCTGCGAAAGAGCGTTGTGACAAAGGCTACGGCGTGAACAACACCGGTCTCGCTGTATTCCTAGACTTTAGCGAAGCTATTCAGCGTTTGGGCAAAGATGTCGTAGCTCAGAAATATGGTAACCTCTTCCAGATGTACGAGAAGATCGTCGATGAGAACCCGTATGAGAACCCGATGATGATCTTCCCGGCTATCCACTATACGATGGGTGGTATTTGGGTGGACTATGAGCTCCAGACGAGTGTCAAGGGTCTGTTCTGTATCGGCGAGGCGAACTTCTCCGACCACGGAGCCAACCGTCTGGGTGCTTCCGCCCTCATGCAAGGTCTCGCTGACGGCTATTTCGTACTGCCTTATACTATCCAGAACTACCTCGCAGACCAGATCGGCGTACCTCGTATGAGTACCGACCTGCCGGAGTTCGCAGAGGCAGAGAAAGCTGTTCAGGACAAGATCGATAAACTGATGGCTATCAAGGGTAAGCGTTCGGTGGATTCCATCCACAAAGAGCTCGGTCTCATTATGTGGGACTTCGTCGGCATGGGACGTACTGCAGAAGGCTTGAAGGAAGGTATCAAGAAGATTGACGCCATCAAGAAAGAGTTCTGGACCAACGTCTATATCCCGGGTGAGGCCAACAGCCTGAATAACGAACTGGAGAAAGCTCTCCGTCTGGCTGACTTCATTGAGATCGGCCGTCTGATGGCTGTCGATGCTCTCCATCGTGAGGAGTCTTGCGGCGGTCACTTCCGCGAGGAATACCAGACGCCGGAAGGCGAAGCACTCCGTCAGGATGACAAGTTCTCTTACGTAGGCTGCTGGAAATACATGGGTGAGGACCAAGAGCCGCAACTCATCAAAGAGCCGCTTGACTACGAATTCACGGAACGTAAGACCCGTAACTATAAGAACTAAATGACCAAATGGTAAATGATTAAATCGTAAATAGTTTTATGGATCAGTATATTGATATTAAGGTTCGTGTTTGGAGACAAGCAGGACCTAAAGCGCAAGGTCATTTCGAGACCTACGAGCTGAAACATGTATTCCAAGGCGCATCGTTTCTGGAGATGATTGACATTCTGAACGAGCAGCTTATTGCAGAGCACAAAGATCCTGTGACCTACGATCATGATTGCCGTGAGGGTATCTGTGGTATGTGCTCGATGTACGTCAACGGTCACCCGCATGGACCAGACAGCGCTATAACAACCTGCCAGTTGCACATGCGTAAGTTCAAAGACGGCGAGACTATCACCGTAGAGCCGTGGCGTAGCCGTGCGTTCCCTGTAATCAAGGACCTCATGGTCGATCGTGGCGCGTATGACAAGATTATGCAGGCCGGTGGATTCGTTTCCGTCAACACCGGCGGTGTACCCGATGCAAACGCAATTCCTATTCCGAAGCCCGTAGCAGACGAGGCCATGGATGCTGCTAGTTGTATCGGTTGCGGAGCCTGTGCTGCGGCTTGTAAGAATGGCTCGGCAATGCTTTTCGTAGCGGCTAAGGTTAGCCAGCTCGCACTCCTGCCGCAAGGTAAGATTGAGGCGGCGGCTCGCGCTAAAGCGATGGTAGCTAAGATGGACGAACTCGGTTTCGGTAACTGTACTAACACCGGCGCTTGTGCCGCGGAATGTCCGAAGAGCGTCAGCCTGGCAAATATCGCTCGCCTCAACCGCGAGTTCCTGGCGGCTAAGTTCAAGGACTAATAGTGTTTTGCCTCGTAAGGCAATTTTACAGCTCGAGGGCGGCTGATACCCGCCCTCGATGCACTACATAACTTTAAACATACCATTTATGAAAAAAATCTCTACTATGTTGGTGGCCCTGCTTTTTGCAGTAGGCGGTTTTGCACAAACCATCACGGTTGCTGAAGCAATCGCAATCGCTCAAACTTTGACTGAAAATAATGTGCCTACGCCAGAAACATATACCATTGAGGGCTATGTCAACACCATAAAAGAAAATAGTTTTAATACCTCGTACAACAACATGACTTTTTGGATTGCAGATACACGCGGTTCGGCGAGCAGTACGGAGATGGGTGCCCTGCAATGTTATCGTTGCCGGCCGGATAGAGAACTGGCGGTCGGGGATAAAGTGAGAGTGGAAGCTAATCTAAAGAAATACAACAGTACCGCGGAGACATCTCCGCTAAATGCTCCCGTGACGTGGTTGGAATCGCAAGAAATAGTAACGGGCTCTATTCGTGTATGCGCACAAAACTTAGAGAACTACTACTATAATTACACGCAATCAACACGTCCGAGTTACAGCGATGCTGCAGGCTTCCAGGTTAAGACGCGGAAGATTGTGAATGCCATGCTGGATATCGACGCGGATATCTATGCGTTCTGTGAGGTAGAAGCCAAGCCGATTGTGTTGCAGCAGTTAGCCGATTCAATGAATGCGCATGCAGGGGTGAGTGGACGTTATGCGGCTGTGGACGATGGTATTGATTACGAATGGTATGAAGGTATTGCGGATAATCAAATTAAGTCGGGTTTCATCTATCGTATAGATAAAGTGGCAACAGTGGGCTCCAATTCCGGTGCGGTATATGGTAGCGGATATTATGCTCGTACAATGCGTATCCAGGCATTCAAACAATTATCGAATAACGAGAAGTTCGTAGTGAGCATGAACCATTTCAAAGCGAAAGATTCCTCAGCAGACCAAGGCGCGTCTATGCGTGAGACGAATGCTACTAATCTCGTCTCTGCGCTTGGCAGTGTGACGACAGACCGAGATATTTTGGTACTGGGAGACCTGAACTGTCAAGTAGGCGAAACACCTATTCCGACGATTCAAAATGCCGGTTTTGAAGAGCAGTTGCTCAAATACGATGCATATGCATGGTCGCATTGTTATAGCGGAGGTGAGTTGATTGACCATGTGTTCGCTAATACTACTATGGCGGCACAGATTGTGAATGCATACGTGAAGCATGTGAGTGCGTATAGGTGCAATTCCGCAGTAACATGGGATATGTCATGGTCGGATCACGATCCGTATGTCGTGGAACTCAACTTAGGTCGTCCTGCAACACCGGAAGGTGTATGTGTAGATATTGATGAGACTCACCTGACCAATGGAATGGGAGATATGACAACCGAAGGAGAATCTGTGTGGTCTTGGCACTCATACGGCTATGCTAAGGGTAGCAAACAAGGTGGTTATACCGGTTATTTGATGACTCCGGCCATGAGTATGAATGGGATGAAATCTGCCGAGATTAGTTTCCAACACGCACATAAGTTTGCAGGAACTCCGGCGGAAGAGTTGACATTATGGGTAACTCCCGATTATCAAGGTGACGTGGCGTCGTCCGAATGGCACCAACTCTCCATCAGTCCATACACAGATAACAGCTCTTGGACTTGGGCAGATGTGTCGATTGATGTTCCGGTTGCTTACCTGGGAGCTAATACGGTGTTTGCGTTTAAGTATATGAGTACAGACACGAAGTATGCTACATGGGAAATAAAGAATCTGCATATCACAGCCGAATGTGCCGGTTCAACTACCGACATTGACCAGACTCCCTTCCCTTCAGGGGAGGGCCGGGGTGAGGCTTATAAAGAACTCCGCCACGGACAACTCATCATTATCCGTAGCGGAGTGGAATACACCGTTACCGGTCAGCGGGTGAAGTAATCATTCCACCCGTCTGCCGAAGATATCGTAGGCTTTGTTATCGCGAAGGATGAGCACTCTTCCTTCGCGTATTATTTTTACTACGGCTGTTTTAGAAACTACCGGTTGTATGTTCTCTGTGGGCTCGTTGCTTTCTATCTGGAAGCACACCTCACTAATCCGTGTGCCGGTACCTGCCGAGCGCTGGATAGTGAAGGATTTGGCTCCTTCCGGTGCGGTCAACTGTACCATTTCTTTGGCGGAACTTGAGATCGTATAGGTTGTGTTGGCGTTGTTGTTCCAATGATAGGCGATGGTGTTCTTGTTTTCCGCCCAATTCGGGATAGTCACATCGAACTCTACCGCCTCTATAGACGTAGCGTAAGCAGAGAAATCAAAGGTGATGTAGTCAGCGTTCTTACCCATATTGAAGTAGTCTGCCTCCCATGTGCTACCAGTGTTATAGACTATGATCGATATTTGTCCGAAATCAGCGGGAATACCTCCGTTCGCTACGGTCGGCTCTGCGCCCTTAGCTAAACTGACGCAGCAGTCTCCGGACACCACCACGGGCGTTTCTCCGCCTCCACCAGGTGTATCTCCGCCTCCGGGTTCCGAGCTGTCACAGGAAGAGGAGACGGTGCCTTCGTTTGTCACGGTCAGTGTGGCACCTGCGCCGCAGGAGGACAGGGTGACATATGTTTTCGCCGTGGCGGCTGCTAGTTGGTCGTAACTGTATGTAGGGGCGGCTACGTTACCTTTGTCGGACGGACAATTACCAGTGCAGTTAACAAACTTGCAGTAGTTGGTAGTATTATTGAAGCCTTTGTAGATGTTTTTCGCCGAGTTGGCTTTGCCGGCAAATGTACAGCCCTCGAAATAACATTTTGCATTCTCCGGACCGACGTAATAGTCAGCCACGGAACTGTTCCAGTAACAATTCAAGAAATGCAGTTCGCAGTTGCGGCAACGGGTCATACGCTGCTTGCATCCTTCGTCCCACCAGCAGTAGCCATATGTGATATTGTACGTCCCGTCTGATGGTTTGTCGGAGGATGATGACCCTACGAGATTGGAGAACCGATGGTCATCTGCGCCGCCGGAACCACCTGCTTTCGGTGTTTTTAAATACCGGAAACGGCACCATGTGACAGAAATATTGTCCGATAGTCCTTTTATATCAAAATTTCCATCCATGCCGTCTTGGAAATCGCAATGGTCCACCCATACGTTCTTTGCTCCATCCAAAGTCAGTAAATCTTTTCCGTCGCAGTCATATGCACCGGGACCTTCGAAGGTAATGTTACGAAGGATAATATTGCTTCCTTTCAGGTACAAGATGCCGGATTGGTCCTTCGTCTGGCTGTTGGAGATCAGGCGTTTTCCCGGCAGAGCCATGATGGTCAGGTTGCCTTTATCAGTGCTGATTTGGTCGCTAATGGTAATGTTTTGCGTGATAATGATAACTTTGTTGCTGCTCTTGAGCGCGTTCTTGAATTCGCTCTCCGACTTCACCAGCGTAGGAGTGGCATTGCCGCCTCCGGTAGCGCTGTTGCCATAGCCCCATGGGGCACTCGCGCAGTAAGTGACGGCGCTCACGGATGAAACCATCCAAAACAGACTTGCAATTAGTAATACCTTTTTCATATCTAAGTAAATTATGTTCTTATTTATACAACGCCAACGCGTGTTCCTCTTTGGCAGTCATCTGCGCCTTTGTCTCCGGTGTCTTATCTCCTTGACCGGTGAGATGCAGCACGCCGTGGATGAGGATGCGGAGAAGCTCGGCATCAAAGGAAACGCCCATCATCTCGGCATTGGAGCGCACGGTTTCCAAGGAAATGAAAATATCGCCGTTCAGGGTCTGCCCTGCCGTGTAATCAAAGGTGATGACATCCGTGTAGTAGTCGTGTCCGAGAAACTCGCGGTTGACCTCTAACTCCCGCTCGTCGGAGCAGAAGATATAGTTAATATTGCCCACACCAAAACCATAATACGCAGCTACCGAGCGAATCCAACGAGTCACCTTGCGCTCATCGAGTGCAGGCATTTCTATACTATCCGCTATGAATGATACCATATTTACCCTTTAATTATTCCGAATACCCTCCGGTAATATCTAACTAATATCTAACTTATAACTAACTAATCTCTAACGTTTCACGCGTAAATTTCTGCTTATAATGTCGTTGGTATTATGTATTTAGTATTATGTATTTAGTATGTACTACCGGCTATTTTCACTTTTTTTAGCCGAAGAACAACGGAGCGATGGCAAAAGCCGCAATAGCTCCTGCTAAATCTGCCAACAAACAACATGCCACAGCGTGCCGTGTATCTTTAATATTCACGGAGCCAAAATAGACGGCGAGTACATAGAACGTCGTGTCCGTCGTGCCTTGCAGGATGCAGCATAGCCGTCCTACGAGACTATCGGCTCCGTGCGTCGTCATGGCTTCCAACATCAGACCCCGTGCTCCGCTGCCGGAGAGGGGTTTCATTAGCGCGGTCGGTACTGCGCCCGCCAGATCAGGATTGATGCCGCATGCCGCGAAGCACCATGCGATACCTCGCTCCAACAAATCCATCGCGCCGCAAGCACGGAACATACCGACAGCCACCAAGATTGCAATGAGGTAAGGAATAATACCGATGGCCGTCTGGAAACCACCTTTTGCTCCGTCGATAAAAGCATCATAGACGTTGATCTTCTTGCACATCGCCTGGATGATAAACCAACAGATCACGCCTAACAGCAGGATTGCTGCGATAGCTGCGGAAACGACGGAGAGCGCATGCGGAGAGAGTAGGGTAGCCGCCCAAACCAAGAGTCCAACCAAAGCCGTCAGACCAACTAATGTGCCAATCACAACGGGGTCTTTCATTTTGATCTTCTGCGCGATGCAGACGCAAATGAGCCCCACTAAGGTCGCTACGTACGTAGCGATGAGAATCGGCAGGAAGACATCGGCAGGATTTGCCGCTCCTAACTGGGCACGATAGGCCATGATGGTCGTCGGAATGAGTGTCAGACCGCTGGCGCCTAACACCACGAACATAATCATCGCATTCGAAGCCTTTGTCTTGTCTGTATTCAACTCCTGCAACTCGCCCATAGCTTTGAGTCCCATCGGCGTGGCTGCATTATCCAGACCAAGCATGTTCGCTGCGATATTCATCAGCATGGTACCGAAAACAGGATGACCTTTGGGTATATCAGGAAAGATGCGACTGAAGAACGGATTGATGGCTTTGCCTAATGAGTTTACAGCACCCGCTTGCTCACCGATCTTCATGATGCCCATCCATAACGACAAGACACCGGTCAGCCCTAAAGAGAGTTCAAAACCCGTCTTGGCACTATCAAATGTTGAGTTAAGAATCGTAGAGAAGATATCTACGTTCCCATAACAAATTGCTTGCACCAAACCCATTAAAATGGCCAGCAAAATGAGCGAAATCCAAATATAATTCAAAATCATGCCACAAAAGTACACTTTTTTTTGCATATGTGCAAATAATTTAGTAATTTTGCACCATAAATGGCAAAAAGTGCTCAAATTCATAGTGTCTGTGCATTTTTTAAGCACTTCTTTTCCTCCTGGAACACCACCGGTGAGGGCATCCATTCTCCGTATCTGTTCGAGTTGGTCCGTTTCATCCTGCGGGATCGGAATGCATACTATTGTTTTGCGGACATAGAGCAAAGACGCGAGTATCTAAAGGCAAGTGAGGACGAGTTGGATGTGTTGGATTTCGGTTCGCAAGGTTCGCAAGAAGGCAAGCATATCTGCCGGAAGGTCTCCGAGATAGCGAAATCTCATCTGGAGCGACCGGAAGTGGGACAGATGCTATTCCGCCTCGTGAATTGGATAGGCGAGCAAGAAAAACGGCCGCTGGAGATCATTGAGTTAGGAACCTCTTTGGGTATCACTACCGCATATCTGGCAAGCGCCAATAGCGGAAACACCGTCCATACTTACGAAGGAAGCGGCGAAGTGCTCAAGGTGGCGCAAGGCGTATGGCGAGCGCTCGAATTGGAAAATATCCGATGGTATGAAGGGAATATCGATCAGACCTTATTGGGTACTGACTCTTCCTTATTAAATTGCGCGCCCGCGCGCGTAGATATAGCTTATGTGGATGCCAATCATACCTACGAGGCAACAAAACGCTATGCAGACTTCCTGCTTGATCGCCTGCAAACAAAGGGTGTATTGGCAATCGATGATATCCATTATTCCGAAGAAATGGAGCGCGCATGGGAAGATCTCAAGCAGGATCCGCGCGTGACTACCACGATGGATCTTTACTACATCGGTCTCATTTTTGTCGATCCGCATTATCTCAAACGGCACTATAAAATCCGTATATAAACACGAAACACTAAATTTATCATGTCTATCTATACCAAAACAGGCGATAAAGGAGAGACTTCTTTAGCCTCCGGTGTACGCGTGGCTAAAACCGATCCGAGGATTGACGCGTATGGCACTGTGGATGAACTCAATAGTTGGATCGGTATGCTCCGGGCTTCGCTGCCAGAGAACCATATTCAGGATCAATTGTCTATTGTCCAAAATAAGCTATTCAACCTCGGGGCTGCATTAAGCGAGGCTCCGGGAGAGTGGATTTTAGCGGATGATATACGAACGCTTGAGACCTGGATCGACGAGATGCAGGCTATCGTCCCGAAGCAAAAAGCATTTATTCTTCCGATGGGTGGCGAACCGGTCTGCAGATGTCATATCTGCCGTACTGTCTGCCGACGGGCGGAACGAGAAATGATTGAATCGAACGCTAATCTGACACTTCTCCAATATATCAATCGTTTGAGTGACTTTTTGTTCGTTTTAGCCCGCTATATTTGTCACCTTGCCGGAGAAGAGGAATATGTATGGGAAAAAGCATGAAATGTGTAAAATTTGACGGAAAGTTCCGTAAAAGTGTAAAAATCGACGAAAATTGTTAAATAATGCACCGAATATTTGCACGTATCAGATAATTTTACTACTTTTGCACGATTTTTTGTATAAACGCGTATGTATTGGACATTAGAATTAGCATCAAGATTGGACGACGCACCATGGCCGGCGACGAAGGATGAACTGTTGGATTATGCCAATAGAGAGGGCCTTCCTTTGGAAGTGATTGAGAACCTGAATGAGTTAGAGGGAGATGACGAAGAACAGTATGAAAGTATATTGGATATTTGGCCCGATTTCCCTACTAATGATGACGACTATATGTACAACGAAGAGGAGTACTGATTAGTGAAAAGACGTATTGCGCTTTTGTTGGGGCTTTTGGCCGTTTTGACTGCGAGTGCGCAGTTTGACCCGCAAATGGGGCAATATATGTATTTACAGGCTGCCTACAATCCCGCAGCGGTGGGAGAAGGTGATTTGATGAAGGTAGCGGGAATGCACCGCATGCAGTATGTGGACATTACCAACGCACCGATGAGCACTTGGTTCAGTTTCAGTTCGCCGTTTGTGATAGGCAAGACTTCACATGGTGCAGGAGTGCGGTTCTTGAATGATCGCTACGGATTATTCACTACGCAATCGCTTTATGCTCAATATGCCTATCGCCAGAAATTAGGAAAGGGTTATCTGAGTGCCGGTGTGGATCTGGGGTTTGTGAACGTGGGCTTTAAGGGCGATTCGGTGAACTTGAGTAAGATGGGCGATGACTACCATGAGACGAACGATGAGGCGATACCTACGGGTAGTAAATCGGGGATGAAGTTCGACATGGGAATAGGTGTTTACTATTGTACGCCGGTTTGGTGGGTAGGATTGAGCTACAGCCATCTGACACGTCCGAAGATTGACTGGAGCGACGGCACAACGGGTGTACAGCAGATAGTGACACTGGCAGGAACGATGTATGCGACCGGTGGTTACCGGTTCCGGCTGAAGAATTATAAGGAGTGGGTTCTGACACCGAGTGCCATGCTGATGAGTGATTTTAAGAGTTGGGATTTGAACCTTACGCTGATGTGCGATTATAAAGACCGGTACCGGTGGGGATTAGGTTATCGCATATTAGGAAGTGTAAATATATTATTAGGTATAGATATTATCTCCGGGCTGCAGTTGGGCTATAGTTGTGAACTTCCCACCAACAAACTGCTGCTGGAGAGTTATGGAAGTCACGAGATATATTTGGCATACGGATTTGATATCCTGAAGCCCAAAAGAACGAATAAATATAAATCAATTAGATACTTGTAAGTATGAAAATGAGTAAGATTTTGCCGTTCATCGCGTTAGCGTTGATAATGGCGGGTTGCAACAAACCGGCTGGTGAACTCGTGGGAGCTCGCAAGTCAACCAATTTTAAGGAGGCAAATCCTTATGGTATGTTGTTTATCAAGAAAGGTAGTTTCATGATGGGAGCCAACACACAGTCTGCTGTCTTTGAGCAGCCGGACAATGTGATCATGGTAACTGTCGATGCTTTCTGGATGGATGAGACGGAGATCACCAACAATGAGTACCACCAATTCGTGGATTGGGTTCGTGACTCCATCGCTCTGACGAATCTGATTGCTGCCGGTATGACGGATTATGCTATTCAGCCGAAGGATGAAGACTTCGACGAGGAGAATTTCCGCATCAACTGGAGTAAGAAAGTGCCCTGGAAGAGCAAGGAGGAAGATGTCGTAGATGCGTTGTCTGCGATGTATTATTCCGATGGTCGTCTGAACACGAACAATCTGCACTATCGCTATAACTGGGTGAATATGGACGAGGCGCTGCCGCAACGTAATAAATTCGATGTGGCAACCAGTACCTATCCTCCCGGAGCAACTGCTCGTGTAGATACATTCTGGGTAAATGCCAATAACGAGATCTGCGATTCGACAATCATCCGTCCGCTTCGTGAGCCGAAAGACCTGCTTACGGAGAAGATTATCTGTATCTATCCGGATACCTTGGTATGGGCGCGTGACTTCCAGTTCTCGTACAACGACCCGCTGTTGCACATGTATTTCAAACACCCGGGATACTCGGAGTACCCTGTAGTAGGTGTTACGTGGGAGCAGGCGCATGCGTTCTGCAACTGGCGTACCAAACTCTTTAATATGCACTCTGCAATCGAAGTGAACGAGTATCGTCTGCCGACAGAGGCGCAGTGGGAGTACGCTGCTCGTGGTGGTCGTAAGATGGCGATGTACCCGTGGGGTAGCAACTATGCTCGCGATGGCAAAGGCTGCTTCTTTGCTAACTTCAAACCTTATCGTGGCGCTTACAACGATGATACCGGTACTACCACGATGAAAGTGGCGCAGTTCCGTCCGAACGACTTCGGTCTGTTCGATATGGCAGGAAACGTATCCGAGTGGACTAACTCGGCTTATCAATCTGCTGCCAACACGCACATTCATGACTTGAATCCGGATTACAGCTACATGGCTCGTAAAGCAGATCCGGACATCCTGAAACGCAAAGTCGTAAAAGGTGGTAGCTGGAAGGATATCAGTTACTTCATGCAATGTGGTGTTCGTACATATGAGTATCAGTACGAGAGCCGTCCGTACATCGGATTCCGTTGCGTCCGCGCGTACATAGGCGATTAATCCTTATTATAAATAAAGAAACAAACTTTAAAAGCAAAATAAATATTATGGCTACAGAAAAAGCTGCAAAGCAAGGTTTTGGTGCAAGATTCTTCCATTGGTATGAGTCTTATGAAGGAAAAAACATTGTAAACATCGTTTACTCAGTAGGTGCATCCGTCGTTATTATCGGTGCATTGTTTAAGATCCTTCACTGGCCGGGTGCCAGCCAGGTGTTGATGGTCGGTATGTTTACCGAGGCGTTCTTGTTCTTGATTGGTACATTGGAGCATCCGCATCCGGAGTTCCACTGGGAGAACGTTTTTCCACAGTTGTTGGAGTATGGTACTAAGCCTGAATTGTTAGAAGAGAAATCGCATCAACCCCGTCCTACCTTGTTGGGTGCTGGTGTATCCGGAGGTGCTCCTGTTGCTGCTACCGGTATTGCTGCTACAGTTGCTACAGCTGCTCCCGCAGCGGCTGCGGAGGCTGGCGCTAAAGCTCCGGGTCTCAAAGATGAGGATTACAAAGCATTGAAAGAGGGCTTGAATGAATTGGCTAAAACGGCTACGCAGTTTGCTGAGTTGGGTAAAGTAGCTCAAACAGGCGTTAAACTGAACGAGAAACTGGCTGCAGCTGAAGCAGCTACCTCTGAATACGCTGCTAAATTGGCAAATGCCGGCATCGCTACCGATGGCTTGGCACAGGCAACACAAGGCCTCTCCGGCGCATACAATCAGATTGGCGCTGATATGAAGAGTGTTGCTGAGGAGACGAAAGCATATAAGGCTGGCGTAGAGCAAGTAGGCAAGAGTATTGCTTCTCTCAACTCTGTATACGAATTACAACTGCAGGCGGTTAACGCTCAGATTGAGGCACAGAAGAATGCCGCTGCTGCAGCAAAAGAGGCTGCTGAAGCTCAGGTTGCTTTCGCTAACGGAGCTAAACAACTGCAGAAGCAAGTAGCTGATCTCAATGGTATCTATGGTAACATGCTGAACGCATTGGCATAAGTTATTGAAAAACAGTTTAATATAAACGATAAAACACTTCAGCAATGGGTGGAGCAAAAAACTGTCCGGAAACCCCGAGACAAAAGATGATTGGTATGATGTACTTGGTGCTCACCGCCATGTTGGCGTTGAACGTAAGTACGGATATCCTCAATGGTTTTACATTGGTGGACAATAGTCTGCACTCCTCTATCGCTGCATCGGATACGCGTAATGCGAAACTCTATCGCGACTTCCAGGCGGCAAACGCCGATAACCCTGAGAAGACGCAAGAGTGGTTCGATAAGGCTGTGGAGGTTCAGAAACGTGCGGATTCACTTTTTAACTATATCCAGGATTTCAAGGAGCATATCGCTATCCTCGCCGACGGTCAGAAGACTGTTGATGCATGGAAAGCGCAAGGTATCGATCCGACGATGCATATTGAAGGAAACTCCAATTTGGACGTGACCGGACAATATGCCATAGTACAAGGTAACGGTCTGATCCTCAAAGAGATCGTGGCTTACTATCGTGACTATGCAGCCGGTTTGGCAGAGAACGATGCCGAGTTGCGTACCTCTATTCAGCAAACATTAGCTACCGAGCGCGGTTGGAATGCACACGAGAAAGATTCCTGCGACTGGGAGGTTGCCGTGTTCGACGGTATGCCTGTAGGTGCTTCGATCACTATCTTGACGAAGATGCAGAACGATGTTCGTTCGACGGAGAGTGAGTTGATTCAGTACCTCATGGATCGTACGGATGCGGGTGACCTGCGCGTGAATAAACTGAACGCGTACGTGATCCCTAATTCAAACTATGTGATCCGTGGTGGTAAATATACGGCGCAAATCATCTTGGCTGCCGTTGACTCTACGCAACGTCCTGAGTACTACGTGGAGGGCCAGCGAATCAACGACCAAGGTATTTATGAGGTAGCTGCAGCAGGTGTCGGATTGAAGAAATACTCCGGTTGGATTGCTTATCAGAACCCCTCGACGGGTGAGATGGAGAACCTGCCGTTCCAAAGTGAGTATAGCGTTGGGGAGCCGGCTGTGACGATCTCCAATAACGACCTGAACATCATGTATCGCGGCTATGACAACAAGTTCTCGATCTCCGTTCCGGGTGTTGCTAATGATAAGGTGAAGGTGAGCGTTAATGGCGCTTCCGTTCGTCAGCAAGGTGGTATCTGGATCATCAAACCGGGTGATGGTACGAAGAGTGTTTCGATCTCCGTATCGGCTGAGTTGGATGGTCGCATGCAGCCGATGGGAAGCAAGGAATACCGCGTGAAGGCGCTGCCGAAACCGGGTGCTTACTTCAAATCCGGTGAAAATGAATATAACGGTGAAAAGGCTATCCCTCGTAGTGCTCTGTTGAACGCGGGCGCAACGGTAATCGCTTCTTACGGTCCTGACGGTCTGTTAGATTTGCCGTTCCAGATTTCCGGTTTCCGTGCTAATATCAACGGTGTATATCTGGAGTCCCGCGGCAACAAGTTCACGCGTGAGCAGTTGGATCGTTTAGGCAAACTCAAGCCGGGTAACTCGGTTATTATCACGGATATCCGTGCAAAAGGTCCGGACGGCAAAGAGATTCGCCTTTCCCCGATTCCTTTAACTCTGAACTAATAGAATTAATCGTATGATGAAGAAAATTAGTATTATCGCTTGCCTTCTTTGCAGCGTAATGGCTGCTCAAGCGCAACACAAGGTGATTTCGTTCTTTGACGAGATGGGTAGTGCCCGTATTCAAACGGAGGAGTTCTCGCAGGCGCATGACACGATAGTGATGGTTGATCACCGTATTGACGACGTGATCTGGGCTCGTTATGTATATCGAATCATTGATATGCGTTACAAACAGAACTATCAACTGTATTTCCCGACCAAATCGGATGACGCGGACTATCGTAACTTGTTCAAAGTGATTGCTGATGCCGTGGTAGATGGTCTGCCTATCTATGAGAAGAACATGGAGACCATCAAGCCGGACTTCAAGCAAGATCCTCTTTCCAAGGACATGATCCCTATGATGTTCATGGCGGATGATCCTACGGCGGACTATTCGGACGATCCGACCCACTTTGATATCACGGCTTCTGACGCTATGTTGATCCACTACGACAGTGTAGCGGATGAGTTGTCGGGCCATTTCTATCGCTTTGAGCCGATTGTGAAGAACCAGTTGAAGTACCTGATCCAGGAAGTGGTCTTCTTCGACAAGCACACCTCGCGTCTGCATCAGAAGATCATGGCTATTGCTCCGCTCCAGTCCGATCTGATTACCACTCGTGACAGCTCGAATGTGATGGGTTCGTTGCGCGAGTCGATTATGTTCTGGATCCCGTTCGATGCACTGCGTCCTTATCTGGCTATGCAGTATGCTATACCTAACCGCAACGAGGTGAAGCGTGTTACGTTCGACGAGTTCTTCCAGAAACGTCTGTTCACTTCGTATATCGTAGGTGAAGGAAACATGTATAACCGTTGGATTCCGGACTATGCAAAGGAGGAATCGGAAGTGAAGAAAGAACAAGCCCGCATCGCGAGCGAGTTGCTTACTTTTGAACAAGACCTCTGGGAATATTAATGCGAAAACATCGATTTCGTAATTCATATCTCATTTCCGCAGTCAGCGTTTCGCTGGTCTTATGCCTTATAGGCTTGGAATGTGTGCTCCTGCTTTCTGCAGGGGCACTTGTTACACGCATGCGCGAGAACATCACCATCACGGCGGTGCTCTCCGCGGATGCAGATAGTACGCAATGTGCGCGCTTGGAGAAGATTCTCTCGGTCGGCAATCGTTGCAGCGGTTATTCCTATGTCTCTGCCCAGCAGGCCCTGGAGGAACATGTGCGCGCTTTGGGAGAGGACCCCAGCGCTTTCCTGGGCTATAACCCTCTGTCCGCAAGCTATGAAGTGCATCCAACCGATGCCTATAGTTCGCCGGATAGCTTGGCGTTGATAGCTGCGCAGTTGCAGGCGCTTCCTTATGTGACGGAGGTGCTCTATCCGCGTGATCTGGCGGATCTGATGAGCAGTAATGTGCATGATTTCTCGCTCATCCTGATGGGCGTTGCGCTTGCGCTCCTTTTGGTATCGCTGGTGTTGATTGTCAACACCATCCGCCTGCAGATCTACTCCCAACGCTTTATCATCAACACTATGACGCTCGTCGGCGCTACCTCTTGGGTTACCCGCAAGCCGTTTGTGTTGAGAAACATGCTGATGGGTTTCTGCGCAGGCATCTTTGCGCTTGGAATATTGGCCGGAGTGGTGTATTATGTGGAGCGTACGTTAGGGATGATTCTCTTCCCGTTGACGTGGCAAAATATCACGTTTGTATCCGTCATTGTGCTCTGCTCTGGAATCCTGATCACTCTCCTTGCGTCTCTTATTGCAACGGGGAAATATATCCGCATGGATAATAACTCGTTGTATGAAATCTAAATTTCTATATTTCTTGTTATGAAACATTTACCAACGCTTAATCTCATCCTGATAGCAGTCTCTTTTGTGATCATTATTCTGGGATTTGCCCTGATGGCCGGAGAGCCTTCCGGTGAGGTGTATAATCCGGATATCTTCTCTTTCCGCCGAATAACGGTAGGTCCGATGATCTCGTTGTTTGGGTTTGTATGCATGTTGTTTGCTATTTTATTCCGCGGTAAGAAGAAATGAATTGGTTAGAGGCACTGATATTAGGCATCGTTCAGGGACTCACGGAGTTCCTGCCTGTTTCTTCTTCAGGGCATCTGGAGATAGGTCAGGCGCTGTTAGGGACCTCCGGTGAGGAGAATCTCAGTTTCGCCATCATCGTTCATACAGCAACGGTCTTGTCCACTCTGGTCGTCTTGTGGCGGGAGGTAGCGAGCCTTTTTACAGGCACCTTCACTACCTGGAAATGGAACGCCGAGAAAGACTACGTGGCGAAAATCCTGGTGTCGATGATCCCTGTTTTTGTCATCGGTATGTTCTTCAAGGACGAGGTAGAAGCCCTTTTCGGCAACGGTCTGCTGCTCGTTGGTATCTGCCTGCTGATCACGGCTTCCTTGCTCGGTTTGAGCGAGTGGCTTCAGAAACGCCGCCGCAACGCCGGACACGAAGTGACTTATAAAGATGCGATCATCATCGGTCTGGCGCAGGCTTGCGCGGTACTGCCCGGCTTAAGTCGCTCCGGTACGACGATTGCTACCGGCCTGTTATGCGGCGTCAAGAAAGAGAGTGTTGCGCAGTTCTCCTTCCTCATGGTACTCATCCCTATCTTAGGAGAAGCATTTCTCGACCTGCTGAAGTTGTTGCAGGGCGAAGAGGTCTCCGATCTGGCATTGCTCCCTGCGGCCGTCGGCTTTGTGGCAGCGTTCGTCACCGGATGTCTCGCATGTCGTTTCATGCTGGAGATAGTCCGCCGCCAGCGTCTGGTATGGTTCGCCATCTACTGCGCTATTGTGGGTTCCGTAACGATTATTGCTACCGTCTGCTGATATGTGGGATTTTGAGCAAGGCGAAGTGTTGGCTTTTGACAAGCCCCTGCACTGGACTTCCTTTGATCTGGTGGCAAAAGTGCGGTATAACCTTTGCAAGAAACTGGGTACCAAGAAACTGAAAGTCGGTCATACCGGTACGCTGGACCCTCTGGCAACGGGCGTGGTGATCATCTGCACGGGTCGCAAAACGAAACTGATTGACCAGCTGCAATACGATGTGAAGGAATATGTCGCTACGCTTCAGTTAGGCGCTACGACACCCTCGTATGATCTGGAGAAAGAGATCGATCAGACTTACCCGACCGAGCATATCACCCGCGAGTTGATCGACCGGACGATACCGCTCTTTAAGGGAGAACAATGGCAGACACCGCCGGCTTTCTCTGCCATTCAGATCAATGGCAAGCGGGCATATGAGTTTGCCCGCAAGGGCGAAGAGGTGGAACTCAAACCGAGACTCCTGGTCATTGACGAGATAGAGGTCTTGAGTTTTGACGAAGAGAAAATGCTCCTCACCATTCGTGTCGTGTGCTCCAAAGGCACCTACATCCGCGCCTTGGCTCGTGACATCGGCGAGCGCCTGCAATCCGGAGCGCACCTCACTGCTTTGCGCAGAACACGTGTAGGAGACACCCGTGTGGAGGATTGCTACACGATCGAACAATTTTTAGAAAAACTGAATGCTGAAAACTGAATGCTGAAAGCCCTAAAAGACTATGTACAAATCCAATGATATGAGACTGTGTCAGTTTAAGTTTAAACTGCCAGAAGAATTAATCGCTCAGTACCCTGCGCCTTATCGCGATGACGCAAAAATGATGGTTCTCCACCGTAAGACCGGAGAGATCGAACATAAGCTTTTGCCGGAACTGGTGCAATATTTTGACGAAGGAGACCTCTTTGTCTTCAATGACTCCAAGGTCTTTCCGGCGCGTTTATGGGGCTATAAGGAGAAGACCAACGCTCTGATAGAGGTCTTCCTTCTCCGCGAACTCAACCACCGCACACGTTACTGGGATGTGTTGGTGGAGCCGGCGCGCAAGATCCGTATTGGTAACAAACTGACGTTCGAGGATGACCCCTCTATCGTAGCAGAGGTCATTGATAACACTACCAGCCGCGGCCGTACGTTCCGCTTCCTGACGGACTACGACAACGAGGAGTTTGTGTCGCGTCTCTATGCCTTAGGAAGCGCTCCGCTGCCTAAGTATATCCGTCGTCCGATGACTCCGGAGACTCTGGAGAAATATCAGGAGGTCTTCCATGACCTGCCTGTCCGCGAGATGGATACCGAGCGCTATCAGACGATTTTCGCCAGTAACGTAGGCGCAGTAGCTGCTCCGGCTTCGGGTCTGCATTTCTCCAAACAACTCCTCAAACGCATGGAGATTCAAGGTATCGAGGCAACCTTCATGACCAGCCATGTATCCCTCGGCATCTTCAAGGAGATTGATGTAGAGGACCTGACGAAGAATAAGATGGAGTCCGAGCAGATCATCTTGCCGGAAGCTATGGCGCAAGCGGTCAACAAAGCCCACGAGAACCAACGCCGTGTCTGTGCGGTCGGTACCGAAGTCATGCGCGCTATGGAGCATGTGGCCGGCACAAATGGTCAACTCAAGGCCTACGACGGATGGACGAACAAATTCATCTTCCCGCCTTATCACTTCTCCGTGGCGAATAGTTTCTTCGTCAATTTCTACATGCCGTGCTCCAGCCAGCTGCTGATGGTGGCTGCTTTTGCGGGTTACGAAGAGACCATGCATGCCTACGAAGAGGCCATCAAGGAAGGTTATCGTTTTGGCGACTACGGAGATGCGATGTTAATTGTAGATTAATGACAGTACGTATAGACCCATCTTGGCAGCGCGTTTTGCAGACGGAGTTTGACAAGCCTTATTTCGAACTCCTCACCTCCTATGTGCGCTCCCAGTATCAGACCCGTCGGTGTTTTCCTCCGGCTGGTCTGATTTTTAATGCCTTTGACTCCTGTCCTTTCGACTCCGTCCGTGTCGTCATCATCGGTCAGGACCCCTATCATGAGGAAGGACAGGCGATGGGACTCTCTTTCTCTGTGCCCGAAGGAGTGCAGATTCCCCCATCGCTCATGAATATCTACAAGGAGATCCACCGCGATTTAGGCAAACCCATCCCTCAGTCCGGAGACCTCCGCCGATGGGCGAAGCAGGGTGTTCTCCTGCTCAATGCCACTCTGACGGTCGAGGCGCATAAAGCCGGCAGCCATCAAGGCAAGGGGTGGGAAGAACTGACCGATGCCGCCATCGCAGCCCTCAATAAAGAGCGCAGCCATCTCGTCTTCATGCTCTGGGGCTCCTACGCGCAGCGCAAAGGGCAATATATCGACCGCCGTAAACATCTGGTTCTCCAGACCTCGCACCCTTCGCCCCTCTCTGTCTATCGCGGTTTTGACGGCTGCGGGCATTTTAGTGCGGCAAATAACTATCTCATAAAAAACGGCCTCGAGCCAATAGACTGGTAAACCATGAAAAAACTGCTTCTTATTGACGCTTACGCGATGATTTTCCGCGCGTATTATGCGTTTATCCGTGCCCCGCGCATGAATAGTAAAGGCGAGAACACCTCGGCCATCTTTGGTTTTTGCATCACGCTCGATGACCTCATCAAAAAGATCAACCCAACCCACATAGGGGTGGCTTTTGACCCTGCAGGAGGCACTTTCCGCCACGAGGCGTACGAGCAATACAAAGCCCAGCGCCCCGAGACCCCGGAAGACATCCGCAAGGCGGTTCCTGTCATCAAGCAGCTCCTTGAGGCGATGAATATACCCATTCTCGAAGTCCCCGGTTTCGAGGCGGATGACGTCATCGGTACGCTCTCCCATATGGGAGAAAAAGCCGGATACGAAGTCTATATGGCGACGCCCGACAAGGACTACGGCCAGCTCGTTTCCGATCATGTGTTCATGTATCGTCCCCGCCATACGGGCGGTTTCGAGCTCATGGGTCCCAAGGAGGTCTGCGACAAATACGGTCTGCAGTATAAAGAGCAGGTTATCGATCTCTTAGGCCTCATGGGCGATGCCAGCGATAATATACCCGGCTGCAAAGGCGTCGGCGAGAAAACGGCGGTGGCGTTGCTCCGGCAGTTCGGCTCTATCGAAAACATGCTTGCCCATACGGACGAGATCAAAGGTGCCCTGCGTACCAAAGTGGAGTCCCAGGTTGAAGAGATCAAGTTCTCCAAATTCCTGGCTACCATCCGTACGGATGTGCCCATTGCTTTGGACGAGTCGCTCCTGGCAAAAAAAGAACCCAACCTCGATGCCCTCACAAAGCTTTATCAGGACCTCGAGTTCAACACCCTGCTCCGCAAACTCTCTCCGGCATCTAACGCTTCTGGTATATCTAGTGCATCTGGTACGACTAGTGCGACTAAGTCCTCTGCCAAGTCCGCAAAACCCGCCGATCCGAATCAGCTGGATCTCTTTGCCGATCCGGAGGAGCAAAATGACCAAATGGTAAATGACCAAATGGTAAATGCATTCGACACCATCGAGAACCGCCTTTGCCAATATCTCCTCAACCCCGAAGTGGCATTCAATCCTAATAAAGAACCCGACTGGGATGCCCTCAAAGCCGATGCCGACCTCTGGAACCTCTATAACGAGGTCGAACTGCCCTTGGTGCCCGTCCTTAGGGAGATGGAGGCTGCCGGCGTGCGGATCGATGTGCCCAAACTCAAACAGGCGGAAGAGGCGCTGACCGAAGAACTCAATGCGCTTGAGCAGCGTATCTACGCGCTCGCGGGCGAACCTTTTAATATTAACAGCCCCCGACAGGTGGGCGAACTGCTCTTCGATAAACTCCAACTCGACTCCAAGGCCAAAAAATCCAAAACAGGCCAGTACTCCACTTCCGAAGAAGTACTGGTTGCGTTGAAGGAAAAACACGAGATAGTCGGACTAATCTTAGACTATAGAGAACTCAAAAAGCTTATCTCGACCTATATCTCTACGCTGCCGGGTTACATCGCGGAGGACGGAAAGATCCACACGACCTATAACCAGACGGTCACGGCTACCGGTCGTCTCTCATCCTCCAACCCTAACCTCCAGAACCTGCCGATCCGTTCCGAGCGCGGGCGGTTTATCCGCGAAGCGGTCATCCCCGATGAAGGGTGTCTCTTCCTCTCCGCCGACTATAGTCAGATTGAGCTGCGGCTCATGGCGCATTTCAGTCAGGACGAGCACATGTTGGCAGCCTTCCGCTCCGGTCAGGATATCCACGCTGCTACGGCGGCGAAGATTTACGGTCTGCCGATTGACCAAGTGACCAAAGACCAGCGCCGCAAAGCTAAGACTGCGAACTTCGGTATCATCTATGGTATCTCGGCTTTCGGCTTGGCGCAACAACTCGATTGCAGCCGCTCCGAAGCCAAACAACTCATCGACGACTATTTTGCCGCCTTCCCGAGGGTCATCAGCTATATTGAGTCCCAGAAAGAGCTCGCGCGCCAGAAAGGCTACGCAGAGACGCTCTTCGGCCGCAAACGCTACTTGCCGGATATCCATTCCCACAATGCTACCGTCCGCTCCTTCGCAGAGCGCAACGCCGTCAACGCGCCCATCCAGGGAACCGCCGCAGATATCATCAAGATGGCGATGGTCTCTATCCATCGCCGCTTAAAAGAGGAAAATCTCCAAGCCCAGATGATCATGCAGGTTCACGACGAACTCAATTTCAACGTACCTGCCGCTGAAGTGGATCGCGTGCGTGAGATCGTCGTCTCTGAGATGCAGAATGCCGTTCATCTGTCCATACCCCTGATTGCGGAATGTGGGGTGGGAGAGAATTGGTTGGTGGCACACTGAATACCCCCTAAAGTGACTCTAAAGTAAGTCCATTTCCGTTACCATCTCGCGACCACATCGCGACCATTACGTACGTTATAGCCCTATGCGATTCCTGTCTGTCTTTTTACTCATCCGCGTCCTTTGCATCGGAAACTCCTTCTCCTGGGACGCCGTAGAACAAGAGTTAGTGCCGTTGTGCGATGCCAAAGGCATCGAAGTGGAGATCCACAACCTTTATTATGGCGGTTGTTCCTTAGCCCAACACGCAGATTTTCTCATGCGTGACACCGCCGCCTATTCCCATCGCGTCTGTTCTAACCAATCTCCTTCCCTTCATGGGAGGGACGGGGAGGGTTTTCGTCTCATCAAAGATACCATCACTCTCCGCCAAGCGCTCCGGGATGGCAAATACGATTATATCTCCCTCCAGCAGGCGAGCCATGACTCCGGCATTCGTGCTTCTTACGAGCCCTGGCTATCTCTCCTTATCGACACCGTCCGAGCCTATCAACCCGAGGCGCAGATCTGCTGGATGCAGACTTGGGCGTATAGCCGCGATGCCAGACATCCCGCCTATCCGCGTTACCATAATGACCAGCAGGAGATGTGGGATAGTATTCAGGCTTGCACGCGCTATGTGCAACAAATAGCAAATGACCAAATGATCGTGGTTCCTTGCGGCACCGCCGTTCAGCTGGCGCGCCGGACAAAACTCGGCGATACGCTCTGCCGCGACGGCTATCACCTGAATTATGTCTATGGCCGCTACACGGCTGCCTGCGTCTGGTATGAAATTCTGACCGGAAAAGATGTACGGCGCAACCGCTATAAGAATCCGCAAATGACCTGCCGTCAGAGGCGTTTAACGCAACGTGCTGCGCATCAGGCCAACCATGCAGGATTGCTTCGTAATCCTTAGCCCTCGCCGTGGGCGATTGCTGCAAAACCAAAAAAGAAAAACCTCACTTGAAAGTAAACTTTCAGATGAGGTTTTCTATTCCGTTTTGTGATCCATGCAGGATTCAAACCTGCAACCCCCACATCCGTAGTGTGGTACTCTATTCAGTTGAGCTAATGGACCGTTTTTTTTCAAAAGCGGGTGCAAAGGTACTGCTTTTTTTTGACATGACCAAATTTTTTTGAGAAAAAATGCAATTTTTGTGCAATTTTGTCAAATATTGGCTGTTTTTTCTGTAATCCAATCAAACGGGTTACCGCTTTTTGTGTATCTTTAATCCCCCAACCCCTTAACTGGATTGACGTTTTTTTTGTGCAAAAACGCAGTAAAAATGCATAAAATCGCATATTTTTTCTTGCATATGTCATAAAAAAGCAGTATCTTTGCGGCGGATTTTGGATAACAGACCTAAAACATGGCACTTTTTTGATGTCTCAAGTAGAAAAAAAGGAAATATTACAAGAGATCACTCCTCTGGAGGAACATGATTTCATGTTCGTGGCCGATCGTCATAAGGCCGGCTATGATTATCCGCTTCACCGGCATGAGTTGTTTGAACTCAATTTTGTGGAGCATGGAGCCGGTTGTGAACGTATTGTAGGTGATTCCGTTGAGTTTTTAGGAGAGTATGATCTGGTGCTGATTACCTCACCGAATTTGGAGCATCAATGGGCACAGGGGAATTGCCAAAGCAAAGATATTCACGAAGTGACCATCCAATTTTACCTTGATTTCAAAAACAGCAAGTTCTTTGATACCAACCCAATGCGTTCGATCAAACAAATGTTCATCCGGGCGCAGCGCGGTCTCTCTTTCCCATCTTCGGCGATAATGATGGTATATCCGAGGATCATGAGATTATCGCAAATCAAGGAAGGTTTTTATTCTTTAATGGAGCTCTTTAATATACTTTACGAGTTATCGAAATTTGACGATGTCCGCGAATTGTCTTCTTCCTCTTTTGCGCGCGTACAAACTAATATGGAGAGCAGACGCGTAGCCAAAGTGAAAGACTTTGTCGCAGCCCATTATATAGAAGAGATTCGCCTGAATCAAATGAGTAAAATGGTCAATATGTCACCTACCGCCTTTTCCCGTTTTTTCAAACTGCGGACAGGAAAAACGCTGGCCGAATATATTGTGGATGTACGTCTTGGGCACGCTACGCGCATGCTGATAGACACCAAAGAGCCTGTATCGCAAATCTGTTTCTCTTGCGGATTCAATACACTCACTAATTTCAACCGCCTTTTCAGGAAGCGGAAAGGTTGTTCTCCAACCGAATTTCGGGAAAAATATGCCAAAACAAAGGTAATAGTGTAGCATCTGCTAAAAAAGTGTCAGTATATATCAAAAAATAGCAGTAATTTTGCAGCGTATTTTGCAAAGTACTGCTATGAGAAACAAAATTATCCTCTTTTCGCTTCTGTTAAGTTGCGTCGGTTGCAAGGCTCAGAACGTGCCTGAACAACTGCAACCCACTGTATCCTATACCTTGTGTAACTCCAATGCCACTGCCGAGGCGCAGCAACTTTGGAGCGTTTTGTGTTCCGAATACGGTAAGCGTGCCGTGAGCGGCGTGGTGGCTAATGTGGACTGGAACACCCGTGAGACGGAGAACGTCTATCAATGGACGGGCAAGTACCCTGCGCTGAACGTATTCGACTTCATCAATATCCATGCCTCGAAGGATGTCAACCCGCAAGGCTGGCTCGACTATAGTGACCTCACTCCCGTTACCGATTGGTTCAATGCCGGCGGTGTTGTTGGATGTATGTGGCATTGGCAGAATGCGGCAACGGCGATGAAGTGGATATGTCACTATGGAGTAAGATCTGGCATGAAGGAAGCCGTTGGAGCTGGTTCATCTGCCCGATCTTCTCTTCGATAGTCATACGGGAGAGTAACGATTCGATAAACCGGTCTTCTTCACTTTGCGGAGTGCAAGCGATAAAAGTAGAATGGATAAAAGTAGAAA
The DNA here is from genome assembly GCA_900316845.1 of uncultured Bacteroidales bacterium. GTDB lineage: Bacteria > Bacteroidota > Bacteroidia > Bacteroidales > Paludibacteraceae > Colicola. The sequence continues at coordinate 50,805 of ONEG01000015.1, forward strand.
GGATAAGATAATAGTTTTTCATGGTAGTGGATATTAGAATCGTTCGCGGAACTCGGAGGGGGTACAGCCTTTGGACTCCCGGAAGAGACGGTTAAAATGGCTGAGTGTGTTGAAACCACAGGAG
>ONEG01000016.1 GCA_900316845.1 uncultured Bacteroidales bacterium
AGCATCTAAAACAGATGCAAGCAATGAGATGGAGCCTCTACGTGCTCTCTCCGGCGAAGATTGGTTGTATGTGTTCCGCCAGTTGCCGGATTCGGTTCAAAAAGATTTAAGGGAGACGGATTGGCATTTGCCGCTTGATCCCGCGCTGCGCACACTTGCTGTCCGTGATAGTCTGATTGCGCAAAAGGGGAAGGCTGCCAAGAAATTCGAGCGCTCCGCAACGCATATCGTGACGGATATGGATAATATGAATCATGTGCGCCTAGTCTATGACAATTATCTGGGAATGAACCAGCAGGTGGGGCTGCAAGTAGGGCATGATTGGTTGGGGTATATCGCTACCGGCATTCAGATAACCGCGCTTATCGAAGAAGCCATGACCGAGGACGAGATTTTCGCTACCAAGTTAGGTTATAAAACCCGCGCGGGAGCGATGTTCGGGCTCTATGTCGGAGGTCAGCTGCCCATTCAGGTGGGAAAACACATGCTTGTTCCGCGTATTACCCAGAGTGCCGGAGCCGGACCGATGAAAACGGGAAATATCTATGGCGGTTTTGCCCTTCTCACGGATACGCGTATAGGGCTCGATTGGCGTATCCCGTTCAACTCCGTGGACTTGGTCCTGGGACTTCATTACGCGATGGATTGGCAGTGGACTAAGAATGACCTGAAGATCCCGGCGTTCAAGCCCAAAAGCAATAACGATTCTTTCAACCAGTACCTCCAGCACGGCATCGGCATCACCCTCGGTGTCGCATGGTAATCATTTTTGTATCAACTATTGAACAGTTGTGCCCGACACGAATTTAGGGTAAACATTATGAAATTCAGATTTTTGGCATTGCTGGCAATCGGCGCCTGTATATGTCCGATGGCGGCTTCCGTAAAGTATTCCTGTGATTTTGAGGATGCCACAATCCGTAACAGGTGGGTGCTGAACCGTACAGCGAATCAGAATGTGTACAACCAGTTGGCTAATAAATGGTATCTCGGAGAGCTGGGGAATAGTACTCCGGACGGTCACTACGGACTCTATATTTCCGATGATAACGGTCTGAATGCACATTATTCCAACAGCCCATGTTGGGTAGCCGCGTATGACACTCTTACGCTGGAATATAAGTCTTCCGGCAGTTATACGCTTACTTTCGATTACTGCGTAACTGGAAATAGGGCGAGCGCTTTCGATGGGTTGCATGTTCTCTGGATCCCGGTGACGAAAGAGAATGGTGATTCCATAAAAGTGATGTCGCTTGCAAATGTTTCCGGGCAGGTCCCTTTGATGTATTCCGAATATGTACTTTCGCATGTGGGGGATGCCGGGTATATTTATGGTACTGCTTTATGGCAGCAATGTGTAATAACCATTTCCGGTCGTGCGTGCAACGGAAAACCACACTATCTGGCTTTCGTGTGGGCGAACGAAAATATAGCGGCGAAGCAGCCGGGAGCTAAGATTGATAACATACAGATTTACGATAGTGCTCCGTGTGAAGCCCCTACTGACTTGACAATACAAAGACAAGGGCATAATGTGCAATTGGACTGGAACGGAACGGCTGCCGAATACGAGGTGTCCGTTTATTCCGGTACTACTGATACATGGATTGATACGCGAATAGAAACGGGTACCTCCGCCTCTTTTACGAATATTCCTGCCGGTCAGACGAGTTTTAGTGTCCGCGCTTTGTGCGAAGGGGGACTGTATGGCCTGAAGGCACTTGTTTCTCGTTTTATTTACTATCCGGAACAGATGTGTGTGGACTTCCTTGATCTGAACGGCGCGAGGTGCTATGTGAATAACTCTCCTGTTTCAAACACATTGGCCTTCAATGATTTCCGCCAGGTATCTCCTCTCGATTACGGACCTGCTTCTGCCAGCAGCCGTCATACCCTGCATTTTGACCCTTACGAAACGGAACCTCGCACGGGAAATGTAGTTTCGGTCGTCCCGGATGGCGAGTTTGCATCGGTACGCTTGGGTAACTGGAGTGCTGAAAGCGAGGCGGAACGGATAGAATTCGACTTTGTCGGAGATACGGTCAATTATCCTGTTTTAGTGTTCAAATATCTGCCTTTTATTGAAGAACCGGCTCATGAAGCGACTGCTAATCCGCGTATACAGGTGGATGTCCTCGCCAATGGTCAATCTTTAGGTCCGGATTATCAATTGGACATAAACGGAACCGATATTTTTGACAATCAAACACTTACTCCGGAAGCCATCGGGAAAGGTTGGCATATAACCGGCCCTACAGAGGCGCAGACCTTTGGGAATATTATCTGGAAGGAATGGACAACGGCTGCCTTCGACCTCCGTAATCTGCTGTTACATGGTCAGGAACTGACATTACGGGTCACTTCTTTTGATTGCACTCATGGTGGTCATTGCGGCTATGTCTATTTTACTATAGGAGGTAGTGATGATTCCAGTCTCCTTCCCGGTGAAGTGACACACATAGAGCACATCACAGAGCATGCCTCCCCTGTTAAAATCCTCCGCGACGGTCAGATCGTCATCCTCCGCGGGGAGAAGGAATATACCCTCACGGGACAGGAAATGAGGTAACAAAAAACTAAATTAGTACAAAAAATGGCATGCACTCTTGCGTATGTCATTTTTTTTGAGTTTGTGTACTTCGAGGGCACCGACACGGCAAGCCGTCCCACCTCGAAAGTACGGTCGCACGTTCGTGCTCATCCCCAAGTATTTTGCTATAAAAATACAAGTAAACTCAATTTTTATTTCAAAATCCTTGTGTATGTCAAACTTTTGTTGTACCTTTGCAGCCGCAAAGGTTTGGATAGCAATATGACCACTTTAACACATAGCGAAAAAGAAGCCATTATGAAGGATATGAAGTCCTTCGATGAGCCCATGCCGGCGGTGGGAATCTTCTGGTACGACCCGGAGGAACACGATTTCTTCGGCGTCTATAAAAAAGAACTGACACCAAAGATGGTAGAGGATGCAAAAGCTAGTGGAATAAAGGTCATTAACTACGAAGAACCTGATCATCGGCAAAATACTCGTGGACGTGTAGCTTGGGCTGTGGATCATTTTGTGGTTTTTGTCGGTCAGTGGGCAAAGGAGAAAGAGGATGAACTGACCGCATTGTTGGAAAAATACTTCGCCTTGCCGTATTTTGAGTTCAAATACGACGAACACTGGGATTTAGGTCACGGCTGGTCGGGAGATTTATAAACTGACCCAAGTATGATCGCTGGCATCGACAGCGTAAAAAAGCGGTGAAAAACATATAGACATATTGAAAAAAAGCGTTTATTGACGAAATGAAAGACGAAATAGTATTATACAAACCGAATGAGCAGTTTCAATTGGAGGTGCAACTGAAAGACGAGACTGTTTGGCTCAATGTAAACCAGATAGCATTGCTGTTTGACCGTGATAGAACGGTTATTTCGAGGCATATACGCAACATATATAAGGAGGGCGAATTGGATGAAAATATCACATGTGCAAAATTTGCAGGACGCCGACCAAGTATATGAAACTACATATTACAACTTAGATGTTATTATCTCTGTCGGTTATCGGGTAAAAAGTAAAAGAGGTGTTGAGTTCCGGCAGTGGGCAAATAAAATATTAAAGGATTATTTATTAAAAGGCTATGCGGTTAACCAGCGGTTAACAACTATAGAAGATCGTATAGACCGTCGTTTGCAAGAACACTCTGACCAGATACATGAATTGCAAAATAAGGTAGATTTTTTCGTGCGCACATCTCTACCTCCTGTTGAAGGTATTTTCTATGACGGTCAGATTTTTGATGCATATACGTTTATCAATGACCGAATCCGTGAGGCAAGGAAGCGCATTGTACTGATTGACAACTATGTGGATGATAGCGTGTTAACGATGCTTGACAAACGTCACGAGAATGTGGAGGCTATCGTTTATACAAAGAATATATCGCGTCAGTTGACGCTTGATTTTGAGAAACATAACGCGCAGTACTCGCCCATTGAGGTAAAGCAGTTTGATCGTGCACATGACCGATTCTTATGTATCGACGATACTGTTTATCTCATCGGCGCAAGTCTCAAAGACCTCGGCAAAAAATGGTTCGGCTTTGTCAAATTGGAGCAACCAACCGACGAGCTATTGAGTAAAATGTAATTTTTCAAGGTCACAAAATGCAACCTTGAAAATGCTGGCACCGACAGCGTAAAAAAGTGAATAGTACATAAGGGGTATTAGCTCATCTGGCTAGAGCGCAACACTGGCAGTGTTGAGGTGAGCGGTTCGAGTCCGCTATACTCCACAAAGTGAATATAGCGGCTCTTCCGCGCGGTTCTTAGCCCCACGAGGGGCACGATTATTGCGACAAGCGCAATTTTCGAGTCCGCTATACTCCACAAATACAAGCGCGAAGCGTCGCGCAAGAATAAGCGTAATAAGCCCAACTTGATTTTCTGAAAACTGGACACTTTTAGAAAAATCATTTGTGATTCAAGTACGGTTTATGCACGCTCACGTAACAGCGTGAGTTTTCCGTGCATTTATTTGAATCACAAGGTAGTCCAGAACCTCAGAAAATCAAATGAAGCGAACGAAAGCGCACGCTTTTTGTGTTTATTATGATGAAAAATAATATAATCCATTGCATAAATCAAAAAAAAGCTGTACCTTTGCAGCGAATTGTTGAACAAAACATTCAAAATTATGAAAAAGAATTTTCTACTTGTTGCGTTTATCGCGCTATCGACACTTGTGAACGCTTATGAGGTTGGCGACTGGTTCTTTGATCCGCAGACGGGCATTCCTTCTGTGGTTGTGTTTGTGGACCAGACGGGTGCGCACGGACTCATTATGTCGCCCGCGGGCGGCTATTCTACGGAGAAATCCATCGCAAGGGATATAAAGGATATTAAAAGCCACAAAAAGACGTATAGCAAGATCGATCTAAGAGACGAGAAGGCTATAATGTCCAAATATAAAATCGATATTACGCCTGTTGAGGGATATAAAAATCAGGCGGATGAACTGTTCGACGTCGTTATGGAATGGCTTCCGTCTATGCCGCTGATGTATATCTCGAAGATTAATGAGAAACAAGAGCGCGAGATGCTTCGTAAGGTAGCTCCCCAGATGACCGGATACGGTGCGCAAGACCAACAAATGATCATCGAATACTGCGAGGAAAACGGAGTTTCGCTTCCTGTATATTTTAGTTCTATTGACTGGGCGCTAAAGTTGGGCGATGGATGGTTTATACCCGGCAACTACGAACTGGAACTATTCGCCTCCTCCATCTCCAGCGGACTCGGAGTCCGAATGTCGGAGAAAGAAAGATGGGAGAAAGGGATGGAGTTCAGGTATAAGACATGGATGCTGAATAATGTGTATCCCACAACTATTCGTTCTTCCACATCCACAGAGTCCCTTTGGGAAGAATTTGACAATAATAAAGGAAAAACGGCTAAACTTGTGCCCGTAGGAGGAACGATTGATTTTAACTCCAAGGACAATTATTATGTTTTTGAATACGATAACTGGGGCTATTTTCTCATCCGGAACAATCTGGCATGGGGTAATATTGTAGCATTTAAGTATTTCTAACCGGCCTATGAAGCGTATTTTCTATTGCCTTTGTACGCTCTGCCTATTGGCTTCTTGTCACACGCCTTTGACTGTAACTACGGTCGAGCGTATCACGCCGCAGGTGGAAATGCCGAACATGGAGTTTATTGGCTTTAAAAATTTAAATCGCAACAATACCCTGCTGCGGAATTTCGGGGCTGATTTGGAAAGTACTAATATCGCGCTCAATAAGCAGAATTTTTATCTCGGTACATTTTCTTTCTCGGACATAGAGGACTACCAATCTACTATGCGGTATGTGACACTTGTGGATGTCGTTCGTCAGGTGTATTCGCACGATGATGCCATTAACGACAACTACGATATGTGGCTTGCCGGCGTCTCCATTGCCACGATTTCTTTCGGAACGCTATTCCCGGTGTATGTTCCTTTGCTTTGTGCCTGGGATAAAAACGACTGCGAGATAAGCCTCAAAGGGGAGTATAACATTGTGGTTTATGACAAGCAGGAACACAAAGTGGTAGTGACCACGCCTTTTGAAGTAGATATCAAAGATGTCTACAAAGGGCAGTACGGCCACAAAAAGACAGATACCCGTGCGGTTGACTCACAATACAAAAACCGCCTCCTAAATACTTTTATAGAGCAATATCTTCAGGTCTATAATTCCATAAACACCCTGAAATAAATAAAAAATGGCATACAAATTTGCGTATGTCAGAAATTTTTTGTATCTTTGCAGAAGATTTTAGAAGAGCAACAGATTTTCGGTAGATTTTAGTCTTTTTGGGCCGTGGTTTTTTGCGGTTTTGTCTAAATATCGTCACGTAATAATACCGTGAATAACCAAACAATATCTAAAATATTACCAAAGAATAACTAAAGATTTACCAAAGAAAAGATAAGAAAAGATAGGTAAGTCAATAATAAAAAACAGGCAAGTCAATCATAAAATGAGAGACGGAATAAAAAAACGCAAAATAAAAAGAAATAAAAAATCGAAAAAAAAGAAAGGAGAAAGGATATGTCAAGAGTAACGTTAAGTCCGGGGATTGATACATGGAGAGGAAAAGTAAGCGGAAAATCGGGAATGACCATGCGTATCAAATCTTATCGTGACGATGAGGGGAATATCGTTAAGATGGGTCCGCAAGAGTATTACCGCAAAGACAAGCGTGATTTCAAACGCCATCCGCGGAGCGAGAAAGAAGAAGCGCAGAGGTTGGTGTGGCAGGAGGTTTGCCGAGAGGCAAGTGCGATTGTGAAAGACAAGAACCACGCAAGGTATGCAGAGTTGCGGGCACGATGGAATGCGCAATTTAAAGAAAAGCCGGATGCTTTTTTGAATGAGGGGTTGGCGGAAAAGAAGGTTTACGGGATGTTTCCGGTGTTTGTGCGGATGGTACTTCTGAAGGAGAGAAAAGGGTAGAGGTGGAAAATTACTCCAGATCGATGTGCTCCGCTTGGACGGGGGAGGAGAGGAAGAGCGATGCGGATTGCGAGAAGCGGTCCGCATTTTCTGTGGTCAGGTAGTGGCAACTACCGCCTTGCGAGAGCTGGGACGCATATTCCGGATGACGAACCAGATAATCCGCCAGGCTCTTTGCTTCCAGGTACCCCTGCGAAATGACCTGAATATCGCTTGCCGCAAAGCGTTTGCCGTTGTTGCGAATCCATTGACTGATCTTCGGCAGTAACAACGGGTAGTGGGTGCAACCCAAAATCAGCGTGTCAATCCGCGGATCTTTTTCTAAGATTTGCTGCAAATACTTGTCCACGAAATAGTCTGCACCTTCGCTCAAATGTTCGCCATTCTCGATCAACGGAACCCACAGCGGACATGCCTGCTGGGTGACAGAAAGACCGTCAGCCAATTTCTCCAATTCCAGTACATAGCTTTCGGAGGAGACGGTAGCCGGAGTGGCGAGGATGCCTATGTGGCCTGTCTTGGTGATTGCCGGCACGGCTTCTACCGTGGGACGGATTACTCCAAGCACGTTGCGCTTGGAAGATTTAGGGTTTATGATTTCTTTTCCTTTCGGAACGATTTTTTCAAATTTATGATTTATTTCTGGCAGGTCCTTTTGCTGAATCGTCCTCAAGGCTTTTGCGCTTGCAGTATTGCAAGCCAGAATGACCAGCGCGCAATCTTGGGAGAAGAGGTATTTGACGGCTTGGAGGGTATAGCGGTAAATGACATCGAACGAGTGCGTGCCATACGGCGCACGGGCGTTGTCCCCCAGGTACAGATAGTCGTACTGAGGTAACTCCCGGCGGATCGCTTCCAAGATGGTCAAACCGCCATAACCGCTGTCAAAAATACCGATTTTTGCCATAATTCGCTGCAAAAGTACTACTTTTTTTGCAAATATCCAAATTTTTCTTGCGTATATCAGAAAAAAATTGTATCTTTGCACGCTAAAATGTGAAAATTACAATAAATTGTAAAAAATAATTAAAAATATACGTATATGAAATTCAATGTTTCGAGTTCAAAACTCTTTTCCCAATTGCAGGCTGTGAGCCGCGTGATTAACAGTAAAAATGCGCTTCCGATCCTGGATGACGTGCTGTTTGATTTGGCGGGCAACGAGCTGCGCCTGACGGCTTCCGACGGCGAGACCACCATTCGTACCTCCGTAGAGGTTGAGGGTGTTGAAGGAAGCGGCAAAGTGGCTTCGGCGGCTAAACTGTTGTTAGAGACCCTCAAGGAGTTCAGCGAGCAACCGCTGGCCTTCACCATCGACGAGAATAATTTTGCGGTGAACATGGTCAGCCAGAACGGTACCTATTCGTTTGTCGGCGTGAACGGCAACGAGTATCCGGAGATGCCGGAGGCTGAGGGTGACGCAAAGGTGGTGAACATGCCTGCCGGCGTGCTCCAGAGCGCGATTGAGAAGACGATCTTCTGTACCGCGGACGATGAGTTGCGCCCTGTGATGAACGGTATTTTCTTCGACATCGCCGAGGACAAAGTGACGATGGTAGCTACCGATGCGCACCGTCTGGTTCGTTACACGAATGAGGGTGTGAAAGCCGGCGTGGCTGCAAGTTTCATCCTGCCGAAAAAACCGGCCAACCTCTTGAAGAACCTTCTTGCGAAGGCTGACGAGGATGTGAAAGTGACTTTCGGCGCCAAGAACGCGCGCTTCGAGTTCGGCAATACGATTGTGGTTTGCCGTCAGATCGAGGGTCGCTTCCCGAACTATAACGCCGTCATCCCGCAGGCGAACCAGAACGTCGTAACCATTGACCGCCAGACCCTCATCAACGCTTGTAAGCGTGTGGCGGTCTTCGCTAACAACGGTACCGCACAGCTGCGTCTGGCGCTGAGCGAGAACCAGATCAAGATCTCCGCACAGGACATCGATTTCTCGACCAGCGCAGAGGAGACAATCGCATGCGACTACAACGGCACGCCGATGGCGATCGGTTTCAAGGCGCCGTTCCTCATCGACTTGCTCAGCTCCATCGCTTCCGCAGATGTCCTGCTGAAACTGGCTGACCCGGCTCGCGCAGGTCTGATTCTGCCGGCGGAGAACGAGGAGAACGAAGATGTCCTCATGTTGCTGATGCCGATGTTGCTGAACGACTAATCCTATGTACCGCAAATTATCGCAGCAAGAGATTGCGCAGCTGGAGGCACAGGGCTGCTCGGCGGAGAACTGGGCGGAGATAGAGGTGGCGGAAGCGTTCGACGCGCAATACGTGCATCACACCCGTTTCTCCGGTCATAACCGTCTGGGAGCTTTCAAAAGAGAGATCACGCTGCCGGGTGGGCTGAAGATCCATTCGGGCATCTATAACGCCACTTTGCATAACTGCGAAGTGGGCAACGATGCGCACCTCTATAACATCCATAACTATATCGCCAACTATCACATCGGCGACAACACCTGTATCGAGAACGTCAACGCCATCCTCGTGGACCGCAAGACGACGTTCGGAAACGGAGTACGTGTGCCGGTGATGAACGAAGGCGGCGGACGGGAGATTCCGATTTTCAATGAGCTCTCCGCCAGCCTGGCGTATATCCTGACGCTTTACCGTCACCGTCCGGCGATGATTCATGAGTTGGAGCGCCGCATCGACGAGTACGCCGAGGCGCAGGCTTCCGATCATGGCTACATCGGCAACAATGTGCATATCCTCAACTGCGGTTCGATCAAAAATGTCAAGGTCGGCGATTATGCCGAACTGACCGGTGTCAGCCGCCTCAAGAACGGAACGATCAACTCCAACGAAGCGGCTCCTGTACGGCTCGGCAGCGGTGTCAAGTGTACGGATTTTATCATCGCTTCGGGTGTGGAGATCGGCGACTCGACGCTGGTGGACAAGTGCTTCGTGGGGCAGGGATGCATCTTCGACAAGCACTACTCCGCGGGCGAGAGTCTGTTCTTCAGTAACTGCCAGGGCATGCACGGAGAGGCGTGTGCGATTTTCGCAGGGCCTTATACCGTGACTCACCATAAATCAACTTTGTTGATTGCCGGTATGTTCTCTTTCCTGAACGCCGGTTCGGGTTCGAACCAGTCGAACCACATGTACAAACTCGGTCCTATCCATCAGGGTATCGCCGAGCGCGGCGCGAAAACGACCAGCGACAGTTATCTGCTCTGGCCGTCCAAAGTGGGCGCCTTCTCCCTTGTCATGGGACGTCACACCCACCATGCCGACACTTCCGACCTGCCCTTCTCGTATCTCATAGAGAACAACTCCGATTCATACCTTGTGCCCGGCGCGAACCTGCGTACCGTAGGTACGATCCGTGACGCGCAGAAATGGCCGAAACGTGACAACCGCAAGGATCCGCACAAGCTCGACCAGATCAATTTCAATCTCCTGAGCCCTTATACGGTTCAGAAAATGTGGCGCGGACGCGAGGTCCTCAACGAGCTCGAGGCACTCAGCGGCGAGAACACCGAGGTCTATGGTTACAGGAACTGTAAGATCCGCAACTCGTCCCTCAAGCACGGACGCGAACTCTATACCATCGGCATCCAGAAATTCCTCGGAAACAGCCTCATCAGCCGGCTGGAGAAGAAGGAATGGAAGACGATCGATGAGGTGCGTGCGGCCTTGCAGCCCGACAGCCAAGCCGGCTTGGGAGACTGGGTCGATATGGCTGGTCTCATCGCTCCGCGTGGCGAAGTGACGAAGATGCTGGACGCCATCGAAGCCGGACAAATGAGCCTCGAAGCGATCCAGACATGCATGGAGCAGATGCACGCGAACTACTACTCGTACGAGTGGACCTGGGCGCTCGACAAACTCGAGCAGGTGTGGGGTTGTCCGGTCAACGAAGTGACCCTTCCGCAGATCCGCGAGACCATTGAGGCCTGGCGTGACGCGGTTGTCAAACTCGATAGGATGGTCTATGACGACGCCCGCAAAGAGTTTGACCTCAACAGCCAGACGGGCTTCGGCGTCGATGGCGACCGCCAACAAGCGGAAGCGGACTTCGAAGAGGTGCGCGGATCGTTTGAGTCCAACTCGTTTGTCAAAGCCGTCCTCGAACATATCGAGAAAAAGACCGCTTTGGGGAATAAAATACTCGAAAAACTATCCAAAGTAGCATTTTAGTTCTATATGAGCGAAGCGAAAGTAACGATATTAGGTTGCGGCAGCGCAAAGCCGACGAAGACCACTTCCCCTTCGGGGCAGTTGGTCGAGTTGTGCGACAAGTCCTTCCTCGTCGATTGCGGCGAAGGAGTGCTGCTGACCATGCAGCGGCTCGGTGTTCACACCGGGCGGCTGTATAATATCTTCATCTCCCATCTCCACGGAGACCATTGTTTCGGTCTCATCGGGCTGCTGACGACGCTCGGCATGCTCAAACGCACGCAGCCGATGCATATCTACGCCCATCCGGACCTGGAGAAACTGCTCACGCCGCTCCTCAACTATCACGCGAACGACCGTCTCTACGACATCATCTTCCATCCCATCAACCCCCGCAAACACGAGGTGATCTTCGAGGATCGCACCGTTTCCGTGGAGACCATCCCGCTCAAGCACGGGGTACCGACTTGCGGTTTTCTCTTCAAAGAGACCCACCGCGTCAAGCATGAGGATGGCACGTTCAGTTATGAGACGAAGAAACGCTACGCGTACTGCTCCGACACGATGTACAGCGAGAAGATCGTCCCGATTATCGAAGGAGTCGGGACGCTTTATCACGAGTCCACGTTCCTGCAAAGCCTCGCTGCACGGAGCAAAGAGGTGATGCACTCGACGGCAGCGGACGCGGCGAAGATTGCTTCGCTGGCGAAGGTCGGCAAGCTGATTCTCGGCCATTATTCCGCGCGGATAGAAGACCACTCGCTTTTCCTTGCGGAAGCCAAACCGATCTTCGAGAACACCCTCCTCGCCGAGGAAAATGATGTGATACCCCTCTAATCGTGCATTGATGCACGATACGAAAAAATGGCAAAGCCCTCCATCCAATATGTCTGCTCGTCCTGCGGTGCGAAAGCCCCGCAGATGCTCGGCCGCTGTCCTGTCTGCGGAGAGTGGGGGACGTATGAGGAGGAAGTGGTGGAAAAGGATCGGAATATCGGTATCTCGAGATATCGAAATATCGACAAGAAAGCCACGCCCAAACGCCTCCAGGACATCGTCGCCACGGACGAGATGCGTATCGACCTGCATAACGGCGAACTGAACCGCGTCTTGGGAGGAGGTCTTGTGCCGGGAAGCCTTGTGCTTCTGGGCGGCGAACCCGGTATCGGCAAATCGACCCTTGCGCTCCAGGTGCTCATGCAGCAAGGCGAGCGGAAGACTTTCTACGCTTCGGGCGAAGAGTCCGTCCGCCAACTCAAACTGCGCGCCGAACGCCTTGCGGGGAATGCCGAGAACCTCTATATATCCTCGGAGACCTCGCTGGAGCGCATCTTGGAGCAGGTTAAGGAACTCGAACCCGACGTCGTGGTCATCGACTCCATCCAGACTATCGGAACCGAAGCCGTCGAAGCGACTATCGGCAGCCTCACGCAGGTCAAAGAGTGCGCCGCGCGGATCATGGAGTTTGCCAAGACGCGTAACATACCCTTCATCATCATCGGTCACATCAACAAAGAGGGCTCGCTCGCGGGACCGAAAGTGCTTGAGCACATCGTTGATACCGTCCTGCAGTTCGAGGGCGACCGCCAGTATATGTACCGTATCCTGCGCGCCCAAAAGAACCGCTTCGGCTCGACTTCCGAGCTCGGCATCTATGAGATGCGGCAGGATGGCTTACGCGAAGTGACCAACCCCTCTGAACTGCTCCTTTCTACCGCGCGCGAAGGCCTCTCCGGCATCGCTATCGCGGCGGCAGTAGAAGGTGTGAGGCCGTTCATGATTGAGGTGCAAGCCCTCGTCTCCTCTGCCGCGTACGGCACGCCCCAGCGTTCCTCCACGGGCTTTGACGGAAGGCGTCTGAACATGCTTCTGGCCGTCCTCGAGAAACGTGTGGGATTCAAACTGCTGCAGAAAGATGTCTTCCTCAATATCGCCGGAGGTCTCCGAGTGGATGATACCGCTATCGACCTCGCGGTCCTCGCGGCCGTCTTGAGCAGCAATATGGACATCGCCCTCGATGCCGCTACCTGTCTCTGCGGCGAAGTGGGATTAGCCGGAGAGATCCGCTCCGTCAACCGCATCGAACAACGCATCGCCGAGGCGCAGAAACTCGGCTTCAAACGGATTATCATTCCCGCTGACCAAAAAGGCGATTTTTCACGTTTTTCCATCGAAGTGGTTCCTGTAAGGAAAGTTACAGATGCTTTTCGGCTGCTGATTAAGGCATAAATCGTGCAAAAATGTCTTTTTTTCTTGCGTATGTGAGAAAAAATGTGTATCTTTGCACGCTTATTTTGTAATGATGTCTAAAAACAGCCGCATAATATGCCTATTTTTATTACTCGCGTGTGCGAGTATGAGCGCTCGTGCGCAGGGGCAACCATACCTCTGCGAGTTCGGCTTGCAGGGAGGCTGCGGCTATTATGTGGGCGAGGCAACGCCGCATATCTTCATGAATCCCCGAGAGGCGTTTGGCTTGCAGTTCCGCTATAAGTTTACCAAACGTTGGGCCATCCAGGCGAAACTGTCGTCTCAGCGCATCACCGGTAACGAGTATTATTTCGAGACAGGCAAGATGCCCGTGAAGCTGGATTCCAAATGGCAGAACCAACTCATCAACGCCGATGTCATGGCGGAGTTTAACTTCTTCCGTTTCGGCGAGTTCAACAAGTACGACAAGCGTATCAAACCCTATACCCCGTATATCTTCCTGGGCATCGGAGTCGGCCTCTACGGAGCTGAGGGATACACGAACGCCAAGTATAACAAAGCGGCGGCGTACCTGCCTTTCGGTATCGGCTTCAAGTGGAAATTCCACGAGCAGGTGGGCTTGAATATCGCGTGGCAACATAACCTCTATTTCGCTGATAACCTGGAGAATAGGGAGGACCTCAACAACCGCCATGACCTGAACGGCAGCAACATTATGAACTGCGACTTGACCGGAATGGTTACGCTTGGCATAGTTTTTGAGTTTGCAAGGGCGAAAAAAGGATGCAGAATCTGTAATTTCTGATACAATGAGTTATAAAGAACAAATAGACACATCGCGTCTGCCACGCCACGTGGCGATTATCATGGACGGCAACGGCCGATGGGCGAAGAAACAAGGCCTGGCGCGTATGTTTGGACATAAAAAGGGCGTCGAGACCGTCCATAACATCACGGTCGCAGCGACGAAATTAGGTATCGAGTATCTCACCCTCTATACCTTCTCCACCGAGAACTGGAACCGCCCCAAAGAGGAGGTAGACGCCCTCATGACCCTTCTCGTGGACACGATCGCCAAAGAGACGCCGACGCTGATGAACAACAACGTTCGCCTGCAGACCATCGGCGACATCAACCGGCTTCCCGAGGGAACGAAGCAGAAATTCCTGGCTTGTATCGACGAGACCAGCCGGAACACCGGACTGACGATGGTTATCGCCCTCAGTTATTCTGCGCGGTGGGAGATCATCGAGGCGGTGCGCGAAGCCGTTCGTCTGACTCAGGCCGGTCAACTGCGCCCCGAGGATGTCTCCGAGCAGATGGTGTCCGCCCTTATGACGACCCGTGAGATGCCGGATCCCGACCTCCTGATCCGAACCAGCGGCGAGTATCGCATCAGCAATTTCCTGTTGTGGCAGCTGGCTTATAGTGAGCTCTATTTCACCGATTGCCTCTGGCCGGAGTTTACCGACGAGGAGTTCTATAAGGCGATCGTGGACTATCAGAAACGTGAAAGAAGATTTGGTAAGACGAGTGAACAGATTCATTAATATACTTTTATTGCTGGTATTCAGCCTGGGTGTATGGGCGCAGAACGACTCTGTGCCTGTGACCGATGTGCCCGAAATCGAATACGGCATGACGCGTAAGACATACGAGATTGCCGGCATTGAGGTGGAAGGCGCCGATAGCTACGAGGACTTTGTCCTCATCGGTTTCTCCGGTCTGGCGGTCGGCGATAAGATTGAAGTGCCGGGAGACCAGATCACCAAGGCCATCAAACGCTTCTGGAAACAAGGCCTCTTCTCCTCCGTCAAGATCAAGGCAAAGAAGATCGAGGGCTCAAAAATATGGCTCGTCATCGAGCTCGCCCAACGCCCGCGTATCAGCGAAGTGCGCTACGAGGGACTTAAGAAGAGTGAGCGCGAGGATGTCGAAGTCAAAGCCGGTATCCGCCAGGGCTCGCAGATGACGCCGAACCTCGAGGACCACGCTAAGACGGTCATCAAAAAATACCTCGCGGAGAAAGGCTTCCACAATGCCGAAGTGCACGTCATCCAGCAGAACGACACCGACCATCCGGGCTACGTCAAGGTCCTCATCGGTGTGGATAAGAAAGTCAAGACCAAGGTCGGCAAGATCTATATCACCGGTAACGAGAACCTCACCCATCGCCAGATCAACAAGGCGATGAAGAAGACCAACGATAACGATATCATCAACCTCTTCCGGACCAAGAAATTCGTTCGCGAGGAGTATGAGAAGGACAAACAGGCGGTCATCGAGAAGTATAACGAGCACGGTTTCCGCGACGCGTATATCGTGGCGGATAGCGTGGTTCCGAACCCTGATGACCCGAACCGCGTGGATATCTACATGACCATCAGCGAGGGCGATAAGTACTACGTCCGCTCCGTCAAATGGGTCGGCAACACGGTCTATCCGTACGAACTGCTGGACGCTACTCTGGGTGTCAAACCCGGTGATGTCTATAACCTCAAGACCCTCAACGACCGTCTCACCAACGACGACGATGCGGTCTCCAAACTCTATACCGACCGCGGCTACCTCTTCTTCAACGTCGAGCCCGTCGAGGTCAATGTTGAGAACGACTCCATCGACTTCGAGATGCGTATGTACGAGGGCAAACCCGCGACAATCAATGAGGTACGCATCGTCGGCAACACCCGCGTCTATGAACACGTCGTTCGCCGTGAGTTATACACCAAACCCGGTCAGCTCTACTCGCAATCGGATATCATGCGTTCGCTTCGTGAGTTGGCGCAGATGGGCCATTTCGACCAGGAGAAGCTCGTGCCGGACATCCAGCCGAATCCCGAGGAGGGAACGGTGGACATCACCTACCAGCTGGAGACCAAGTCCTCCGACCAGATTGAGTTCTCACTCGGTTGGGGCGCTACAGGTCTCGTGGGTTCGTTGGGACTCAAGTTCACCAACTTCGCCATCCAGAACCTCTTCAACAAGAAATCCTACCGCATCGTACCGCAGGGCGAGGGTCAGACCTTCTCTATTAACGCGCGCACGAACGGTATCTATTATACCTCCGCCTCCATCTCCTTCCTGGAGCCGTGGCTCGGCGGCAAGCGCCCGAACAGCTTGAGCGCAAGTATCTATTTTGCTAACCAGACGGGTTATTCCAGCCGCTACCAACGCGCCTATCAGAACCTCTACAACACCTATTCCAACTACTATTACTACTCCGGAAACAGCAACTACTACCAGCAGCTCGCGGAGTCTGAGGCGGATAAGGATAAATACCTCCGGACGCTCGGTGTCTCGGTGGGTTACGGTAAGCGTCTCCGCTGGCCGGATGACTATTTCACCTTCTACGGCGAGCTGAGTTATCAGTTGTACATGATGAAGGACTGGCCCTATCTGCTGATCTCCGATGGTACCTCTCATAACCTCGCCCTGAACCTGCAGATCTCCCGTTCGTCCATCGACAACCCGATCTACACACGCCGCGGTTCGCAGTTCACCATCGGTGTCAAACTCACGCCGCCGTGGTCGCTCTTCAACAAGAAAGACTACTCCCAACTCTCCACTTCCGAGAAGTATCACCTCATCGAGTACCACAAGTGGAAGTTCTCCGGAAAGGTCTTCACACCGCTCACACGTGACAGCAAACTCGTCCTCATGACCCGTGCGGAGTTCGGTTATCTGGGCCATTATAACGAAAACGCCAAATCGCCGTTCGAGTCCTTCTATATGGGTGGTGACGGTATGTCGAGTTACACCAGCTATGCTACCGAGTATGTTGCTATGCGTGGTTACTCATCCGGTTCGCTCACCCCGTACGACGTGGCTACAGGACGTAACATGGGTTACCTCTATAACAAATTCACCATGGAGCTCCGCTATCCTATCTCCCTCGAACAGAGTGCTACCATCTGGGCGCACGTCTTCCTCGAGGCGGGTAACTGTTTCTCGGACATCCGCGACTACAACCCCTTCAACCTCAAGCGTTCAGCAGGTCTGGGTGTGCGTATCTTCCTGCCGATGTTCGGTCTCCTCGGTATTGACTGGGGATGGGGATTCGACGAGATCAACGGCTCCAGACAGTACGGCGGCAGCCAGTTCCACTTCGTCCTCGGACAAGAATTATAAACCTCGATATCCCGAAATATCGAAAAACAATAACAACAATGAAAAAATTATCAATTATCAATTATCAATTATCAATTATAATAGCAGCTCTGCTGTGTTGTGGCACGACTTTTGCTAAAGACCAGTCGATAGCCTATATCGACATGGCGTATATCCTCAAAAACCTGCCTCAATACGAGCAGGCGAATGAACAGCTGTCGATGCTCTCCAAGCGGTGGCAGAAGGAGATCGATGCGGCGCAACAGGACGCACGCGTCATGGCTACCAACTACCAAACGGAGCAGATCTTCCTCTCGGAGACCATGCGGACCCAACGCGAGCAGGAGATCGTGAAAAAAGAGCAGGAAGTCCTGGAACTCAAACGCAAGTATTTCGGACAGGAGGGGGAACTCTACAAAAAGCGCGAAGCGCTCATCAAACCCATCCAGGATGAGATATACACCGCCATTCAGGACCTCGCCAACGAGAAACGAATCGACATCGTCAAGGACCGCTCCGCAGACCCTTCCCTGATCTATATGTCCTCCAAACTCGACATCTCCGATCAGGTACTCCATAAATTGGGAGCAAAATAGGCCTAAAAACGACGGTCGAACGACGGTCAACCGACGGTCAACCGACGGTCAAGGCTAATGTAAAGCCTCGGTTAGACCCCTATAAGACCCCAAAAATAACCCGAAAAAACTAAAAAACAATACAAAAATGAAAAAAATTATTATCGCATTGATGCTGGCTCTGCCGATGCTTGCCAGCGCACAGAAATTTGGTCACATCAACACTCAGGAACTTTTCGCGCAAATGCCCGAAATGGCTCAAGTCAAGTTGAAAATGGATACGATCCAGAACCAGTATGAGACTCAACTTGCTTCGATGAACGAAGAGATACAGAAGAAAGTGCAGGACTATCAGGCCCAGGAGGCTACTATGGCAGATGCTATCAAGCAGATCCGCCAGCAGGAGCTTCAGGAGATGCAGCAACGCATCCAGCTCTTCTATCAGACCGCTGAGCAGGATATTCAGAAGAAGCAGCAAGAACTCATCGCGCCTGTTCACGAGAAGATGGCAAAGGCTATCAAGGCGGTCGGCGAGCGCGAAGGATACACCTATATCTTCGACTCCGCGGCTATGGTTCACATCGGCACGGACGCCAACGACGTCATGCCGGCTGTCAAGAAAGAACTCGGTATTAAATAATCATGGCGGACGGCTATTTGGAAAGCCATTATGCCGAGTACGAGAAGAAAAAAGCAGAATGGCTGAAAAAGAAAAATTCATATTCCTACAACTATGGTAGAAAAACTCCAAAAGACCCTTCGCGATAGCGCTGTGGCACGTTGGACAGTCCTGGTCCTCGTGGCTTCGATGATGTTCTTCGCATATATGTTTGTGGACATTCTCTCGCCTCTGGCATCCCTCCTCAACGACACGCTGGGATGGGATCAGGGCGTGTTCGGTACGTATGCCGCAGGTGAATTCCTGCTGAACGTCTTCGGTTTCCTCATCATCGCAGGTATCATCCTCGATAAGATGGGAGTCCGTTTCACCGGCTTGCTCTCCGCTTCACTCATGGTGATCGGCGCAGCCATCAAGTTCTGGGGTATCTCCTGGGCGGACGCCAATACCGTAGAATGGCTTAACTCCTGGTGGCCTTCTATGCCCGGTTCCGCCAAACTGGCGATGTTCGGCTTCATGATCTTCGGCTGCGGCTGTGAGATGGCTGGAACGACGGTTAGTAAGATCCTTGCGAAATGGTTCAAAGGCAAGGAAATGGCGCTCGCCATGGGCTTGGAGATGGCTATCGCACGTCTCGGAGTCTTCGGAGCGATGTGGCTCTCCCCGATGATCAGCCAGCAGTTTGCGGTCGATGGCGTGAACTCGGTCACCGCCCCGCTGCTCTTTGCGTCTGCGCTGCTCGTCATCGGTCTGCTCAATTTCTTCGTCTTCACGATCATGGATAAGTCCTTCGATTCCCAACTTGTGGCTATCGGAGAGGCAACTCTGGAGAAAGATCCGGAGGACGAGTTCCACGTTTCCGACCTCAAGCAGATCTTGACTTCGAAGATGTTCTGGATCATCGCACTCCTCTGCGTGCTCTATTACTCCGCCATCTTCCCCTTCCAGCGTTTCGCAACGAACTTCCTGGAAGAGACACTCGCTATCTCCAACGCCGAGGCAGCCGGACTCTTCAAGTGGTTCCCGATACTCGCAATGGTTCTCACGCCGTTCCTCGGAGCCTTTATAGACTACAAAGGCAAAGGTGCTTCGATGATGCTTTTAGGCGCAGTGATCATGATTGCTTGCCATAGTGTCTTCGCTTTCGTCTTACCGCTCTATCCGTCGAAAACGCTTGCGCTTGCCACTATTCTGGTACTCGGCGTCAGCTTCTCGCTCGTACCGGCATCGATGTGGCCCTCCGTGCCGAAGATCATCGACGAGAAAGTGCTCGGCTCGGCGTACTGTTTGATTTTCTGGGTTCAGAATATAGGTCTCTGCCTCGTGCCGCTGCTTATCGGCAAGCTGCGTGTGGCTACCGACGGATACCTTGTTCCTATGATCGTCTTCGCTTCGTTCGGTGTACTGGCATTCTTGTTGTCCCTCGCCCTCAAAGTGGAGGATAAACGTAAAAACTATGGACTGGAACTTCCTAATAAAAAATAAGGAATCCCTGCACGTAACGACAGATAGCCGGAAGGTCACTTCCGGCTCTATCTTTGTTGCGCTAAAGGGAGAACATTTTGACGGTAACGACTTCGTGGATCAGGCGCGTAAAGACGGAGCCGAATACATCATCTCCGGCGAAAATGCGTTGAAAGATCTTCAAGATCTCGCTCGCGCTTGGCGGCGTGAACTCGGTCTGCCCATCCTCGGCATCACCGGCACGAACGGCAAGACGACGACCAAAGAGCTCTGCGCCGCTGTCCTCTCTACGAAATATAACCTGTACTACACCCAAGGCAATCTCAACAACCAGCTCGGCGTGCCCCTCACCTTATTATCTATAACGCGCGCGCACGAGATGGCGATTGTTGAGATGGGCGCCTCACATCCCGGCGATATCAAAGAACTCGTGGAGATAGCCGAACCGAACTACGGTCTCATCACCAACGTCGGCAAAGCCCATCTGCAGGGCTTCGGCTCTTTCGAAGGTGTCATGCGCACCAAAGCCGAACTCTATGACTTCATCTTGGCTCACAACGGAACGATCTTCCGCAATGCCGATAACCCGTATCTGGAGAAGATGTATCTGTCAGCTTGCGAAGCAAGCGGTCTGTCTTCTGTCAGCGAAGCGGTCTTGTACCACACCGGCACGATGCCTTCAGACACCCATCTGGTCGGGGGCTACAATGCCGAGAATGTCTCGGCGGCGATTTGTGTCGGACGCTATTTCGGCGTGAGCGAAGAAGCAGCCTTAGCTGCTATCCGCGCGTACATCCCCTCCAACAACCGTTCCCAACTCATGCAGACCGAGCGTAACACGGTTGTGGTGGATGCCTATAACGCCAACCCGACATCCATGACCGCAGCGATAAATGCTTTCAAAGGAAATTGTTTTATTCTCGGCGCTATGCGCGAACTCGGTGACTACAGCCATCTGGAGCATCAGAATATCGTCAATATGCTCCTTGAACGCAAAGCCGATCGCGTCCTCCTCGTCGGAGAGGAATACAAAGCGACCACAGCTCCGTATCCCATCTTCAACAACGTAGATGACCTCTGCGCATACCTCCGGACCGAACCCTTCAGCGGATACACCATCCTTCTCAAGGGTAGCCGGTCAAACCAATTAGAAAAAGTAATCCCATTCCTATAATGAAAAAATCGCATATTATTGTTTTAGCCCTTTTAGTGGCTGCCATCATTGGCCTCGTCATCTGGAACCTCTCCCAGCGACAGCAACTCAACGAAATGGTTGAGCAGATGACCATCGAGAAAGAAGAACTGCAGGAGGAGTACGAAGATCTCGCACTTCAGTTCGACGGCTATCAGCAGATGGACATCCGCAACGATAGCCTGCAGGATCTCTTGAGCCGTGAGCAACAACGCGTACAGGACCTCCTTGAGGAACTGCGTACGACCAAGGCTTCCAACGCCCGTAAGATTGCGGAACTGAAAAAAGAACTGGCGACCGTACGTGCCGTCATGCGTGATTATGTACGCCAGATTGACTCGCTCAATGCGACTAACGCACGCCTCACACAGGAGAATATCCAGGTCCGCCAGGAGAACCAACAGGTCCGTCAGCATAACGAACAACTGACCCAGGCAAACACCCAACTCACCGAGACCGTTACGCGTGCTTCCATGTTGGAGATCACCTCTTGCTCCGTCACGATGCTCAACAAGAATGACCGCAAGACCCGCATCGCCAGCCATGTACGCAAACTGCAATTCGACTACGCGATTGCAAAAAACATCACCTGTACACCTGGCCTCAAGGACCTCTATGTACGTGTGATCACACCCAACGGAGACCTCATCGGCGAGTCCGAAACGAAACTCTTTGCCTTCGAGAGCGGAGAAATACCCTTCTCGATGACCCAGCAGATTGAGTTCACCGGCGAACCGTTCACCGGCACGTGTTACTGCCCGTTCGACGAAAATACCAAAGTGGAGAAGGGATTCTATACCATCGATTTCTTCTGCGAAGGAAATCTCATCGGCTCCTTCCCCTTCCAACTAAAGAAATAAAAAAACGCCCGAAGGCGTTACCGCGGAAAGAGAGGGATTCGAACCCCCGGTACCTTTCAGTACTTCGGTTTTCAAGACCGACGCAATAGACCACTCTGCCATCTTTCCTCAAAAGCGGGTGCAAAGGTACTACAAAAATTTGAATTATACAAATATTTTTGAGAAAAAATGAAACAGCAGGCTACTTTTTCTATGTTAGCGAAGACTTTTAAAGGTCTCGAAGAGGTTTTGGCGCAGGAGTTGATAGCTCTTGGAGCCAACGAGGTGCAACTCGAGCGCCGCGCTGTTTCTTTCCGTGGCGACAAAGCGCTTCTCTACCGCGCGAACCTCTGTCTGCGCACCGCCTTGCGTATCCTCGTACCCATCGCTTCCTTCAAAGCCAAAGATACTGACGCGCTCTATAACCAACTCAAGAAAATCAACTGGAGCGCGTACATGCAATCCTCCACTACTTTTGCCATCGACGCCACCGTCTATAGCGAGACCTTCCGGAACAGCCGTTTCGTCACGTACCGCGTCAAGGATGCCATCGCTGACTACTGGATGGAGAAAGAGAACCAACGCCCCTCGGTGAGCACCCGCGAACCCGACCTGCTCATCAATATCCATATCGGCAACGAGCAAGTGACGGTCTCTCTGGACAGTTCCGGAGAGAGTCTGCACAAACGTGGCTACCGCGTCGCAACGACCGAAGCCCCCATCTCAGAAGTTTTGGCAGCAGGAATGTTACTCATGGCGGGATGGAACGGGCAATCCGACCTCTATGACCCTATGTGCGGCTCGGGAACCTTCCTTATCGAAGCAGCCCTCATCGCCCGTAACATCGCCCCGGGTGTCTTTCGTTCGGCGTACGCCTTTGAGAAATGGCCCGATTTCGATGCCGACCTCTGGAGCGACATCTACAACGACGACAGTAACGAACGGGACTTTACCCATAAGATCTACGGCTCCGACGCCTCTTTCTATGCCATCCAGCAGGCATCCAAAAACATCAAAGCCGCCGGCGTTCAGAAAGATATCGAACTCAAGCAGATCCGCATCGAGGAAATCAAATGGTCCAATGACGCAATAAATGGGCAAATGATAAATGATAAAATGGTAAATGCCTTGGTGATGCTCAATCCCCCTTATGGCGAGCGTCTCCATTCCAACAAAGAGATGGAGGACCTCTATACTGCCATCGGTTCGACCCTCAAACACCAGTTTGCAGGGGCTACCGCGTGGATCATCTCTTCCAACGCCGCGGCGATGAAGTGCATCGGTCTCAAACCTTCCAAGAAATACCATCTCCTCAACGGCGAACTCGATTGTCAATTTAATAAATACGACCTTTTTGCAGGAAAACGTAATGAATCCATTATTCATAGCGGACTTTAACTACCCGCTGCCGGACGAGCGCATCGCCAAGTATCCGCTGCCCGAGCGAGACCACAGCAAACTGCTCATCTATCGCGATGGCGCAGTCAGCGAAGATCATTTTTACAATGTGGGGGAATACATCAATCCCTCCGCACTCCTTATATATAATAATACGCGCGTGATACAGGCGCGTCTGGAGTTTTATAAAACTACTGGCGCTCGCATCGAAATTTTCTGTCTCGAGCCGCTCACGCCCCATGACTACCAGCTCTCCCTCTCTTCTACGACCGGCTGTACTTGGAAGTGTATGGTGGGCAACGCCAAGAAATGGCACACGGGCGATGCCCTTGAATTAAAAATTAAAAATGAAAAATTAAAAATTGCACTCCGAGCTTATAAAGAGGAGCAGTTAGGGAATACGTTTGCTGTGCGTTTCGAGTGGGACGGAGACGACATCTCCTTCGCGGAGATTCTCGATGCCGCAGGCGAACTGCCGATCCCGCCGTACTTGAACCGCAAGACAGAAGCTTCCGACCTCAAGACCTACCAGACCGTTTATTCGCGTATCAAAGGTTCGGTCGCTGCTCCCACAGCCGGCCTGCATTTTACCGAATCCGTCCTCGCAGATCTCCATCGCCGGGGCATCGAGACCGACGAACTGACCCTTCACGTCGGCGCAGGAACATTCCTGCCGGTGAAGACCGCTGACGCCAACGAACATACCATGCACACGGAGATCATCGCCGTCCCGCGAGAGACGATTGCACACATCCTCGCCAAACTCGGTTCTATCGTTGCGGTCGGAACAACCTCCATGCGCACCCTCGAGAGCCTCTATTTTATCGGCTGCCAACTTCGTAATGCCGAAATGTCGGAATATCGAAATATCGATTCCATCCACGTGGACCAGTTTGAGCCATACGAGAACGACTCTCAGCACTCAGCTCTTAGCTCTCGGCTCTCAACTGCGGAGGCCTTGCAGTCCATCCTCGACTACCTCGATGCTACGCATCAGCAAATGCTCCATGCCGAGACGCAGATTATGATCAAGCCCGGCTACACCTTCCACGTCGTGGATCAGCTGATCACTAATTTCCACCAGCCGCAATCGACCCTCCTTCTGCTTGTCAGTGCATTCGTAGGCGGCGACTGGCGTACGATATACGACTACGCCCTTTCCCACGACTTCCGTTTCCTCTCTTACGGCGACAGTTCCATCCTTACAAGAAAACTATGATCGATACCCATATCCATTTAGATGAAGAGGCTTATGCTTCCGATCGCGAAGAGATGATTCTCCGCCAACGCGAGAGTGGAGTAGAAGCAATGCTTATTCCAGGGGTAAATGCGTCCTCCGTCGGACCAATCCTAGACCTTAGCGCTGCTTTTACAGGACTGTGCTACCCGGCTTTAGGGTTTCATCCGCAAGAAGTCAAAGAGGATTGGAAAGCTCAATGGACTCTTATCGAAGCCGCCATCCGCGAGCATCGAGACAAATTGGTTGCCATCGGTGAGATTGGTCTTGACTACTATTGGGATACGACCTTCAAAGCTGAGCAGCAGGAACTCCTCCGTCTCCAATTGGCCCTGGCGCAAGAGCTGAACCTGCCGGTGATGATTCATAACCGCGAAGCGACCGAAGATACCCTCTGCATCCTCCGCGAAGCGCAAATGGCGCATGGTACAAGTCCGAATGGTAAATTAACCGGCGTCATCCATTGTTTCAACGGTAGCCGCGAGACGGCCCAGCAGATTCTGGACATGGGGCTCTATTTGGGGATTGGAGGTGTCATTACCTTCAAAAATTGCAAACTCGCCGACACGCTCGCAGGTGACGAACGTTTTGCACCCGTTCCTTTGGAACGTTTGGTTTTGGAGACCGATGGCCCGTATCTGGCACCCACACCTTTCCGCGGACAGCGAAACGAAAGTCGGTTGATGACTTATGTTGTGGAACGCCTTGCGCAAGTCTATAAATGTTCCAATGAAGCGATAATTGATGCAACAACTACTAACGCAAAGTCACTTTTTGGGCTAAAATAACAAAAAATTTCAAAAAAAATGCACAAATGCTTGCGTATGTCGTAAAAAAGCAGTAATTTTGTACCCGCTTTGGAAAATAAGCGAAGGAGAGATGCTCGAGTGGTTGAAGAGGCACGCCTGGAAAGCGTGTAAACTCCAAAAGGGTTTCCGGGGTTCGAATCCCCGTCTCTCCGCAAAGATTTTGCGTCGAGCCGGGGAAGTAAGCTTGCTTACGGACACGGATAGAGGCAAAAGCTTTGAACAAGGTGCCAGCGGCAGCTTGTGCGGATTACGAAGCAATCCCCGTGGAGAGCGTCGAGCCGTGGAAGGGCTCGCAACAATTAACCGAAATACAATAAACACAAATAATCAATTAACAATTTATCTCATGAAAAAAGTATTTGCAACCCTTACCGTGCTGGCTATGCTTACTTTCGGTAGCGCAGCAGTAATGGCACAAGAGGCAGCAGCTCCTGCTGAGGAAGCAGCTGTTGAAAACGTAGATGAAGTAGCTGCTCCTGAGGCAGTAGAAGAAGTAGCTGAGGCTCCGGCTGAGGAGGCTGGCGGTCTCGTGGCTCTCCACAAAACCCTTAAGACGAAGTTCATCGAAGGTGGTGCAGGCTTCATGGCACTGACCCTCGTTACTCTCGTATTCGGTTTGGCTCTCTGTATTGAGCGTATCATCTATATCTCCCTGAGCAAGACCAACACCAAGAAACTCCTCGCTGACGTAGAAGCTGCTCTCAAGCAGGGCGGTATTGAGAAAGCTCTGGAGGTTTGCCGCAATACACGTGGTCCGGTGGCTTCGATCTTCTATCAGGGTCTCAGCCGCTACGACGAGGGCATCGATGTAGTTGAGAAGACTGTTGCTTCCTATGGTGGCGTTCAGCTCGGTCTCTTGGAGAAGAACCTCTCTTGGATCACCCTCTTCATCGCTATCGCTCCGTCTCTCGGATTCTTGGGTACCATCATCGGTATGATCGAGGCATTCGATAAGATTCAGCAGGTAGGTGATATCTCCGCTACCGTTGTTGCCGGTGGTATCAAGGTCGCTCTGTTGACTACTCTCCTCGGTTTGATCATTGCTGTTGTTCTGCAGTTGTTCTACAACTATATCCTTTCGCTCGTAGAGGGTCTGGTTAACGAAATGGAGGATAGCTCCATCAGCCTGCTCGATATCGTAGTAGAGTACGACAAAGCTCAAAAAAAGTAATAAGCTGATCGCTGATCGCAGATCGCTGAACACTGATGTTTAATCATTAAACAATTTTGAGCAAAATGAAAAACTATAAAATGATCCCTAAGATTGCCCTCTGGTCGCTGTTGGGTCTGGGCATCGTGTTTATCGCGTTGTTCTTCCTCGGTGGTTCGAACGGTAGTCTGGAGGTAGCCGGTGATTTCCTGGATATTCCTCGCTTCACCGATGCTTTCCTCATCTGGAACTACATCCTCTTCGGTATTGTAGTCCTGATCACACTTGCTGTAGTGATCGTAGATTTTGTGAATAACTGGAAGACCAATCGCCGCAAAGCATATATGACGCTCGGCGTAGTTTGCGGATTCATCGTTTTGGCATGCGTATGCTGGTTCCTCGGTAGCCCGGAGAAAATCAATATCATCGGCTATGAGGGTACGGATAACGAAGGCTTCTGGGCTCAGATGGCTGACGCTGTAATCTATGCTTGCTATTTCCTCATCATTGCTACTATCTGTACAATGATCTGGGGATACTGCTACACTAAAAAACTATCGAAGTAAATCACATTTATCATGGCAAAGAAAGTCCCACAGATCAACGCCAGCTCTATGGCCGACATCTCGTTCCTGTTGCTGATTTTCTTCCTGGTGACCACCTCTATGGATGTGAACCAGGGACTGGCTCGCCGTCTGCCTGCTCCTATTCCTCCTGATCAAAAAGTCGAGGACAAGGATATCAACAAACGCAACCTTCTGGTTGTCAAGATCAACTCCGCTAACCAGCTGATGGTGCAAGGCCAGTTGATGGATGTGAAGCAACTTCGTGAGAGAGCCAAAGAGTTCATCAAAAACGAGAATAATGCCGACTACTATCCGAAACTCGTAGAGGAAGATTTTGGCGCTCCTTTCGGTATCATCAAATATACCAAGGATCACGTCATCTCCGTTCAAAACGATGTGGATACCCAGTATCAGGCATACCTCGATGTTCAGAACGAACTCGTAGCGGCGTATAACGAACTGCGTGAAGAATGCGCGCAGAAGTATTTCCACAAGAGTTATAACGAACTCGAAGAGGATCAACAGAAACAGATCCAGAAGATCTATCCTCAGAAGATTTCCGAGGCTGAACCTAAAAATTACGGTAATTGATATGGCTAAGATTCGTAGAAATGAGAAACGTGAGATGCCGGCGTTGAACACGTCGTCTCTCCCTGATATTATCTTCATGCTGCTCTTCTTCTTCATGTCTGTTACGTCTATGAAAGAGGTCAGCTATAAGGTGCAGTTCAAGAACCCGCAGGCGACGGAGCTCACCAAACTGGAGAATAAATCCCTTGTGCGATACATCTACGTTGGTACCCCGACTGCTGAGTTTCGTAAGCAGTATGGTGCAGAGACTCGTATCCAACTCAACGACCAGTTCGCTGAGGTAAAGGAGATTGGCGAATATATCATTAACGAGCGTTCGTCTATGAAAGAGTCTGACCAAGGTATGATGACCGTCTCTATCAAGGCCGACAAGGAGACCAAGATGGGTGTCATTGCGGACATCAAACAGGAACTCCGTCGTGCGTACGCGCTGAAGATTAGTTATGCCGCTACCCAGCGTACAAGCTACTAATCCTATGCGTACCGCCTTTGTGAATAGCAAAAGCCACTTCCGAGTGGCTTTTGCTGTCCTTACCGCCTTGTTAGTGGCTTGTACCTCGTCTCCAAAAAGCGAAGAACAAGCTATCCGTACGATGTGTATTCAGATCGCGGAGCGCTATCCTTCGGCTACGCTGCAGGATGTCTATAAGACCTGCTTTCAGGACTTCTTCGGAGCTGAGCATCTGTTGCATGACACCGCCATGGCGCATAGTTATCTGGCAGCAGAAATAACCCTCTGCAAGAATCAAGACCTCACCGCTATGCCTTCCGCCGAGCCGACGGGTTTCAGGCATCGTTTCGTTCGCATCAACCTCTCGGAAGTGTTCAACGGGCAGATTAGCGAGGAAGAACTCTTTGCGCGTTTCGTCGAGGCTGCAGGTACGAATAATGCGTTTCCTGGTAACTGGTCGGAAGAATGGCAACGGATAGAGAAAATAGCATTGGAGGTGCACCCTGCCTGGACGGATACTACACTACAGGCGGCTTTGCAATTCGCTGCATCCACCGCCTCGCCCGTACGGCATAGTGAGGCCTTCCGACAAGCATATAATCCCCATTACCGAATAATAAACAATAAACGATAATATGAAAAAGATTCTTTTATTTTGCGCATGTGCCGCACTCTTTGCAGGCTGTTCTTGCAAGCCGACAGATGACCAAAACCAACGGTCAAACGACAAACCGGTGGTCTATATGACCAAAGAAATCTCTCCTGAAGCGTTGGTTCGTATCTACGAAGCCTTGGGTCGTACGGCAGAAGGTCGTGTGGCGGTGAAAATCTCTACCGGCGAAGCAGGTGGACATAACTACCTCAAGCCCGAACTTATCGCATCGCTGGTTCAGAAAGTGAACGGCACAATCGT
Organism: uncultured Bacteroidales bacterium; assembly: GCA_900316845.1. Lineage (GTDB taxonomy): Bacteria > Bacteroidota > Bacteroidia > Bacteroidales > Paludibacteraceae > Colicola. The sequence goes on from ONEG01000016.1 coordinate 29,251, forward strand.
CGAGTGCAATACGGCGTATCCAGGCAAGCGTAATACTTTTGATGCGCATTGGCAGACCATCAAAGATCATGGCTTTTTGGATATAGCCAAGGTTGATTTGATGGACGAAGAGGGCGATATGCGTATCCCTGTACAAGACACGACGTGGATCAAATATGACATCGTCGGAAAGCACCTGGCGAACTACGATTTCATGATCAATCTCGCGCATTTCAAAGGCCATGCAATGGGCGGTTTTGGCGGTGTGCTCAAGAATCAGTCTATCGGTGTGGCTTCGGCTGCCGGAAAGGCCTATATTCACTCTGCCGGCGTTACGGACGATGTGGCTATCTGTTGGCAGAATAAAACCGAGCAGGATGCTTTTATCGAGTCCATGGCAGCAGCAGCCCAAGCGGTGCATGACTATTTCGGTCACGGCGAGCGCATCCTCTATATCAACGTAGCGAATAACCTTTCTGTGGATTGCGATTGCGACAGTCATCCTGCCGACCCGGAGATGAACGATATAGGCATTCTCGCTTCGCTTGATCCGGTAGCGCTGGATCAGGCTTGCGTGGATCTCGTGTTCCATTATCCGTCCAAGGAAGGCGACGATGCTGCCGCTCTCATTGAGCGCATCAACACGCGCCATGGTATTCATATTCTCGAGCACGCGGCTCAAATAGGCCTTGGCTCTCGCGAGTACCAACTCGTTTCCTTGGATGAATAATAGCCGAGCAGTTTCTTGAACTGCTTATCGAATCTCTTAATCGTTCTCGCTCATATTCTTGAGGAAGAGATCGACAACATGTTTCGTAACTAATGTTTTACGAACGGCATGACGCACCTTATCTGCTTTGGTAGGTGCGTCTGTTTCTTGTGTCGCTGCGTTTTCTAATGCAGCTTTCTCTTTCTCTGCTACCTGTTGCTCGCGGGCGTCAATCTTTGCTTTGAAACGCGGCGAGGCGTGCTTGTATAGGAAGTTATAGCACGGCACGGTAGCCTTCATGATATACGGCGTCAAGAACGTCGTGAGTACGGATGCCGCTACGATGATCGGGTAGATAGCCGGATCGGTCACACCGAGTTTGGAACCGAGGGCCGCGATGATGAAGGAGAACTCGCCGATCTGCACGAACGAGAATCCTGTTCGCATAGAGTCCTTGAATGTCTCACCGCCCCACCAGCAACCAAGGGTGCCGAAGACGATCATACCAACGATGATAACCATAGCCACAAAGAGGATGGAATCCCAATAAGCGACCAGCGAAGCAGGGTTGATCATCATACCGACAGAGACGAAGAAGATAGCGGCAAAGACGTTCTTGAGCGGCGCCATGAGATGCTCAATACGATGCGCCTCTTTTGTCTCCGCAAGGATCATTCCCATGACGAACGCACCGAGTGCCGAGCTGAATCCCGCTTCTTCTGCTGTCAAGACCATACCAAGGCAGAGGCCGAGCGCCAAGATGATGAGAATCTCGTCATTGAGGTGCGGACGTACCCAGCGCAAGAAAGTCGGGATGATCAGAATGCCGACTACAAACCAAACGGCGAGCGTGAGAACAAGGACACCTACTTTCTCTAACAATTCCACGCCCTCAAAACTGTTCTTGACGGCAATCGAAGAGAGTAGCACCAAGAGCACGACAGCGATGATGTCTTCGAAGATAAGGATGGAGGTCGCACCTTTAACAAAGCGCTCTTTGCCGAGTCCCGCCTCGTCTATCGCCTTCATGACGATGGTGGTGGAAGACATACAAAGCATCGCAGCGAGGAAGATGGAGTTCATGTTGTCCAAGAGCGAGAACCGACCGACGCCGTAACCCAGAAGAAGCATACCGCCGACGATGGTTGAGACGCCGATGAGCGCCACTTTACCAGACTCAAAGAGGTTCTTCATCCGGAACTCCAGACCGATGCAGAAAAGGACGAAGAGGACACCGATGTTGCCCCAAGTCTCCACATTCTCCATCTCCACAAGTTTCTCGCCAAAGAGGTGAGGACCCACTAAAATACCGGCTACGATGTAGCCTAACACAACAGGCTGTTTGAGCAGCTTGAACAGCAGGGCAACGATGCCTGCCGTGATCATTAAGATGTAAAGATCGTGTACCATGATTTTATGTTTTTATGTGCTATGTATTATGTTTGACGTTTTTAGAACGGATATCCGATGCCGAAATTGACGCGGAGGGCATCTAATGCCGAGGGGATGTTGAAATAGGTCTTGATCGGCTGTGTGGTGTCTGCCTGCCCCTCTTTGGTATATTTGAAAGTCTGGTACGGGGCATGGATACCCACACCGAGATCCAGGCGAATGACCAGTCCGTCGATATCCAGACGTAGTCCTGCACCGGTACCGAGGGCTATCTGTCGTGCGAAATCGGGGTTGTTGAAGATACCGTCGTGCAGGTCTTCGGGGATCTCCAGACGCTTGATATAATCCTCCATACCTGCGGCTTTGTACAGATCGACGGTGGAGTACCAGTTCCAGACGTTACCGGCATCGAGGAAAGCGGCTCCGTAGAGCTTCCAGACGATGGGGAAACGGAGTTCGAAGTTCGCTTCGAGTTTGATATCTCCGGCGTGGAAGAAGTTCTGGTTATATTTCGCTGAGTAGAAGTTTCCCGGTCCGTAGGCGTACGGTGAGGAGGCGCGCAGGGAGTTCGGTCCACCCGCATAGAAGGCTTCCGATAGGGGCGCGAACATCGAGTTGCCGAGCGGTATATTCGCTCCTGCAAAAAGACGCGTAGCGATACATACCTGATCGGTGATGTTGAACTTGTTTCGCAGTTCTGCAGAGAGTTTGACAAACTGGTTAAAGGTGATATTCCCCAGCATTTTCGTCTCGTCCCATTTCTTTCCAAAGGCACAGTAGATGGCGTTAATGAGGTTTCCTGACTCTTTGACAGCGAGGTCCAGGAAGGTGTTGACATGCCGTTTGGCGCGGTAGTCGTTATAGATGAAGTTATAGCCGATCGAGGGCACGAACTCATCACCGGCGATGATCTTAATGAGCTGGGGGTACTCCGCCGCTTTGTCTAATAGATCCTCCGACTCCGCCTTCATCAGTACCACTGAGAGCGAGAAAGGCGTGAAGGCGTGGGTGATATACGAGTTATGGGGCGAACGGATGAAATAGGTGAAGGATCCTGAGAGCTTATGCACGCCGTAACCACCGGCGATATTCTCGTATTGATAGCCGAGCATGTACCGCGTATCGCCCTCGGGATGGTCGCCCGGTCCCCAATGCAGATACGGGAAGAGGAGCGAGGCGTTGAGGCCGAGTTTGTAGGTGTCGGTCTTCTTCGGATCACCCGGATGTCGGTTGCGTAGCGCCCAGTAGTAAGCACCGTTGCCCTTAAGGGTGAAGGACTCGCCGCGACCGAAGAGGTTCTTGATCGTTGATTTGAGTGTCAGATCCGGACCGATACTGTTATTCGAACGGTACGCCACGCCGGCGTCGGCTGTGAGGCCGTAGGTGCGAGAAAGACTATCGCCGCGGAAGAGTTCCTTGCGGCGCCATTCTTTAGTAGCTTGAACGGAAAGGCCGGATTTATTGAGTTCGCCTTCAAGAATATTATTGTAGTCGCGTTGGGAGTAGAGACGGAGGAATAATGATGTATTATTGGAATGATCCGTTGATTTGGGCAGGAATCGATAGTCTGCGGTGAGGGAGGAGAAAAGGCCTTGCGTCTTGTTAACGTCGGGGTTGTCGGAGATGGTCGAACCGACTGTGATGCGAAGACGGTCTTTGAGGAAGGACTTGGAGATAGCGATATTCATATCGTTGGACTTGCCGGAAGCATGTTGGGTTTGTCCGCTGCTGATATCGACATCCATGAATTTGCCTATTTTTGAGTTCGCCATGGCGGCATTGATACGGCTGTTGATGATGGATGAGAGGGCGTACCCTTCGCGATGGACGGCCACGTTGGACTCGCCTACATACATACCTGTTGCCAGGAGCGTGGCAGCGAGACCTTCGCGCGTCTCCTCATCCACGGATGCCAACTCGCGGGTGATGGTCTCATCTTCCGGTGCCTCGAGGAAGAAACCGATGGACTCCAGTCCTATCGAATCCAAGACCCCATTGACGCGCACACCGGTTCGGAAATCCACACGGCGGGTGTCTTCTCCTTCGGACTCCACATCGGCTTTCACTTTCTGCGAGGCCGAGATATTGAGCATAGTCTGCCCGATAGGGCCATTGAACGCTATATGGCTTCCGGAGTCTACATGGAACGGCATGACGGGGTATATCTTCGGCGAATAGCGCACAAAGCCGTCATCGACGTTGATCTGTCCGCCGAGTTGGAGGTCTCCGTCGGCCGTGCCGTAACGCGCAGAGACTGTACCATAGGGCTTGACCTGCGCGAGGTTTTTCTTATCAATGGGGTAGGTGATGTCGGTGGTGGGAAGGAGCGTCAGATCGATGTCGGCAATGATGCTGTCAAGCGGACCGGTGACCGAACCGCGGATGTCAGTCGCCAAGTCTCCATAGACAGGTAGCGGGCCGTTCTTAGGGAGTTTGACAGGAGCAAAACTATCGGCAGCAAGGGTGACGTCCATCCGCATGGTGTTGAGATCCAGACCTCCATTGAGGGCAATGAACGTGCTGTCCACGCCGTAGATGGGGAGACCGTTGAGGTCCACTTTGTTGTGAACCATGATGATCGGCGTCTCGCCTAAAGAGATACCGATCTCGTAAGGTTTGTATTCCGCTGAAACGCCTAAAGGATAGACCTCGGCGGAGATATCCGTCTTGCGCGGTAGCCCATCTACCGAGGCTGTAGCTCGTACGGCTCCGCGCAGGGATATATCTTCCGGCAGGCTGACGAACCCATCTATGAGCGAGAGGGGCAGTTCCTCCGTGTGTACCTCTGCGCGCAAGGCATGAGCGTGCTCTTGCGAGGGCGAAACCTGTATATCTATCGCACGCGAACCTAAGTCCATGGCGTTATAGGAAAGGCTGTCGAGCGTCAGCCGTCCGATGCCTGAGAGCGCATTCTCGTCCCGTGTCAGATCCATGTGGAGCGATGCGTCGGTACAGATTCCTTCGACGCTCATGACACCATCCGTGAGCCGTGTGTCAGCGAGAAGAGAAGCGTCCGTATGTCCTTCGGTGAGCGCCAGGTTGAGGTTGACGGTGGAGCGTTGAAGGTTGAACGGTGATGCTGCGGCATCGAGGGCTATATCCGTACGGAGCGAATCGGAGCGAAGAGAGAGGTCTATCTGCTCTATCTCCAGTCCCGTGCTATCCAAATGGAACTGAATGGGACTGCCTTTGCGCAGGGCTATATCCGCGTTGATGGGGGGAATGCGACGGCGGATGGTATCCAGTACTGTGAGGTCCTCCAGCGATGTAAGAGACGCTAATACTGCAGAATCCGAGACGGTCTTGACAAGCGGAAGAATATGATCTATCAGCGGGAAAAGCGGCATCGGAGCGTCCACTGCAAGATCCAGACCGCGGGTATTGATCGTGAGAGAGGTGGCGGTATCTGTCGCAAAACGTAGATCCGTGTGGGAGAGATCGTAGGCCTCATAGATCGCTTTGTCGAGACGTAGATGGATGCGGGAAGAAAGCGGTCTTTTGGGGTTGATACCATGACCTTTCGCGTCTAAATCACCGGCGATGACGATACGCGTTGAGTCCTTGAGGAAGGGCGCAAGGTTGACGCGGTCGATATGAACGGTAGCATCGTAGGCCTCGTTGTTGATGTTGTAGAAGGCTTTCAGAGTGGCTTTAGAGCCTTGGAATGACGCTTCTCCGGAGGTCTCTGCCTGCATGGTGTTGAGGTTCATCTTCGTGGCTTCGAGATCGGCAGTAGCTCCTATTTCTGACGAACGGACATGCAGGCCGCGGGAAGTGATGATATTGCGTGCTATGTCTGCGCAAGCTCCGCCGTAGATGGTGTCTGCGGGAATATGCAGGTTGTTGAGATCAAAGGCAAAACCTCCTACGTTCAACCGCCGCGCGTCATACTTGTTCGCGCCTACATCGACGGTTGCTTCGGTAGAGAGACTCTTTGTACGGATGTCCATATTCAGCGGCATGAGGCGGAAATGGATGTTTCTGAGTTCACCGTCCGGTAGTTCGAATGCCAATAAGAGCGGCGTGGTGTCTTTGGGTAAGGTGTCGGGGGTATTAGTACTGCGTAAGTCGATGCCTACGTTCGCATCGTGGATACGCAGCCCGTGTAAAGGGTAACGGCCTTCGGGAATACTGATCTGAGGAGAGGCGACGGCAAGTTGTCCCACTATCGCATCCACGCCTACTGTAGCGATGAGCGAGTCAGAATGGAAGGTGACGTGATCCAGCAGCAGGGTGTCCACCACGATAGGGGGGATGATGAATTGCTCCGCTTCGCTTAATGGTGGATTGATGGTTGATGTCTTCGCTATTGCTTGCAGGCGCAAGGCGCGCGCGTAGACTAAGGTGTCCAAACCGCGGTGACCGACGAAGAGACTGTCGATCTCTACCCGGACGGGCAGGTCTGCTTCTCCTTTATACGCGCGGTAGAGCACCATCGGCGAATGATGGAAGGGCGAGAGATAAAGACGTCCGAGGTCGATGTCAAAATCGGTTTTTTCGTTCGCTGCGGTGAGCCCTTTGTCAAGCACTTTCTGCCGTACGGAAGGTTCATCAAGGACGGTGGCTACTGCAATCAGCAGTAGTACCACTATCCCTAAAAGAACGCCTATCAGCGCTACGGGAATTTTCCAAAGCAGCGACCAAAGTTTCACTTAGAAAGTCTTTTGTACACCGAATTTCAATCCGTACAGACCCGGTGTGAATTGGTTGGATAGGAGGTTGCTCAGTTTGCCGGAGAAGATGATGACATCATTCGAGAATTCTCGGTGGCCGTCATAGCTGTACATGGTACCGCTGTAGCCCAGCGAGAGGATGGAGAAGAATATCTGGAAGGTACTCTTTCGGTTGAACTGATAGGTGATTACCGGCGAGACCTGGAACCCGTACGTGGTGGCATAACGCAATCCGTCGTAATCGGTGTTCGCAGTCTTGCCTTCCGTCACGCGGGGGAAGTCCATGCCGGCATAGAGGTGTGCCTCCAGCCAGATGCCCACCTTGTCGTTAAAGAGCGATTTCATCTTGTACCGCACGTACGGCGCTACTTCCCATGAGCCTACATGAACACGCAGATCGGTGTAATAGGAGGTGTCTATCTCGGACACGGACACAAGATAGGAACTCTTATAATTGGCGTAGCTACCGCCGAACCGCATACCCAAGTAAATCTTCTCCGTCAGTTTCCATCCTATCTCCGGGGTGAGGGCGAATGACCAGCCGTTCTCTTTGCTCTCCCTTTTGGAGTCGTGGTGGAAATAGATGTCGAAGTTGTAACCATAGTACAGCTTCTTCTTCCACATCGGAATACTATCTCCCTTACTTTCCACTTTTAACTTTTCACTCTCCGCGGCTGTCTGCGTCTCGCCCGCTACTGTCGCTACTCCGCCTAAACCGGTAGCTAATGGATCACTCTCTTGACCATGCAGGCTTACTGATGCCAGCATGATCAGGCTCAAAAACAAATACTTCTTTCTCATGTCTTTTGTCCTTTCTTGCACGTTTTTGCATGCAAAGGTACAATAATTTTTTGAGATATGCAAATTTCACAATACAAAAACATATTTTTTGCAAGAAAAACGCGCGTTTGCTTGCATATATGCAAAAAAAGTAGTAATTTTGCAGCGCAAAATGTGTGTGAACAAAAAACAAACAGAAAAAGCAAATTAAAAATTTATAAATAATTAAACACATGATTTATTCGAAAGAAGTACAAGAAATGTGCGTGGTAGCGAAGGGTCCGAAACACGGACCGGCTCCTATTCCTGAAGAGGGCAAATGGGTGAAGGCTACGGAGATCAAGGACATCTCGGGTATGACGCACGGTATCGGCTGGTGTGCACCCCAGCAGGGTTGCTGCAAGCTGAGTCTGAATGTAAAAGACGGTATCATCGAAGAGGCTCTGGTTGAGACCATCGGTTGTTCGGGTATGACTCACTCTGCTGCTATGGCTGCTGAGATTCTGCCGGGCAAGACGATTCTGGAGGCGCTGAACACCGACCTCGTTTGCGACGCTATCAACACCGCTATGCGCGAGTTGTTCCTGCAGATCGTTTACGGTCGTACGCAGAGTGCGTTCTCGGAGGGCGGTCTGGCCATCGGTGCAGGTCTTGAGGACCTCGGTAAGGGACTCGTTAGCCAGTGTGGTACACTCTACTCCACCAAAGCCAAAGGCGTTCGTTACCTCCAGTTAACCGAAGGTTATATCACCAAGGAGTTCCTCGACGAGGACAATGAGGTTTGCGGATACGAGTACGTTCACATGGGCAAGTTCATGGACGCTGTCAAGAAAGGTGTTCCGGCAGACGAAGCGCTCAAGAGCGTTACCGGTACCTATGGCCGCACGACCAAAGAGCAAGGTGCAGTTAAATCGATTGATCCACGCAAAAACTAAGGAGGAGACACTATGATTCGTGAAGTAAAATTTGAGTCGCAAGACCGCCGCGAGAAACAGATTCTCGCCGCTCTGAACGCTAACGGTATCGCTTCCATCGAGGAGGCTAACCAGATTTGCGAGCAATACGGCCTCGATCCTTATATGACATGCGAGGAGACCCAACGTATTTGTTTTGAGAACGCGAAATGGGCTTACGTGGTAGGTACGGCAATCGCGCTGAAGAAAGGTTGCAAGAACGCCGCTGACGCTGCCGAGGCTATCGGTATCGGTCTGCAGGCATTCTGTATCCCGGGTTCTGTAGCTGACGACCGCAAGGTAGGTATCGGTCACGGTAACTTAGCTGCCCGTCTGCTCCGCGAGGAGACCCAGTGCTTTGCTTTCTTAGCAGGCCACGAGTCTTTCGCTGCTGCTGAGGGCGCTATCAAGATCGCTGAGATGGCGAACAAAGTTCGTAAGAACCCGCTGCGCTGCATCCTGAACGGTCTGGGCAAAGACGCTGCTATGATCATCAGCCGTATCAACGGTTTTACCTATGTACAGACTGAGTTCGACTATTTCACGGGCGAGCTGAAGATTGTGCGTAAGAAAGCATACAGCGACGGTCCGCGTGCGAAAGTGAACTGCTACGGCGCAGACGATGTTCGCGAGGGTGTAGCTATCCTCTGGCACGAGAACGTTGACGTTTCAATCACCGGTAACTCTACCAACCCGACTCGCTTCCAACACCCGGTAGCCGGTACGTACAAGAAAGAGCGTATCCTCGCCGGCAAACCGTACTTCTCGGTTGCTTCCGGTGGTGGTACAGGTCGTACGCTGCACCCGGATAACATGGCTGCAGGACCTGCTTCGTATGGTATGACCGATACCCTCGGCCGTATGCACAGCGATGCACAGTTCGCAGGCTCCAGCTCTGTTCCGGCACACGTAGAGATGATGGGCTTCCTCGGTATCGGTAACAACCCGATGGTAGGTTGTACTGTCGCTTGCGCAGTAAACGTAGCACTTGCTCTTAGCAAGTAATCCCACCCAGACCCTCCCCATAAAGGGGAGGGAGAATGGGGATATAATAAAGAAATTATATTAACACTAACTACCTCGAAAGGCTGCTAAATGGTAGCCTTTCATGGTGGAATATTAACCAATTTAATTTCACAACAAAATGAAAAAATATCTTTTGATTGCTGTTTTGGCTGTAGCCAGCCTGGCAGCTTATGCACAACCCCGCGCTGTCGGTGTTAACCTCGGTTATGGTATCGGTTTCAGTTATCAGCATGGTTTTGGTGAGTCCAACATGTTGGACGTAGCAGCAGAGGTTCCTTTCTTCAACGGTATCGGCGGTAAGGTTACTTACGATTGGATTGACCCGTTCAATGCTCCAGTACCTTGGAACGAAAAAGGTGAGTGGCACTGGTACATGGGTGTCGGTGGTGCCGGAGGTATCTATGGTTTCAAAGATGTAGCATGGTATGCAGGTGTAGCCGGTCATATCGGTATCGAGTATGATTTCTGGTTCCCGTTCCAACTCTCTTTGGACTGGCGTCCGACCATCGGTGTAAGCAACTACGGCCGTGACAAAGTCGGTTTCGGTGTTGAGGGATTGTACAGTGGCATCAGCCTGGGTGTTCGTTACAAATTCTAAGAAATAATAGAATATTTAATGTTTCAAAACACACATGTCTTCGGATGTGTGTGTTTTTTTTGTACCTTTTTATGCAAAAAGGAAAAATAAATTTGCATGTATGCAAAAGATTTCGTATCTTTGTCGCCGAAACTGATATTAAATCTACGAAACACAAATTAAATCTATCATTATATGAAAAAAATTCTTCTTTCATTGCTCGTTCTGGCATTATGTCTGCCGGCGAGCGCAGGTCTTCGCCAGAAACAGGCGAACAAGGACACAAATCGTTTCCGTTATGAGATTGAGTGTGCCGGTAATGCTATCCAGGGCACGTATCTGGTGAAGGTGTGGTCTTATAGCAAGAAGGCGTCGGTAGCCGAGAACCAATGCCGTAAGAACGCCGTTCACGGTGTGATCTTCAAGGGCTACGGCGGTGGTCAGGGTTGTGTGTCGCAACGTCCGTTGGCGAATAATCCCGGTGTAGAGACCCAGTTTGGGGAGTACTTCGACAGCTTCTTTGCTGATGGCGGCGAGTTCCAGAAATACGCTTCTATCATGGAAGGAACGACGGAGACCATCAAGGTAGGAAGGGAGTATAAAGTAGGCTGCGTAGTAAGCGTACGCAAGGACGATCTGCGCAAGGCGCTCGAGGCAGCCGGAGTTATTCGTGGATTAAATAGTGGATTCTAATTATGAAAAAGTCATCAGTACTGTTAGCCGTAGTAACGGCAATTATCTTCGCAGGTTGCGGACCGAAACGTTCGCAGGCGTATTATGACCAGCCGAGCCAGGTGATGAGCGCGACGGCAGAGGGTACGTATATCATCCGCGTTCAAGTGCGCGCCAAGGATGCCGTAGTGGCATTCAAAGAGGCACAACGCAAAGTAGTGAAGGAGGTGATTTTCGACGGTGTGAAGTCAGCCAATAGCGGAATCAGCGATCTCAAACCGCTGTGCTTCGACATGAACGCCCGTGAGAAATACGAGGATTATTGGAACGCTTTCTTCAGCGATGAAGGTCCATGGAAGGAGTTCACGAGTTATAAGGACCGCCGTGCTACTTCGACTCGCTATCAGCGCGACGGGCGTCTGATGGTAGAGACCGGAACGGTTACTGTTGATCGCGCAGGTATCAAAAAACGCCTCCAGGCAGATGGCATCATCCCTAAAGAGGGACGTTATTAATGTTTAATGTTGAATGTTTAATGTTGAACGAATTATGAAAAAATCAATCTTTACAATAGTTCTTGCGTGCGTAGCGTTGGTAGCGAGTGCGCAGATTAAGAAACCGGAGTTGATGGTCATTCCGTCGGATGCTTGGTGTATTCAAAATGGCTACTACACAGAGGTAGCAAACATGGGAACAATCACCAAGGTGCCGAACTACAAGCAGGCGTTGCAGGAGAATATGGGTCTGAAGTTGGCGATTGCCAAACTGAATGACTTGATGGCAGAACGCCAGTTCCCGCTCAAGAGCCTCGAGCAGGAGATCAAGAACCTCGAGCAACGGAAAATGGAGGACAACCTCACGACGAGCAAGGCGGGTAATGATCTGGCTGAGAGCCCGTTAGACGAGGTGGCTCGTACGGCGAAGTGTGATATCATTTTGGAACTCACATGGGACGTGAAGGATTTTGGTCCGAAGCACTCGTTGAGTTATATCCTTGAAGGCCGCGATGCTTATACGAGTAAGTCTATCGGTGCGGCTTCGGGTACAGGAGCTCCTTCTTTTACCGCAGATGTCGATGTTCTGTTGGAGGAAGCGATCGTGGCAAACATGGATAATTTCAACAACCGTCTTTTGGATCATTTCACGGAGATGCAGACGATCGGTCGTGAGATCTCGCTGGATATCAAAGTGTTTGCGAACAACGCTGCCGGTATTGATCTGGAGACCGAGTTCGGCGACGACGAGTTGCTGGACGTCATCAATAACTGGCTGCAGCTGAACACCGTACAAGGTCGTTTCACAATGCCGTACGCAAGCGAGAACGTAGCGAACTTCACGCAAGTACGTATTCCTGTTTACGACGAGCGCGGACGTGCGGTTGATGCCAACGGTTTTGCAAAAGGCTTGGCGAAAATGCTGAAGAAAGAGCCGTATAACATCCCGTCGAAAGTCCTTGTCAAAGGTCTCGGCAGAGCAGTAATTATCTTAGGAGAGAAGTAATATGAAAAAGATTTTTTCTATAGCATTGGTAGCGCTGATGAGCGCTACGATGTTTGCGGCAGAGACGCAGTACCTGCCCATCTCGGTTTATGCAGCGGATGACCAGGAACCGTTCCCGCAGGGTGCGAAAGCGATGATTGAGAACAAGTTGACGCAGTTGTTAACCCGTAACGGCATCGCCGGCATCGATTACACCGGACAGTTCCTGTTGACGGTGACGACTACGCCGCTGGATAAGGATATCATCCCCGGTCCGCCGATGAAGATCTCGGAGAAGATGGAGATGAACCTCTATATCATTGATGCGTATGCAAAAACTATTTTCTCTTCGACCTCGATGACTGTAAAAGGTCTGGGCGAGACGGAGAACAAATGCTACCTGAATGCCATCAGCCGCATGCCGGTACAGAGTCCGCAGATCGCTAAGTTCGTGGAGGAGGGCAAGCAGAAGATTATCGAGTATTACGACCATGAGGGCGAGGCGCTGATCAAGAAAGCGCAGTATCTCTCCTCGATGAAGCAGTACGAAGAGGCAATCTTCTATGTGGCCCTCATCCCGCAGCAGTCGAAGCACTACGACGCAGCGCTCAAAATCGGTAAGGACATCTATCAGGCGTATATCGACAACCAGTGCCAGATTAACCTGGCGCAGGCTCGTGCTGCTTGGGCTGCTCAGCAGAACGCTGACGGCGCTGCGGCTGCCGGTGAGTACCTGACGAACATCCTGCCCGATGCGAAATGCTACGGCGAGGCGATGGAACTGTATAAAGAGATCAAGGGTAAGGTGCTGGATGACTGGAAATTCGAGATGAAGATGTACCAGGATGGTATTGACTTGGAGTCGCAGCGGATTGACGCGATGCGTCAGATCGGCGTAGCGTACGGTAATCACCAGCCGAACAAAGAAGTCAACATCGAGTTTTTACACCCTGCACGTTACTAAGAGATGAAAAAAACATCATTCCATCAATCCATCATTCTATCATTCCTCCTGCTGTCTTGTGCCGCATTGACGGCACAAGCAGAGGAGGCACTCTCCTACCGCCGTAACTCCTTGGCTACGCTCTTGGTGTACCACCCGGAGGATGAGTTCGGCCCGGAGATATACAAGGCCTTCGACTCGCTGCCTATCCCGGACAAGTACGACGACCACTCCATCGAGGGGTATAGCATCATCGACAACAGTACCATCTGGGGCGTGCAGCGCAAGGACTCCGGCTACTATAAAGCCACGTACGGCCATCAGCTTACCGCAGCGGAGTTGCAGAAGAATGCGAAGTTCACGGAGGACCTGCTGAACCGCGAAGAGATGGGTAAGCAGATGGTTGCCAAGTGGTTTGGATTGAGTGGAAATAACGTCGAGGACGCAACCTTCAATACCGAACTCATCCAGACGCGCGGACAGTATAACGCTAACGACGTCGATGTAGCATTGGCGCTGCAGACGACGAGAGGTCTGGCTTCGCTGTCGGATGCCGGTGAGGAACTCTTGGGGCAGACCTTCGTGTTGGTCAATGACATCACGTACGTGACCGCAGAGCAGGAAGCGCAGGCCGCTAAAACAGCAATGAACGTCATCGGTGGACTGTTGGATGCCTTCACCGGCGGAAACTCCGGACGACAGGTGGCCCAGGCTGCAGGAGCTATAGCCGACAGCTTTACGGGATTCAAGGTCAAGACCCACTCGTATCTGTACCAGTTGGAGTGGAACGACTCCATCGCGGCGATCTTCTATCAGTTCCATTATACCGGCAAGCCAGACCCTGCGAAGATTCAGGCGTTCCTCGACGACAAGACTACGTACCGCCTCAAATATGTGGCGCACGAGTATGAGTTCGACAAGAAGTCCGTGCTCAAGGGTAAGTACAGCCGCACGGAGTTGGTACGTACTATCTGCGCCCGATCGATGGATAAGAACATCGTGGCGCTCGCCAAGCAATATGAGGATTTCAAGGTTAAGACGCCGGTCTATAAAGTCCTGACGAACGAACGCGGAAGGGTCGAAGGCTACGCAGCGAAGATCGGTATGAAGGAAGGTATCACTGAGGGATCGAAGTTCCAAGTCGTACAACGCATCCAAGACCCCGAGACCGGAAAGACGAAGTACAAATACGTCGCTACCGTGAAGGCAAAGAAAGGTTCCATCTGGGATAACCGCTATAATGCGGTGCTGGAGGAAGCGGACGGAGCGACGCTGCCTTATACCACTTTCACCAAGACCGCCGGCGGAGAGATCCTGCCGGGTATGTTACTCATCGAAGGTAAGTACAGGAAGGTAACAGAATAAAGAAGGCTGCCTCCCGGCAGCCTTTCTTCTAAATAACAAACAATCTCTATTTATCCACTATAGAATAGTGTGACTTACTCTTTTCACTAAGATACTTACAAATACCGTGCCAAACTATAATTAAAATCATAAATGTTATACCAATGGATTATATCGCTGCCGATGATGCTCTGTTTCTTTTGGAGCATTTTCTTCGCTACGCGTTTCCTTCGCGGCAGTAAAGAACCGCGCGTGACGGGTTCGATCCTGCTATTTTACCTCGCTGCGACGGTTCTTTATACCGACCATTGGTTGTATTTCTCCGATCATCCGAGTTTCTTTGGCGAATGGAGTTACACGGTGGTTAACCTTTGTGTATATCCTTTATATTATGCGTACCTGCGCGCCCTCACGCGCACGAAGATCTCATATGAAGTGCCGCTTTTGCTTCTTCCGGCGGTGGTCGTGGCTTTCATTTTCCCGCTGAACGTGCGTTTTCAATGGGGGATAGAAGATAGTATTCATCTGATCGCCCGTCTTTTCTTTGCCGTGCAGATCGTTTGGGTGCTGGTTCGCGGGTATCGTCTGATCCGGAATACTCAGCGGCGGTTAGATAACAACTATACCGATGACCGCAGTTACCTCTTGCAGCCTACGCACACGCTCCTTCTTTTCGTCGGCTTCACGGCTGCTGTGTCGATGATGCTCAACCTCCTCGGGCGAGATTCGTTTGACGGATCGGTACTCGTCTCCATCCCCGCGGTGTTGATGTCGATTCTCTTATACGGCTTAGGATACGTAGCGGCGCATACCTTTATGCCGGAAGAGACTATCGCGCAGGTAGAGGCAGAGGACGAGGAGAAAGCCCGTCGAGCGACGATGGAGGAGACGGATGAACTGTTTAATAAGATCATCACCGTTCTGCGCGAAGATAAACTCTATACGAACCCGGATCTTACTATCCAGAACCTCGCCACGGCGGTGGGGTCTAACCGTACGTATGTTTCCGCTTGTATCAACCGACGGACGAACTTCAGTTTCTCGCAGCTGGTGGCGCAATATAGGGTGGAGAGCGCTAAAGCTATCCTTGCGGACCCGCAATACACTTCTGACCATGAAGCCGTTTCTTCGGCTATCGCCCTTAGTGGCTTCACATCCGATCAGACTTTCTACCGCATCTTCAAAGAGTTGACGGGGCAGACTCCTCTCCAATTCAGGAGGCAAAATATGCCTAAAATGTAGATTTGTACGATTTGAGAGTCGAATTGTACGATTTGCGAATGCTTTTTCAACGAAAAGCAGTACTTTTGTGCGCAAATTTGATTCAAAAACAACGTTTATTATGAGAAAAACATTTTTTGCAACCCTGCTCCTGATGATGAGCATTTCCGCATTTGCAGGAGGAATGATTCCCTCTTCGTACGATTTCTCAGCCGATAATGGCGAGGGCGTAACACTCTACTACAAGAATTGCGAAGGTGGCGCGATGCTCGTGCTTCCATATTATGATTCCTCCTCGGATCCTTCGTGGATTACATGGACGGAATATGTTTATACCGATCCGGTCATCAATGTACCTGCTATGGCAGGAGGTCTGACGGTTGTAGCGATCGATCACAATGCCCTCTATAACTCACCGTCCATCCAATCCATTACCCTGCCGAACACTATCAAATCTATTGGCGGTTGGGCGTTTGCCGGCGATAGTTCGCTTACCAGCATCAACATACCGGAATCGGTGGAGTATATTGGAGAATCTGCATTTAACAGTACCGGCCTGAGTTCTGCACATGTTTCGGCAAAAATGGCCGAATGGGGCATGTCGCTCTACCAAGGTTGTTTCAACATGCAGCACGTTACCTTTGACGAGGACGTGACCGTCATTCCGGAGCGTATCTTCTTCAACTGTGAGCGACTAAAGAGTGTGACCCTTCCTGCGTCGGTACGTAAGATTGACATCGGTGCTTTCTCGGCCTGCGACTCCCTGGCACATATCAACCTTCCCGCTAACCTGGATACGATCGCTTTTGGTGCGTTCACCGAAGCACCGCTGGAAGAAGTAATCTTCCCCGCAAGCCTCAAGAATATTCAAGCACGTGCTTTTAGAGGTATTGTTGCAGAAGAAATTACCTCTCTTATTATGGAGCCGGCCGGAGTTCTGGAAGAAGAAGGAATCGAGGGTGCGTACGATTGGGATACCGAGACTTCTTTGCCGCTCCCCAAACTGCGCGTACCGAAGGGCACCAAGGCCCTGTATCAAGCCGACCCCGAATGGAGTAAATTCACCATCCTCGAAGAAGGCGAGACTGAAGGATTCGTGCATGTAAGGCCCGCACAAAAAGCTTATAAGACTGTTCGTGAAGGTCAACTCTTCATCCTCCGCGACGGTCGCACCTTCAACGCCCTCGGCACAGAAATAAAATAAAATTTGCTTATTATGAGAAAGATTCTATTTTTCGCCCTCGCGCTGGCAGCCAGCGTGTTGGCACTTACATCTTGTAACAAGAAAGGCGGCAACGAGCCGGAAGATAAGGACGCAGTGGTTTTCAACGCCACCGGTGAACTGCGCGGAGTGATGTTCCCTGTACACAACGACCAACAGCAGGCGGTCATCACCTTGCACCCCAACGCCAAGACCGTGGATGTGAAGTTTGTGAACGCGCGCATCGCGTCCGAGGACGAGACACCGCAGGATATCTTTATCCATAATATGCCGGTCAGCTCCGAGGACGGTCACTTCTCTCACATCAATCTCGTGCTGGCAGACGGCTCGGCTTATAAGCCCTTCCCGAAATCCTATGCGTACGCGATGATGGATGAAAACCGCACGCTGTTCAACATCCATTTCGGCAACGACGACGAGCAAGACACCCAGGTTTATCTCGTCTTCGGAGCTATGCTCAAATAAAAATAATACTTTGTCATGAAAAAGATTTTATTCTTCGCCTTTGCGCTTGTAGCCGGCGCACTGGCATTCACCTCTTGTGACCCGAATGAAAAGGGGAACACCCCGGACAACCCGCAGGAGCAGGAAATCAAACCCGCCGAGCTCATTGGTAGCATGTGGCGCGCGGACAGTGTGTTTATCGGCGGAGAGAAGAGCCCCGGCCCGCATTTTATCGTGGACGTTATTTCTATGGAAAAAGCAATACTGAACGGAGACACAGTTTCCTATCGTTTTGAGGACAAACACCTCATTATTGAAAGCCGTGAAATGGATGTCGAAGTAACGGAATACACGGGTAATACCGCCAAACTGAAGATCACTAAGGATGGTATTGAGATGTATGTCTCCAAACTGCCCGAATGGGACATGGAGAGCATGGTCTTAGAGCCCAAGACCGAAGATTTCGTCGGTACATGGAAACTGGCATACTACACGATGAATGCCGTTACTATCGAAGGAGCATGGAATACAATGGGCACGAACCCGGGCGTGGAGACTTGGGAGCTCCGCGCAGACGGTACCGCCACGTATCATAGCACCTTCTTCGACGAGACCGTAAACGGCACTTGGAGCTATGAGTATGGCATGATCATGGTTAAGAATCCTGCGCAAAGTCACCTTCGTGACGAGGACGACCGCATCACAGTGCAGCCCCTCACCAAGAACTGGATGGGCTTCGTCCGCGGAGAGGATTACGGCGGCGGCAGTGTTACCTATTATCAGTGGTATTTCGCCCGCGTGAAATAACCAAACTCACTAATATCAGGAAAAACACATTTCCTAACTTACTCGCTTATGAGCGCTCGCGAACAGCCGCGAGCGCTTTTTTCGTTTTTTATTTGCATATATCGTTTTTTTTGTGTACCTTTGCAGCCGAAAGTTGCAAAGACGATGAACGAGAGCCTGTTGCTATGCGCGAGCAAGCCTTGCAACTGGGAAATAGATGCACAAACAAAAATCTGCCTATGGCATAAAACAACAGTAGGCGGAAAATAAAGATAACTACAATATGAAGTCCGAACTATCGAAAAACAATACTGCCGTTTTGTTTTCTGACGCAGACTTGTCTGCGCTGGCAGATAAGATTGTGCAAGTGGTGGAGGAAGGCAAGCAGGCGTTAGCTATCAGCATCAACGAGACCATCAAAACGACCTATTGGAACATCGGACGATATATTGTGGAGTTTGAGCAAGAAGGCAACGCACGCGCCAAATACGGAACAGCTTTGTTGTCCAACCTCGCCAAAATACTGCGCGCAAGAATAGGACGCGGTTACAGCCGCCCCAACCTGAACAACATGCGTAAGTATTATCTCCTATTCCCAAAATGTCAGACAACTGACAAATTGGTTGCAAATTTCCAGACATCTGACAAATTGACTTGGTCGCATATGCCACATACGGCATGGACAGCAACCTCTTTGTTTCCCAATACGAACTTTTCTTGCCCAACAAAGACGAATTGCGCAAGATGGTAAAAAAGATATTATCGTAAAATATACGTCCCTCTCCGAGCGATGCTATCGAGCAGTCCGGGAAAGGAGAAAGACAAATAAACAAAAATCTGCCTATGGCATAAAACAACAGACAAACAACATACATAAATAATAGCGTAAAAAGCCAAGTCTTGATTTGTTGTAAACCCTAGACAAGTTTTAAACAAGATCAAATGATGTTCAAGCATGGTTTTATGTACGCTCACGTTTTCAGCGTGAGTCTTCCATGCATAAATTTGAACATCAAAAGGTAAGTCTAGGACCTTCAACAAATCAAATGAAGCAGAGAAAGCGCACGCTTTTCTTATTTGTATGTGCTTGTTGATACGCTCGATAAAAAGTCCTTAGTACTTGGTCTATTGGTACTTAAAATGTACTTTCGTTAAGATTGCGGACATGTAGACAACACAAGCCCTTGACCGAGCGACAAGCGGGAGACAACCGAGAGATGACCGAAACAAGAAAGAGCTTAAAAAATGTCCGATTATTATGATTCAAACAATAAAACAACTACTATAATTAACTGCAAAACTCTGTTCTGTCTCTATTTAAGAGATGGTAAGAGAGAGGTCTTAAAACCGATGAGCCGACGGGATATAACCGGCACAAACTATCATGAAAAAAATTCTTACTCTACTATTTGCCATGGTGACAAGTATAAACTTCATCCATGCGGATTTTGTCCAAAGTGTTATTGGACCAACTCAAACCATAACTTACCATTTTTATACAGAAAGCCACACGGCTGAAGTCGTTGGATATGAAATGGTAACAGGTTCAGCGGTTATTCCCGAACAGATTCTATGGGCTGATATATACTATACGGTTACGGGTATTGGGGAAGATGCTTTCTGGAATTGTACGGACTTAACCTCTATCGCGATGCCTGATTTACTTGAAAGAATTGGAGATTTTGCTTTTGGGGGGTGCATAAATTTGACTAACATTACATTCCCTTTTAATAGATTACAAAGTATCGGGAAAGGGGCTTTCAGTAATTGCATTCGTTTGACATCTCTAACGATTCCAAATAGCGTCACAAGCATTGGAGAGGGGGCTTTTTGGAATTGTAGCAGTTTGACATCTCTAACGATTCCAAATAGCGTCACAAGCATTGAAAAAAGTGCTTTCTATGAATGCAGCGGTTTGACCTCTGTGACTATTCCCAATAGCGTCAAAAGCATTGGAGGATCTGCTTTCTCTGGTTGCAGCGGTTTGACCTCTGTGACTATTCCCAATAGCGTCAAAAGCATTGGAGAGGATGCTTTTGATGGATGCAATAGTCTAACAAGAGTGGACATAAACGATCTTGCTGCATGGTGTGCTATCAGTTTTGGAAGTAGTACAGCTAATCCTCTCTGGTATGCACACAACTTATATGTTAATGAAGAACTGGTAACTGATTTGGTTATTCCTAATGGTGTCACAAGTATTGGAAATTATGCTTTCCAAGATTGCACCAGTTTGACCTCTGTGACCATTCCCAATAGCGTGATAAGCATTGGAGAGTATGCTTTCATTCGCTGCTCTGGTTTGACATCCGCGGCGATTGGTAATAGCGTTACAAGCATTGGAAAAAATGCTTTCCGTAATTGCAGCAGTTTGACCTCAGTGACAATTCCCAACAGCGTCACCAGCATTGGAGATAGTGCTTTCCGTAATTGCAGCAGTTTGACCTCTATAGAGATTCCAAACAGCGTCACCAGCATTGGAGATTATGTTTTCTATGGTTGTACCGGTTTGACCTCTATAGAGATTCCAAACAGCGTCTATAGAGATTCCAAACAGCGTCACAAGCATTGGGATGCGTGCTTTCATGGAGTGCACCAATTTGGACTCTCTTGTCTTTGAAAGCGAAAATCCTGCCACATTAGGAGTGGGTGGCTTTGATTACACTAACAATTGTCCGATCGTTGTTCCTTGCTCAGCTGTTGATACCTACAAAACAGCATGGTCTGAATACGCAAATAGAATAACCTGCTCGGGAACTCAAGGCACTACAGTTACCATCCCTACCGTGCAAGACCTTGCTACAGCCGGTTATGATGTAGCCAATAAAGTAGTGCTGTGTCTCTATTTCACGGACGATGCTACCGTTTGCAATGATATTTACGCGGTGGGTACATTCAATAACTGGGCGAAAGGAGAAGGAAACACAGAAGACTTTGCCAACTGCTCCAAGTTCGAGCCGCTTGCCGGCTTTGAAGGATGGTATGCCGTAGAATTCCCCTATTCGGACAATGTACAAGGCAAGCCGGTACAAGCCAAGAGCAACGGTGCTTTCTCTTGGGAATACCAAAGCGGTGATGCAGAGGCATGGACAAACAAAGGCGGTGCAGGTTCACAGACGGCTACTATATGGGCAGGATATAATAACGAGGCGGATGTCTATTATCCCGCTCCGGGATGCTATATTTATGAATTGGCATATTGGAAGAGCCATAACAACCCCTGTGTAATTATACCTACGCATAACTATACCATTCATCTTTATGCACCGGATGCCTGCGAGGAGATGAAGCCCGCTATCATCGGTAATTTCAATAACTGGACTACTGGTGTAGCTATGTCCGAGACAACAGACGAACAGGGCAAAAAGATGTACACTATTACGATTGCCGATGAAGAAGGAAAGGCATTTAAGTTCCGCGATGCTGCGTATGACAACTGGAGCAATGAATTGCAGGAATATCTTAGCGATGTTAAAGTCTGGGCAACGTTCAGTAATTTTGTGTTGCCGGCAGTAACAGCAGACACAACGATTGTCTTTGATTTTTCGGACAATAGCAAATATCGTTTCAAACTATGCGAAAAAGTAGAGGATGTTGTTGTTTGGTTGAAAGTCCCGACCGGAGCACCGGGCTATTATAACGGAGCTATTGAAATGGTTGTATATTCTGCCGATGAACCGACTGCTATGCCTTTGCAGTACAATCAGGAAGATGAGTTATGGAGCGTAGAACTGCAAGCGAAGGGGAGCAATTATTTCTTCGTCAGGGAAGCAAACTCGGAAGGTAATTATATTCTCAATTATACGCATTATTACTATAGTGACGGCTCGGATGAATATGTCTGGTCAACATGGGGTACTACTTTCCAATATTATTGGGAAGACGGTACAGGTGATTTTACAGGTTCTAAAATAATCATGCTGGATATAAGCAACCCATCTTATTACAAATGGGATGTTCCGGCTATAGGAACAGGCATCGAAGACGTACTAAGTGACCAAGTACAATGTACCAAGGTTATTCGCAACGGTCAAATCTTCATCCTCCGTGGCGACAAGACCTATACCCTACAAGGTCAAGAGGTCAAGTAAAGTGACCAAGGGGTTGCCGGGTAGTTCTCGGAAGATGATCCCGTGATGGTAAGGCGGATAGCAGCACATGCCAGTTACGGAGGAAGCACACGACCATCACGGGACCATGTCCCGGGAACGACCTGATGAAGGCCGAAGGACAGCCTAAAAAATCTTCTAAAAAAATAGTCCGACCGACCCCATGCCGCTTTAGCGGCGTCTTCACGCGCGTACGCGCAGTACCACCACCTTTATTTTTAAAGGTGGTAGACTACCACCTACGGTGGTGGTCGGGGTCGGGCTTTCTTTTTTATTATTCTTTTGGTTCTTTTCTTTTTCTTTTTTCTTTCTCCAGGGGAAAGGCTCCAAACCGCCGCAAATTTAAGAAAATCGCAATAAAACTTGCATATGTCGTTTTTTTTGTGTACCTTTGCACCCGCTTTTGAAATAATACTGAATCGATGACAAAGAATTTTGTAGAAGAATTGCGTTGGAGAGGCATGCTCCAGGATATCATGCCCGGAACGGAAGAACAGTTGATGAAAGAAGTGACGACCGCGTACGTGGGTATCGACCCGACGGCGGATAGTCTCCATATCGGCCACCTCTGCGGTATCATGATGTTGCGCCACTTGCAGGCCTGCGGTCATAAGCCTATCGCCCTCTTGGGCGGCGCAACGGGTATGATCGGCGACCCGAGCGGCAAGTCCGCCGAGCGTAACCTGCTTACCGAGGAGACACTGCGCCATAACGTAGCCTGCATCCGCGAGCAGCTGGAACACTTCCTGGATTTCAACAGCAACGAACCCAATGCCGCGGAGCTCGTGAACAACTACGACTGGATGAAGGACTACACCTTCCTCGATTTCGCGCGCAACATCGGCAAACTCATCACCGTCAACTATATGATGGCGAAAGACTCCGTCAAGAAGCGTTTCAACGGCGAGTTCTCGCAGGGAATGTCGTTCACCGAGTTCACCTACCAGCTCCTCCAGGGTTACGATTTCGTGTACCTCAACGAGCATAAGAACTGCAAACTACAGATGGGCGGTTCGGACCAATGGGGAAATATCACCACCGGTACCGAGCTCATCAAGAAGATCACCGGCAACGAGGCTTTCGCCCTCACCTGTCCGCTCATCACCAAGGCTGACGGCGGCAAGTTCGGCAAGACCGAGTCCGGCAATGTCTGGCTCTCGAAGAAATACACCAGCCCGTATAAGTTCTACCAGTTCTGGATGAACGTCTCCGATGACGATGCCAAACGCTATATTAAGATCTTCACCTCCCTCACCCGCGAGGAGATCGAAGCGCTCATCGCCGAGCATGATGCCGCTCCGCACCTCCGTGTGTTGCAGAAACGCCTCGCCAAAGAGGTGACCATCATGGTACACTCCGAGGAGGATTACAACGCAGCCGTTGAGGCATCGAATATCCTTTTCGGCAACGCAACGGCTGAGGCTTTGCGCGCGCTGGACGAAGAGACCTTCCTGCAGGTCTTCGAAGGCGTCGAGCGCTATGAGATCTCTCTCGACGAACTCAAAGCAGGCATCGCGCCGCTCGACCTCTTGGCTGAGAAGACAGCCATCTTCCCCTCCAAGGGCGAAGCGCGTAAGATGATCCAGGCAAACGGCTTCTCCATGAACAAAGAGAAACTCACCGACCCGGCTACTCCGCTGACAGACGCTGCTCTCCTCAACGGGAAATACCTGCTCTTCCAGAAAGGCAAAAAAAATTACTACCTGGTGGTTGCCAAGTAGTAATCGCTAATCGTTAACTCGTTAATCCGTTAACTCATTACACCGCCGCGAGATTCTTCTCGTTGAAGAGTTCTTTTCCTTCCGCCGTATAGGCATAGTCGATACGGTCTTGGAAATACGTCTCCACCTTGCCACGCACCACTTTCATAGTGGAGTTGACGAGGTGGTTTTGTTCTGTCCAGGCCTCGCCTAAGACAGCTACCGCACTCGGCAACCAAGCCTCCGGGAAGACACCCTCGTTCTTGCCGCCCGGGCGGTAGGAGTCGATCTCGCTCTGGATCTTGAGCAGCATGCACTCCTTGCCTTCGCGGCTCTCGGGATCCTTGCCTTGCGCCTTTGCCCATTCCTGCAGCGCGTCTTTGTTCGGCACCACCAATAGGATAGTGTACGGGTCCTGGTTATTATGCAGGATACACTGATCGACGTATATACTGCCGTCGGTCAGCGAGTCCTCAAAGCCCTCCGGGCTGTATTTCTCTCCGTCCGCACGGATGAGCAGCGACTTGAATCGTCCAACGACCCATAGATAACCCGGGTGCTCTTTGGTGACATAACCCATATCGCCCGTGTGCAGCCATCCGTCGATGATGGTCGAAGCGGTGCTCTCGGGGTTCTTCCAATAACCCGCCATGACGTTCTCGCCCTTGATGACGATCTCGCCGCGTTCGCCGTCCGGCACGATATTACCTTCCGCGTCGCAGATCTTCAGCTCCATCGGCTTGACAATCCTTCCCGACGAACCGAAGATGGCGCCGTCGAGCGAGTTGGAGCAGATGATCGGAGTCGCTTCGCTCAAGCCGTAGCCCTGGAACATCGGCATGCCTACCGCGCAGAAATAGCGTTGTAGCGCGATGTCTAACAGCGCGCCACCGCCTACGAAGAACTTCATCCGTCCGCCGAAATTCTCCCGTACCGCCTTGAAAATCAAGCGGTCGAAGAACTTCACCAACGGCCATCTCCACGCGTTCTGCCATCCGCCGCGGTTCCAGTACTCGCGGTTGTACGCGATGGCGTTGTTCAGAGCGAAGTTATAGAGTTTCTCTACTTTCGGACCCTTGGCTTTGATACCGGCCTCGATACTCTTCTTGAAGTTTCTTGCCAACGCCGGCACGGAGAGCATCACATGCGGACGCACCTCTTTGATGGCTATAGGGATGTTCTTCAGCGTTGCCAATGCGGTCTTGCCCACCGGTACGGTAGCTATCGATCCGCCGTAGGACATCATCGTGTAGAAGCCCGCCACGTGCGCAAAACAGTGGTCGAGCGGCAGAATGATGAGCATCACGTCATCCAGATCGCAATGGATCACCGACGCCCCTTGTTCCACGTTCGCCGTGTAGTTGCGATGAGTTAATAAGATACCTTTTGGGTCCGCCGTCGTGCCGGAGGTGTAGCTGATATTCGCATAATCGTTCGGACCCACAGACTCGTAACGCGTCTTAAAAGAATCCGGATCTTTGGCTAACAACTGATCGCCAAGCGCAATCACTTCGTCGACGGAGATCTCCTTCTCCTCGTATTTCTCCAACGGGTCAAAGACAATCACTTTCTCTACCAGCGGGCACTCCGCAATAATCTTGCGGATCTTCGGCAACTGCTGCTCGGAGCACATGATAAACCGTGCGTCCGAGTGCTGGATACGGAACAGCAGATCGCTCGCTTCCTCCAACTTGATACTCAGCGGCACATTCACGCCGCCGGCGTACAGGATACCTAACTCGCCTGTCACCCAGAGGTTTCTTCCCTGACTCAACAACGCCACGCGTTCGCCTTTCTTCAGTCCCAATGCCATCATGCCGGCACCTATGCGATGCGCTTGTTCGCGCGTCTGAGCAAAAGTAGTCTCCGTCCACACGCCGTCCACCTTCTCGCGCAAAAATACATGCTCGCTGAACTCATGTGTGTAGTGCTCTACAAAATCAATAATTGTGGGTTTTTCTTTCATCATATATCATCTTCATTTATAATATGTACAAATACTGTCGCACACGCCTCTGGGGTTTCGCAACAACGGTCGGGTGGAGTAGAAACACTCGCCGCTGATCTCCGGGATGGTTCTGTTCAGGTCCATCTGCCGTTTGATCTCATTGCCGTTTGCCCAAGGATTCGACTTTTGACTTTCGACTTTCGACTTTTGACTTTCGACTAACCTATACGGCGCCATGCCGATATAGAGTTTGCATTTCGTGCCGCGAACCTCGTTTGCCCACCAATGAGCGAGCACCTCGTAGTCCGCCACTTTCTTGCCGATCTCCCAGTAGAGTTGCGGCAGGATATAATCGATCCATCCCTCCTTGATCCACAGCCGCGTGTCGGCGTACAGGTCGTCGTAATTGGTGATGCCGGCTTGCGTCTTACTGCCCGTCGAATCAACGCTCGCGTTCCTCCAAACGCCGAAAGGAGAGATACCGAACTCCACCGAGTCTTTGCACTCTTTGATAGTCCGGCTGATGGCCTGAATAGCGAGATTCACATTATCCCGCCGCCAGTCGTGAATATTGTCAAATCCCCGCGGGTCTTTCTTAAACGACGCCTCGTCCGGCAGCTTCTTGCCTCCTGCCGGATACGGGTAGAAATAATCGTCCATATGAATCGCCTGAATATCGTACCGCGAGACAATGTCCTGAACGATCGTACAAATCCACTCGCGGGTCTCAGGTCGTGCCGGATCGAAGTACCACTGTTTGTTGTACTCCCAGAACCACTCCGGATGTTTCCGCCATATATGGTCGGCAGAGATCATCGAAGTGTCCGTCTTGGCGAGATTGACCCGATACGGATTGAGCCAAACATGCACCTCCATACCCCGTTGATGCGCCTCGCTGATAGTCCACTCCAACGGATCCCACGTCAGCGGAGCACCCTGTTTGCCTGTCAACCAATGCGAACTCGGCTCATACGCACTCTTATACAATGCGTCCGCCGTCGGCCGGACTTGCAGGATAATAGCGTTCATTCCTAGACCATACAGGGAGTCTAATAGGAACGTCATTTCTCTCTGCTGCGCCGCGGAGTCTCCCACAGCTTCTGCTGACGGCCAGTCGATATTGGCGACCGTCGCTATCCATGCCCCTCTGAACGCGATTTGCGCGTTCAAAGTACAAAGGGACAAAGTACAAAGTACAAGGGTTAATATGTTACGCAATTTGACCATTTTCTACATGAAAAATCTTCGCCTTCTCGTTCGGTTTTAATATCTCCGTGAGGTGTTGCCGGTCGGTGTCGGTGATAAAAATCTGACCGAACTTCTCACCCTGTACCATCTCCACAATTCGCTCCACACGCTGGCTGTCGAGCCTGTCAAAAATATCATCCAACAACAAAATAGGCTTCTGCCCCGTAACCGGTAACCCGTTATCCGTTCCCCCTCCTAAGTACAAAGCCTGTGCCAGTTTCATCGCCAACACAAATGTCCGCTGCTGGCCTTGACTCCCGACTTGCTTCAGAGGGAACTCGCCGAGTTTCATATCCAGGTCGTCTTTATGGATCCCCTGACTCGTCCATCCGAGTATCAGATCCCGCTGTCTCGTGCGAACGTACGCTTCCCGTAAATCCCGATCCTGAAGCTGGCTCACGTACCGAAGTACCGGAATCTCTTCTTCTCCTGCAATCCGCCGATAAACCGCTTCAAAATGCGGCTTAAACGCCTCGAAAAACTCCGTCCGGGCCCTAAAGATATACTGCGCCGGCTCCACCATCTGCCATTCCAATACCTCTAACAAATCATCTGGCGGATTTGGCGCGTCTGCATATTGTTTCAATAACGCGTTGCGCTGTTTGAGCAAAGCGTTATAGGTCGTCAGGCAATCCAGATATTTGCGGTCGAGTTGACTGATCACGACGTCCATGAACCGCCTTCTCTCATCCGAACCGTCTTCTATCAGATCCTGATCCGCCGGCGAGATCATCACCAACGGAATCAGTCCAATATGATCTATCAGTCGCGGATAATCCTTCTTGTCCTTCCGGAACTGCTTCTTCACGCCCCTTCTCAATCCGCAAGAGATGGTCATCATTCCACCATTAAGCGAAGCGTCACCATTAATCATTCCATCATTATACACCCCTTGCACCATCGCCATCTCCTCACCGTGGGTGATATTCAGACTATCCTGACTTGTGAAGGCCGATTTCGCAAAACTCAGCAGATAGATCGCGTCCAGTACATTCGTCTTGCCCTGACCGTTCAGCCCCACGAAGCAGTTGAGCTTGTCTCCAAACTCCAGACTCGCCTCGCGTATATTGCGATAATTGAGAATATGTAGGGATTGTAAAATCATGCGTACGCCTCGACGTCCTCTTTGGTAATCTTCGGCCCGGCGAGGATAATCAACCGCTCGACGACGTTCCGCAGCTGGCGGATGTTTCCTGTCCATTGTATCTGCTGCAGCGCCTTGATAGCCGCCGGCTCGAACTCCTTCACGGCGATACCTTGCTCGCTGCAGATCTGTTCTGCAAAATAGCTAACCAGCAGCGGAATATCTTCGATACGGTCGTTGAGCGCCGGAACGGCGATAGGAATAACATTGAGCCTATGGAACAAGTCCTCACGGAAATTGCCTGCCTCGATCTCTTTCTGCAGGTCTTTGTTCGTTGCCGCCAGTACACGGACGTTCACTTTGATGGCTTTGTCGGATCCCACACGCGTGATCTCGCTCTCTTGCAAAGCCCGCAGCACTTTGGTCTGCGCAGCCAGACTCATGTCGCCTATCTCGTCCAGAAACAACGTACCGCCGTCAGCCTGTTCGAACTTGCCCGCTCTGTCTTTGACGGCCCCCGTGAACGAACCTTTCATGTGTCCGAAGAGTTCGGACTCGATGAGCTCTGAAGGAATGGCAGCGCAGTTGACCTCTACCATCGGACCGTTAGCACGCGCAGAGTTCTCGTGTATCAGGTGCGCCACCACCTCTTTACCCGTCCCGTTCGGACCGGTAATCAGCACACGGGCCTCCGTCGGCGCCACCTTATTTATTATCTCGCGCACGCGCTCGATAGCCGCACTCTCGCCCACCATCGTAGCACCTTTCGCGGCTACTTTCTTGCGAAGCTGCTTAGTCTCCTGCCGCAGGTTCTTGGACTCCAAGGCGTTCTTCGTCGTGATCAGGATGCGGTTCAGATCCAACGGCTTGACCAGAAAATCATACGCACCGGCTTTCAGCGCCTGTACTGCCGTCTCCACATCCCCGTGACCCGTAATCATCACTACGGGACAATCGGCAGGTTCGTCTGCGTTCTTGAGTGCCGCGAGTACTTCCATACCATCCATCTCCGGCATCTTGATATCCGAGAAAATCAGGTCGTAAGCCTTTGTCTGCGCCATCTCCAGACCTTGTTTGCCGTTCTCTGCCACCTCTACTTCGTAACCCTCATCGGCAAGTATCTCGCGAAGCGTGTTCCGGATTCCGCGTTCGTCGTCTATAATTAACAGTTTTGCCATCTTTTTGGTCTTTTTACTAAAAAACGGCACAAAGGTACAAAAAAATTTGCACATATCAAAATAAATTTGTAATTTTGCACCGAAAACGGAAATATAGAAAACTTTTATGTTATAGAACATATATTAACTAATTTTTTTATTTAATCTTTAAAACTTTTCAAATCATGAAGAAATTTTTTACTTTCGTAGCAGTCGTGCTGTTTGCACTGCCGATTTTTGCGGATGACATTGTTGTCGTTTTGGACTCAATTGATTTCAAAGATCCGACTATTGTTACCAAACAAGGAGCTGCAAGTCCGGGTAGCGAGGTGCTCGCAGTTAAGGACGGTGTGACTATCTCTATTGACAAAGGTCAAAATAAAGGCTTCTGCTTGACCGCTTTTGCTCATTCAAACGTTACGATTTCTGCAGAGCAGAATATCAAGCAACTGAATTTTGAGTTCGGTAAAGTTAGTGGTACTGCTAAGGACGGCGGTTTGGATCCTCAGATTGCGGTAGGTGCTAACGAATGGTCGGCATCGGATCTTGCTTCGCAGGCTCGTTTCGCCAAGATTACCATTACCCTTGGAGAAGGATCTGGTGAGGGAACGACGCTGGATACCCTGAGTGCTCAGGATGCATTGGCTCGCGCACAGGCTCTCGAAGTCGGCGGTACCGAGAAAGTAGCGGTTCTTTGCTACATCGCAAGCATCAAGACTCCGTATGATGCTACTTATGGAAACGTAACCGTTTGGCTGAATGACGACATCACTTCGACTTATGGTAACATCCAAGCTTACCGCGCTAAATGCTCGGCTGAGGATGGCGCTGCTCTCGCAGAGCACGACCGCGTATTGGTAGTTGGTAACCTCACCCACACCCAGAACGAAGAGGGTACCAAGGACTACTATGAGATCGCACAAGGTGCTCAGCTGACCCGTCTGTCCGGTCAGGGCATCGAGAATATCCTCCTTCAGGAGAATGTACAGAAAGTGATCGTTGACGGCGTTGTTTACGTAGTACGTGAAGGCAAGATGTTCAATCTCCAAGGCGTACAGGTTCGCTAATCACTTCTAATCCATCCGCCATACGTGGCGAATACAAGGGGACGCATTTACGTGCGGCCCCTTTAATTTTGTAACATGGAAACTACAAAAGTGAAAAAAGTTTCCATTTTTCTTGCATATATCAAAAAAAAGTCGTACCTTTGCACCCGCTTTTGAAAAAGTGACTAAATAACTACTTGTCAAAATAAATGGTACATGGTAAATGACCAAATGGTAAATAACATCATCAAGACGGCAGGCGACATGTTCTTTCGCCTCGGAATCCGTAGCGTCTCCATCGACGATATATGCCATGAGTTAGGCATGTCGAAGAAGACCTTCTACGTCTATTTCGCGTCCAAAGATGAGCTGGTGGAGCAGCTGCTGCAGGCGAACATCAACTACATGGCGTCGAAGATGGAAAACCTCCTCAAGACCGGCGATTTCAAGCAACTCGTAGCGAAATTCATTAAGCATCAGGAGGCGGAGAAGAACGACGTGCGCCGTGTGCCGCAGTTGGTCTATGACCTCAAGAAATACTACCCCAAGCAGTTTGCGCAGTTTCAGGTAAATTGCTTCAAGACCCAGAAGGAATACATCCGGCGCTATCTGGAGATGGGGCAGCATGCGGGCCTCGTGCGCGCGAACCTTAATATAGAATTAGTAGCGGTGCTCTTTGCCAAGATCCACAGCGACGCGATCAACGACTTTGAGGTGATCGAAGGCCACGGGCATAATATGCACCAATTAGGCCACACGGCGATGGACGTCTTCGTACGCGGCGTGCTTTCCGAGGAAGGCCTGAAACTCTATAACTGACCCCGTAACCCCGTAATTACGTCATCCCGTTATAACGAAAAAAATAAATAATATATATGAAGAAACTTTTTTTAATTTTAGCCGCTTCGCTGATAAGTAGCGTTTCTCTCATGGCAGAGGACCACGTGATGGCGGCGACGCGTAGTGCGCAACATTCGCAGGACAGCGTGCCGGCATTGTTGCGCCTCTCGCTCAAGGAGGCGCAGGATTTTGCGGTGAAGCAGAACCGAACCCTCAAAAACGCATCCCTCGCGGTGCAGGAAGCCTACGCACAGCGTTGGCAGACGATCGCAGCGATGCTGCCGTCGGTGGACGGTAGTTACTCCTACAGCAACTATCTGGGCTATAGCGCCACGCTGTCCATGATGGGCAACGATGTGAAGATCAACATGCCGAACGTCGGCGCTTTGGGCGTGACGGCTACGGTAGGTATCAACGGTCAGGGGATCGTCGGGGCACTGCTTAATAACGTGGCGATCAAGATGAAGAAGATCGCCCTCGAGAAATCCGAGAACGAACTGCGCAGCAGCGTCATGAGCGCCTACGTCTCCGTCTTGGCGCTACAGAGTATAACCGGTCTTCTGGACTCCAGCCTTGTCAATATCCAGGGCCTCGAGCAGATGACCCAGGATGCCGTCAATGTCGGGGCGGCCGAGCAGACTTCCGCGGATCAGATTCGCGTGCGTGTCAATACGCTCAAGAACAATATCAATGCCCAGAAACGAAACGTCGAACTTGCGACCAATAGTCTCAAGGTGTTGTTAGACGTGCCGGTAGAGACCGAACTCGTGCTTACGGAGAATATGGACGAGGTGCTTTCCCCCGAGCGCGTTTTGGATCTCCTGAGCCAGAACTTCGCTATTGAGAATAACCTCAACTACCAGCTCCTCCAGCAACAGGTCGAACTCGCCAAACGCAATGTCCACATGGCAGGCTGGGCATATGGTCCGACGGTAGCCCTCGCCTATAACTACCAGAACCAGAAATACTACGGCGAGGGAGGTATGCGTATGACGCCGCCTAACGTGGTACAAGTGACAGTCAAGATGCCCCTCTGGTCGTCCGGTAAACGTGCGGCAGCGGTGGTGGAGAAGAAGATCGCACTCGAGGAGGCGAAGAACACCCTCTCCGAGACTACCGACAATCTCGAGATTCAGTACCGCCAGCTCTGTTTCGACCTCACCAACGCCTACGAGACCTACCTCAACGAGAAAGACAATATCGAGGTCACTCAGCGCGTCTTCAACTCCGCTACGGAGAAATTCAAATGGGGCGCAGCGTCGAATATCGAGCTCACCAACGCCTCCAACGACCTCATCAATGCGCAATCGACCTACGTGCAGGCGATGCTCACCCTCATCAATGCGCAATCCGAACTCGAAGAGTTCCTCAATAAATAACATCGAAATACCGAAATATCGACATATCGAAATATCGAAAAAAATACTACCCAATATGAAGAACGAAGTTAATCGTGCCTTTATGGCTAAGAAAAAGATTTTTATTTACACCCTTGCTGCCCTGACTCTCATGGCGTGCGGCAAGTCCAAAGAAACTGCAACTCAGGAAGAGGAACGCGTAGAGCAAGTCCGCACCACCGTCCTCCAGCCCCGCGAGATCGAGCGTGAGATATCCGTCTCGACGAACCTTCAAGGTTATATCACCCAGAACGTGGCACCCTCTCTGACGGGCAAGATCGAGCATATCTACCGTGAGGTAGGCGATCGCGTCTCCGCCGGTAGCGACCTCGTGCGCATGGACCAGACCCAGTACAAGACTACGAAGATCTCCATGGCGAACCTCACCATCGAGAAGAACCGTATAGAGATGCTGCTCAAGACCGGTTCGGCTACCCAACAACAGTATGACCAGATCACGACCCAGTATAACTCCACCAAGGAGCAGCTGGAGTTCCTGGAGACCAACACCTATGTCAAGGCACCGTTTGCAGGCGTCATCTCCGCCAAGAACTACGAGGACGGGGAGCTCTACGGCGGTCAGCCGATACTCGTTCTTACCCAGCTGGACCGCCTCAAAGCGCTTGTCGCTATCCCGGAGACCTATTTCCCGCTCTTCAAAGCCGGAATGAAACTGACTCTCGCGACGGAGATCTATCCGGGTCAGACTTTCCCGGCGACGGTAGAGGTGGTCTATCCGACCATCGATCCCTCGTCCCATACCTTCCAGTGCAAGATCGTCATCCCGAACTCCAGGAATCTCTTGCGTCCGGGTATGTACGTGACGACGACCATCGGTCTGGGCAAAGCGAACGCCCTCATCATTCCTTATCAGGCGGTGGAGAAACTCGTCGGCGCGAATGACCGTTATGTGTTCGTCGTGGAGGACGGACGCGCCAAACGCGTAGCCGTCACCCTCGGTCAGCGTTTTGACCAGGATATAGAGATCATCGCCCCGGAGATCGTTCCCGGCGTCGAAGTGGTCACCACCGGCCAGCACAAACTCGTCGATGGCGTCAAAGTGAACGTGGTAAAATAATCCCGAAAAATTATGGCTATATATAAATCAGCAATCGAAAAACCGGTAACGACCGCCCTGATCTTTGTGGCGGTGATCGTGATCGGTATATACAGTTTCCTGAAACTGCCGATAGACCAGTTCCCGGAGATGGACCCGCCGTATATCACGGTGATGACCACCTATCCGGGTGCATCGGCTTCCGAGATGGAGACCAACGTGACGAAGATCATGGAGAACGCCTTGACCTCCGTCGATCACCTCAAACACATCACTTCGCAGAGCAAGGATAACATCTCCGTAGTGACCCTGGAATTGGAGTGGGGTGAGAACATGGACGAAGCCGTCAACGACGTCCGTTCGTTCGTGGATATGGCGGCGAACAACCTGCCGGACAACTGCGCCAAGCCGGTGATCTTCAAACTCTCCACGAGTTCGATGCCTATCTGCCAGTACTCCATCACGGCGGACGAGACGTATGCGGGTCTGGACAAGATCCTCAACGACGAGGTGGTGCCGCAGTTGAACCATATTGACGGTATCGGAAACATTTCCCTCTCGGGTGCGCCGGACCGCTATGTCTATGTCAATATCGACCAGGAGAAACTCGATGCCTACGGTATTACCCTGGAGCAGGTGGGTCAAGTCGTTACGGCGAATAACCTCAACCTCTCGTCGGGTACGATCAAGATGCCGCAGGAGCAATACCAGATGCAGGTGCGGAGCGAGTATATCGAGTCCTCGGAGATCGAGAACCTGATGGTTGCCATGTCGCCGCAAGGTCAGCAGGTCTTCATCCGCGATATAGCGACGGTCAAGGATACTATCAAGGACCTCTCGCTGGACGAGAAGACCAACGGCCGTGAGGCGGTGCGTCTGATCATCGCCAAGCAGACCGGAGCCAACACCGTGCAGGTCTGCCGCGACGTGCGTGCCGAACTGGCGAAGATACAGAAACAGCTGCCTACGGATGTGAAGATAGAGAAGATCTACGACTCCTCGGAGAATATCCAGAACTCCATCAACTCCCTCGAAGAGTCGGTGCTTTACGCCCTCCTCTTCGTCGTGCTCGTCGTGCTCTTCTTCCTCGGCAAATGGCGTGCTACCATCATCATCGGTATTACTATTCCTATTGCCCTGATCGTGGCGTTTATCTACCTCGGTTTGGCGGATTCGAGCCTCAATATCATCTCGCTTTGTTCACTGACTATCGCGATCGGTATGGTGGTGGATGACGCGATCGTGGTGCTGGAGAATATCACCCGTCACGTGGAGCGTGGCGAGGATCCGCATGAGGCGTCTATCTACGCGACCAACGAGGTATGGGTATCCGTCATCGCGACGACCCTCGTGCTCGTGGCGGTGTTCGTGCCCCTGACGATGCTGAACGGTATGGCGGGTATCATGTTCCACGAACTCGGATGGATCGTCACCGTCGTATGCTGTACCTCGACGCTCGTGGCTATCTCCCTTACCCCGATGCTCTGTTCCAAGCTGCTCAAGGCGAAGAAAGTGCACGTGGACGAGCACGGAAACCTGGTGGACGACGAGGCAGGCAAGAAGGGCTGGTACGAGCGTACCGTCGTTCGTGCGCTGGACGTCATCGATGAGTATTACGCGAGGTCGTTAGGATGGTGCCTCAATCATAAATTCGTCACCTTCCTTATCCTCATCGCGTTCTTCGCCGCTTCTCTGATTCCTGTCTTTGCAGGCAAGATCGGTACGGACTTTATGCAACAACAGGATAACGGCCGTCTCTCCGTGACCATCAAACTGCAGCGCGGTACGCGTATTGAGGAGACCCTCAAGACCGCACGTCATCTGGAGGCACGGTTTGTGGAACTCGTTCCGGAGATCCAGCTGATCAACACCTCCGCCGGTTCCAACGACGACGCTACCATCGCGGCGCTCTTCTCGTCCACGATGAACAACAAGATCCAGATGACCATCCGTCTGCCTAAGAAATGGGAGCGCGACCGCGATATATGGACCATCGCAGAGATTCTCCGCCAGGAGATGGCATCCTATCCGGAGATCAACGAGTACCAGTGCGTCGTCTCCTCCGGCGGCCCCGGTGGTAACGGCAACACGGTCGATCTGGAGATCTACGGTTATGATTTCGATAAGACCTCCCAGTTGGCGGAGCAGTGCCGTCAGTTGATTTCGCAACTGCCCGGTGCCCGCGACGTGAATATCAGCCGTGAGGACGACCGTCCGGATATCAAGATCACCGTCGATAAGGAGAAAGCCTCCCGTCTCGGTTTGAGTTCTGCTACGATCTCCACCTACCTCCGTAACCGCGTAGCGGGTATGTCCTGCGGTTACCTCAAGGATGACGGCTCGGAGTACGATATCGTCGTGCGTCTCGAGGAGGAGGACCGCAACTCCATCTCGGATATCCTCAACCTCTCCATCCCAACTGCTACCGGCAAGTCCGTCAAACTGACTGAAGTAGCTTCCGTCGGTGAGTACTGGGCGCCGCCTACCATCGAGCGTAAGGCGCGTCAGCGTATCGTCACCGTCAAGGCTACGCCGTACAACACGACGTTAGGAGAACTGGCTAATGCGATCACTTCAGAGGTGGTGCCGCAACTGGATCTGCCTGTAGGCTATTCTACCCATATCGGCGGTAATGTCGAGACCCAGCAGGACACGTTCCACGACATGATCCTTCTCGGTCTGATGATTATCATGCTTGTGTATATCGTCATGGCCTCGCAGTTCGAGTCCCTCCGTATGCCGGCGATCATCATGTTCACGATTCCGTTTGCCCTCTCGGGTGTCATCATCGCCCTTTGGCTCACCGGCCGTTCGCTGGATATGATCGGTGCGCTCGGTCTGGTGCTTCTGGTGGGTATCGTCGTCAAGAACGGTATCGTGCTCGTGGACTATATCAACCTCATGCGTGAGCGTGGCTACGAGCTTAATCAGGCTATCCAGATGTCGGGCCGGAGCCGTATCCGTCCGGTGCTCATGACGGCGTTCACTACCATCCTCGGTATGATCCCGATGGCGGTGTCGTCCGGTGAAGGTGCCGAGATGTGGCAACCGTTAGGTATCGTCGTCATCGGCGGTCTGACCGTCTCGACCTTCCTGACCTTGTATGTCGTGCCTGTCCTCTACGGCGTTATGTCCCGTCACGGCGACCGCGACAAGCAGGAAGCCCTCCGCAAGAAATTCATCTTTATGGACCTCAAAGTTAAGAAATAATTTATAATTCACAATGTACAATTTACAAAGCGTCCTATCAGCTTTGGTACAAACATCATAGAAAGTACGTATCTTAAAACGTTGTACTATACTCGTAGAGCCCTTTGTTAATTGATAATTGATAATTGTTAATTGATTATGAAATCAGTAATGATCGTTTTTAATCAGGCCAATACCGGCCGTGTCGAATATATGTTAGATGTCCTGGGCATCAAGGGCTTCACGTTCTTTGAGCAGGTCCAAGGCCGTGGTACCAATGGCGGTGAACCCCGTCGCGGTACTCACGCCTGGCCGGAGATGAACTCCTGTGTCATCACCGTCGTGGAAGAGGAACAGCTCCCTGCGCTCCTTGAGTCCATCAAGAAACTCGACCTCCGTAACGAAGAAGTCGGCGTCCGCGCCTTCGTCTGGGATGTGATAGCCACGGTGTAATTCACCATTAAGCGAAGCGTCACCATTAATCAATCCACCATTAATATGGTCTCCCTACAACATATATCCAAGTCTTTCGGCTCGCAGAAGGTGCTGAACGACGTCTCCCTGGAGATCCCCGCAGGCCAGATAGTTGGTCTGCTGGGACCTAACGGTGCCGGCAAATCGACCCTCATGAAGATCCTCATCGGTCTCTGGTCAGCCGACTCCGGTACCGTCTCCGCCCCCTCTCGTATCGGTTACCTGCCGGAGAACAACCCCCTCTACGAAGACATGTACGTCTCCGAGTACCTCGCTTTTATGGCAAAAATGACCAATGACCAAATGGTAAATGACCAAATGATAAATGAGCTCGTAGAGCTTGTGGGTCTCTCCCCCGAGCGCCACAAACATATCCGCGAACTCTCCAAAGGCTACCGCCAACGTGTAGGGCTCGCCCAAGCGCTCCTCGGCGACCCCGAGCTCCTCATCCTCGATGAACCTACCACCGGCCTCGACCCCAACCAACTCGTCGAGATCCGTGCCCTCATCCGCAGTCTGATCAATCCACCATTAAGCGAAGCGTCACCATTAATCAATCCCTCTATCATCCTCTCCACCCACATCCTCCAGGAGGTCCGCGAGATGTGCGACCGAGTCATCATCCTCGACCACGGTACCATCAAGGCCGACCTACCCATCGACCAAATCAAAAATTTGGAAACCCTCTTCCACGAGGCAACCCTTTCGAAATAACGTAATCACGTAATATCGTCATAACGACATGTCCGAATTCGACATTAGAAACCAAATGAACGAGAAGGAGCAAGACTCCGCGCTCCGACCTTTATGCTTCGCCGACTTCGCCGGCCAGAGCAAAGTGACATCTAACCTCAAGATCTTCGTGGAGGCAGCCAAACTGCGCCACGAGTCCCTCGACCACGTGCTGCTCTTCGGCCCTCCGGGACTCGGTAAGACCACCCTCGCGAACATTATCGCCAACGAGCTCGGCGTAGGCTTTAAGATCACCTCCGGACCGGTCCTCGACAAGCCCGGTGACCTCGCCGGACTCCTCACTTCGCTCGAGCCCAACGACGTCCTCTTCATCGATGAGATCCATCGTCTCTCCCCGATCGTCGAGGAGTACCTCTACTCCGCTATGGAGGACTACCGCATCGATATCATGATCGATAAGGGTCCCTCGGCGCGCACGATCCAGATCGACCTCAACCCATTCACCCTCATCGGCGCCACCACCCGTTCGGGACTCTTGACCTCGCCGCTCCGGGCACGTTTTGGCATCAACTGCCATCTCGAGTACTACGACGCGGATATCCTCTCGGGTATCGTCGCGCGCTCGGCGGGACTCCTCGGCGTGGAGATCAACTCCAAGGCGGCCGGAGAGATTGCCCGGCGTTCACGCGGTACGCCCCGTATAGCCAATGCCCTCTTGCGACGCGTGCGCGACTTCGCCCAGGTCAAAGGCGACGGCACTATTGATCTCGACATCGCCCAATACGCTCTCGAGGCGCTGAATATCGACACTTTCGGTCTCGATCAGATAGATAACAAACTCCTCACGACCATCATTGATAAGTTCCGCGGCGGACCTGTCGGACTCAACACCATCGCTACCGCCATGGGCGAAGATGCCGGCACGATTGAGGATGTCTATGAGCCGTACCTCATCAAGGAAGGATTCATCAAACGTACCCCGCGCGGACGCGAGGCAACGCCGCTGGCATACGAGCATCTGGGCAAGACTCCGCTTGCGCCTGATGGCCAGCAATCGATCTTCTGAAATCAGAACGCTACTTTCGGCGCTTTGTTGGAACCCTCTTCGGCCTCGAAGTAGGGTTTCTTTTCGAATCCGAACATGCCTGCCAGCAGGTTATTCGGGAATCGGCGGATCAGGGTGTTGTAAGCCCGAGCCTCTTCGTTGAAGAGCTGGCGCGCTACCGTGATGCGGTTCTCCGTGCCCTCTAACTGTTGCTGCAGGTCGCGGAAGTTCTCGTTAGCCTTTAGATCCGGATAATTCTCCGCTACGGCTAACAACCGCCCTAATGCCTGACTCAGATCTCCTTGAGCTGCCTGATAAGCGGCTAACTGCTCCGGCGTGGCTGTACTCGGATCGATGGTGATCTGAGTAGCGCGAGCGCGAGCAGACACTACGGCATCCAGCGTCTCCTGCTCATGCGAAGCGTAACCCTTGACCGTCTCCACCAAGTTCGGGATCAGGTCGGCACGACGCTGATATTGGTTCTCTACTTGTGCCCACGCGGACTCCACCTGCTCTTCAGCAGTCACAAAACGGTTGTACACACCTGCGCACCATAATACGATGATTGCCAGTACTCCCAGTACCGCAATCCACGGCATTAATTTTTTCATATATCTTTCTACTTTCTACTTTCGACTTTCGACTCTCTACCATTTCCCTCCTGCGCCGCCTCCGCTGGTTGAGCCGCCGCCCCAGGAACCGCCGCTACTGCCGCCCGACGACCATCTGCCGCCGCGCGACGAACCCGACGACCTGGACTCATGTACCAGCTTGGGTATGCGTTCCTCTAAGGTGAACTCATGCCCGCAGTTCTTGCATTTGTACGTCACCAGCGCTTTCCCGTCATAGTCATACGTCGCGTATTCCAATGTCTCGCGGTGGATCTCATGCCCCTTGCGCTTATGGCATTTGGGGCATCGCTTGATCGACTCTATCCAACCCAATAAGAAAAGACCCAGGACAAACAGGATCGCACCGCCAATCATAACCCTCTCCGTCACGGACCATCCGAACCATTCCTCCTCCTCTTCTTCTCCGTACCGCCCGCGGTTGGTTACGCTCCTCACCGCCTGCAGCTCCTCCGGCGTCTCTCCGTCGGTGCATACGTCGTAGATGGCTAATACGCCTAAGCATATTCCCATGTCATAGTCGCCCTCGCGGAAAGAAGGGAACATCTCCTCGTACATGATCTTCGAGCAGATACCGTCCGTCAGCACCCCTTCTATACCTGTGCCGGTCATGATACGCAGGTCGTGACTCTCTCCCGCAAAGAGGATCAGCACGCCTGTGTTCTTCCCTTTCTGACCGATGCCCCATCGCTGGAAGAGCTCGTAGGCGAAATCGAATGCATCCTCCTCGCCGATGGACTCTAATACCACGACGCACAACTCCACCTCCGTCTCTTGCTCCAACCGCGCCGCGCAGCCGTTGACCCAATTCACCGTCGAGTCCGATAGGATCCCGTCCGGGTTGGATACATAGTACTCCTGACCCTGACTCTTGGGGTTCGGTACTTCTTCCGGAGTATACACCTCCGCATAACTGATCGTCGCGAAAAACAGCGCAAGAATAATTCCTATTCGTCTCATGGCATACTAATTTGGGCGCAAAGGTACAACTTTTTTTGCATATATGCAAGCGCGCCCACGATTTTCTCCGATTTTTCTTGCGTATCTCATTTTTTTGTTGTACCTTTGCACCCGAAAAAAATGTTGCACTATGAGAAACATCATTGTTAGTATTCTGGCGTTATGCTTGTTAATGACGGGTTGTAACTCGCGTACGCCGCAGTACCGCATCGGCGTAAGCCAGTGTCTGGACGATGCGTGGCGGCAGAAGATGAACTATGAGATGGAGCGGGAGTTGCTGCTCCATCCGGACATGTCTCTTTCGCGCCGTATTGCCTACGGCAGCAATGAGTTGCAGTGTGCCCAGATCGATAGTTTTATCAAAGAGCGCGTAGATCTGCTGATTGTCAGTCCCAACGAGGCGAAGCAGGTACAACCCGCTGTGACGAGGGCTTATCGGGCAGGTATTCCTGTGATTGTAGCCGACCGCCGTGTCCCCGGTGACGAATGGACCGCTTTCATCGGAGGCGACAACTACAAAGTCGGCCGACTGATGGCGCAATGGGTGACGGGGAAGGCGAAAAGTGAAAGGTTAAAGGCGAAAAGGGAGCCGTTCGTCGTACTGGAGGTAGCCGGTCTGCCGGGCTCGACGCCTGCCACGTTGCGCCACAAGGGTATGATGGAAGGTATCGAAGAGGCGAAAGGCGAAGGGTTAGAGGCTAAAGTAGAGGTGCAGAGCGTGATGGGAAGATGGTACCAGGAGAATGCCTATGAGGTTGTCTCTGCTTATCTGGAGAATCACCCCTTGCCGGATGTCATCGTGGCGCATAACGACCTTATGGCGATCGGGGCTGCCGAGGCTGTGGCCTACTATCAAACCTCCCATCTCAAGTCTCAACGATATGTTCCTATCATGGGTGTGGACGGTATTCATCCGGGGCTGCAGGCTATCGTTGACGGTATGATCGAATGCTCCGCTACGTACTCCTCACGGGGCGATATGCTGATTGATGCCGCCGCGCACATATTACATAAGGAATCGTACGTGCGCGATACGGTGCTGGAAACGGCGCTTGTGGATGTCACCGCTGCGTACCTCATGCTCAAGCAGGACGAGGCTATCACCCGCGATCTGGAGACCCTGCATATCGTACAGACACAGGCGGAGAGCAAATGGAAACAGCAACGCTTTGACCGAGTTGTACTGACCCTCTTTGTGGTGTTTTTCTTTATCCTGTTCGTTATCACTTTAGCCTATGTCTTCATCAAGCAGCGTAGGATGCAGACAGAGATCAAGCACGATATTATTCCCCAACTGGAGGACATGCAGGAGGCTATCCAGCTCAGCAAGAAAGATGAGGCCTTTGCTGAGAGACTGCGTCAAGTGGTGGATGATTATCTGACAGATCCGAATCTGACCGTAGAGTTCTTAGGTAGTAAACTGCAACTAAGCCGCACGCAGCTCTTCCGACGAGTGAAAGCAGTTGCCGGAAAAGGACCGCTGGATTATATCCGTGAGCGGAGACTGGCACGAGCAGACGAATTGCTTCGAACAACCGATATGACTATCCAGCAAGTAGCCTTAGAACTATGCTTCTCCAGCCCAGGCTATTTCACCAAATGCTATAAGGAATACTTCGGGCATCTGCCCAGTGCGCGCTAAAATGAAACATTTATAAATACTAATTTTGTTGCAAAATATGTTACATTTGTTGCATTGAAACATTTGTGGTATATTTTGCAACATTATTATTTGTGCATATGTATAAATAGATGTACTTTTGCAGCGGAATTTGTAAACAATGGATGTTGAAATAACTAAAATTTGGTAACATGAAAAGGAAAGTACTTTTCTTAATGACCTCTATTCTGCTGTGTTTGGGAACGATGCAAGTTTACTCTCAATCACGTGTTTCAGGCGTCGTTACAGATGCCGCTACCGGTGATCCGATTATTGGAGCATCCGTATTGGAAGACGGGACAACGAACGGAACTATTACCGATTTGAATGGACAATTTGAGATGAGTGTTGCGGATGGGGCTAAAGTGGTCATCTCCTATGTCGGATATAAATCCCAAGTTCTCACTGCTTCGGCTATTATGCGAGTAGTTATGAGCGAGGATTCCGAGATATTGGAAGAGGTGGTAGTTACCGGTTATACGACCCAGCGCAAAGCTGATTTGACGGGTGCTGTGGCTGTATTAGACATGTCAAAGGTGACTGCGGAGAGCAACCCTAACATGGTTGGTTCATTGCAAGGACGTCTTCCCGGTGTACAAATTACCACGGACGCCGCCCCAGGATCGGGAGGATCGAGTATCAGAATACGCGGAATGGGTACGATGAACTCGTGTGAACCGCTGTACATCATAGATGGTGTTCCTTCTCAAGAGAACCTCAATTCGTTAAACCCGTCCGATATAGAATCGATACAGGTGCTGAAGGATGCGGCATCGGCTTCTATCTATGGTTCCCGTGCCGCCAACGGAGTCGTGATTATCACTACGAAGAACGCCAAGGGAGAAAAGGTCAGTGTCGATCTCGGGTATTCCGCGACTGCTAATACGGTAGCCCGAACGTATAAGATGCTCAATGCCGAGCAGTGGGGAGAGGCATATTGGATGGCCTATCGGAATGCCGGAATGATTCCTTCGCATCCGTTTTATTCCGAGTATGCAGGAAAAGTGAGTTTGCTGCCCTATATAGATGAAGAGGGGAAAGTTAAGTCCGCTAATACGGACTGGCAGGATGCTGTTTACCGAACCGCATGGTCGCATAATGTGAATGCCAGTGTATCGTTAAACACGAAATCGGGCGGAGTGCTCTTCTCCGGCAATTATATGAACCAGCAGGGCATGATGAAGGAGACCTATTACGAGCGTTTCTCTGCGCGTTTAAACTCTCATTTTAACATAGGTAAATGGGTAAAAGTAGGTGAAAACCTGATGGTAGCCAAATGGAAGA
Source organism: uncultured Bacteroidales bacterium (assembly GCA_900316845.1). Taxonomy (GTDB): domain Bacteria; phylum Bacteroidota; class Bacteroidia; order Bacteroidales; family Paludibacteraceae; genus Colicola. Next base: position 72,971 of record ONEG01000016.1, read on the forward strand.
GTAATGGTTTTGGTACCAATTCGGACGGCGGCATTCCATTTACCGCAATGCGTCAGCATCCGGCTATTCCGGTGACGGATATGGACGGGAACTATACCAGTCCGTTACTTCTCGCCAATTCGGATATTGCGAACCCAGTTCATGTGCTGGCTAACGGCAAAGACAATAGTTCGGACTCATGGCGTATATTCGGCAATGCGTATGTGGAAGTTAATCCGTGGGTAAAAGGACTGAATCTTAAGAGCAATATTGGTATAGAACATATTCAATATCTGAATGATAATCTCAATCGCCGTCTAAATGCTTCGGATATCGCCTCGGTGGGTCGCGATTACGGAACCGGAGACACCTGGACTTGGTCCAATACTTTGTCCTATTCTAACGTGTTTAAAGACAAGTATCACGTTAGCGCGTTGCTTGGAACGGAGGCGATTGGATACAAATATCAGTCGATCGGTGCATCTCGTCAGTCGTACATCTTTGAGACAGATCATTTTATGACTATTGATGCAGGAGACCAAACCACCTCCACCAACGGAGGAGGGAAGCAGACATGGGCGTTATTCTCCGTCTTCGCCAAGGCAGATTATAACTACGCAGACCGATATCTAATCAGCGCTACTATCCGTCGTGATGCCACATCCCGATTGGCAAAGGAGAATAATGCCGGTATTTTTCCGGCTGTTTCTGCTGCGTGGCGTTTCACAGCCGAACCCTTCTTTCCTGAGAACCCGTGGCTGACAGATGCCAAGATCCGTGTCAGCTGGGGACAGAATGGTAATGCAGCAATCAGTAATAATTATGCTTCCTATAGTACGTACGTGTATGCGGGGAATGCTTTTTACGATTTGAACGGAGACAACGAAACGCCCATTGCCGGTATCGCTTTGGCCTCTACAGGCAATAAGAACCTGCGATGGGAGACCACCACTCAGACGAATGTGGGTATGGATTTGGGATTATTCAACAACTCGCTCACCATCAATTTTGATTGGTACTTGAAAAATACGAAGGATATGATTACGGCTCCTCCGGTACTATCAACGGCAGGGGAAGGAGCATCTTATCTCGCCAATACCGGCGATATGCGCAATATGGGATTTGAGTTGAATGTGGATTATCACAGCCCTGATTATCACGGATTTTCATGGAATGGTAATTTCAACCTTGGACATTATGAAAACAAAGTGGTCAAACTTAATGATTTTGTAAATTCTATCGGAGGAGATATTCGTCTGATGGAGGGTCAGCCGATGGGAGTATATTATGGTTATGTAGCGGACGGATTATTCTGCTCGATGGAGGAAGTGGCGAATCATGCCGAGCAAACCGGTAAGGGCTTGGGACGAATCCGTTATCGCGATATAGACGGGAATGGTCTGATCGATGAGAGAGACCAATGTATAATCGGCAATCCGAATCCTAATGTGTCAATGGGTTTGAATCTGGAATTCCGTTATAAAGGCTTGTCTCTTTCGACGTTCTTTTATTCCGAGTTGGGATTTGACATCATCAATTCCACCAAGCGTCAGTTGCAGTTCATGAGTTATGGAGACCGCAGTTCAAACCGCAGTGCTGAGATCCTGAACGCATGGTCAACCTCAAACCAGGATGCCACTATCCCGGCAATCAGCGCGACGGATGTCAATAATGAGGTACGCATGTCTACATATTTTGTAGAGAACGGCAGTTACATGAAGATGAAATATCTAAAGTTGTCCTACGACATGCCCAAGATAGTGACAAACGCTATCCGTGCGCAGCGATTCAATATCTATGCGCAAGTGGAGAATGTATTTACCATCACGCGCTATTCCGGTTTGGATCCGGAACTTCCATTAGGAGGCTATGGTGCTCGTGTTGACAACGGTCCGTATCCTCGAAGCCGGAACTTCTTGATGGGTATTAATTTTACTTTTTAAGAATAGAAATTATTGATGATAAGGAATAAGCATATGAAAAAGTATCGTTACCTATTAGCCGGTTTGCTGGCAATGAGTATGGCATCTTGCGATAGTCTGCTTAACCAAACACCGTACGGTTCCTTTACCGCCGATCAATTGGACGACCAATCGGTAGAAGGACTTTTGGCGGCGGCGTACGCCGGTTTGAATGCGCACTATTTCGGAAACAACGAAGCGTTCGCCGGACCGAGTACAAACTGGATTTTTGATGTCCGCTCCGACGATGCATATAAGGGGGGAGGTGCGGTAACCATGGAGGCTAATATTCACCAATTGGAGATTGGCGTTATCAACAGCGATAATATCAGTTTGGAGAATAAATGGCAGAATGATTTTTACGGTATTACACGTGTGCACAAAGCGATGAAAGCCTTGGATGAGATAGAAAATATTTCTCATCGCGAGCAGATGAAGGGAGAGTTAACTATTTTGCGTTCATGGTTCTATTTTGATATGGTGCGTATCTTCAAGCACGTACCCTATTTTCGTTACACAGATGATCCGAGTACTGTGCGCAATGATGTATTCACACAAGACAGCATCATGCGTATGCTTCAGTCTGACCTGGTCGAAGCCTATGAATCCATGGAAGAGGCATCCCTTTCTCCGGCTCGTTTCAACCGCTATACCGCTGCCGCATTAATGGCAAAGATAAGTGCGCAACTTAGTGATTGGCCGAATGTAGAGAAATACGCACAGATAGTGATTCAATCCGGAAAATACGAGTTGTATCCGAACTATCTGGACATGTCCAAGATAGAGAATGATAACTTATATGAATCCATCATAGCGTTGCAATGCGTAGTGACCAGCGACTTCGGTCAGATCAATTGGTCGAACCTGCTTAATACGACTTATTCAGAGGGTAATTTGTATGGTACCGGTGATGATTTCTTTATCGCTTCCCAGAATCTGGCTGACTGTTTTCGAACGGATGCTAACGGTCTTCCGTATCTGGACGAGAGTTTGGCTCCAACCGGAGATGGCAACCGCATGAATGGAGGTTATCGCGGGAATATGGATCCGCGTGTAGATTTCACCATGGCACGTATCGGTCTCCCCTTCCGGGGACACTTGTACACCCGCAGATGGTGTCGTGCTTATGATACATATGGTGAGTTCAGTGGAAAGAAATGGCTGGTGGAACCGGAAAATGACCAGATGGTGAAGGGTTTCCCATGGGGAGCCAGCAACCTCAACTTCATCTTCCTTCGTTACGCAGATATCATCCTGCTCTATGCAGAAGCGCTCATTGAGCAGAACAAAAACTTGGATATAGCTCGCCAATATATCAATATGATTCGTGAAAAGGCGGCGCGCTCCGTAGATCCGTACTATTCGCCGGTTGATGTCAATCCAATGATCAGCACCTATAAGGTTGGAGAATACATGTCTGCCGGCTGGACTCAAGATTATGCCCGTAAAGCGGTTCGTATGGAGCGGCGGCTGGAATTAGCCATGGAAGGTCATCGTTGGTTTGATTTGTGCCGTTGGGGAATCGCTGTTGAGACTATGAATGAATATTATCGTACAGAATGCGGACTTCGCTCATACTTACAGGGTGCTATGCTTTCTGAGCAAGATGTCTATATGCCTACGCCGTATGCTGAGGTGCGCACGGCAGACGGGTTGTATAAATAATTGAGAAAGGGTATTGGCTATGAGAAACTTCTTAACAATAGTATTAATCGCCTTGACGGCGGGATGGTTTGCGTCATGCAATACGGTAGAGCCAGAGATGTCCGCCAGCAAGGGAAGGAAGAAAGTATATAATCTGCGTTATACCAACGAAGGGCGAACGCTGTATCTGACGTGGAATCTTGATGCGGATTCTACTATGTCGGGCATTCAGATTGCCCGTAATGGTGAGAACCCCGTTACGATTGACAGCCTTCTTACCTCTTATACTGTCCGTCACGTTACCCCTAATCAGGATGTGCTCTATACGGTCAAGATCTTCTACCGGGACTCTGTGGTGTCGGAGGGAGTTTCTGTACGCGTACATATCAAATATGACCAGCCGGTCTATGCGGGTTATGTGCTTAGTACCGGTTCGATTGCCGAATTACCGGATGATGATGAGCGGGCTGCCGCTGAATGGTTCGATCGTGAGTACGTGCAGAAAAACAGAGGACGGTTCATCCCTATCTGGGAGGTGGGTAATGTAAACTTGGATGAAGTGGCATGCCTCTGGGTGCATATTGACCGGCAGGGTATGCCGGCAGGTTGGCAAAACCTGACAGGTGGATTTAGCGATCCAGTATTTGTTGCTAACCTGAAAAGCTATGTGGAGGAGGGAGGAAATCTGTACTTGTCCACGCATGCTACGCAGCTGTTGGTAGCTATCGGTCGTATCACTGAGGCGCAAAGTCCCAACGAGATATCTACAGGAGAGGGCGGCTACGGACCCGACGTATGGACTATGAATGCGTACCTCGGTGCCGGTTCCACTCCCAGCTATGACCATCGGGGGTATGAGTTCTTCAAGGATATGAAACTGGATATATACAATAATTACGAGTATACTTCTTTCCCGATGGTTTCTCCGGGTATCCGAGAGGATCATAACTGTCTGTGGAGGCTATCCGACATCAAATTCCCCTCCGGTTCGGATAAAGTACGCGGCTGGGAGTTAGCTACCAAATCTACAGCCTTGGCTACATGGGGACAGAATACGGAGCTGAACTATATCGGACTTGTGGATTTCGCTATCATGGGTAACTATCGAGGACGTATTGTGGCGATGGGTCTCGGATGCTATGAATGGGCGCTCCATGATGGAAACGCCTACCAGTATCAAATTGAGAAATTGACAGAGAATATTATTGAAAGTTTGCGCAAATAAGATGTTTAAACATTGTTTATACAGTATTTCCGTTTTATTGTCGGCGTCAATGATCTGTTCAGCACAGGTCTATATGCCGCTTGAGATACAAAACGGCACCACTCAAGAGATGACCAGCGGAACGCGAGTGACGGTACATGGAGCCCGTACTCCAATTAGTATTCCGGCTGCCGTGGGAAACGGGTTCCGCACAGACGGATACTCAAGTTATATCCAGATGCCGATAAACGGTCTGATAAAGAACAATGCCTTGGGTGTGAACATGAAGGACTCCGTAGTCTCCACCTTAACCATCAGTTTCTGGTGCGCTATTGAGACCTATCCGATGATGACGGAGGCTACTATGACCCCGTTACGACAGTATTATACCGATATTCTTGGGAATATTGACGACGAGAAACATACCGGTTTTGCCTTCGAACTGAGTAATCAGGGCCGGTTCCGGTTCCGTTGTTATTCCAGTGGATGGGAAGTAGTGTGCGACGGCGGTGATGCGAAGTTATGGTGGAACCAATGGCATCACTTGGTAGCGACCATTGACGGTTATAATCAGGAAATCCACTTTTACGACAATGGCATGGAAGTGGCAGGAACAGGGTGTATGTATGATGCCACGGTTGGTGAGAAAGACTTGGTTATCGGCAAGAGTGTGAATGATACGGTGATGTCTGGTATGTTCAATCTGAATTACTTTAATGGTATTATCGATGAGGTACGCATTGATACAGGTATCTGGGCGATGAGTGATATTATGGAGACTATCCCTCAGAATGAGGTGGATTTCAACATCCCGATAGATGCCTATGCCAATGATCTCTGCCGTCCTCGGTACCATGGTATGCCTGCGCAAGGGTGGACAAATGAGTCACACGGTATGGCATATAGCGACGGTAGATACCATCTGTTCTTCCAGAAAAACGGGAATGGGCCTTACATGGCGCGTCTGCACTGGGGACATATCTCTTCTCCGGATCTATGTCATTGGCGCGAAGAAGTAGTAGCGCTGATGCCTGATCAGGATTATGATATCAAGGGATGCTGGTCCGGATGTATTGTTCGCGATGATGAGATAACCGGTGGTCAACCATGGGCGCTCTATTCGGCGATTGGTAACCGGGAGAGTTTCAATCCGGAGAATCCGGAAGACGGTAGTCACTGCGAACTCATGTTCGCTTCGCCCAAAGATGGCGGACTTAAATATTGGCACAAGCAGGCGCAGCCGGGTATCTGTTGCCCGTTTAGGGATGATTTCCGTGACCCATATTTCTTCCGAGCCAACGGCAGACCCTATATCATTGCGGGGTGTAGTGATGGCGGTCTGGGTATCGCTACTTTGCATCGTTATGAAGGCGATAACCGGTGGAGCAGCGATGGAGATGTCTTCTTTCGCGAAGGACCCTTGGCGGATGCGGGTAATTTCTGGGAAATGCCCAACGTGACACCCTTTGGCGATAACCGTTGGGTGTTTACCTGCACACCTATGTCCACCTCGTATGGCGTACGTTGTCTGTACTGGGTAGGCGGGATTGACGGAAATGGCCATTTTAATGCTTGGCAGGGACCGAACACGATCGAACTGCCCGGAATGGCGAAGGACGGCTTCGGCTTACTGTCTCCGACGATCTTACAGCACGGTGGCAAGACCATTGCGCTGGGTATCGTTCCCGACAAAGCCAGCACTACGCTTAACTACACCTTAGGCTATGCCCACCTGTATTGTTTTCCCCGTGAGTGGTGGTTGGATGGCGAGGGTAATTTGCACCAAGTACCTTTCGAAGGCCTATATGCGCTGAGAACGCAGGAACGATTCGTAAAAAGCAATCTGACTCTTCCTCAGGACACCATCATGAATCTTTCTCCTATTGAGGGGCGGTCCGTAGAACTATGCACCACCTTTGAGGTCGGTGAAGCGGAAGTGGGCTTCTCTCTTCTTAAAAACTCCTACGGAGACATGAAGGTCTATATCGATCCTCAGGAGCAGAAATTAGTGGTGGACATGACCTCTATAGGCCGTCGGGCGAATGATATTGGCGTGTTCGATGGTTATTACAGTTCTATCATTCCTTCGGGTCTTCCGCAAGGATCGGTCTGCAAACTCGATGTATTCTTCGATCATTCGATTCTGGATATCTTCATAAATGACCGGTATGCGACTTCCATCCGCGTCTTCCCGTATGACTATTCCGCTAAAGGATGTGAGTTTTTTACAAAAGGCGGTGAGACGATGGTGCACACTCTGGAGGCATACGGACTTGGGGAGATTACCCACGACACACCGGCGCAGGGTGTAGAAACTCCGCAAGCGGAATCACCGATTACCGTTAAAGCGGACAAGATCTATTATGACCTTTCCCTTCCTTCCGTACTTCGCGTGTATGATAATTTGGGCCGCATCTTGCAGGCACATCAGGTACGCGGGAAAGGCACTTTGACTATTGCGCACAAGGGGTATGTCCTTGTGAGTATTGAAAATGCAATTCAACATTTTACAAAATCCGCAGTGATATTATGATAAAGCATATTGTATGGTATATTTTTGTATTTGTTGCGGTGTTGCTCAATGCCTGCACAGCTCACGTTGATCCGGTGGAACCCGATACTCCGGGAGCGGATTCGACATGGGATATTCCCACAACATTGCCTTACGCAGAAGAAAACCGGATAGCTTTTCTTTCGCTATATACTACCCCTGATCAACTGATTGCAGAAGGAGATGACGATGAGGCGTGCGCATGGTTATGGATGCATGAGACTTTTCCTAAAGCTGTTTTTCTCCCCTTTGAGCAGATCGGGGAGCATACCCTTGACTCTATGCGGGTGTTGTTTTGGCTTCGCGATGTCGAGACCGGTAAGATAGAGGATGTCACCACCATCCCCGAAAGCGCCATGACTGCGGCGCCTTTTATCCGGGAGTGGTATATAGCCGGTGGTAATATCATCCTCTGGGGACATGCTGTGCTCTATATAGAGACTTTGGGACGCTTGCCCGAAGGTACCTATACTGCTCCCAAACATGAATGGATATGCGGATGCGGGAGTGGCAATTTGGATATGGGGCATTGGCTGATGTCGGTGCAGTTATTTCCCGGACGCAAATTCAAAAAAGACCATTCCACACATCCGCTCTTCAAGGGTATATCTATCTATACGAATAATGATATCCGTGGCTTCATGGTCAAAGGTCCGGGATGGACGGAGGATCATAACTGCGTTTTTTTCAATTACCCCTCGGAGATCACAGGACGCAGTTGGCAAGCAGAGATATGCTATACGCTGCTTAAAGATTATTATGGTATCACTCCTTTGGCTACATGGGATTCACAAATATCATGGGTGTCTCAGTTGAATGTATATGAGTTAAAAAAGGGGAATACCGAATACCAAGGTCGCGCTATCTGTATAGGTAACGGAGGGTGCGAGTTTTCAATGAAGAACTATCGTCAGACAGGTACTGATGGAGGAGGACACCCTATCTATGAGACATCCAGCGATCTCTCTGCTCATCCTCACAATAACTGCTATCAAGACAATATTTTACTCATGGCGCGCAATGCCATCAATTATATGCGACACGGAAATGAATAAAACTAATCTCATCGTATTGCTTTTTGCGACAGGATTGCTTGCCTGCGCCGGACCGAAACCGGAAGATGAACCGGTGGTTCCTCCTCAAGAGGACACCACCCAAGCGGAACCGAAGGTATCCCCGACAACGCGTCCTGATCTCTATCGCCCTCAAATCCATTATACCCCACTTCATAATTGGAGCAATGACCCCAACGGACTGTTTTATAAAGACGGGGTATGGCATCTCTATTACCAGTTCAATCCGAATGGTATCGAGTGCGATTTCGGAGGAATGAGTTGGGGACACGCTTCCTCATCCGACCTCATGCATTGGCAGGAACATAGCCCGGTGCTTTACCCCGATCATATGGGAGCGATGTACTCCGGATGCTCCGTGGTGGATCATGATAATGTAGCAGGGTTTGGACACGGCGCGGTATTGGCATATTATACAGCCTCCGGAGAGAAACAGCTTATCTGTCTCGCGATCAGCACCGATGGCGGAGAAACATTCCGAAAACATGACCATAATCCCATTGTGCCCTCAACGGGACTGAGTAATTTCCGGGATCCCAAAGTGGTGTACGATGCCAAACGGGGACGATGGACCATGCTGGTCTCCAGAGGATGGGATCTCGGCGCAGAGATATGGCATAGCTATAATCTGATGCAGTGGGATTTTGACGGTATCTTCCGAGTAGATATAGAGCGCTGCAATATGAGTCAGTGGGAGTGTTGTGACTTACTGTATTTTGAGCAAGCCGATAAATGGGTTGCTATCGTCAGTATAAACCCGAACGGATATATCACCGGCTCATCTACCATGTATTTCGTGGGACAGTTTGATGGTGTCACTTTTACGCCCGATAACGATGATTATCCCCGTTGGTTGGATTATGGAGCAGATTGCTATGCCGGTGTTACCTTTGACAATGCGCCGGACAATCGCAAGATCCTGATAGCATGGATGAATAACTGGGATTATGCGCCTGCTTGTCCGCCCTCCGCGTGGAAAGGGGCATATACCATCCCTCGAGAACTATCCTTGCGCTACATAGGAGCGCATTGGGTATTGTGCTCTGAACCTGTCAAAGAGTTGACTAAGCTGGCAGGAGAATGGTCTGAGGTGACGGACGAGATAGAAAATATAGGTGGCGATTATGCAGATGCGTGGGAAGCGCAGATAACGCTCTCGCTTACGGAGAATGCTACCATCACGCTATATAACAAGTACGGCAACGAATATACGATTACGGTTAATGCCACTCAGCGCCGTATCTATTGCAACCGTGGAGGCAAGACCGGAGAGTTTAATTTCAGTACCCTGTTTGCTGTACCTTCCATGAGTGCTCCGATTGAGGGGGATGAGCAATCAATCGTACTTGATATCATCGTGGACCAAAGCAGTGTGGAACTGTTTGCCGGAGAAGGCAGTACCTGCTTCACCAATAATGTATATCCGCGTACGATTTATCGTAATATGCGCGTGGACGGTGTAGTGAAGGAGATGAAAGTGCGGACTTTGGAAACCATCTGGAAATAATAATTAAAATTATAACTATCATGAAAAAATCTATCTTTTTATCGCTTGTCCTTGGCATCTGCATGATGGCACAGGCTAAAGTGGCATTTCTCGTTCCTGCCGGTAATACCGACATCAATTCACTGCCGTTTGAGGAGTATACGACCAATGATGACGGTATCTTCAGACAACATGAACAGAGTCCGGAGCGTAGAGCCTGGATATGGTTCAACGAAGCCTATGTGGCTTTCGGGTTGGGACAGTTTATCTGCTTTGATGACTTGAACAACATCCCGTCGGACATCCATGCTATCTGGATCTACGTGGACCGTGTAAACTTCAACGCTGAGGCTTTTGATGCATTGTTTGCGGATCATATCAGCGAACTGCAGGCTTTCGTCAATGCAGGTGGTAACCTCTTCCTTTGCAAGCAAGCCACCCGTCTGCAGAAAGATCTCGTAGGCGCTACGATGGCTAACGGAGAAATCATCGTTCCTGACTACAACGACGGCGGTTACCAAGGCGCTGCTATCTGGGGCGTGGACTTTAAGTTTGAGTTTGCGGAGGATAACGTATGGTCCAACGGGGATCATCCGATGTTCCAGTATGCACCGCACAGAAATGATAATTACGCCGAGCTCATCTGGACTAACGGCGGTATGATGACCGACCATAACTGCGGTATAGGTATCGGTGCGATGGATATGACCAGCATCACTGACGCAGCCGGACTGACGACTTTCCAAACCCGTAATAACTGCCGTCTGCTCGGCTGTTGGGCAAACGGTGACGGCTGCCACTACGGCGGCGCCATCGAGTTCTATCCTACCGGCGCTCGTCAGGGTACCGTCATCACGATGGGACTCGCTGCTTATTCGTATATCAATAACAATGCAGGTTTCGGCTGGGATAACACCCTGGCACTGACCTGGAATACCCTTAACTACCTCGATCACAAGCAAGCGACTACGCAACAAAACCGTATCGCTTACCTGCTGCCTTCTACCATCCTCACCTTGCCCGGTGGCGAACAACCGGAATACAACGCTGCTATCTGGTTCCGCGATAACTATATCAATGCTCAGCAACAAGGCTGCTTCGTGACGATTGAAGACCTGCCGACCCTTTACAGCAAAGGCGTCACCACCCTTTGGGTCAACATTGAGCGCGTAGGTATCACTGCCGAAGATCCATTCTTCGCTATCTACGCAGACAAGTTGCGCGATTACATCCAAGCCGGCGGTAACGTACTGCTTACCAAACAGGCTGTTTATTTCACTTACGCTATGGGCCGTATCGGTTATGCACCGGCACTCGATTCATATGATTATACGACCGAGGACCGCGGACAACTCCGCAGCATGCAGACCGTCATGGGTCTGAGCGACTGTGTCGCAGAAGATGAGCATCTGGATATGAGCGCACACCGTATATTCAACAATATGCTCAGTTACTGGGATACCAAGAGCATGTTCTTTGTTGCTCCGGGTTGCCTGAAGACCTATAATTATTGTTCGTGGATGGATTATCTCCGCGCATCCGAGGAAGAGACGCATTACGATAACTGCCTGATTCAACGTCTGCGTGATTTCGAAAGCGACTGGAGTGCAACCGTGCTTGCAGGTCGTGGCGGTATCGGCGACTACTGCTTGCCGGATATCATTGAGTTCAACGCTACCAACGAATGGCAGGGACGCATCCTGACCATCGGTTCGGCAGCATATCAGTGGGGAACCGCCAATAACAATGTGGAGCGTCGAAACCTGACGACTCTTACCGCTAACTGCCTTGCTTATCTCGCGAACGAACCGGTTCAGGAACAAACCTTTACCCGTACGGCAACAGCAGGTCAGTTCGGAACGATATGCTTCGAGTATGCCGTAGCGGCAGATAAGATCGAAGGCGCTGAGATGTATGAGATCCATTCGTTTGATACAACGGGCGATTCAGTTATTTTGACCAAGACAGACAATATGGAGGCAGGAAAACCGTATATCTATTATGCTACGGCTTCGCTAATCCAACTCAGCTATACCGGAATGAAAGAGGAAGCCAAAAGTCATAACGGTCTGATTGGTTTCATCGGCTGGTCGGAGACCGATACCCATGAAGTGGAAGCCGGCTATTATGCATTGGCAGACGATGTGCTCAAAACGGTCAGTGCACAGAACCCGGTAGTGCTCTCGCCGCGATATGCGTATGTGGATACGCTTGAGATCCCGGCTTATACACAGATGCCGCAAGGAGCATGCAAGAAGATCCGATTGATCAAAGACACTGCGTCGGCTATCGGCGAAACGATGCAGAAAGAGTCCGCTACCAAATACATCCAAAACGGTATGTTATTCATCGAGCGGAACGGCAAAAAATATACGGTCATTGGAAACCGATTGTAAGAAATGTTGCGAAATGTGCTACTTTTGTTGCAGCGCGCGTATTTAGTTTGCGCATGTGCGATAAAAGTAGTACCTTTGCATCGCAAAAACGAAAACACAAACAAAATCTTTAATACAATGAAAAAGTTTTTATCTTTATTTTTTGCTTCGGTATTTACCTTGAGCCTCTCGGCGCAGGTGTACTACTTGTTGCCAAATTCTGCTGATGCCAACTGTGAGAATATTACGAACCAGTATGATCATCCCACAGAAGGAAACCGCCTGCAATGGGAAACAAGTGAAGGTGATGTTTACCAATGTCCTGAGCGAAATGCGTTTGACTGGTTCGCTCGCTCTTACTGCGATGCCTCTATTCCTTGGATTCATAATGAAGGAGACCACCAAATTCGCCGCATCGTAACGTTCAAAGACCTTACTGATGGACGCTTGGCTGCAGAAGGGAATATGTTCAATGACGTCAAAGTTATCTGGGTCAATGTGGACCGTAATATGACTGAAGCAGCCTTTGATGCTATGTTTCCAACGGATGTACGCACAGCTCTCGCTAATTACGTGAAAGCCGGCGGTAACTTGTACTTGTCAACTTTTGCGGCTCGTTTGGCATATCTTATAGGACGAACTCCGGAACCTGGATTCTCGGAAAATAATGGTTTTGCTTCTGCCGGTGACGAATGGAAACTGACAGCACATTTCAAGAAAGGAGGAGATGGATCTTACGATGTGGATAAACATGGGCACGCTATATTCAAATACCTGAGAGATAACGACCTGTATGCAGAAGACTATCATTTCCACATGCAAAAGGGAACTCCCCGTACAAATCGTAACTGTCTTTGGGATATTGACGATAATATAACCGCCTTCAACAACTTCCAAAACGATAACACATGTGGTATCTTAGGCAGTTGGGGACATACGGCGGAATTTCTCTGTGCTGGATTAGTAGAATTCTATCCTGTAGGAGACTGGAAAGGAACGATTATCACCAATGGTTTGGCTGCCTGCTCTTTCGCTTCTGCCAACACCGATCGCTTCTGTGTAGAACACTTGACCAGTGGTATCTTGGATTACCTCAAAGCCCGTCCATGTGCTGGTAATAACACCACTCCGATGGAGACAAAACTGGAGGAAAACGGCTTTTATCCTTCAGAAACGCAAAGCTTCCTCAAGCTGCATCCGGTCTGCGAAGGACTGAGTGCTACTTATACACTGACCAGCAATCCGGATGGAAAAGCTCGTATTCAGGGGGGTGTGATAGTAGGTGAAAATACGATCACTCAACTCCAGTTCAAAGAAGCCGGTACGGTGACTCTGCATATCACATTGACGGAGAACCGTGAGTTTATGAACTGGCCTAAGGGTACCTATGAGTACGACCGTGCGATTACGTTCGCGTATGCGGATGAAGCAGCTGCGCAAGCAGGTCCCGGCCTTGCTTGGCCGCATCACTTCGAGACCGGTGCCGTAGGACCGAATAGTGTCATTACGCTGCCGGAAGGCGCAAGCTATACCGTAGAAGGAAATGCAACGCTGAGCGAGAACGTATTGACACTCGCTAACGTAGCTTCCGGTACGGTAACTGTGCACGCATCGGTAACTGAGACCGGTTACCACGAGGCATGGCCCGCAGGTGTTTATAACTACAACAACTCCCTCTCTTTCCATGCTGCAGAAGTTGGTTACCTCCTGCCGGCGGCTGAGTCGATTGACCATCTGAAGTTCACAGCAGATGAGAATTATCAAGGCCAGCAGCCGGAATACAATGCGGCGAAGTGGTTTGAAGATAATTATATCACCTGTGCTAACCCCAAGGGACGTTTCGTAACGGTAGATGAGTTACCGACGCTGTTTGCAAAAGGTATCAAGGCTCTCTGGGTAAACATCGAGCGCGTCAATATTGACAATGCCGATGGTCTGTTAACTGCTTGCTTGACAGATGATGGCCTTAAGACTTACATCCAAGCCGGTGGTAATGTGCTGCTTACCAAACAGGCAACCTATCTCGCTTACACCATGGACCGTATCGGTTATGCTCCGGAATTCAATGCAGGTGGGTATGAGACCGACAATTTTGGTGCTCAACGTAGTATATCAACACGTATGGGTACACATAACGAAGTGGATGAGGCACTGGATATGAGCAATCATCGACTCTATGCGGATATGTTGAGTTGGACGGATAGCAAGAATGTCTATCTCGTAGGCGAGACCTGCAAGAAGACCTATAACTACTGCTCATGGCAAGACTTTATGCGTAAAGAAGGCGAGGAAGCGCATTATAACAATAAAAAGATCCAGCGCGTACGAGACTTCGAAGCCGACTGGAATGCAACCGTCTTTGGTATCCGTGGCGATATCGTCGACTACTGCTTGAGTAATATCATTGAGTTCAATGCTACCGGCAATTGGCTGGGACGCATCCTGACCATCGGTTCAGCAGCTTATCAGTGGGGTAGCGAAAACCCGACAGCAGAGCTCGATAATGTGAAGAAACTCACGGCTAACTCCCTCTCTTACCTCTTGGACGAGCCGCTTGCTGACAAGGTTTATACGCGTCCTGACTTGACCCCGGGTATATATGGTACTATCTGCTTTGACTATGCGGTAGAAGCCGGACATATCGAGGGCGCCGAGATCTATGAGTTGACTTCCTTCAATGCTACCAACGACGGTGTTATCCTCACTCAGGTGGATGCTATGGTAGCCGGTCGTCCGTACTTCTTCTTGGCTACGGCTAACGAACTGCGTCTTACCTACAACGGTCAACGCGTAGCTGCCGGTTCGTACCACGGTTTGGTAGGACATATCGGTGAAACGACCCTGCATATCACGCCGAATGACAACAACTATATCCTCTATAACAACGAGTTGTTGCTCGTCAATACGAATGATGTCGAATTGCCTTCTTACCGCGCGTATATCAATAAGTATGATGAGATTCCGGCCTACTCGGAGCCTACATCCAACGCACCGCGCCGTATCATGGCAATCGAGCCGCCGCATAATGCACCGACAGCGGTAGAGGCTGTTGATATGCAGGCTGCACAAGGCGTCTATGATATCATGGGTCGCAAACTCAGTGCTCCGCAAGGAAATGGCTTCTATATCATCAATGGCCAAAAAGTGATCATCACCCAATAATAAGGAAAGGAGTAGTCTTATGAAAAAGTATATTATTCCCAACACCGCTGTAATCATCCTCTTAGGCGCTTCTTTGATGGATACCCAGACAGGGAGCGTACAACAAGAAAATAGTATTAAAATAGGAGGAAAGACAAGCGATATAACCGGACCTATAGTTCCGTTCTAAAGGAATATTCTAATTTGTTGCAAAATATGTCATATTTGTTGTAGTGAAACATTCGTGGCATATTTTGCAACATGCTGTTCCAAATCATCAAACCCATGAAAATAATAGTATCTTCTTTTTGGCTCGCATTGCTGTTTGCTGTCACCAGTTGCTCATCGGTTGCTAACCATGCGACCGACGAGCCATTCCGCTCGGTCTATCACCATACCCCGGAGGCGAACTGGATGAATGATCCGAATGGCATGTTCTACGACGAAGCGAACGATATCTGGCATCTCTACTATCAGTATTACCCGGATGGAACGGTTTGGGGACCCATGCATTGGGGACACTCCACTTCGCATGATCTGATTCATTGGGAGCACCAGCCTATCGCTATCTATCCCGATGCGAACGGAATGATCTTCTCCGGCTCGGCAGTCATCGACAAAAATAACACCGCCGGATTCGGGGAGAACGCGATTGTCGCTATCTATACCTCCGCGGATAAGGCGCAGAACCAATCGATCTCTTATAGCTTGGATGGAGGGCAGACCTTTACGGCTTACGAAGGCAACCCTGTCCTCATCGGTGACATCGCGGATTTCCGTGACCCGAAAGTGTTCTGGGACGAGCTGTCGAACCAATGGACGATGGCACTCGCTTGCCAGCAGGAGATCCGTTTTTATGGTTCGCCCAACTTGAAGGACTGGACTTATCTCTCCTCTTTTGGCGAGGGATACGGTGCGCATGGTGGCGTTTGGGAATGCCCGGATTTAGTGAAGATAGATGACCGGTACGTTCTCCTTGTCAACCTTAACCCCGGTGGACCATTCGGCGGCTCCGCTACCCAGTATTTTATAGGCGACTGGGACGGCAAGGAGTTTAAATGTGAAAATGAACAAATGAATTGGCTCGACTACGGCAAAGACCACTATGCTACTGTCACATGGGCGTATGCGCCGGATAACCGAACCGTTGCTATCGGATGGATGTCCAATTGGCAGTATGCTACCCAGCTGCCTACCGTCGCTTTCCGCTCGCAAAACACTATCGCCCGCGATCTGTCGCTTTATCAGGATGATGAAGGACAATACCGCGTAGCCGTCAAACCCTCTCCGGAGTCTTTGGCGCTTCGCGGAGAAGATACCAAGAACCTGCCGGATGCCGGTATCGTCGAACTGACTCTTGACGGCTCGCGCGATGCGCTCATCACTCTCTCCAACGACAAAGGAGAGAAAGTGGTCATGAATCTGGACGTGCACCGACGTACCTTCTCCATGGATCGTACCGCTTCGGGGGATTGCTCTTTCTCCCATGATTTTGCCGCACGCACGGTAGCGCCGCTCTTCATCAAACGCGATACCTATAAGGTTCTTCTCTTTATCGATCATTGTTCTATCGAAGCTTTCGACGCCGAAGGCGCTTGGTCGATGACCAACCTCGTCTTCCCTTCCGAACCCTACAACCATCTCGATGTACAAGGTGGAGAAGCGAAAATCTACAATGTAAAAATCTAAATTGTTAAATGTCTAAATAAATGAACAAATGGAAAATGACAAAATGGTAAATAAATGGGCCCTTTTGCCCGTGATGCTCTGTTTCTTCACTATGGGCTTTGTGGACCTCGTGGGTATCGCTTCCAACTACGTGCAGCAGGACCTCGGACTGACGCATGCGCAGGCGAACATCATGCCCTCGCTCGTCTTCTTCTGGTTCCTCATCTTCTCCGTGCCAACGGGAATGTTGATGAATAAGATCGGTCGTAAGAAGACCGTCCTTCTCTCAATCCTCGTCACCGTCCTCTCGCTGATCCTGCCGCTGTGCGGCGAGAGTTACGCGTTGATGCTCTGCGCCTTCTCGCTCCTCGGTATCGGTAACGCCCTCATGCAGACTTCGCTCAATCCGCTGGTATCGAATATCGTGACGGGTAACCTCTCCTCGACGCTGACCTTTGGTCAGTTCGTTAAGGCGATCGCCTCTTTCCTCGCGCCGTATATCGCCATGTGGGGTGCAACGGCGGCGATCCCTCACATGGGCTTGGGCTGGAAAGTGCTCTTCCCGATCTATGCCATCATCGGTATCGTGGCTATCCTTGCGCTGGCGTTCACGTCCATCCATGAGGAACCGGTAGCGAAAGGCTCGTCTTTCGCGCAGTGTTTCAAACTGCTTGGCAACCCGTTTATCCTCCTCTGTTTCTTAGGCATCATGTGTCATGTGGGCATCGATGTAGGTACCAACACTACTGCGCCGAAGATCCTCATGGAGCGGCTCGGAATGGACTTGGCGGCTGCCGGATTTGCCACCTCGCTCTACTTCATCTTCCGTACCATCGGTTGCCTCTCCGGCTCGGCTATCCTGCGGCTCATCCCCGAGAAAGTGTTCTTCGCTATCTCCGTGTGCATGATCATTGCAGCAATGATCCTTCTCGCAGTGAGCCATTCGCAGGCTGCACTCTATACCGGTATCGCCCTCGTCGGATTCGGTAACTCGAATATCTTCTCTATCTGCTTTGCCCAGGCGCTCAACCATGACCCCGAGCACAAGAACGAGATCTCCGGTCTGATGATCATGGGTCTTTTCGGAGGAACCATCTTCCCGCTTTGCATGGGCGTTATGTCCGATATCATGGGCTCTCTCGGCGCTGTCCTCGTCATGGCTGTCGGTGCCGCATACCTCACCTTCTTCACCCTGAAGATGAAGAAATAATTTTGTGTTTTAAATCGAAAATGCGCAGCCTACCGAGCCTGATGGCTCTCAAGCCCAAGGACCTGTAAGCCGGTCAGTAAGCAAGCTTCCTTACCGTCCTCCATGCCCTCGGCCTCAATCGATTGCCTTGATAGGCACTCGCTTGGCTGCTTCCGAAAATACGGGATTTCATCCCTCACAAAAATATAGAAAATAGCCATGCGGCACGGGTTTTATTGGTCCAAAATAATCCCCCCAAAATATTTTCTTAATTTTTGTAAGCGAAGCGCATTTTTGTAAGGCGGAAGTACGGCACTATCGAGTGCCGGACGATGGATAAGCGGACAAAGGCGGGCATTGGGCTTGCACAAACGAACGGCTTTGGGCGATTAGACAAAGGCGCATCAAGCGCCGAAACCGCCGCATTTTCGATTAAATAATAAATAATAAAGGAAATAACTAAACGTAGTAACGGTCTTTAATCTTAAAATTATATGAAAAAATACGTTATTGGTATCGGCGAGGCGCTCTTTGACTGCCTCCCGGAAGGACGCAAACTCGGTGGCGCGCCCGCAAACTTCGCTTATCATGTATCCCAATTCGGACTCAACGGATGTGCTATCTCCGCTATCGGCGCTGACGAACTCGGCGATGAGATTGTAGATACCTTCGAGAAAGTGCACCTCAATCATATCTTACCTGTCGTAGAACAACCTACCGGCACGGTCAAGGTCACCCTCGACGACAAAGGTGTACCGCAATACGAGATTTGCCTCGGCGTAGCCTGGGATAACATCCCTCTCACCAACAGCATGTTAGAGGTCGCGCATCAGGCGCAGGCCGCGTGCTTTGGTTCACTCGCGCAGCGTTCTCAAACCAGCCGAGAGACCATCCAGGCGATTCTTGACGCTATGCCGGAGGATGCACTCAAGGTCTTTGACATTAACCTCCGTCAGTCTTGGTACACCGCCGAAGTGATCGCGGAATCCCTTCAGCGGGCGAATGTGCTCAAGATCAATGACGAGGAACTCGATGTCGTAGCGACCATGCTTCTTGGCGAACCTACCATTCCCGGCAAACTCATCGCCGAGGACCCTGAGAAGACCCGCCGTATCTGCCGCGAACTCATTGCGCGTTACGAGCTGGACATGCTCATCCTCACCTGTGGTGCCATCGGCTCTTATGTCTTTACCGCTTCCAAGGAGAGTTATGTAGCTACTCCCAAAGTACAGGTGGCTGACACCGTCGGTGCCGGAGATAGCTTCACCGCTACTTTCGTAGCCCAGCTCCTCCTCGGCAAGACCATCCGCGAGGCGCATGAGAAAGCCGTAGCCGTCTCTGCCTACGTCTGCACCCAGCGCGGCGCCATGCCTCTCCTCCCTGCGGAACTCAAGGCATAACCCCATGCCCTGCAACCCATTCAGGCTCACTATTAAGTGAGCCTTTTTTTGTGTTTAATCAACTAATTTACTATATTGTCTCCTGGGGCTCCATCAAAAAACCGATGAGTATGAGCCGCTTAGAGATGGTGCTCCAGCAGGCAGGCTTCCAGAGCAAGCGGATCGGGAAAGCCCGTACACGCGGATGGTTGGTACGCGAAAGAGGCATGGAAGAGGTCAACGCAAACCGCAATATAGAGGGTCGGGGGTGACAGGGTGACGGGGTGACACCCTTTTCCTAATATACACACCCGCGCGTGTGTGAGATATATAAACAAGGGTGTCACCCTGTCACCCCGTCACCCTAAAAACTTTCGTCCATTGCGTCGCATGCTATGCGGCAGAAACATCGTTCATTAGGTCGGATGTTATCCGACATCCGCCCGACATCCACCCTATAACTGCCTAATTACTGCCTATTTGAGGCCTATTTACGGCTCAAAACCGCGATATGACCGCGACGTGACCGCGACCTCTACGTAAAATTCCGATTTTCCTTGCATATATCAAAAAAAAGTCGTACCTTTGCTCCGAAATTCATATAAAATACTTATGCGGCACCAATCATTCACACGGTTATTTTTCTGTACATGCTTGGTAATGAGCATTCTGTCATCGTGCAACTACGAAAGGGATCGAGAATCTCAATTATTACATGAGTTGGATGAATGTATTGAGAGTCGGTCGCAGTATCATGCCCTTCGCGAGCACCGGATAGACTCGATAAAAAACAAGCTCCGGAATTGTATAACGGATAGTGCCTATTTCGAAGAGTGCGGACGGTTGGTGGAGGAATATAGGTCCTACGACTTGGATAGTCAGCTCTATTATACAGAAGAACGTTTACGGATAGCGTCCACTCCTTTTGAGAAGCAAGTATCGCTTCTCAACTATTCGGAGGTTATGATGCGTAGCGGTATGTATCACGAAACCATTTTATATATGGACTCAGCACTCTTTCATCCCCTTGATCCCGTGTTAGATCCTTATTACAGCCATTTGCGTCGTACCTTATATGGCTTAATGGCTGATTTCTCCATATCGGTTAAAGAAAAGCAACATTATACAGCAATCACTCAGCAGAACCGTCTATTGATGATGTCGGTTCATCCAGAGGGCTCATTTCTCCACGAACTCGTGCGCGCAGACTATTTGCGGGTTGCTGAGTTATATGATTCCGCACTCCATGTGATGGACTCCTACGAGGCACAACATCCGGTAACAGGGCAGGATGAAGAACCTTTATTCGCTATTACGCGCGCACAAATATATCATAAGATAGGAGATAAGCAACAGGAGAAGCACTATCTGATCATTTCCGCTCTTGCGGACCTACGAAACTCTATCAGAGAGTATATCGCGCTACGCGAATTGGCTATCCTTCTCTACGAAGAGGGGAACATTGACCATGCTTACCGCTATATGCAGTGCGCTATGGAAGACGCTTCGGAGGCAAGTGCACGTGTGCGGTCGATAGAAATGAATACTGTATTCCCGGTAGTAGAACAAGCATATTTGCAGCAAGTGCATCGCAGACAATACTGGATGTTGACAGGAATAATTAGTAGTTTCATATTATTGATTGTTTTAATTATTTTCTTCCTCTATGTGACCCAAAAAGGCAAGCAATTATCCATTCTTAACGAGCGTTTGGAGAATAACAATGAGGAACTAAGAGAGAGTAATCGTATCAAGGATGCCTATGTAGGACGGTATATGGAGACAACATCGCTTCTGATTGATCGTTTTGATAATTATCGTAAGCAACTTAAATCATTAGCGCATAAACAGCAGTTCAAACAACTAACAGATATTGTTGACTCACAACGTTTCACGCAAGAGCAACTCAATGCCTTTTATGCGGATTTCGACGAGGCCTTCTTAGAGCTTTTCCCGAATTTTGTAAATGACGTAAAGTCTCTATTGGTTCCTGAGGCCGATATACATATAAAAGAAGGTGAACGACTAAATACTGATTTACGCGTTTTAGCGCTCATCCGTTTGGGTATTACGGATAGCAAACAGATTGCAAACTTTTTGCGCTATTCGCTATCTACAATCTACAATAGTCGTACCCGTATGCGAAACCTTTATAAAGGAGAAAGAGAACAATTTGAGAGAAATATCACAATTTTATAATCTTACATCCACTACTTTTTTCTATAATATTTTATTTTGCAAATCGCTAGAAATAAGCGATTTGTAATTTTTTTTATGCTACTAACGCTACTTTTTCACATTCACATATTGTGTATTTTTGTGAATTGTAGTACCTTTGCAGCGCAAAAGTTTTAAAACTGAGTATTAACCCTTTTAATTTTACTATGGAATCGTACACGCGCATATGTGTTTGGTTGGTAGGGGTATTATTCCCTCTCAGCGGTATTGCACAGACCGCCATTAACGGTACAGTAACCGATGTGTCGGGCGAGCCGGTCATCGGTGCTACTATCTTGCAGCAAGGCACGTCCAACGGAACAATCACTGATTTCGACGGTAATTTCAGCCTGCAGGTGCCGGAAGGCGCCATGCTGGAGATTAGTTATGTAGGTTATGCCTCGCAGACTCTGGCAGCCGCTACTGGCATGAAAGTAGTGCTAAAGGAGGATACCGAGGTATTGGAAGAAGTGGTCGTCGTAGGTTATGGTGTCCAGAAGAAAAGTGATCTGACAGGATCTATTGCCCAAGTGAATGACAAAGATCTCCAAAAGATGCCTGCGCCTTCTTTAGGTGCAGCGCTGGAGGGACGTGCAGCCGGACTGCAGGTAACGGGATCCGGTGCCCCGGGTAGCAATGTAAGTCTCAACATTCGTGGTATAGGTAGTATCAATAACTCCCAACCGCTGATTGTCATTGATGGTGTGCCTACCGACGTGCCGCTGAATATGATCAATATGGATGATGTAGCGAGTATCGATGTGCTCAAAGATGCTTCAGCTACTGCTATATATGGATCGCGCGGCGCGTACGGAGTAGTGATCATCACCACCAAGAAAGGGGAGAACGAGAAAGGGCATATCTCTCTCAAGGGCTCGTTCGGCTTCGACCAAATACAACGTACTCTCCCTTTATTGAGTGCCTCGCAGTTCGCTTCCTTGCATAATGAGATGATGGCTGCTGCCGGACAGCCGCAATATACCGCTTATGCTGATCCTACTGCCCTGGGAGAAGGAACGGATTGGTTGTCACAATTATGGCAGTTTGCGCCTACACAGAACTATGCCCTCAGTTATTCAGGAGGCACACAGAAATCCAATTTCTATGTCTCAGGTGCATATTTTGATCAAAGAGGTATTGTCAAAAAGACAGATTATAAACGCATCACTCTGCAGTTCAATCATGATACACAACTCTTTAATTGGCTGCGTTTCGGGCATAAGTTAAGCCTGAACCATGACATCAAATCGTCGGGGGAGTATAACATCCAAAATACCATGCGTGCGCTGCCAACTCAGCCCATCTATAATCCCGATGGGACGTGGTCAGGACCGGTCGGATTAGCGATGTACGTAGGTGACATCACGAACCCTATCGGTAAGATGAACGAGAATAGCAGCACGACCAAGGGTTATAACCTGTTGGGCAATATCTACGCGGAACTCAAACCGCTCGATTGGTTAATCTTCAAGACCACCTTTGGTATGCAGGTCATGTATTGGGATACGGAAGGATGGTCTCCGGCATACGATTGGAAACCTATCGCACAACCCGAGAGTCAGGTCTCTCGTCAGTTCGATAAGTCCATCACCTGGCTTTGGGATAACACCCTGACTTTCATCAAAACCTTTAAGCAGAAACACTCTTTCTCTGCCATGATAGGTTCGTCTATGCAGGCCAATAACTATGAATACATGAGTGGTGCAATCCAAGGATTCATCTCTGCAGAAGCTCGCCAACTCAGTAATGGTCTCTTGGAGCCTACCATGAGCGGCAACAAGTCCGATTGGGCATTACTCTCCTTCATGGGACGTGTAACATACGGATATGACAACCGGTATCTCCTTACCGCTACTTTCCGTGCTGATGGTTCCAGTCGTTTTGCAAAGAAGAACCGATGGGGCTATTTCCCTTCTGTAGCCATTGCGTGGCGCATGAGCGAGGAGCATTGGTTTGAGAAGACCTTCGCTCTCTCCGATCTCAAACTACGTGCAGGTTATGGCTTGACCGGCAACCAGGCATCGGTAGGCAATTATGCGTATGCTTCGCAGCTTCAAACAGTGCAATATCTCTTTGGAGGCACACAAGTAGCCGGTTTGGCACCGTGGGTACTGCCGAATCCCAATGTACGATGGGAGACGGTGGAGCAATATAATGTCGGTATTGACCTTGCGCTTTTGAATCAGCGCCTCCATGCTACTATCGATGGGTACATCAAGAATACCAACGATATGTTAGTGCCGATGTCTGTACCTATCAGCAGCGGTTATTCCGATGAAGCTGTACCCAGTATCAATGCCGGACGGATGCGGAATATGGGTATTGAAGTCAGCCTCAATAGCATGAATATCAAGAAGACCAATTTCACTTGGACCACTACGGTTAATGTAGCTTATAATCATAACCGCATACTCTCCCTGAACGATGACGTACCGATGTACTTCGATTGTAATATCCATAAGGTTGGATACCCCGTTGCTGCCTTCTACGGGTATGTGACGGATGGTATTTTCCAATCCCAGGAGGAGATAGATGCGCACGCTATCCAGACAATCGGTTCGGATGCCTATACCTCCACCCAACCGGGTGATATCCGCTTTAAGGATCTCAATAATGACGGCGTCATCAATGAGGATGATCGTACTATCCTCGGTACACCCACGCCTTCATGGACCTTCTCTATGAATAACCGATTTGAGTTCTATGGCGTGGACATTGAGATATACCTGCAAGGAGCAGCGGGCAATAAGATCTATAATGGTAACCGTGCCACTCTCGAGGCTATGTCTGTGGCGCAGAACCAGATGACCACTGTCTTAGATCGCTGGCGTCCGGACTATCACTCTACCACGATGCCGAGAGCCGTATTCTCCGACCCCAATAAGAATAACCGCACTTCTGATCGGTTCTTGGAGCCCGGAGACTACCTCCGTCTCAAAAACATCACCATCGGCTATACGCTGCCGAAGCACCTGACGAAAAAAGCACTGATGGAGGAGGTTCGTTTCTCCGTCTCGGGACAGAACCTTTATACGCTAACCCGCTACAGAGGTTTGGATCCCGAAGTGGGCGGGTCCGGTATTGATAGTAATGTCTATCCCATCACGCGTAATTTTACTTTTGGTCTTAATATCATGTTCTAACAACTATGAAAACAAATATATCTTATAGCGCACTGCGCGGTCTTGCAGCAAAGTGGTCTTGTAGGCTATTTTTAGCCGGTCTTATAGCGTCAGCGGTCTGCTCGTGTAATTTCCTGGAGCGCAAGCCTTGGGATTCGGTCGATACGACGAATGGATTTCAGACCGAGGCGGACGCTATCGCTGCGGTTAATGCGTGCTATCAGCCTCTTCAGTGGCCGAAACTATACAACATGCGCATCTGGACGCTCGACATCATTGCCGGAGAGAGCGTGGTCGGCGCCGGCGGTGGAACCGATGGTCTGGAGACAGTAGAAATGGCGAATTTTATTGCCACCTCGGATAATTTCGCTGCATTGGATCTATGGAGAGGTCCGTCTCCGGGAATACTGAGATGTAATTTCGTTTTGGCGAATGTGCCCCAGATGGATATCGATAATGATATCAAGGCGAGGCTTTTAGGCGAAGCACGGTTCCTGCGCGCGCATTACTATTTTATTTTAGTGCGTCTCTTTGGCGGAGTACCGATGCCGACAGAACCACTTACTGCCGATAGCGAACTGAAGATGCCGAGGGCTTCTGAGGATGAGGTCTATGCGCTTATTATCGAGGACCTCAAGCAAGCCATCTCGCTCCTTCCTACCCGTAGTAAGTATGGTAGTAAAGATATCGGCCGTGCTACCAAGGAAGCCGCTATGGCGGAGTTGGCACGGGTCTATCTGACCTATCATCCCTCCACCGCCAACTACAACGAGGTAGTGCGCCTTTGTACGGAGATAGGAGACATGGGCTATCAGTTGGCTCCTAACTATGCGGATAACTACAACCCCGCAAAGCAGAATGGGGTAGAGTCCATCTTTGAGGTGCAGTATTATGGTAAGACGAATAAGGATTTCTGGTCCAATGAGAACCAAGCTTCCTGGATCAGCACCTATCAGGGCCCGCGTAACTCCGGCATGGCTGCCGGCTGCTATGGATGGAACCAACCCACTCCGGAGTTCGTAAGCCAGTATGAACCCGGTGACCTTAGAAAGGATATCACAATATTCTATACCGGCTGCCCTACTTTTGATGGATATACTTATTCCGGTACATGGTCCACTACGGGATACAATGTCCGTAAGTTCCTCTTAACCAAGGCGCAGTCGCCGGATTATAATACTTCTAACCAAAACTGGATCGTCACTCGCTATGCGGATGTACTGCTCATGAAGGCGGAGGCACTCAATGAGTTAGGTCGTACCACAGAGGCGGAAGAACCGCTTTATCAAGTGCGTAAACGCGCCGGACTGACCAGTCGCGCGCAGATAGAAGGACTTACACAAGCGCAGATGAGGGATAAAATCATCCATGAGCGCAGGGTCGAACTCGCTTTTGAAGGACATCGGTGGTTTGATATGTTACGCTATCCCAATAACTACGCACTGACTTTCCTGCACTCCATCGGAAAGACCGCTGCTACTTCTAAGCATCTGCTCTTCCCTATCCCCATGCAGGAGCGCGAAGCCAATAATCTATTAACCCAAAACCCAGGATGGTAATATGAAAAAGAATCTTTCTATTTTGAGCGTAAGCGGTCTTTTGTTTTTGAGCATGCTTGCATGCGGTCTGCTTTCTTGCGAGAACCACGTAGAACCCGTAGTAGATCAGCCGCTCACGATTACCTTATCGCAGGACTCGGTTCTCTGTCTGCCGATATATAAAGATCTGGCGGCATTGGAGCTATCTTGGACTCCGGGAACCAACCATGGTTCCGGTTCAGCTATCGCCTATACCGTGGAGATGGATAAAGAGGGTAATAACTTTGCCGAGGGCTTGAAATGGGAGATAGGTCGTACCGCTAACAGAACGCTGCTCTTTTCGCATCAACATTTGGCTGACACCCTACATCAAACTTATCCGGAGGTAGAGGAAGGCGAGTATATGGTATTCGAATGTCGTGTGCGTGCGAAGATTATTCAGACTGGCGAAGAACAGGTTTCCAACGTAGCAAAAGTAGCTATCGCCTGGAATGCCACTATGATGACGGACTTGTATCTCGTAGGAGATGCGATGCCTCATGGATGGGATCTGGAACGCGCTACGGCGATGATCATGGACATGGATCATTTTTCTACGTTCTCCTGGAGCGGGACAATGCATAAGGGAGAGTTCAAACTCATAGTCAATACGGAGGATTGGTTCCCTTGTTTCGTCAAGGATTCTACCGATGAGGCCAAGATGGTATATCGCGATTCCGAGGAGAGTTATCCGGATTTCAAATGGACAATCGCTAAGACCGGAAACTACCGCATCACCGCCGATGTAGAGGCATTAACCATAGAGGTCGCCTATCTTGGTGGCGAAGCCTACAGCCACATCTATATGATTGGCGATGCTACTCCCGGTGGTTGGAGTTGGGATAACCTCACGCAGATGCAACATCCTGAGAGCGGTATCTTTACGTATGAGGGACATCTGAATACCGGTCAGATCAAGTTCCCTACAGAGATCCGTTCCGATTGGTCGGGGGAGATGCTTTATGCGCCTACGCCCGATTGTGCGCCAACCTTGAACGGCTCCTTTGACGCACATGCCGGTGAGCCGGATAATAAATGGATTATTCCGGAGAGCGGTGAGTGGTCCATTCGAATCAATATCAATGACACAACCATATCTTTTACTAAATTATGAAAAAGCATCTTTTGACTTTGAGCGCAAGCGGTCTTTTGACTTTGAGCATGCTTGCATGCGGTCTGTCGGCTTGCAATATCATCGAACCGGAGAATAATCCCGTCACCTATGGCGAGAGTTATATACCCCATCTGATGAGTACGGATAAAGCTGCCTATAAGCCCGGAGAATCCGTAAGGCTCTCTATTAACTCCCTGCCTCAAGAGCCGGCGATGGTGCGTTATACCTATTTGGGGCAAGTGATAAAGGAAGAGTCCGTATCCTCCTCTTCTTGGATATGGCAGCCGCCAACGGAGGATTTTCGCGGGTATATGGCTTCCTTGCATATCTCTGTGTCCGGACGTGACTCTGTGGTTGCAACGATAGGTATCGATGTGTCTTCCGAACCGAGTCGGTTCCCTCGGAATGGATTCTTGTCGTCTTATGGGAATATGTCCCGGAACGAGATCCAAACTATTCTTGACGACCTCAACAGGTATCATATCAACTATGTCCAGTTCCAGGACTGGCATTGGAAACACCACCACCCGCTGGCTGGTTCCGCAACACAACCGATGGATAGCTGGACGGATATCATCTCTCGTAACTGCTATCGCACTACCGTCCAGTCCTATATCGACGGTGCGCACGCCCGGGGAATGCTTACGCTCTTTTATAACTTGGGATATGGATGTCTGGAGGATTTCGCAACGGATAACGTGAGCCGCGAATGGCTGCTTTATACCGACCGTAACCATACGAAGATTGATAACCACCCGCTGGGATCGCCTTTTAAGAGCGCGATCTATCTGGCGAATATGCATAATTCCGACTGGAGGGACTATCTCCGTGCGCGGAACGATGAGGTCTATGCTATCTTTAATTTCGACGGATGGCAGATAGATCAGTTAGGCGCACGACCGACTGCCGTCTATGACTACGAGGGGAAGGAAGTGGACGTGCAGGCTGCTTTCGGTTCTTTCATCGCCAATGAGAAAACGGCTCAGCCGAACAAACGTATCGTCATGAATGCCGTAGGGCAGTATGGACAGCAGGGGCAGATTGCTTCCGCACCGGTCGATTTCTGTTATACCGAGGTGTGGGACCACTCGAATACCAACGGCTATGCTATCTTCTCGGATATCATTACCAATAACGCTGCTTGGTCTTCCGGCAAACAGACTGTTCTCGCTGCTTATCTCAACTATGATTATGGTCAGAAGGGACGAGGTTATTTCAATACCCCCGGTATCCTGATGGCTACGGCTGCTGCCTCTGCTTGGGGAGGAACGATCCTGCAGATGGGCGAGCATATGCTCTGCCATGAGTATTTCCCGGATGATAACCTCACGATGTCCGGCGAACTCAAACGAGCTATGATTAGGTATTATGATTTTGCGGTGGCATATGAGAACTTACTGCGTCCGGAAGTACCTGCCGAGGTGAACAGCGATTGGTTCGGTGTGGACATCACCAGCACGCATGACAGTTGTGTCTTTAATCAGTGGGGACCGCAGTTCAACCGGATAGCCACTGTCGGACGGCATGTCGGTACGCGCGATGTGATTCATCTCCTCTCTTATCGCAACGCCACTCACCTGGATTGGTGCGACTCCGAGGGCGATCAGGCTCCGCAGTCTATGTTGAGGGAGATACCTGTCTCTTTTGCATTGCCGGAGGCTCCAAAACGAGTATGGGTAGCTTCTCCTGACTATCAGCATGGTGCCGCGCAAGAGGTAGATTTCGAATATGTCGGAGGACAAGTTACAATGAATATTCCTGCTCTCCAATACTGGACGATGATTGTAATAGAAAAATGATGATTATGAAAAAGTGTATTTTTACCTTGTGTCTTTTTCTCCTCCCCTTGTGGGGAGGTCGGGTGGGGCTCTTATACTCCATCGAGAAAGTAGAATCTCCTTCGCTGAATTTAACGGCGTACTTTGATGTGCAGGAAGGAAGACCGGTCTATTGGCTCCTTCATAAGGGCGATACGGTCATTCGTCCCTCGCATCTTGGCCTGACGATTAGAGGAGAGAAAGGACGTACGGATTTTAATGATTTCGGTACCAAAGAGCGCCCGACGGAGGAAGTGAATGGTCTGCTATCCGGCTTTGTGATGACCGGCAGCGAACGATTTATCCATGATAGTTGGTGGGAGCCTGTCTGGGGCGAGGAACGACGCATCCATGATAGCTATCACGAGATGCTCATTACCCTTACCCAGCCCGCTAAAGAACGCTATATCCAGATCCAATTCCGTCTCTACGATGACGGTTTGGGATTCCGCTATATCTTCCCGCAACAAAAGAACCTCAATTACTTCGTCATAGAGGAGGAGCAGACGGAGTTCGCTATGCCCGGAGATATTACGGCATATTGGATCCCCGGAGATTATGATACGCAGGAGTATGAATATACCCGCTCTAAACTGAGTGAGATACGTGCCATTCAGGAGAATACGAACAAAGCCAATCTCTCTACCACTACGTTCTCTACCTCCGGAGTGCAGACACCGGTGCTATTCAAAACGAATAATGGTCTTTGGATGAATATCCATGAGGCAGCACTCGTCAACTACTCCTGCATGCATCTCAATCTGGAGGATAATCATGTTTTCACCTCCCATCTCACTCCTGATATTGATGGCACCAAAGGACATATCCAGACTTCGGCTACTTCCCCTTGGCGCGTCATCATGGTTGGCGAGACGGCGAAAGATATCCTTGCTTCCCGTATCGTGCTCAACCTTAACGAGCCTTGTAAGATTGAGGACACCTCATGGATCAAGCCCATGAAGTATGTAGGCGTATGGTGGGAGATGATCGCAGGCATGCGTGATTGGAGCTACACATGGGATTTCCCGTCTATCCATATCGGCGTCACGGATTATTCCAAAGCCAAACCCCACGGTCGTCATGGCGCGACGACTGAGAATGTCAAGCGCTATATTGATTTTGCTGCCAAATACGGCTTCGATGGCGTGCTTGTCGAGGGATGGAATATCGGATGGGAAGACTGGTTCGGTAATGAGAAGGATTTCGTCTATGATTTCGTAACCCCGTATCCGGATTTTGACGTGGAGGGCATCCATGATTATGCCAAATCCAAGGGCGTGAAGATGATCATGCACCACGAGACCTCCGGCGCTATCCGCAATTACGAGCGATGGCTTGATACCGCCTATCAGTTCATGCGCAAATACGAGTACCCGGCTGTCAAATCCGGTTATGTGGGAAATATCCTGCCGATCGGTGAACATCATTACTCCCAGTTCATGAACAACCACTATCAGTACTGTCTTGAGAAAGCTGCTAAGTATCATCTGATGGTGAATGCGCATGAGGCAGTTCGTCCGACAGGACTATGCCGTACATGGCCGAACCTTATCGGTAATGAGTCTGCACAGGGCACGGAGTATCAAGCTTTCGGAGGTTCTGTCCCGAACCATACCACCATGCTGCCCTTCACTCGTCTCATAGGCGGTCCGATGGACTATACACCGGGTATCTTTGAGAATGACATCCATAAACTCAACCCGAACTCACACTCATGGTGCAACACCACCCTCTGCAACCAACTCTCGCTTTATGTCACTCTCTATAGCCCGCTTCAGATGGCGGCTGACCTCCCTGAGAACTACGAGCGTTTCCGCGATGCTTTCCAGTTTATCGTTGATGTGCCGGTAGAGTGGGATACGGTTTATTACCTCGAGGCGGAGCCTTATGAGTATGTCACCATCGCCCGCAAGCAGAAAGACAAAAACGCTTGGTTCATTGGTTCCACCAACGGCTATGATCCGCGAACAGCAATGATCGACCTCTCTTTCCTGCCCGCAGGACAGAAATATACCGCAACCATCTATGCCGACGCGAAAGATGCGCATTACCGCAATAACCCGCAGGCATATACCATCACCACCAAAACCGTGACCTCTAAATCGAAGCTCAGACTCTTCACTGCTGCCGGTGGAGGATGTGCGATAAAGATTGTACCGAAACAATAAACTATAATTAACCCATTTTATTAACCATAAAAAAACATTGTATTATGCGAAAGATTTTTTCCTTTTTCGTAGCAGTGATGGCAGTAAGCAGCCTCTCTGCTAAAAGCATTTACCTGCAAGTGAACGACGATTGGAAGTCCTTCGGGGCAGTGTTCTTTGTTCACTCTTGGGGAGGAGCCGCAGATGCGGATGCCAAGTTAGCTCTCGTAGAAGGCGAGGAATATCTGTTCTCTGCAGAAATTCCTGATGACAACAACAGCTTGCTTTTTGTCCGTGCACAGGGCGAAAGCGAGTCTATCCCATGGGACTCTGAGAACCTCTGGACTCAAACCGCAGATCTTGTGCTTCCTGACGGAAAAGACTGCTACTATCTGGTCGGTTGGACGGACGGCGCATGGCTGTCACATGGCGATAGCCCCGCTATCTCTATCGTAGGTAATTTTGCCGGTGACGAATCATGGGGTTCCGGCGCGCACCCGATGACCATTGCGGAGGATAAAGCAAGCGCCAGCGTGACGTTTGCTCTGGAGGCAGGTTCCTATGAGATGAAGGTATGGCTCGAAGGCTTCTATCTCAGCCTTAACGGTGAGGGCGAAACCCTGTACCAAATCCACCGTGACTGGGGTCATGCGGATAATGTCAATATTGTGAATAGTGGTCGTAATTTCGAATTCGTTGCTGACCAAGCCGGTGATTACACCTTCACATGGACTTTAGCAAGCCAGAACCTTGTTGTTGCTTTCCCGGAAATTCCTTCGGCGGTGGAGACTATCCAGACGGAAGGCAAGTCCGTTAAACGTATCGTCAACGGCGAACTGCGTATCCTACGTGACGGCAAGACCTTCAATGCCTTGGGCGCTGAAGTAAAATAATCTTTTAGGGCTTTTGCCCTTATACCGGCCTTGCGGCGTTGGCTCGCCGCAGGGTTACTAATTTTAAAATCCAATACATCATGAGACATAGTTTTTTTAGAATTGGTATCTTTTTTGCTCTCCTCATTACTATGGGAACCGGTACTGCGTGGGCGAATACTACGCATCCGGTTTATTGTGCGATAAAGTCTTCTTCTTTGGGTTCTGGTACACTCAAGATCAATGTGCATAAAGGAAGTACAAAGGATGGAGGTGTTTGGTTTCGTACGACGATGGAAAAAATGCCAACAACTATCCATAAAGCAGAAACAGGAGAAACAAAAGATTTGTATTATGGAATGATTGAATATGTGGAAGAAGGTCTACAAGAAATACAATTTGAAATATGGGATGGGGATGATAAACGGGAATGGCATTCGGCTTTTTCTGGTTGGTGGACCTCACCCGGTTATACCAAACCGGTATATGATTATGAGAATAAGAATTTTACTACCTATCCGGCTAGTTTGTCAGAAAAATCATCGTACATCTATTTTAATGCGGCCGATTGGACAGATGCTTATATACAATTAGGCGTTGGTCATGGATTATATCAAGGATATAATCAATTATCGCATTTAGAAAACACCACATTGTATTATGGACATCCATCTCTAAATTATGGAGATGCTGTTCATATTACATTTTTGGGGCATCATGAGAACTTCGGAACGGGAAATAATTGGCTTACAGATTTAACATCCCACGCTAATCATTACGCTGGTTTTTTGCATTACTCCCTAGTTGAAAATAATTTTTACTATTTTAGTAGAAACTCAGGAGATGCTAATGGAACAGCGCTGTCGTATTCTCATTTAGGAAGTGAATCTACATCCTATCAGAGTTTGAATAAAACTCAAACCGTCCAAGCGCGTGTTAAGGCAACAGGCACTACGTATTCTGATGCAGCCTATGCATCATGGCCAGGTTCTGTAAGTGTTGCAAGAACATACATGAGTAGTGCATCTGCAACCACTACACCGTCCTCTGCCAACATGACTTCTGCTACTACAGATGCAGTTCTAACATCATCTATCACACTTACAGCTTCCGCTAATTCCGGCTATTATTTTGAAGGTTGGGGCGATGCTTCAGATTCAAATCCAACGGATGGAACAACTGCTAAAACATATTCAGTCACCGATACCAAAACGTCATACGCATTCTTTTCACAAACATACACCCTGACCTATGATCGAAAGGGTGATTATAGTACAAGCACATTGAGTGTATATTCCGTAGATAATTTTAGCGGCTCAACTTCCAGTGGCAGCTCTATCCCTACGGGACACCTCATTACCCTTGTCGCGACACCTGCTACAGGCTATGAAGTGGAAGGATGGTATAGTGATGCTGCTTGTACCTCACCTTATACAAATGGTTCGGGTGGTGTGACTATTGAAGGCAATACCTTTAAACTCGCAAGTCTGAATGCCAATACGGAAGTGTATTGTAAATTTAGACCGATTACCTATACCGTAACATTGGAAGGTATGGAAGCAGATGGCGGGAGTGTGCCTATTCAGGTAAACGTAACCTACGATGACGTGCTACCATCGCTTGAGACCAAGCATACAAAAGCACATTATGACTTGCTCGGTTACTGGGCGGCGAGTGATAATGAGGGATTGGATAAGACGGACCAACTCATTGACGCCGACGGCAACTGGATTCCGAACGTTCCAGGCTATACCGGCAACGACGGCGAAGGTCATCCTACTTGGATACACGATGGTATTGATTTATCCCTCTTCGCCGACTGGACGGAACACCCTTACACGGTCACGACCTCCGTATACCCTGCCGGAGCAGGAACACTGTCTTGCGGCTCTTCTGTTACTGCCAAATGGGTGACGCCAAGTGAACTCATTACCGCGACTGCAAACCCCGCATGGAAATTCGTAAGATGGGAGTATGGGGAAAATGTAGGACCGGCTACGGATACCGGCTCGGACAATACCGTTCGGATAAAAGCTTCTGTAAATGGCACCCTCACCGCTGTCTTTGAACCCCGCTTCTGTCTGGTCGGCTCTATACATAATGATTCCGGCAACGGAGGTATGCCCGGGTGGAGCGACTATACGGCCGATTTTATAGTCAATAGCTATACGGACTTATCTACTATGAACTTGACCTGTGTACGATCGTTAGATCCCAATACTACCTATAAGTTTGAGGTGCATGATAAGGTCAAAGGACAAAATCTCGGATTTGCACCAGCCGGTACCTATATAGGAGACCAATCGTTGCTTTTCAATACGCAGACCAATGATGTATTTTTGCGGGTAAACGGGCATGGACCGTGTACGTTCACCATCTCTTCCTTGACTTCCGGCGATCTTTACCCGACCGTTTCTGTCGCTATTCCGGCTTCCCATCAGTTGAATCTGGAATGGGCGGATGTGGACATTGATAATAATTGGAATAGAACCAGCCGGGAAACAGGAGGTACTGTCAGCGCGCTGACAACCGAGAGCGAACGCCATTTCGCTATTCATAACGACGAGTATGTCGCGCATGGCGGAGCAATCACCTATACCGCTACGCCGGCTACCGGTTATACGTTCGAGGGATGGTATAATACAGACTATAGCTATCTGTTCAGCACCACGAATCCGTTTATATCCGAAAATATAAATGAAACACAAAATGTGGAAGCCAAGTTCGTGGAGAAAGCCACTGCGGTCACTCTCTCCAACGACGGACACGGGCATGTGGAGATAGGCGGTGTGACAGCGGCAAGCACCACCGTCGGTGTCACCACCCACCGCGATCTTACCGCTGTGCCCGATGAGGGATATAAATTTGACTCGTGGACCAAAGTCTCAGGGGATGATATTACCCTTTCTTCTACCTCTGAGAACCCGACAACCCTTTCTGGACTCGGTGCCGGTGCTGCTTCCGGGCAAGAAGTATGTGCTAACTTCGACTACCGATGGGCATTAAAAGCCGAATCAGAGGGATGGGGTCATGCAGAATTCATCATTGGAAATATTTCGACCAACGCATCCGGCGATGTAATCGGCTATGTGGATATAACTCTTGCTGCAAATACAAACTATGAATTCACCATAACGGATAAACAAGAGAGTCAAACATACAAAAGCGGCTCCGATCGAGTCTATTACATGACCAATGGCAATAGCCATAACTGGTCTTTTGCTACCGACAAGACCTGGAACTGCGGTATCACTACCGCCGGTGCCGGGACTTATCGCTTTATATGGAATATCACGGACAAAAAGATGACCGTCACTTATCCCAATTTCGTCATCTATCGCAACGGCGACAAGGCGGACGACCCGCGTGCTCAAAACACAGACGTTGAGTCCTACGGAGGAGGTACGATAGAGAAGGCTATCGAGTTCCGCATGAAGGTACGCGAGCGGGATACATGGTACACCCTCTGCCTGCCGTTCACCGTCAGTGCTGTCAAGGTATGGGATAACGAGGACGGCGAATACTATGACATCAAGCCTTTCTACCGTTCCGGAGGTACGTTCTATACCGGACATTATATCATCCGTAAGCCCGAGACGGTTACCAACTATGCCATTGAGACCTTTGAGGAGAGATGGGTAGATCCTGAAAATAGTGGTGTACTTCCCGAGAAAAATATCCCCTATATCATCCAATGGCATGATCCGTACTTCCTCGGCAAGTATATCTCTTTCTTCGGTTCCACCAATCAGGCTATCCCCTCTGTCTTCTCCGCCGGCGAAGCGCCTTCTGCGGACGATGTGGTCAATGTCTTTGGCAATAATACCATGCATAGCGGTACCGTCATGGATGCATACCTGCTGGATAAAGATTATGGACCCTCCGGCGCTTGGCTGCGTGAAGAAATTGGTACGAACCGAACGATTCTTCCTTTCGAATGCTTCATCCGTGCCAGTCAGCAAGGAACAGCGCGTTATCGGATCATACGACGGGGAATGGAGATAGATACGCCTACCGCACTGGAGCAAATCAGCAACCTTCAATCACCAATGACCATAAGGGTCTATACCATTACAGGTGTACTTATCGGAGAATATAACGATTGCTCGTTCCCAGATGCGGCGCATCGCATCGCTACAGACCACAACGAAGGAATCTATATACTTCGCTCTGAAAAAGAGAGTGTCAAACTAATGATTGGAGGAAAATAATATGAGACGGATTCTAACGATTGCCTTGTGTTTCTTCGGCGTCTCGTTATATGCCGTGGGATACACACCGATTATTCCCCAAACGCAGCCTCCTGCCATCAATATGCAGCCTGTCAATAATACTGCTTTCATGTCATCGGGAAGCACTTATTCACCTGCGGTATATGAGGTAGGGGCGTATAGCCCTGCTAAACCATCCATCCGAAAGGCACCACCATCCACAGGAGGAGTATCTGATTACGATCCCAATAACCCGCAGTTTGCACCCCTTACGGACGCACTGATACCTTTGTTTTTGTTCGCATTAGGATATCTGATGTACATCCTGTATAGGAAACGTCAAGAAAAAAAACGGAATATTCGCATAACCTAAGCCTTCAATAGTGCATAATTTTTGAGCCCCTTTTGCGCGTGAGCGTATCAGGGGCATTTTTGTCTATAGGCAGAGCCCGCAGGGCATGGTGCTCACGGTTTTTCCTGCCCGTTAGACAAAATGTACACCGAATTGGATTTATTCTTGCTGGATGCAGCCAAAGGCTACATCCGGTCGCTCTCTGATGAGCAGTTGGTGACAGCGGATGTTTTTTTGTGCTCAAAAGACAACATTAAGTATTTTGTGAACAAAAAGGGTAAAATTTTCCCTCGTTGCTAATTCTAAAAGCAGTACCTTTGTCGCCGGAATTGAAAAAGAAAGCTAATAAGAAAAAAGAACCAAAAAAGAATTAATAAAGAAAGGTGTTACGTAAAGGTGTTACGTAACACGTACCACCACCTTTTGTACCACCAATAATTAAATTGTAGGTTTATGAGTTTATTTAATGATTTATGGCAGCTGCTCCGTGCACACGGATCGAGCGCCAAACGGGAAACAGAATGTGCCGCCCTATGGTCCACCTATCCGCCTCAAACGCAGCAACGGATTTACGACACCATCCGTACCAAACTGGAGCAGAACAAGTTTGTGCACTATGATCCCTTGCGGGCAATAG
>ONEG01000019.1 GCA_900316845.1 uncultured Bacteroidales bacterium
AGCAATACATTCGGGAACAATTTCCGCTATAACACGTTCGGGAACAACTGCTACGGGAACACCGCAGGCAATTATTTCCAGAACAACACGTTCGGGAACGATTGTTACTATAACACGTTCGGGAACAGTTTCCAGTACAACACATTCGGGAACAGTTGCACCGATAACACATTCGGGAACAGTTGCACCGATAACACATTCGGGAACGATTGTTACTATAACACGTTCGGGAACTACTGCTACAGCAATACGTTCGGGAACAATTTCCGCTATAACACGTTCGGGAACAATTTCCGCTATAACACGTTCGGGAACTATGTGCAAACAATCACTGTGTTTGACGGGGTTCAGTATGTGTCGGTTACAGGCGGTGCGAGCAGTTCGTCCTATGTGCAGAACGCCCAAATTCTCAACGGTACGCAGGGTACAGACAGCAACAATAAGCTGCAAATCAGCTTTGTTGCGAATAAAAAATACACCCAAATTGCGGCCCTCAATTCGAGCGGCAACCTGGTAGTTTGGACCCCTGCAGACGTGTGATTTTCGTTCGGGAGTTTGCCTATTGTTGCAACTATAACGCAATTATAGGCAAACATTCCGAAATGAAATCGGCATTTGTGGTTTTATAACTCATTGCACGACAGACAATTATAGGGAAAAAGAGAGTAGAGCGCAATTAGTTGTTCCCGAATTATTTTTCATATATTTTTGGAACGATATTTGTCTAATTACTCAAAAACATTGCCCTATGATAAATAAAATTCGTTACAAGTTAGTATTTAACAGAGCCTGCCGCTTAAATCAGCGAGGAGAAGGTTTAATCGAAATTGAGTGCTCCCAACAAAATCGAAGAATTTATTTCAGTACACACTCGTATGTAAGACCGGACAATTTCAAACATGGCATGGTAATAGAAACGCCAAATGCAGATAGTTTGAATTACGTTTTATATACCATGGTGCAAGATATAGAGCGTATCGAACTGGAATATATAAAAAGAGGCGTGGAGGTGAACTTGCCACTACTCAAAGAAGCAGTGAGAGCCCACATTTCGCCAGCAGCAAAGATTTCCGATTTTGGAATGCAGGTTGTAGAGCAGAGTGAACGTAAGAAACTGACAAAGTTGAACTACCAAACGCTGCTGAACAATATCGAGCGATTCCGGAAAGGAACACGCATCACGGACATTGACTATCAATTTTTGGTTGCATACGACAAGTGGTTGCGAGAAAGCGGGATCATGCACAATACGCGCATAAGTCGGTTAAGACTTTTACGGGCGTTGCTAAACGAGGCACGCAAGCGCGATATCATCAGCACAAACCCGTTCGAGAGATTTCGCATACAGCAAATGGTAAGCAAGAAAGGATATGTGCCGACAGAACAGATACGGAAGCTGGAACACCTTAACCTATCTGGGATGGAGGACAAAGTCCGTGACGCATTTTTGATAGGTTGTTATACTGGGTTGCGGTTCTCCGACATTACAACGCTTCGCCAGGAACACATCAAAGACGGTTGGATCGTAAAGAAGATGATAAAGACAGGTTTTATAGTTGAGCTGCCTATAAAAGAGTTATTTGGTGGGAAGATGATGTTATTGCTGGAGAAATACAACGGTAACATTGAGCGTCTCACGAAATCGATAGGAAGCAATTCGGCTGTTAATAAGATACTACGCGGGTTATTAGACAAGATAGGTGCTGATTCAAAAATCACATTTCACAGCAGCCGCCACACATTCGGCACGCTTTTAGGTCAGAGCGGTGTTCAATTGACCACAATACAAAAACTGCTTGGCCATCAAAAACTACAGACCACGCAAATTTATAGCGAGGTGGATAGGCTGGCCATAAGCAATGATATCAAAAAACAATCAAAAGGAAAGAAATTATGAAACAAAGATTTTTGGTAGGTAGCCGTGCATTTTTTGCAGGCATCGACGGTTTCAAGTCGCCAAACCGCAACATTTTGGAGTTGGTAGGTAATCCGGCGTTCCTGGCAGGTAAGGAACAGAACGAGCGTGTTACTCGCATCTACAAGTACACGCGCCAGCCGGCACCCAAAATGATTGCAGACGCGGTAGCAAGCGGAGACGCAAAAAAACTGGGTAAGTTCCTCGTTCCGGATGTGGCTCGCGCAATCGGCATGACAATAAAAGACCTGCAGGCGTTACAGCCGCTGGTTGATAGGCTCGACAAAAAGCAGGCTTATCAAAAAGTCATCTACGATGCATATGTAGAGAACGGAGGTTTCGTCATGACGAACGAGCAACTGCAGGCTGCTTATAAGGCATACAAAGAGGCAGAGTAATGAAAAGGGGTTTGATTTTTTCGTTAATACTCTTTGTCCTCGCATCGTGTAAACCTCTCGAGTCATCGACGAACAGCACGCATAACAAAGAGACACGCATCGAGCGGAACGACAGCATCGTGGGCGTGGCAGGCGACAGCGCCATGGCCGCGCTGCTGCTCCGCTGCGATAGCCTCGGCAATGTCTATGTCGATGAACTCATGACGGAACAGGGCAAGCGCATCCGGCTGGAGTTAGAGCTCCGCAATAAGCAGAGGCAGCTCGACAGTCTCGGAAACCTAAAGCCGACCGAGCAACGAAAGAACCAGCCGCTGCTCATCAAGATGGACTGCAAAGAGGACAGCCTGCAGGTGCTCGTTCATGCGCTCCAGCAACGCATAACCGAATACGAGAAGAATGATACTACGCGCACCGAATATGTGAAATACGTCCCGGACTACTACAAAAACACAAGTCGCGGTTTCTGGGTGCTGCTGATATTCGCTATTCTGGTAGTCGCATGGGCTGCGATGTCCTATATACCGCAAACGCGAGCGATAAAAAAGGCTATACGTGCGTTTTTACGCCTATAAAGGTCGAAAAACCACGTTTTTTGCGTTTTCAGCGCATCAAATTATTTTTATGAGTAACTAATTAAAATAATTATTTGAGCGCGTCAAATCGCAAATTTGATGTCAAAATCTTGTATTTTATGGAAATGTTCTACAATTTGCAGCCGATACCGCAGGAGATACCGCTGCCGGCAGAGACTACGCCCGTAGGTTTCCGGCCTTATAAAAACAAATAGGAACACACGCGCCCACACATACACACATAAAGGGAGGAGGTGTTCCAAAATCGGGCAAAAGTGTTCCAAAAACAGCCGAAAACGTTCCGATGTCGGGATTTTATCGGGATTTCTCAAAAGAAAAGCCGTCTAATTTGCTTGTAAATAAGCACTTTAGACGGTTTTTCTTGTGACCCCGCTGGGGCTCAAACCCAGAACCTTCAGAACCGGAATCTGACACTCTATTCAATTGAGCTACGGGGCCGTGGGACGCGCTTACATTAACACTGCGCGTGACTCGCGGTACTACCGCTCGATTACGCCTTCGTGTTATGCTACGCTTTTTCGGGCTTCAAAACAAGTTTTAAATCCCGAGTTTGTTTTTAATTATCTACGGTTTCCTCCCATAAAGATGAGGATGTAGTACACCAGTGTGGCGAGGGACGAGAGGGCTGCTACAACGTATGTGTAAGCAGCACTATGAAGTGCGTCAGACGCCATTTCGGTGGTGGAGTTATCGGTGATACCTGCTTCTCTTAGCCAGTTTACTGCACGTTGGCTGGCGTTCACCTCTACAGGGAGGGTGATGAGGGAGAAGAGGGTGAGCATCGCGTATAGGATGATACCGAGCAACATGAGTACTTGTCCCGGTCCGGAGCCAAGCAGAAGGAGTCCTGCGAGGATGATCCAGGTGACCCATTTGCTGGAGAACGACACCACGGGAACGAGAGCCGAACGTAGTCCGAGCGGTCCGTACGCCGTGGCGTGTTGCACCGCGTGTCCACACTCGTGAGCGGCTACTGCAGCTGCCGCCACATTCGCTCCGTGGTACACATTCTCGGAGAGGTTGACAGTCTTGGAGGCAGGGTTGTAGTGGTCGGTCAGTTGGCCTTTGATGCAGGTGATCTGTACATCATAGATGCCATGGTCATGCAGCATTTTCTCTGCCACCTCGCGTCCGGTCATACGCAGGGGTTCCTGCGAATAACGCTTGAACTTACGATCCAGGGAAGCGGATACAATCCAACTTGCCAAGGCGATGCCTATAAAGATGATCCAATATATTGCCGGTGATGCCATTATGCTTTTGTTTTTATCTTTTTCTTGCGGCAAATTCTGCACTCGCCATAGATGAAGAGCGAGAAATGCTGCATATTAAAATTCGAGTACTTACGATCCTGTACTAATGTTGTGATCGCTTTGTCAGTAATGTCCGTCACCCTTCCGCATTTCTTACATACGATTTGCAGTCGGTTCGACGAGCCGGTGATGAGTTCATACTCGGTGGCTGCTTTGCCTCGCTGACGCTCGGTAGCCCGAAAGATCTGCGCGTCCACAAAGGTGTTCAACGAGTTATAGACCGTTCCCACCGATATTCGTTCCGTTTCGCAGGCTCGTTGTAGTTGCTCCGCCGTAAAGGGTTGAGGCAGCGCGCAAGCGAGGGAAAGGACGATGTTTCGCACCTTGGAGGGTCGCTTCTCATGCTCATGCAAAAAGCGTACCAATTTCTCCTGGGCGAGGATATATGCCCGAGCACTTTTAACCATAGTTTATCAAATGGTCTTGATATATGCCCGGTGGCGTTTATGTATCTTATGGTCGAACTGGGTAAAGTTCGCAATATTCTTCGTATTGGTCTCCAGGATGTTCGTCGTCTCGAGGATTTGGATGCCGTATTGGTTGATGATCGGTATCTGATCCTGGAAGAAGAGAGCGTTGATGCCTTTATCCTGGTAGTCCGGACGGATGGCGATGAGCAGGAAGCTGAAGGATTTCATCTTCTTTGCTTTGAGCG
Source organism: uncultured Bacteroidales bacterium (assembly GCA_900316845.1). Taxonomy (GTDB): domain Bacteria; phylum Bacteroidota; class Bacteroidia; order Bacteroidales; family Paludibacteraceae; genus Colicola. Next base: position 4,875 of record ONEG01000019.1, read on the forward strand.
CCTTGAGGAGATGGTACCATCCGAAGGGGAAGAGTTTGCCATCACACTTACGGAGCGCATCGGAGATGTCCGGCATTCCGAGTCCGACGCCCACAATGTCATCCTGATCGTTCACCACGAGGGTCACAAAATCGAAGTTAAGGATCGGGAAGTACATGTTCTTGTAGTAGTTCTTCTGGGCGACGGTCATGGGCTGGAAGTTATAGAGGACCTGGTACGCTTCGTCGATGACATCCATGTACTGGATACCAAACCTGCGGACGAGCTCGCGAGAGTTCTTAACTTTCACCACATGTACGTGCGAGCGTTCCTTAACTATATTGGCGATGCGCACGAGTCGTTCCGGGCATCCTTGCGGAGGATAGACCTGGATCTCTACCCAGTCTGCCTCTTTGACCAATCCATACGCCTCTATATGACGGACGTAGTACGGGTAGTTATAGAGGGAGGCCATGACGGCGGGGTATTCGTAGCCCTTGAGGAGGAGTCCTTCGTGGTCAAAATCCGTAAAGCCGACCGGTCCGTTGAGACCATCCATGCCGTGCTCTTTGCCCCATGTAGTCACCGTGTCAAGGAGAGCTTTGGAGACCTCGAGGTCATCGATGAAGTCGAACCATCCGAACCGAACGTGTTTGAATCCCCATTTCTCGTTCGCGCGTCTGTTGATGATGCCGGCGATACGTCCGACGGGTTTGTTATCGCGGTACGCCATCCAGAGTTGGTAGTCGCATACTTCGAGCGCAGGGTTCATCTCGGGATTGAAGCAGTTCATCTCGTCAAAGAACAAGGGCGGGCAGTAATACGGGCAGTCGCGGTACAAGTCGTTTGCGAACTGAATAAACTTCTCCAGTTCACGTTTCGTACCTATTTTCCGTATTTCCAAAGCCATTTTGTGGAGCATAGGGGAGTCGAACCCCTGACCTCAACATTGCGAACGTTGCGCTCTACCAACTGAGCTAATACCCCCGCTTGCATTAGCACTACGCGTGACTCGCGGTACAACCGCTCGATTACGCCTGCGTGCTATGCTACGCTCTTCGGGCTTCAAAACAAGTTTTAAATCCCGAGGATTATATTCACAGTAACTTTATTTGTGGAGCTAACGGGAGTCGAACCCGTGTCCAAACAAGGAATACTTGTGTTTTCTACACGCTTATCTTGGCCTTGGTTTTCGTCCGGCGGCAAGACCCAAGCCACCAACCACCGGCTTATCTGCTAAAGTTTCGGCATCGCATCGCAGCCTGCGACACCTATTCTGTGAATTTCTGCGCCACTAAATCCATTCAGCCCACAGACTCGGCTTGGAGTGACGTCTCGTTCAAGCGCCATGCGCTCGAATAGGCCAATCTACTATACTTCGATTAGGCAGCGAGAGCATAAGAAGTGTTGCCAGTTATATTTCGAAGCGAGATTAACGAGCATTGCCTCATTGCTCGGCGTGCTTACACAACCATTCTACCTGCTGTCAAAACCAGATAGCCCCTCGCTTGCATTAGCACTACGCGTGACTCGCGGTAGTACCGATCGATTACGCCTGCGTGCTATGCTACGCTTTTTCGGTCTTCAAAACAAGTTTTAAATCCCGATATTCATATTTCCGTCTAGCGTTCGGCACCCCGAACGCAGGAAAAAGTGTGCAAAGGTACTACTTTTTTTTGATATATGCAATAAAAATTCAAAAAAATTTGCGTATTTGCGAATTTTATTGTACCTTTGCACCCGATTTGTACCCAGTGGGGTCGGTTTATGAAACTAAATTTTATAAACATATGTACGTATTTATTACTATTTTGATTGTAATTGCCGCGATTTTGCTTACGCTTCTGGTATTAGTACAGAACAGTAAGGGCGGCGGATTGGCAGCCGGATTTGCAAGTGGAAACCAAGTAATGGGTGCACCTAAGACGGCTGACTTCCTGGAGAAAGCAACGTGGACGTTGATCGCTCTGATCGTAGTATTCAGTATTGCCGCAGTTGGCTTTGGTAAAGGTCAAGAAGAGGCACGCGAAGATCAGTCGGCAATCCAAGTAGAGCAGAGTGCTCCGGCAGCAGAAGTTCCTGCAGCTGAGGTTCCTGCAGAAGGCGCAGAGTAAGGGAAATGATGCATTAATGCATTATAGCTGAAAAGCGCAAAGCTTTCTAACCAACAAAAAAATACGACTCGCGAAGTGCGAGCCGTATTTTTTGTTATCCCTAAGGGAGTTTATTTGACAGCCTGGCCCATAATGTTATAGGTCTTGTTGCCCTTACGGATGAGGAGCATGCCGTTGTGGAGAACTTTCACAGCCTCTGCGTCAGCAGCGGTGTTGGAGATAGCGGTTGTCTCGTTCGGCGCTACATAGATATGACCCGCCCAATCCTCGTTCCATTCAGGACGGAAGTAGATAGTCTTCTCGCCGGCGTGAGCTGCATCAACGATATAGTTACCATCCGGGTTCTGCTCCGAGGTCTGAATACCATACCAATTGATGATTACATCTCCCTCTACGCGGACAACTTTGAAAACGGCTCCCTCTGTGAGGGTAGTCTCAAGCGAGAACTCACCCGTTTCAATGCCGGTCGAATAGAACAGATCATCACTTTCACTCAGGTCATCCACGTTCCAGCCGTTCAGACCGATGATGTAATAACCGTTAGCGAGCTTCTGGACGTATTTACCAACAAGCGTTACGGATAGTGCTTTGGTGTTATAGTTGTAAGCAAAGAGGACAGTATCTCTCAGCTCAACATCTTCTGCTACATTGATCATAGCAGCAGGATACCATGCATTACCATTATCTTCACCAACAGTATTGATGTTAGCACCATTACCAGCCCAAACAGACTGATAGGTGAATGCATCCATAACTGCATCGTAGGTCATCTCCACCCAAGTCCAGTTATTACCTGCATGCTTGATATAGAAATGAGCGGTAGTAGGATCAATCGGTGCAGGCTCGTCAATATCCAACTCCGGAATAGCCTCGATACTCTCATACCAAGTATCCACACAATAATACTGACCAGCATGGAGTTCCAGATCTGCAGTTTGATCTATATGGTTGAAGATACACTTATCAAAGTTCTTACTGTTCACGAAGGTGTAGCTATAGACATCGAAACCTTGAACCTTAGTTTCCTCTTTCGTCATTGCGAGACCAGGCCATGCAGCATTGTTTTCAAAGGTCTCATTATTCCAGAGATAGATATTTACTCCATCCCATCTCGGAGTATTCACGAAGTAAACGGTTACCTCTTCTTGAGGATCCACAGGAGTCTGATCAACGTAGAAGTTGCCAATGAGTTTGAAAGTCAGCACTTCGTCTTTCACAAAGTAAACAACCTGTACATCTCCTGCCTCTGCAAGTTTGAAGCCGATATTATGATCATCACCTACGTCATCCAGACCTGCGATTTCCTCAGTCAGGTCGTTAAAGCCCTTAACCATGCCTTCATTCCAAGTACCATCCAAAGTAACTTTGAGGAGGTAATACTGGTCAGCCTTCAAGTTGCTGAGAACGAAAGTATCTTTCTGCGACTTGATAGCAGCCGGATTCCATTTCATTTCTACATCCAAGCCTGCATCTACAACAAGAGCGCTATCGCCCGTGATATAGAACTTAGCGGGATCTGGCTCTATCGGAGCATCCGGGAACGCAATACCGATGGAGTCGTTTGCAAACGTCCAAGTGAACACATAATTGCCGGCCACATCAGCCGTCACTTTCAGGTTTTCCGTAGCGTTGTCTATCACGCCTGCTACACCCGGCCATTCACGGTGCAGACCATACGCCTGACCTTCGTTTGCCTTGGTCAACCATGCGCCGTCCTTAATCATCTTGAACTCATAATCACCCGGTGTCAGTTCCACCTCATACGTAGCGGTCAGTTTGTCTTCTGCAAGGCTCATGTCGTTCAACAGCCAAGCCTCATCCTGTACATTCCATGCACCTGCGATTTGCATTACAGGGAAGTGAGCCTCCAGTTTGATACCATGGAGTTGGAGAGTGGTACCAGAAGCGGTAACCGTATAGGTATGATCTTTCTTGAGTGCCACTTTCTTGGTAGCGTTCAGATAGTTGTTACCTTCCAAAATCTGGTCGATGGTCAATACACCGGCTACTTTGGTAGTAATATCTGCCTGATCGAAGACGACAAGATCCTTGTTGTCATTATCGGTTCCGCCTTCACCTACAACTTGACGGTTGTAGTAGAATGTTACATCGGCATCCTCTTTCGCAGTAATAATCAAAGAAGTGCTTCCCGATTTCTCTTTACCTGCCTTTTTATCTGCCGTAGGATAACCGTCCGTACGCACTTGGATAGCGTGCGTAAACTCTTCGCCTGCGATAGTGCGGGTATTGGTCTTCAAGTTCGTAGCATATACGCCGTCCATCGTGAGGAGCGCCTCGTTGATATAATGGCTACCAGCCACGAGCGGAGTCTCAGCCGTTACTTTCCAGATGTTGCCCTCCAGCGGTACTGCATCAGGCAGCGGAACGGGGATTTCGTTCAGTGCATACCAAGCATCGTTATAGAAATACTTGCCGGATGTCCAAGTCAGGTCAGCAGTCTTTTTGTCCTCAGCTCCGTTGTCGCTGAAGAGACAGTTAGCGTATGCGCCTTTGTCAGCAACGTATTTATAAACGTCGTAATTGTTAATCTGGTCTTCGAGTTTGGTCATTTCCACACCGGGCCATTCAGTACCGGCAGCCGTACCACCCCAGAGGTGAACACGCGGAGCAGTCCAACCGGCTACATTGACGAAATAGATCGAGTCTTTCTCTGCGGGAGTCGGCTCTATAGGATCGGGAGTTTCGCCTCCTTTTTCACGAAGAACGGTGAAATTAGCAACATATACTCCGGTAGAGCCAGAATTACGATAGAGACGGATGAACTTTGCACCCGCAGCGCACTCGGGGATCGTAAAGGTCGTATCCTCAGGAGCCACGTTCGTTGTAATTTGTTGTAAGTTATTCGGGAATAAGATTTGGCAAGTGGTAGCAGCATTCTCAGCGTCAACACTAAAGTCCATACCGAGCACTGCATCCGATCCTGAAGTGCGGAATGCAGCCACTTGAAGTTTATCGCCAGCGACGAGTGCTTCGTTCAATGTAATTCCAATATAATTGGCATTAGAGAAACCTTTGTTGAATTTCATCGTCCAGTTGGTTTTCTGAGATGCTCCAACAACGATATTGGAGTTTCCTCCATAAGCGGCAGCGGTACCACCAGTTTCAACGGCCTCGGTAGCAGAGGTCTCACCGCGTTTGCCATACCAAGTGTAGATGGTTTCAACTTGCGCTTCACTACCACCCTCAGCAGGGGCAGCAACCCACTCCTCGGTAGCATGTACATACATCTTACCATTGTAGGTGGCAACGCCTGTCCAGGAGTTGATAGCATTTTTTTGACTCTTCCAAGTCTCTCCATCGAAGAGTTGGAACTGCATTACACCAACGCCATCATAAGCGTCCGTGTACGTGTACGAATAGACGGGATCTCCGTTGTACGTAAGGGCGGTCTTCGTCATGTCGAACTGGTGCCAATCGTCACCATCGCCCTTAAAATTGACATTCAGCTTAACGCTGTACGTACCAATAGTAGCCTCCGGCGCTGTATAATACACCGTTGTCTCTGTTGCTGCGAACATCATTACGCTAACAAACGTCATCAAAAATAAAGAAAGAAATTTCTTCATGATACTTTGATTTTTAGTTAATAATGTTAATTGTTTAATATACTAGATAATCTAGATAGACTAGAGGTACTAGATTTCCTAAGTTTACTAGGGTTTTCATAAATCGGGTGCAAAGTTACGAATAATTTTTCGAATATGCAAGAAAAAAAATATATTTTGTGTAGTTTTTTATTTAATCCAAGAGAATACCATGGACTACAGGGGGACTACATAGGTAGTACAGGGGGCGCATTATCTCGTACTTATGACGCACTTATCACGTACTTATCACGCACTAATCACGCACTAATTTTGAGAAAAAAATATGAAATTTTTCTTGTTTTTGACGGTATTATATACATAGTATATAATACTATGGATATGGAGGAAAATAGTAAAAAGGAGAGGGGCGCTGGAGGAAAAAGGAGAGGGGCGCCGAAGCGTCCCTCTGTAGGCTCGCGCAAGGATGCGCGAGAAATGCACAATGCGGTAAGCGGCAGAGCCGCGATGCTATTAGCGGATTACAGCGCCGGTAGCGTCGTAGCGTACGCCATTCTTGATGATGACGAGCTGGCCGTTCTCGATGGTCTTGAAGGCCTTGACTTCGTCAGCGGTGTTGTTGATAGCGGTAGCTGGAACAATCGCATAAGCGCTCGGAGTTTTTACACCAGGAGCAGAGAAATATGCTTCCAAAGAACCGTAGATCTTCACCTGCGTGCCTACCATTGTAGGATTATCAACTATGTTGAGATTCGTGCGAATTTCGGAATTGCTAGGTAATTGAACCGGCAAGATATTCTCCGTTTGAGTTGAAGCGTCACCAAGAGCGAGGTTAGAAGCAACCGGGTCGTTTGTAGAAAGAGCACCTCCGTTAGCAGCACAACCTACAATGTAACCAATTACCCAATAATTACCACTCAGACCATTATTCAAGGTATAAACATCAGCTACAGTAAACGGATTTGCTTCCGTACCGTTACCAACAAATCCCTCAAGGAACGTATAAGTAGCAGAAACGATACCACTGCTAATATTATCCTTGATGGCAACCGCCTTGATGGTAGTCGTAGAAGAAAGCGCGATAGGAGTCGAATAAAGAGTGGACTCAGCGGAAGGAGTGGTACCATCGAGTGTGTAATAGATATCAGCACCTTCGGTCTCGCAAGCCAATTCAATATTCTGCGCTTCCATATAAACGCCCTCTGCTACTGAGAAAGTAGGATCTGCAGGAGCACCAGCTACTGCCTCATAGAACTCGATAGCCGAAATCTGCGCGTTATTAGCATTGGTAACCTTGATCGTGTAGATTGTACCCGCTGCTTGCGATTCAGCTGCAATAGGAAACTCATGGTCAACCAGCGAACTTGTAGCCTGGGTACTTACCTCGTTCTCACCTACAAAGATATTAAATGTAACTTTACCAGACGAACCATTAATTCCTTTTACAACGATTTTAGATACGTCAAAGGTCATAGCAGGAAGTTGGATAGTTGCTCCACTTTTACCATACAGGAGTCCGGTAATAGCACCGCCCGACTTCATCACCTTGTAAGCGTTGGTAGCATTGATGCTAATGGTGTAACCTCCATTAGTATGGTCACCGGTAGTAGTGTTACTCTCCGGGAAGCCCCAACCTACATCCGTAAAGTCGAGAGTGACCTGCGGAGTTTGCGCCATCATGCTGCCTGCGAAGAGGACGGCAGCGAGAAGAGAGAAAATTTTTTTCATAATGATTGAATTTTAAAAAGTTAATATAATGTTTGTTTGTTGGTTGCTTATATTTTTTTCCGAGATATCGAGGTATCGACAAATCGATATATCGAGGGGCGAGGTAGCGATAAATCGAGAGATCGAGGGTCGAGGTATCGAGAGATCGATGTTCGGAGTATCAAGGTTATTCCATAAATCGGGTGCAAAGTTACAACATTTTTTTGACATGTGCAAATAAAAAATTATTTTTTATGGGCGACGACAAAAAGTTGGACGGAATTGAAGATATTTTGCCACAAGATATACGCCGCGGCTCCGAGAGAAGCCATGGGATCGAGGAAGGTGTTCGCCATCCAGACGCCGAGGGAGGTGTTCTTCTGGCCGAAGGCTTGTCCGGCGGTGATACTCGAGACGCCCGCCATGGTGGTTGGCGCCGCAGCGGGGTTGATGAGGACGTCCTGGTAGTCGGTGCCTTTAGAGGGCGCAGGAAGGTAGTAACCGATGAGTTTGCCAAGACCGAACTGGAGAAGGCAAGCAAAGAAAGAGGCTATAATGAGGATGATAATATTCGATATCTGGGCGTGGAAATTGAGGATGGTGGTCTCCGTCACAACGGAGGTGAGGACGACGATAGAAGCGACCCAGAGGTAAAAAGGAATCAATGCCAACTTTTTAGACAACTGAAAAGTTGGCAGACCGCCTTCGGCTGACAGAACGCTGGGGCTGACAGACCGCTTCGCTGACAGACCGCGAGTTTCACTCGCTGACAGATATTTTCTACGATAGTAATAATTGAAGCCTATTCGGAGGAGCCAGGCGGAGAAGAAAGGTCCGAGCAGGAGCGGTGCGATGCGGGAGAGGATGAGCAGGAAAGCCGGAAAGAACGACATATTCGCTGCAGGATTGATAAGCGGGAAAGTAGCAGGAACGATGATTGCTGTAGCGAAGTTCGAGAGGAGAGTGAAGGTGGTGAGATTCTGTATGGAGCCGCCCATTTTGCCTGCGATGATCGGTGCTGCCGTCGCCGTGGGCATGACAAAACACATGAGGATGCCCTGCGCGAGGATCTTATCTCCCGTCCAATGAAGGAGTACCGCGTACGAGGCGAAGGAGAATAGCATCTGGGCAGCCAGAACGACCCAATGCCATTTATGAAGGCGCAGGTCGAGGGGATTCACCTTGCAGAAGGTGAAGAAAAGCATAAAAAAGATGAGCCACGGGAGTGTGGGCGCCAGCGGCAGGAAGAGTTTATAGCCAAGGGCTCCGATGAGCATCGAGAGCCAGAGGGCGTTGGAATCAAAGAATTTACGCATAACGGGTTACGATTTCGTCCATGATGGCAAAGACCTCTTCGACGGTCTCTGCACGGAGGAGGGCGATGCGGGTTTGTTTGAAGTTATCAAGGCCTTTGAAGACCGGGGATGCGGCAAAATGCCGACGTGAATGGATGATGCCTTTTCGCTCGTCGTTGCCGCACCAGGCGATAGAAGCGAGGACGTGCTCTTTTAAGACGGCGACTTTGTCGGACATGGAGCGAGGCGCGGGAAGTCCTTTCATTTCTGCGAAGAGCCAGGGTGCACCAAAGGTGGCGCGGCCGACCATGATGGCGTCCACTCCATAGCGATCAAAACACTCGCGTGCGCGTTCGGGCGTGCACACGTCCCCGTTCCCTATTATAGGTATATGTATGCGCGGGTTGTTTTTCACTTCGCCGATGAGGGTCCAGTCTGCTTCGCCGCGGTACATCTGCGAACGAGTGCGGCCATGGATGGCGAGTTCGGTAATACCGCAGTCCTGAAGGGCAAGAGATAAATCGGTAATAAACACCGATTTATGACCGGCTTCGCCTGACAGACCGCTATCGCTGACAGAGCACAGACCGCTTACGCTGACAGACTTATTCAGATTCAGCGGGTTCACTCGGGGAATGAGATCTTTTTCGTCCCAGCCGAGACGGGTCTTGGCAGTAACGGGTGTATGGACGGCGTTAACGACTGCGCGGGTGATCTCGAGCATTTTCGGAACGTCCTTCAAGAGGCCGGCTCCGGCACCTTTTCCTGCCACTTTCTTCACGGGGCAGCCGAAGTTGATGTCGATGAAGTCCGGGCGCGCTTGCTCGACGATGATGGCCGCGTCGCGCATGGCTTCCGGTTCGCGTCCGTAGATCTGGATGGCTACCGGCCGCTCGGCATCGGAGATGGTTAGCTTGCGGGTCGTAGAGGCTATATCGCGGACGAGGGCATCGGCGTTAACGAACTCCGTATAGACGCGATCGGCTCCGTAGCGCTTGCAGAGCGCACGGAAGGCCGGATCGGTGACGTCCTCCATGGGAGCGAGAAAAAGACCGCCCTGCGGGCTAACAGACCGCTTTGCTGACAGACCGCTATCGCTGACAGACCGTTCACTTGCGTTCACTGATAGACTGATTTAGAGATGGATAACTAATACGATGATGATTCATGGCGGTGAGGCGGGTGGTGAAGACGCGCCGGATGTCCTCTACGTCCTTGAAGGACAGAGGCGTCTCGGCAAACTGTCCATCTGCTATCTGCGCATCGATCATCTGGTTCACCGCCTTGGCGATGGAGGCTTCGGAGTAGTCATCGAGGCTGCGCGAACGGGCTTCGATAGCGTCCGCCATCATGAGGATGGCTGCCTCTTTGGTCGAAGGCTTGGGACCTTTATAACGGAAGAGCGACTCGTCCACGGACTCCTTGGGATGGGTGTTGCAATAAGTGTTATAGAAATACCGCACGAGAGAGGTGCCGTGGTGGGTTGTGATGAAATTGACCACCACTTCGGGCAGATGGTTCTTGCGGGCAATGCGTTCTCCTTCGGTCACATGCGAGATGACGACTTGCGCTGCGTCCCGTGGATCCATAGCGAGCAAGGGGTTGTCGGATCCGTTCTGGTTCTCGGTATAGTAGAGCGGGTCGGTCATCTTTCCGATGTCGTGGTAGAGGGCGCCCGTACGGACGAGAAGCGCATTTGCGCCGATGGTCTTTGCCGCCTCTGCTGCGAGGTTAGAGACCTGCATGGAGTGTTGGAAAGTGCCGGGGGCCTTCTCTGCGAGGGCATGTAAGAGGTCGGAGTTGATATCCGTCAGCTCGACCAGGGTGATTGAGGAGATGAAACGGAAGAGTTTCTCAAAGGCGTAGATCAGTCCGTAGCAACCGATGGTGAGGAGGAAGCAGATCGCGAAATAGAGGTACATCCAGAGGTTGATAGACGACCAAGCACCGGTCTGCGCAAAAGTGATGGCGGTATAGGCAACCACCTGCGAGAGGAGTATCCATGCGGCCGTCTGGGTGAGCTGCGCACGGCGCGTCATGTCAGAAAGCGAAGAGACAGCCGTCATTCCGACCACAACCTGAATGAAGAAGAACTCTACGGGCGCAGGCACGACGATGGAGGTGATGAGGATAGTGGTGAAATGCAGGAAGAGAGCCGTTCGGGAGTCAAAGAAGACGCGCGTTAAAATAGGTACCCATGCGAAGGGGATGATATACACAGAGAGGTTGAAACGCAAGGCGAGGCACGCGAGTCCGATGACGATAAACATCTGAAGACAGAAGAAAAGAACCGTGGAGAGCGAACGCAGATAGGCGATACGGAAGACGTATAAGTAAATCACAAAAAGGCAGAGGAAAAGGATGACGAGCATCGCTTCGCCGAGGATGGAGATGGTGCGTTGCTTGGTACCGATCTCCTCGTCGTCATAGGCTCTGCGGAGGGATTGCAGGACCTGATACGAACGCTCCGTAACAATCTCTCCGTTACCGATGATCTTCTCGCCTTTCTGCACCATTCCCTGGGTCGGCGAGAGGGTCTCAAAGAGATGCTCGCGCATGGTCTCGGTGAGGGCGGTATCCATCTCGAGGTTCTGCGCACAGTCATACCCAAAACGCTCATAAGCGGACTTGGGGGTGTAGATATCCGAGAGGGGATAGGTCTTTGCGACGCGTCCGTTCATGATGGAGATGCGGGAGAACGACTGCGCCTGGAGCCACTCCATATCTTGAAGAGAGAGGACGGGCACTTGGCGCTGTACACGAGGGATGTAACGATAGCAGGGCGCGAAGGTAGAGAGGAGTTGAGCCTGCTCTTTCTGGAGCTGCTCGTCGGTCTTGTAGATCGGAAAATCGAAGTCCGCCGTGAGGGTCGCTGCGCCCCAGGGTTTGCCCACCTCGTAGTAGTAGCGGAAGGCGTTGTTATAGCGCGGAAACATCAGGACGATGATTGCAGCGAGGACGACAAAAACGCCGAGACGCAAGATGGTGCGAGCCATCTTGCTATTTAGCATTTTGTCATTTATGATTTGGCTATTTATTATGCCATTTAGCCATTTTATCATGATCGTTTGGATTTAAAGAATTCTTGTATGAGTTGCCGGCACTCGGTCTCAAGGACGCCGGAAGTGACGGTTGCTTTGGGGTGAAAAGCCCGTGGAGCATAGGTTGCGAAGCCTCTTTTCGGATCGGGAGCGCCATAGACGATGCGGCTTATCTGCGCCCAACCGATAGCTCCTGCGCACATAGTGCAGGGTTCGACGGTGACGTAGAGAGTTGCGTCCGGGAGGTATTTTCCACCGACGGTCTGCGAAGCCGCAGTGATAGCCTGTATCTCCGCATGGGCGGTGACGTCGGAAAGGGTCTCTGTTAGGTTGTGTCCGCGGCCGATGATCTGGTTCTGCGAGACGATGACGCATCCAATAGGGATCTCGTCTGCAGCGAGGGCTTTCTCTGCTTCGCAGAGAGCGAGGCGCATGAAGCGTTCATCGTCAGACCGCTTCGCTGACGGAGTACAGACCGTTTCACTGACAGACCGCTTCGCTGACAGAAATTTTTGGAGTTCTTCGGGATTGGACTCGAAGTGGTTACCGATGACGACGATGTCGGCGCCGGCGGAATAAGCCGCTTGCATTGCTTCGGGGGTACGTATTCCTCCACCCACGATAAGAGGGATGGAGGTGTTTTTTCTCACCTCGCGGATGATGCCCGGAGAGACGGGGATTTGGGCACCTGAACCGGCCTCAAGGTAGATGGCTTTTTTGCCCATGAGTTCGGCAGCGATACAGGTGTCGATGATAGTTTGAAGGTTTGAAGGTTTGAGAGGTTTCGTTCCCGTCACGCGCATGGTCGAAGTCACCACCCCGCCATCAATCAGGATGTACGCCGTCGGGATGACGGTAATAGACGAGCCATGTATGGCTCTTGCCGCTCTAACCTGCTGATGAACAAGGTATTCGGGATTGTCGCCGGAAAGCAAGGAGAGGTAGAGGATGGCATCTGCTTCGGGAGTGAACTGAGAGGCGTTTCCGGGAAAGAGGATGATGGGCGGACGCCCAAGACCGGCTTCGCCTGACAGAGTACAGACCGCTTTGCTGACAGACCACTTCGCTGACAGACTTAATTTATCTTTGAGGACCTTCACGAAGGGCGTTGTATCACCACCGGTGGAGCCGCCGACAAAGATGTAGTCGGGATGGCAGTCCGGGGTAATGGGCAGCGCTGACAGATCAGCTTTCTCGGGATCGAGTAATATGGCTAATTTTTTGTCCATTCGAAGGTTTCTACCATTTTGATGATATCTGCGCGGAGATAGTTATAGACGGGAGCGAGCGAGTCGGCGTTCGGGGGACAGTTACAATAAACCGAGGCGCGGAAGAAATGATGTACGGAATCGGTTATGAAGAACTGGCACGAGGATGCCGTATTGCCCTCCAAGTCAAAGAGAACGCCATATACATTCACCTCGGGGTGAGAGTATTCGCGCTCGGGGATTGCATTGGCGAAAGAGGCGTTGCGATACACAAAATCCAGTGCATCGTCCGTTAACTCCCGAAGATTATGATCCACTGTCTTATAGGAACAATGGATAGTCGCATCCAGAGCAGGGTAGTATATGTTGATCCAGTAAGGCTCGTCGTTGCGTGGCTGTACTACGGCGTTTCGTGAGAGGGCGAAGGTGTAAGGATAAGCCTCGCCCCGCCCTTCTTCCCAGGAGAGGGAGAAAGGTATATAGGCAGTGTCAGGAACAGAGATCCGGTAGTAACCGTAGGGTTTCGGGGTGTTTCCTTTTGTGCAAGAGACGCACAAAAGGAGTGCTAAAGCACTGACCGCTAACGCTGTAAGACCGCTTCGCTGTAGGATGTTTCGTTGCCAAAAGTACATTTTTCTCCAAATTACGGTGCAAAGGTACGGAAAAAAGATGAAAGATGAAAGATGAAAGATGAAAGGAAAGCATTTTTTGACGGAAATCACACTTTTTTATAAAAAAAGAACGCGCGCGCTTGCATATATAAAAAAAAAGTTGTAACTTTGTGCGCTTTTAGGAATTGTGCATCCCTAAAAGCTCCGGATTTTCTACCATTGTTGTTCCTTTGTGGTCATATGGAGCACCCGATGAGCATCCGATGAGCACCCGATGAGCATCCGATGGATAATCTGGAAAGGACCGACAAACCATCGGTACAAGACCAATAAACCAGAGAAAAACACACATCATTAATTATGGCAAAGAAAGAAAACAACTATTGCGTGATCATGGCCGGCGGCGTTGGCAGTCGTTTTTGGCCGTTCAGCAGGGAGGAGAAGCCGAAACAGTTCTTGGATTTTTTCGGCACCGGCAGAAGTTTATTACAGATGACGATAGACCGTTTCAGGCCGATTGTGCCGGTGGAGAACATGTTTATCGTGACGAATATCGCATACAAGCATTTGATTTTGGAGCAAGTGCCGGACATCAAGGAGAGCCAGATCTTATGTGAGCCTGCGAGAAGGAACACGGCGCCGTGTATCGCTTATGCAACGGCTCATATCCGGGCGTTATGTCTGCGCAGGGCCGGCTTGACCGCGGCTAATCAAGACTGGACGAGAGAGGAGATGAAGGCGAATATCGTCGTAGCGGCGAGTGATCATCTGATTTTGGAGGAAGAGAAATTCCGGCAGACCATCCTGAAAGCGTTTGATTTCGTGAGTGAGTACAACGCGATCTGTACGCTCGGCATGCAACCGACACGACCGGAGACGGGGTATGGGTACATTCAGTATATAAATGAGCGCTCGCAGAGCGAGCTCAATGATGGAATGAGCGTGGCAAAGCCGCTCAATGATGGTATATATCCGGTGAAGACGTTTACGGAGAAACCGAATTTAGAGATGGCGAAAGTGTTCCTGGAGAGCGGCGATTTTCTATGGAACAGCGGAATCTTCATCTGGAATCTGCAGACCATCAGCGAGGCGTTCCGATATCTACTGCCGGAAGTGGCGGACCGTTTCCGCGAGGGCGAGTTACTGATGGGCACGGACAAAGAAGAAGGTTTCATCGAGGAGATGTTTCCCAAATGCCCGAATATCAGTATTGACTACGGCATCATGGAGAAGGCGGACAATGTATATGTGATGCCGTCGAGTTTCGGATGGAGCGATCTCGGTACCTGGGGCAGCTTGTACGAGTTGAGTGAGAAAGACGAGGACGGCAACGTGAGTCTGCACAGCGAGGCGCATTTCCATGAGGCGAAAGGTAATATCGTCGTGCTGGAGCCCGGCAAGAAAGCGATCGTGCAAGGCGTGGAGGACATGATTATTGTGGAGGAGAAGGGCGCGTTGCTGGTTTGCAAGAAAGCCGAGGAGCAGCGGATCAAGCAGTTCGTGAGCGAATTATAAGCAAAACAAATAAATTACTTAATACATTAAATCACATCATGAGTTATCTAAATTTTGACAAGAAAGTACTTGTTAATCTGGAGCGGTCGCTTCAGAAAGAGATGATTCGAACGAACCGTGCAGGGGTGTATAACTCGACCACGTTGGTCGATTGCAACACCCGTAAGTACCACGGTCAGTTGGTGATGCCTATACCGGAGATCGGAGACGACAATTTCGTTCTGCTGAGTTCTCTGGATGAAACGGTGATCCAACACGGTGCAGAGTTCAACTTAGGTCTGCACGAGTACGGCGAGAACCATTTCAGTCCGAACGGGCACAAGTACATTCGCGAGTTCGACTGCGAGTTGATCTCCAAGACCGTTTATCGCGTGGGCGCGATGGTATTAGAGAAAGAGCGGTTGCTGGTTAGTTTTGAGCCTCGCGTCTTAATCCGCTACACATTGTTAGAGAGTGGTAGTCCGACGGTCATCCGTTTCCGTCCGTTCTTAGCTTTCCGTAGCGTGAATGAGTTGACGCACGAGAACCCGTTGGCTAATCCAAACATGGACGAGTGCGAGAACGGAAGGTTCAACCGGATGTATCCGGGTTTCCCGACGCTGTACATGCAGTTCAGCAAGGCCGTGGAGTATCATCATGACCCGCAGTGGTACAAGGATATCGTGTACCGCAAAGAGAGGGAACGCGGTTATGCGTTCAAGGAGGATCTGCTGGTACCGGGATATTTCGAGTTGCCGATGAAAAAAGGCGAGAGTATCATCTTCGCAGCCGGCGTGACGGAATGCAAGACCGCGAGTCTGAAAGCCACCTGGAAGAAAGAGTTAGAGCGCCGGAACAAGCGTCTTGACATGTTCTCGACTCTGAAGAACAGCGCGAGCCAGTTTTATAAGCGCGAGGGTGACAAGTGCTATTTGTTAGCCGGTTTCCCGTGGTTCCATGCGGATGCCCGTAACACGTTCTTCGCGACGCCGAGTTGCACGCTGGATATCGACCGTCCTGAGTACTGGGACGCTATCATCAACAAGACCGCTATCGGCGAGATACTGAATTTTATGAACGGCCGCGGCAACGAGATCAAAACGACAGGCATGGATGAGCCGGATGCGTTGTTATGGTTCGTTCGTGCGATACAGAAATATGCGCATAAGTATTCGGTTCGCGAGGCGGCAGATCTGTACGGTCAGCTCTGTCTGGACATCGTCAATTGGTACCGCAAGCAGAACCACCCGCGGGCGAAGTTGCACCAGAACGGCTTGTTGTGGGTCGATGGTACGCAACGTCCGGCTACGTGGATGAACGCGACGGAGAACGGTTGGCCGATCACTCCGCGAACGGGTTATGTCGTAGAGATCAATGCGTTATGGTACAACGCCATGCGGTTCACCGCAGAGATGCTGCGCGAGATGGGCAAAGAGACCAGCGCGGACCTCATGGAGTATCAGGCAGAGATCACGAAGGACGCTTTTGTCAAGACCTTCTGGAACGGCGTTTACCTGAATGACTACGTGTTAGACGGTTACGAGAACCGCGAGGTAAGACCGAACCAGATCTGGGCAGCCGGTCTGCCGTACAGTCCGCTGGATAAGAAACAGCAGAAAGCAGTAGTGGATATCTGTACGAAAGAGTTGCTGACGCCGAAGGGCTTGCGTACGCTGAGCCCGAAGAGCGGCGACTACCGTCCTATCTACCGCGGCGGCCAGCAGGAACGCGACCGTAATTTCCATAACGGACCGGTTTGGCCGTTCACGATTGCGGCGTATGCCCGTGCGTATATGAACGTATATAAGTACAGCGGTATCAGTTTCATGGAGCGACTGTTGGTCGGTTTTGAGGCTGAGATGGACCAGCTGACGATCGGAACGCTGAACGAGATGTACGACGGCAACCCGCCTTACAAAGGCCACGGCGGCATGAGTTATGCACCGAGTGTGGCAGCGGTAATCAGCGTGATGGATACGCTGAAGAAATATCAATTAGAAGAAAGTGAAGGAAAGGAGGCAGACAAATGAAAGCGTTAATGTTTGGATGGGAGTTTCCTCCTCATATCTTAGGCGGTTTAGGAACGGCGAGTTACGGTTTGACCCGCGGTATGGCGCAGCAGCCTGACATGGAAATCACGTTCGTCATCCCGAAGCCATGGGGCGATGAGGACCAGAGTTTCTTGCGCATCATAGGAGCGAACAGCGTGCCTATCGTATGGAAAGAAAACAGCTATGACTACGTCAAGCAACGCATGGAGGGCAAGATGAGCCCCGAAGAGTATTTCCATTTCCGCAACGGTATTCATTACGACTACCGCCGTATCGGAACGGATGACTTGGGCTGCGTGGGTTTCTCGGGTCGTTACCCGGACAACCTGATCGAAGAGATCGGCAACTACGAAGCCGTAGCAAGCGTGTTAGCGCACAGTCTGGACTTTGATATCATCCACAGTCATGACTGGCTGACTTATCCGGCAGGTGTGTTTGCGAAGCAGATCAGCGGTAAGCCATTAGTGATCCACGTTCACGCGACCGATTTCGACCGCAGCCGCGGTAATGTGAATCCGACGGTTTACGCGATTGAGAAACGCGGCATGGACGAAGCGGATCATATCATTTGCGTAAGTAACCTGACGAGACGGACGGTGATCGAGAAATACGGCATCGATCCGCGTAAGGTAAGTACGGTGCACAATGCCGTAGAGCCGTTGGCGCATCCCGAGGAGTTCACGAAGCCTGAGCGCAAAGACAAGCTTGTCACGTTCCTGGGTCGTATCACGATGCAGAAAGGTCCGGAGTATTTCGTCGAGGCCGCAGCAAGGGTATTGAGCAAGACGGACGGCGTACGATTTGTGATGGCAGGAAGCGGCGACAAGATGACGGAGATGATCGATCTCGTAGCCAAACGCGGCATCGCGGATAAGTTCCACTTCCCGGGCTTCATGCGCGGCAAGCAGGTACAGGAGATGTTAGCAATGAGCGACGTATATATCATGCCGTCTGTGAGCGAGCCTTTCGGTATCAGTCCGCTGGAAGCGATGCAGGTCGGCTGTCCGTCGATCATCAGCCACCAGTCCGGCTGCGCAGAGATCCTGCAACATGCCATCAAGACCGACTACTGGGACATCGACGCCATGGCGGACGCTATCTACGCGATTGTCAAGTATCCGGCGATGTACAAGAGTCTGCATGAGTTAGGCATGGCGGAGGTCAACAATATCAAGTGGTCCGACGCCGGACTCAAAGTGCGCAGGATCTACGACGGAGTAATCAATCATACGTTGTGATTTACCATTTGGACATTTACCATTTGGTCATTTATTTAGAAATTTAACCATTTAGTAATTTTTAAAGATATGAAAAATATATGTTTTTGCTTCCAGATGCACGCACCGTACCGTCTGAAGCGCTATCGTTTCTTCGAGATCGGCCATGACCACTACTACTACGACGATATGGCTACCGAGGAGCACGTTAACTGGCTGGTGCAGACCTCGTACCTGCCGCTTTGCCAGACCATCCGCGACATGATCAACCTCAGCAAAGGTAAGTTCCATTGCGCCTTCAGCGTGAGCGGAACGATGATCGAGATGTTCGAGCAGTTCAACCCGGAGATGATCGATATCCTCAAGGAGTTGGCGGCTACCAAGGCCGTAGAGTTCCTCGCAACGCCGTACAGCTATTCGCTGGCATCGGAGTACAACGCAGAGGAGTTCAAGGAGCAGCTGAAGTTCCAGGGCGAGTTGGTAGAGACCATCTTAGGAGTGAAGGCGCAGAGCGTATGGAACACCGAGTTGCTGTACACCGACGAGGAGGCTTATAACCTGAACAAGATGGGCTACAAAGTGATCCTGAGCGAGGGCGCCAAGCACGTGTTGAGTTGGAAGACGCCGAACAAGGTCTATCAGTCCGCAGGCGCACCGAAGATGAAGGTGTTGTTGCGTAACACGAACCTCAGCGACGAGTTGAGTTTCCATTTCTCCGATCCGGGATGGGGCAATTTCCCGATCGACGCAGAGAAATACGCAAACCAGTTGAAAGCGTTGCCGGAAGGCGAAGATATCATCAATATATGGGTCGGCGCAGAGACTTTCGGTATCCGTCAGAACGCCGGAAGCGGTATCTTCGATTTCCTGAAGGCGCTGCCGTACTTCGCTTTGGAGCGCGAGATGGGCTTCATGACGCCGAGCGAGGCAGCGAAGAAGTTAGCCGCCGAGGACGTACTGTCGAGTCCGTATCCGTTGACCTGGAGCGGCGAGGCAAAGGACCTGAGCGTCTATACGGGTAATGACCTGCAACAAGAGGCGCTCAACAAGTTGTACGCTGTCGCAGAGCGCGTACACCTGTGTCAGGACAAGAATCTAAAGACTAACTGGCTGCGTCTGCAGGACGTTAACTACCTGCACTATATGAACCACATCGACCAGGGTGAGACGCAGTATGAGTCGGCTTACGACGCGTTCATCAATTATATGAACGTGCTGTCCGACTTCCTGCAGACGGTAGAAGAGCAGTACCCGACGACCATCGAGAACGAAGAGTTGAACGAGTTGCTCAAGACCATCCGCAACCAGGAAGAGGAGATTCAGAAACTGAACGAGAAGCTCAAGAAAGCAAAGAAATAAAAGCCTACCCCTACCCCTACCTAAAAGGAGGGGATAACGGGTGAGTACAAGATTGAATAGACGTATTCTCATAGTATTAGTACTGTTGGCAGCGACCATTATGGCCGCTGCCAAGCCGCCCCGTGTGCGGACAGTAGTGCGTACCTGGCAAATGCCGGGGTATAGCGCAGTAGCGGACACGACGGTCTTCATGGACACGTTGATGCTGAACTATCACGACGTAGATGTCCAGCAGAACTACTCGATCAGCAGCGCGACGAACGGCAACGTGCTGGTCTCGCCGATTGAGTCGAGAGTCGTGAACGACAGGCTGAAGACGATAGATGACCCGTTTGCGTGGAGCCTCACGCCGTACGTCACTACGCCGCAGCAACAACGGTATTTTAATACGACTACTCCCTTCTCTACCGTGGCGTACAAGAAAGGTTTCGTGACGGGCCATGAGGAGAACGATATCGATTTTCTTTTCACGGGCAATATCAACCGGAAGCTGAACCTTGGTCTGGAGATGGACTACCTCAGTTCGATGGGGCACTATGCCAACACGGCAGGTAAATTATTCCGAGGATCGGTCTGGGGCAGCTACACGGGCAACCACTATAGTATGCACGCCGCGTTCGGGTGGAGCCGGTTGAACTCGTTTGACAACGGAGGACTGAGAGACGTAGCGGATCTAAGCAGTTCGTTGAATGCGGAAGATATACCGGTTCGGCTCAATGCGATGACCGGTTATCGGTATATCAGCGGCTACCTGCATAACCAATATGCCATCACCAAAGAACGTGAGTACCACGACTCGATCGAGGTGATCGAAGATGGCAGGAAGGTCAAGAAAGACACTCTCAAAGTGGAGTACATCCCGCTGATGACCTTCTCTCATATCTTCGAGACCAACAACTCTAACAGGCGGTATATCGAGCAAAACGCCCGTCAGGATTTCTACGACAAGACGTATTTCGACACCATCCGCACGAACGACACGACGGACGTACTGACGATCCGTAACACGATCGCCGTGACGTTCTCAGAGGCGTACAACACGAAGCTGAAGTTCGGTGCGACGGTCTTCGCCATGAACGAATGTCAGCGGTTTCTGAACGACAGTGTGCCGTACGATAAAGACAGTATTTTCGATTACGTATGGACCAACAACACCTTCGTCGGCGGCGCGATCCACAAGCACAGCGGCGCGAACGTGCTCTATAATGTAGAGGGGCAGGTTTGCGTCTTAGGATATAAGATCGGGGAGTTTGACGTACACGGCAAGTTAGAGACGAAGTTCAACGCCGGCAAGTATCCTTTTTATCTCTCCGCACGGGCGTACGCGAAGAGCGAGACACCGAACAGGTATCTGCAGCACTATCGGTCTAACCATTTCGTATGGGATAATAACTTCGGGTTCACGTACCGGTTCTTAGGCGGGGCGACGGTCGCGTACCCGACCAAATGGGTGAAACCCAGGATTGATTTCAGTTTTGAGAACTTCACCAATCCTATTTATTTCAAAGCCGTGGACGGCTTGCCTTACCAGCACCGCGGCAATGTACAGATCATCACAGGGGAGGCAGGAGTAGATATCACCACCCCGTGGATTAACTTAGAGAACAAAGCTGTGATCCAACACAGTACCAACGACAGCGTGATGCCGGTTCCGATGGTCATTTTGCAGCACAGGCTGTACTACCACGGTACTTGGTTCCGCGCGCTGGACGCGCAGATAGGTGTCGATGTTCGGTATTTCACCCGATACCACGCGCCGGTGCTTAACCCGGCGACAGGCATCTTCTGCACCCAGCAGGACGAGAAAGTGGGTAACTACCCATGGATGAACGTTTATGCAAATTTCTACGTGCGATCAATCCGATTGCGTTTCTTCGCACAATATCAGCACATAAACCACCTGTTTATGCGCTCCAACACGAACTATCTGACCATGCCGGGCTATCCAACCAACAGGGATGTTTTCCGAGCAGGTTTGGCATGGCATTTTTATAATTAGTCAAGAGACAAAAGTCAAGAGTTAAGAGACAAGAGTCAAGAGATGTTTATGGTAGTAACAGTAAATACAAACAAGATTATTCAGTACGCCCAGGAAGAGGCGTCCAGGCTGATGAGCAAACACATCGAGCCGGGGCACTTGCTGCTGGCGATTATGCGGTTAGGCGAAGGCTCGGCCTATGAGGTACTGCGTCAGGCGGATTTTCGTCCGGAGGAAGCCAAAGAGGCTATCGAGCAGTCCTTGCGGGGCACGGAGCCGGATGCGTCGCGTTCGTTGAGCGCGAGCACCGATCGTATCTTCCGCATCGCGGAGGGTATCAGCCGTGAGTATCATGCGCCTGCGGTGGGGACGATTCACCTGCTGATGGCCATCCTCCGTGAGCGGGTCAACAAGGCCGCCATCTATCTGGAGAACGAGTGGCAGATCACCTATTCGCGGGTGGTCGATCTGTACGGCGAGCCGCATGAGACCTTGGAGTATCCGCAGAACGGCGGCGAGCAGGGAGATGAGGTGAACGAGGCTAACTGGCAGCCGCAACGCGGCCAGCAGAAAGGCAAGAGCAGCAAGACCGCAGCGCTGGACAAGTACGGACGCGATCTGACCAAACAGGCGGAGGAAGGTAAGTTAGACCCCGTCGTAGGACGCGAGAGAGAGATCGAGCGCGTGGTACAGATCCTGAGCCGCAGGAAGAAGAACAACCCAATCCTCATAGGTGAGCCGGGTGTCGGCAAGTCCGCTATCGTTGAGGGCTTGGCGCTGCGCATCATCGGCGACGAGAGCGGGGCGCTGAAAGGCAAACGGATCGTGACTTTGGATGTCGCTTCGATGGTAGCCGGAACGACGTACCGCGGCCAGTTTGAGGAGCGGATGAAACAAGTGATCACGGAGCTGCGCGAGCACCCGGAGGTGATCCTCTTTGTCGATGAGATACACACGCTCATCGGCGCCGGAAACGCTTCGGGATCATTGGACGCAGCGAACATCCTCAAGCCCGCTTTGGCGAGGGGTGAGGTACAGTGCGTCGGCGCCACAACGACGGCGGAGTATGCCAAGTCCATCGAGAAAGACGGGGCGTTAGAGCGCCGTTTCCAGAAAGTGCAGGTTCGTCCGACGACGAGCGAGGAGACGCTGAACATCTTAAAACACCTCAGCGCCCATTATGCGCAGTACCACCATGTGATCTACAGCAAAGAGGTGCTGAAGGCCTGCGTGGAGATGAGCGAGCGATACCTGACCGACCGTGCTTTCCCGGACAAAGCGATCGACGTGATGGACGAAGTCGGCGCACGGAGCAAGACCCGCATGCAGGAGTTGGGCGAGAGCGAGACGCCGTACGCTATCACCATAGAAGACGTAGCGGGTGTAGTGAGCGTGATGAGCGGCGTACCCGTTCAGCGCGTAGCGACCGCCGAGAGCGAGCGGCTGCGTACGATGGCGGACACCCTCAAACGCCGCGTGATAGGTCAGGACACCGCTGTGGAGACCGTCGTTCGCGCTATCCAACGCAGCCGGCTCGGTCTGCGCGACCCGAAACGCCCAATCGGCACGTTCTTCTTCTTAGGTCAGACGGGTGTCGGCAAGACGTACCTGGCGCAGTGTCTGGCGGAGGAACTCTTCGGCAGCAAGGATGCTCTCATTCGGTTCGATATGAGCGAATATATGGAGAAACACACGGTGAGCCTGCTGGTAGGCGCGCCTCCGGGCTACGTAGCCCATGAGGAAGGCGGCAAGCTGACGGAGGCCGTGCGGCGCAAACCCTACTCCATCATCCTCTTCGACGAGATCGAGAAAGCCCATCCGGATATCTTCAACGTGCTGCTGCAGGTACTGGACGAAGGCCGTCTGACTGACCGTCAGGGCCACAGCGTCGATTTCCGCAACACGATCATCGTGCTGACAAGCAACGTAGGCACGAGACAGGTGTTAGAGTTCGGCGCGGGCATCGGCTTCAACAACGCGGAGATGGACCAGAAGCGCGTGAACGCCACCTTGCTCAAGGCGCTGCAGAAACAATTCCCGCCGGAGTTCGTCAACCGCATCGATAATGTCGTGACTTTCGAGCCGCTGAACCGCGAGAGCATCGCCCAGATCGTACGGATCGAGATCAGCCTTCTCCAACAACGGATGAAGAAGCAAGGCCATCACCTGGTCGTACCGGCAGAGGTGTCAGAGAAACTGGCGGAGCGTAGTTTTGACACGAAGAACGGCGCAAGACCTGTCAGGAGAGCCGTCCAGACTTATCTGGAAGACCCGCTGACGGACATCTTGCTGCGCCGACCGAATCAGAAAAAAATAACCATAAAAAAAATATAATTATGACAGTAGAAATTACGGACGCTAACATCAAGGATGTGATTGCGTCAGGCAAACCGGTAGTAGTAGATTTCTGGGCAGCATGGTGCGGCCCCTGCAAGATGATGCTGCCGATTCTGGAGGAGCTCTCCAACGAGTACGAAGGCAAAGTCGTTGTCGGCAAACTGAACGTGGACGACAATCCTGACACCTGCGAGGAGTACGGCATCATGAATATCCCGACGATGTTGTTCTTCAACAACGGCGAGTTGGTAAATCGTCATGTAGGTGCTTGCCGCAAGCAGGATTTGGCACAACTTTTTGACAGTTTGCTCTAAAAATGCGGGTAAAAAGGTACAAAAATCACTTTTTTTCTTGCATAATTCAAAAAAAAGTTGTACCTTTGCGCGCTTTTTTGCCCTAATGGGCACGCTTTTTGTGCGCCGTTAGGCGGGGTCCGGTAGCTCAGCTGGATAGAGCAACAGCCTTCTAAGCTGTGGGTCTCGGGTTCGAATCCCGACCGGATCACAAACCATATTTTAGTATATGCGTCAATTAAAAATTACAAAATCAATCACCAATCGTGAGTCTGCTTCTCTCGACAAGTATCTCCAGGAGATCGGTCGCGAGGAGTTGATTACCGTGGATCGTGAGGTAGAGTTGGCGGGTCGTATCCGTAATGGTGACCGCGCTGCGTTAGAAGAACTGGTTCGTAGTAACCTACGCTTTGTAGTGTCTGTAGCGAAGCAGTATCAGAACCAAGGATTGAGTTTGCCGGACTTGATTAACGAAGGCAACTTAGGTCTGATCAAAGCTGCAGAGAAATTCGATGAGACACGCGGATTCAAGTTCATTTCGTACGCAGTATGGTGGATTCGTCAATCTATTCTTCAGGCCCTGGCGGAGCAGAGTCGTATCGTACGTCTGCCGTTGAACCAAGTGGGCTCGATGAATAAGATCAACAAAGCCTACCAGCGTTTCGAGCAAGAGCACGAGCGTAAGCCGAGTGCGGAAGAGTTAGCTGAGATGCTGGAAATCCCGGTAGATAAGATTGCGGAGACGCTGAAGATGTCCGGTCGTCACGTTAGTGTTGATGCGCCGTTTGTAGAAGGAGAGGACAACAGTCTGATCGACGTAATGGTCAACGAGGATTCGCCGAATGCGGACCGTGGCCTGATAAACGAGTCGCTCTCCACCGAGATCGGTCGCGCGTTAGCAACGCTGACACCCCGTGAAGCGGATATCTTACGTAAGTTCTTCGGTATTGGCACGCCGGAAAAGACGCTGGAGGAGATCGGCGATGAGCTCCATCTCACCCGCGAGCGTGTGCGTCAGATCAAGGAGAAAGCGATCCGCAAACTGAACACCGGCCAACGCAGTCACATCCTGCAGACTTACCTTGGATGATAACGAATGAACGAGTGAACGAATGAACGAGTTCAGGAGTTAAAGACAACGCCTCCCAAAAGGAGGCGTTTTTTTATCGTGCATTAATGCACGATGCGGGTTAGTCAAAAAGCGTCGGCTGGTCTTTGTCCAGCTGGCGAAGGATTGCCCGCATGAGGGTCTCGCGGATGAGGCGGCTCTTGTTCTTGACGCCGTACTGCGCGCAGAACCGATCCAGCATCTTTTGCTCGCTGGCGTTCAGGAGAATGGAGACTCTATATTCGCGCGGGGACTTCATCGGGGATTAGAAATAAAGAGTGAACTTGGCGCCGAAGGAAAGGAGGTTTCTTCCTGTTTTTTCCTCGAAGCCGGTTCCCTCTATGGACTCTGTTGTAATTATTTGCGCTTGTTGAAATTGAGTATAGAAGACTGCGCCGATCGCGGTCTTGGGATTGAGTTGGCACCGATAACCTAAATCCACTCCGGCGTACAGGCCACCCAGATAATCTTTGCTCAACGCCACGCCGTACCCGATGGCGAGACCGGCAACGGGCGAGTGTTTCTGCTCTAAGAAGGGGATACGGATGGCAGCCTGGATTGGCAGGAAATTGAGTTTCTGCGCCACGTTTTTCGAAGAAGCGGCGTTGGGGTTAACCATAAATAGCCCGTGGTAGCCCAGACCGCCGCCGATGAAAATATGCCTGCCGTTAATGTGGTGGGATCCCACTAACAGATCCACGGACACCGCTGCGCCTAAGTCCTCGCTCGGGATATACGCCGAACCGCCGGCGAGTTCCAGAAGGATGGAGGCCTTCTTATTTACCATTTGGTCATCTGCCATTTGGACAATTACAGAGTCATTGGGCATTTGACCTTCTTGATCATCGGAGATTATCTCCTTCACATCCGCGCGGGGGTACTGAAACCGCGCGCCGTCGGCGTTGCGGATGATGATGACCTCTTCGTTCCGGAAGACGATCTCTCCTTTCACGCGTGCGCCCGTGTGTAATAATAAGGTTTCCGCGTGCGCGCATAAGACGAAGGCGCAAAGGGTTAGTATGAAGGCTATTTTTCTCATTTCGAGTGCAAAGATACAGAAAAATTCGCAAATACGCAAATTTTTAGGCATGATTTATGCTTTTTGGTCTTTTATTGGCTCTTCGGGCACAAATTCGAAGTCAATCTGGCCTTTATTGATGTCCGCACGGACGACTTGGACCACGACGGGATCGCCGAGGGTGTAGGCTTTCTTCCCGTGTTCGCAGACGAGGCGGTAGTTCTTCTCGTCGTACTGCCAGTACTCGCCCTTCGCGCCGATCTTCGTGATATGCACGAGTCCTTCGCAGCGACTCTCGTCGAGTTGGACAAAGAGTCCGAAATCCGTCACGCCGGAGATGTGTCCCGGCAGGATCTCGCCTACATGAGAGGTGATCCACATGGCCTGGAACATCTTGATGGAGTCGCGTTCGGCTTGCGCGGCATCCTGCTCACAAGCGGAACAATGCTCGCACATCTCCTCCATCTGTTCGCGGGTCATGGTCTCTTTCTTGCCCGTGAGGATATATTTGTCCACGAGCCGATGCACCATCAGGTCCGGGTACCGGCGGATAGGCGAAGTGAAATGCGTATAATGGGTAAAGGCGAGACCGTAGTGACCGATGTTATAGGTCGAATAAACAGCTTTGGCCTGCGCGCGGATGGTGAGCAGGTCGTAGGCGTTGCGAAGTTGGGGAAAGCGTTTCTGGAACTGTTTCGCATTCTCGAGTTTCTCTCCGTCCGGCAGGTCGTGTACGCGATAGACGAAGGGTCTTCCGGAACCGACGGCTTTGGCTACCGTACGGTTGGCGAGGAGCATGAACTCCTCGATGAGATGGTGCGCTTCGTTAGGTTGCTCAAAATAGATCTCCGTCGGGAAGCCGTTCTTATCCAGCCGGAACCGCATCTCGTCCTGCTCGATGGTGAGCGCTCCGTTGGCAATCCGTTCGGCGCGGAGTTTCTGCGCAAGGGTGTTAAGGGTAGCAAGAGCCTGCTTCAGACTCGCTTTTTCCCCCGTATTACCCCCGTTCCGATTCTCTCTCGATAGTGTCTCGCCAGTCTGATTTGCCATAATAACGTCCTGCGCCTCGTCGTAGTTGAGGCGCGCGTCGGAGCGGATGACGGTGCGGCAGATCTTATATTTGAGTACCCGCGCGTCGTCGTCCATCGTGAAGATGACGGACATGCAGAGTTTGTCTTCACCGGGCCGAAGCGAACATTTGTCGTTGCACAACTCCTCAGGGAGCATCGGCAGTACGCGATCCACGAGATAGACGGAGGTCCCGCGCTTGTACGCGTCCTCATCTATCTTCGTACCCGGGCGCACGTAAAAGGAGACGTCGGCGATGTGGACACCAATTTGATAATTTACCATTTGGTCATTTACCATTTGGTCATTTATTGCGTCATTTGGACATTTAATTATTTCGAACGAAAGGGCGTCATCGAAGTCCTTGGCGTCCGCCGGATCGATGGTAAAAGTGAAGGTCTCACGCATGTCTCGCCGCCGGAGTATTTCTTTTTCTTCTATCATAGTTTGTCATTTAAAGTACACAATTTTGCAATATCGGGTGCAAAATTACAAAAATTCTTGCATATTTCAAAAAAAAATAGTAATTTTGCGCTCGATTTTTGAACTAGACCTCCCGGAAGCCCCGGGAAGCCTGGGAAAATATGCGTAAAAACGGATAATTATAATAAAAAACTAAATAGACTCATGAAAGTAAAAGTAAGTAATGTCAACCAGCCTATTTGGAAGGAGTGCAATATTCACGCCACGCTTCCTGCTGAGTTGAGCAAGCTGCAAGAGCTCGCGTACAACGTATGGTGGAGCTGGAACGCAGACGCAAAGGACCTGTTCCGCTACATCGACAATGACGCATGGCATCGCGCCAACTCGAACCCGATCGTCCTGCTGAACATCATCAGCTACGACCGTATGGTAGAGTTAACCAAGGATGAGAAGTTCATGAAACAGCTGAACAAGGTTTATACCAAGTTCCGCGCGTACATGGACACCCCGAAAGACAAGAAAAAACCGACCATTGCTTATTTCTCGATGGAGTACGGTCTGACCCACGTGTTGAATATTTATTCCGGTGGTCTGGGTATCTTGGCGGGCGACTACATCAAAGAGGCATCGGATTGCAACGTGGATATGACGGCTATCGGTATCCTCTATCGCTACGGCTATTTCACCCAAACACTCTCTCCGGAAGGTCAGCAGATTGCTAACTACGAGGCGCAGAACTTCGCTAACCTGCCTATCACGCAGGTGAAGGAGAAAGACGGCTCGAACCTGGTTGTCGAGGTTCCTTATCCGGGCCGCACCGTGAAGGCATATCTCTGGCGCGTAGCAGTAGGCCGCATGGACCTGTACCTGCTCGACACCGACAACGAGCTCAACAGCGAGTGGGATCGTCAGATCACCCACCAGCTCTACGGAGGTGACTGGGAGAACCGTATCAAGCAAGAGATTTTGCTGGGTATCGGTGGTATGTTAGCGCTGAAGAAACTGGGCATCAAGAAAGATGTATATCATTGCAACGAGGGTCACGCGGCGCTCATGGGATTGCAGCGTCTGGTGGACTTGGTACAAGAGGAAGGTCTGACCTTCAACCAGGCCAAGGAAATAGTGCGCGCATCGGGTCTCTACACCTGCCATACCCCGGTTCCTGCCGGTCACGACTATTTCGAGGAGGGCTTGTTCTACAAATACATGAGCGAGTATGCCGGCAAATTAGGCATCGAATGGCATGACCTGATCGGCATGGGCCGCGTCAATCCGGACGACAACACGGAGAAATTCTCGATGAGCGTTTTCGCGCTGAACACGTGCCAGGAGGCCAACGGCGTGAGCTGGCTGCACGGCGAGGTGTCGAAGAAGATGTTCAGCCCCGTATGGCCCGGTTATTTCCCGGAGGAGCTGCATGTGGACTATGTGACCAACGGCGTACACATGCCTACTTGGGCAGCGCACGAGTGGAAAGAGATCTACGAGAAATACCTGCCGAAAGAGTGGATCCACGACCAGTCGAATCTGGAGATGTGGAAGCCGTACAACGACATCCCCGACGAGGTGATCTGGAACACGCGCATGAGTTTGAAGCGCAAGATGATGGACTATATCAAGGAGAAATTCCGTGAGGACTGGATGAAGACTCAGGGTGATCCGGCTCGTATCGTCCGCGCGCTGAACGAGATGAACCCGAACAACCTGATCATCGGTTTCGGTCGCCGTTTCGCCACCTACAAACGTGCATACCTGCTCTTCACCGATCTGGAGCGTCTGGATAAGCTGGTGAACAACCCGAACTATCCGGTACAGTTCCTCTTCACCGGTAAGGCGCACCCTGCTGATGGCGGTGGCCAGGGCTTGATCAAGCGTATCGTCGAGATCAGCCGTATGCCGCAGTTCCTCGGTAAGATCATCTTCCTCGAGAACTACGATATGCGCCTTGCCAAACGCCTCATCTCCGGTGTGGATATCTGGCTGAACACGCCTACCCGTCCGCTGGAGGCTTCCGGTACGTCCGGCGAGAAAGCGCAGATGAACGGCGTGCTCAACTTCTCCGTCAAGGACGGATGGTGGTACGAGGGTTACGTAGAGGGCGCAGGCTGGGCGCTGACCGAGCACCGCACCTACGAGAACCAGGCGCACCAGGATCAGCTCGATGCCGCCACCATCTACCAGATGCTCGAGAACGAGATCATCCCGCTCTACTACGCGAAGAACAGCAAGGGCTACAGCCCCGAGTGGATTCAATATATCAAGAACTCCGTGACGAAGATCACCCCGCGTTTCACCATAAAGCGCATGATCGACGACTATTTCGAGAAGTTCTACAACAAACTCGCGAAGCGTCACAAGCTCCTCAGTGCGGACAACTACAAGGTAGCCAAAGAGATCGCGGCATGGAAAGAGAACATGGTAGAGCATTGGGACGAGATAGAGGTGGTTTACAAATCAGAAAACCTGCAAAACCTCAATGTAGGCGACAAGGTTAAGATACAGGTAGAGCTGGACACCAAGGGTCTGAACGACAAGGGTATCGGCGTAGAGCTCGTAGCCATCCGCACCTCGACCCACAACAACGACAAGCTGTACGAGGTAGAGCCGCTGTTGTTGAAAAAGGCAGAGGGCAGCCATTTGTTCTTCGAGAATGTATATCAGCTCGACTATGCCGGCGGCATGAAATTCGGTCTGCGTATGTATCCGCAGAACGAACTCCTGCCCCACCGCATGGACTTCTGCTATGTGAGATGGTTGTAATCGCGTTCGGCAAATGGATCGCAAAAACTAAACCGCTACGCTAATTAGTAGGTGCGACCATTGCCTCCGCTCTCCCCACCGCAAACAAAGTTTACGTCGGGGGCCCCAATAAAAAAAGAGAGATTTCCGCGCGGAAATCTCTTTTTTTGGGGCTATTTCAACAAAAATGTAAAAAAATATGCTTTTTTTGTGTAAAAATTTGCAGGTTCCAATAAAAAAGAGTAATTTTGCGCCAAATTATGCATTAACGAATATGAAAAACAAGATTGCGTATATTATTACGGTTATTTTTTTGTCGATAGGCTTTGCCTATACCCAGGCGGAACCATTGTACCAAACGGCTCAGCCGGAGTCCCAGCCGATGCAGAACGCGCAGGTGATGCCTACCACGGGATATAGCGGAACAGTCTATGCTCCGTTTGATGCCTCCGCGCCCTCTGATCAAAGTGGAGTTGAAGGGAATTCAGGCCCAAGACACAGAGGAGGGATAAAGAGAGAGGGGAACTTCAATCATGGTACCGAATACGGGCAAAGTGACAAATCGCCCGTCGGCGAGCCATGGGTATTAGCGATTTTCGCCCTCGCTTTCGCGGGAGTAGTAGCCATTAGGAAAACTAAGAAATCATAGGATTACAATGGGAAAACCATGAGTAGCGAAACACAAATACAGTTTTTCGAGAACGCAAAAATACGCGTAGTATGGGATGAAACGGAAGAGAAGTACTACTTCTCGGTGGTGGATGTTATTGGTGCCCTTACGGATCAACTAACAGCACGGAGCGCAAGTACCTATTGGGCTGTGGTAAAGAAACGCATCATAGACGAGGGGGCAAATGAGTTGATTACAAATTGTAAGCAACTGAAAATGCCTGCCGCTGACGGGAAAAAGTATGCTACAGATGCAGCTGACTTGGAACAAATTCTGCGTATAGTTCAGTCTATACCGAGCAAAAAGGCTGAGCCATTGAAACGTTGGTTAGCAGAGGTCGGAAGTCAGCGTATTCAGCAGATGATAGATCCTGAATTAGCAATACAACAAGCTGTTACTGACTACAAGAAACTGGGTTATTCGGATAAATGGATTGCTAATCGTGTAAAATCAATAGATGCTCGAAATGAGTTGACCAATGAATGGAAACGTTCCGGAATGCAAGAAGGGCGAGATTTTGCTATCCTGACAGACTTGATCACAAAGGCATGGAGCGGAAAGACGACCAAAGAGTATAAAAAATTCAAAGGTTTAACCAAAGAGAACTTGCGCGATAATATGTCCACTATCGAGTTGGCATTAAACACTTTAGCAGAAGCCTCAACCACGGAAATTTCCAAAAGAAAGAATCCGAAAACGATGATGCAAAATATGCAGATAGCCAAGGAAGGAGGCAATGTAGCAAAAGCGGCGCGCAATCAATTAGAAGCCACCATCGGAGAAAGCGTAGTGTCGCCGATAAAAGCAAGCGACTACATCCGTCCGATTGAAGAAGGGAAAGCTGAAGAACTTCCATTTGATGAAAATGGAGAAGGCGATACGAAATAACCATACAAAAATAATAAATGAAAAACAATATACCTATGAAAAATACATTTTCTAAAGCAACAGCTCATTTACGGCTCAAAGTAAGTACAATTACGGCACAATTACGGTCCATTTACGGGATCTCAATTTTAATTTTTGCCTTCCTCACCCTCGGTGTCGGACAGGCGTGGGCGGACGGCACTGGTCAAACTTTAAACTATCCCTACTTCTACTATTATAACGATAATTCGTGGTCGGATGTACAGGCAATAGTTGGACGTGGTTGGAATAATTGGAACTACTCAAAGGTATATCCCATGGGAAAATCCGACAATGTGGAAAAACTTTATTTCGCCGAGTTAGGAGATAATTGGCCAAATGAATACAACCAGATAGCAGTGCTGACAGGTGCCTCAAGTTGGGGAGGAGAAGGCAATAATATTGAGGCTCGTTGGGGGTGGGCGACAGCTCATTCCGACAATGTTATATGGAATTATGACATGAGTTATCATAAAACCTACTATTGGGCAGGGAAAGGAGCTTCGTCAATAGCTACATCTGTTCAAACATACACAACAACTCTTAATATTAAAGTTAAAGAGAGTGGCGCAGATTCCTACTCAAATGGTTCAACGAGCGACAAACCGGCGTCAACTATAAAGATCACCGGAACTTATGCGGATGGCGCAGGTACTTGGGGAACAAAGCGTAGTGATGCTAGTTGGTCTTCCGGTTCTTCATGTTCCTACAATACTGTAATTTCCGGAAAAGTAACCCCCTCTTATTCTTCGAAAAACGATGATTGGCAATTTGATGGATGGTACGTAGGAAGCACTCGTCAAAGTACCAAAGCATCTTACGATTTCTATCAATATGCAGCAACAACTATTGAGGCACGATTTACACGTATCAAGTACGCCGTTAATTTTGATCAACAATCAGGTTCTGACGGAACAACTTCCATCAAAGCGACATATGGAAGCGCAATGCCTTCCATTACTCTACCCACACGTGCCGGATATGATTTTCAAGGATACTTTACTGAGACTGGAGGAGCTGGTACTAAATATTATAATGCGGATGGTACTAGCGCAAAAAACTCAGATTTGAACACAAAGGCAGGAACCACCCTTTATGCATATTGGACTCCTCATGTATATAGCATTACACTGGATAAAAACGAAGGTGACAACCATGGTAGTGCGACTATCACTTATTTAACCACGGGCTTTGATACACATTCTGCCCCGACGAAAGCTGGTTGGTCTGTAGAAGGTTATTATACGAATGATGCAACTCCTGTTAAGATTGCTGACTCAAATGGTAATTTGTTGGCAAACAAAACCGGTTATACTAACTCATCCAGCCAATGGACAAAAACGTCGGACGCAACTTTGTATGCGCATTGGAAACAAACTTACAGTGTGACCTATTATCCCAACTTCCCGGAAGGAGCCACAACGAGTGGAGCCGCTCCAACAGATGCCACTGATTACAATTTTGGAGCTTCCGCAACGGTGCTCGGAGTGAATACAATGACAGCTACAGGTTATACATTCTCGGGTTGGAACACGGCTGCTGACGGTAGAGGTACAGACTATGCCGCAGACGCAAGCATTACCATGAATGCCAACTATACTTTGTTTGCTCAATGGACGGAAAACCGGACTTCCGTTACTTTGGCTGCCTCGCCGAGCGGCAAAGGTTCTTTCACGATTGGCGGTTCTCCGGCGACAAGTACAACTGCCGGCGTAGAGACAAAACCGACTGTGACGGCGGTGCCTATAACCGGTTATTTCTTAACAGGCACTATTTGGTCGAAGAGTAATAATAATATTTCTCTCTCTGCCGACAATACCGCATCTACGACTATCACCGGTTGTGGAACAGCGAGCACAAGTTCCACGCTGACAGCTACGTTTACGGAAAAGTACTTGCTCTGCGGCTCTGTTAATGCAGATGGAAATCCGGCAGGTGGTATGCGAGGATGGGCAACAAGTGGAGATAATAATGCTTATTCCAGTGTGACATACGATGGTAACACAATAACCATTGTGGCGAACTTGACCAATGCAGGTACACAATACAAATGCCAAATTAGAGATGTACAAAACTCTGCTTGGAAAGGACAGACAGGCACCGGTTCTATGTCAAGCGGAGACCAATGGACATGGGATGGAACAAATGATGTGTATTTCACCACAACCGTTGCAGGTTCATATACCTTTACTATCGACATTTCCGGTTCGTCTCCATCGGTGCGCATTACATACCCCGGTGAGCCGGAGCATAGTGCCACGCTATCAGTCAACGGTCATGGTAGTGTAAGTCCGTCAGCAGGAAACATCACTTTGCGTCCGGTTACCACCACCACCATCACCGCCACGCCGGAACCGGGTTTCCGGTTCAAGCAGTGGAATGTGGGCGGTGTTAGTTGTAGTTCTACTACCTCGGCGACCGCCACGTTTACCGCATCTGCTGCAGGAGGTACTATCGAAGCCGAGTTCACCAATGATGAAGTGATCTATTTTGACGCGGGAAATATTGAGAATGAATGGGGAGATGAAGTATATGTTACGTTCCTCCAATATAACTTCCATTGGAATGACGGAGATGGAAAAGACGGTGCTTTAATTGTCGAAAACTGGGTTGACAATGCGCTTCATAGCGTAAGGATGACGCGTATCCCGAATACTCGTATTTTTTACTTGGATTACTCTGGTCTCTCCGGACATGATCAAGTTACGCAGTATGTACTCTTTACCAGCAAATCTATCCCTTCTGAAATTTACAGGCTTTATGAAATGGCAGCTGTCACACGAGGTGATTATAGCAAAACCACTAATAATATGTGCGTAGCTGAGAACTTCCGTGAAAAAGATAAAAACAAAACCGGATACTACTGTGGTTATTGGATGAACTATAACGATACTAAAGCAGGTATAAATCTGAAAATATACGATGGGTCGGGAGATATTACGTCAGGAAATGGAGATTTTACATTATCCGCAGCCGGATCAAGAACATATACTGCAACAGTAACCCTTTCTGCCAATACGACTTATCGTATGGAGTTGCAAGGTTACAATAACACCTACTATAAAAACAGCGGTACTATGATTTCCACTAATTGTAGCGGTTGGTCTTATGTTGACCGACAAGCAACTGTGGGTCACATCACAACAACAGCCGGTGGAGAATATACATTTACGCTAAACTGTGCTGACAAATTATATCTGACAGCAGACTACCCGCTTGCAGTAGGTGACTATCGAATAGTATATCAGGGGAAAGTAAAAGACGGTGGCAGCGTAACCTCTCACCCCTCACAAGTCATCCGCCAACTCGCAGGAGGCGCAACCGAGCGTAAAGATACCGTTGGTTTCTACGTTACCGGAGATTGGTCTCTCAAGTTGCAGAAATGCTCATCGATTGACCCAGAAATCACTTGGGTTGATGCATGTGGCTCTCCAACGATTAGTAAAAACACTTTGGGACTGGATGGCAAAACGGGCGTTTATACTTTCCCGCTGACACTTACCAGCACCGGCGGAAGTTGCGATCAGATTACAGTAGGCACTCCTATTCCTTACACCGGCAATTACTATATCCGTACCGATGTTGCCGACGGAGGATGGGAAGCCTATAAGAGAGCCTCGGATAACAGGATGATCTTCTCCGAGTAC
The DNA here is from genome assembly GCA_900316845.1 of uncultured Bacteroidales bacterium. GTDB lineage: Bacteria > Bacteroidota > Bacteroidia > Bacteroidales > Paludibacteraceae > Colicola. The sequence continues at coordinate 40,704 of ONEG01000019.1, forward strand.
GCAAGAGACCATTCGGGCTACGACTATTATCACTGCCATTGGACGCCGACCAACACAAATGTCAAGTTCACCATTGCAAACGACTACAGCGCATGTATCACCGAGACTTTCGAGAATGATAGTCCGTATGTGACGGAGTATGGCAAACTGCCGTATCAGGCGTCCGTACGGTTTATGTACAACAGCGCCACCAACTCTATCGGGCGCGCCTATCTGAACGGTTCATCCGAAGAGGGGGTAAATACCTTCTTGTGGCTTCAGGGTGCCACAGCGGGTGGCAGCGAGCCGAAGATTTTCAAAGGAAACGGCTCTGCGCTGACGAATGATACCATCAAGATGCAGGATAAAAACAACTGGATTTACCAACTGGACATTAAGGCGAACGAGAAAGCCAGAGTAAAACTGATCTCCAACTACCATTTCAATGGTTATGACCATCTCCAGTATTTCAAAGGAACTGACGCGGTTTGGAGCGATGCCTCTACGGCAGAAATATTAGGCGGTAATTATTCTTTGCATCCAGAGGTCAAGCACGATTTGCGTATCATCTATGATTTCAAGACCAATCGTCTGCTCTCCGCATGGCTGGTTCCAGAGACAGGAACTGTCGCAAGCGCAGCTATCAATACGGATGTCATGATTCTGAAACAAAACCAGAACGATGCTCGCCAGATCACATTCGCCGGAAGCTCTGACGAATTGACCGAGGTTGATACCGTATATACAGCTATTCAATTAGACAAGGATTTCCTGACCGGTAATGTGGCAAGCGTATATGAGAAGCAATTCTATTGGGTTTCCTTCCCTTACCGCGTCAAGCTGAACGATGTATTCGGCAGCATAGGCAACTATGGAGCAGATTGGATCATGCAGCGCTATAACGGCAAGAAACGTGCCGCCAATGGTTTCTGGATTGATAGCGAGCCTAACTGGGAGTTCATGGATCGTAGCGAAACACTCAATCCTTATGAAGGATATATACTCACGCTGGATCTGGGTGAGTTTACTTCCGGTTCGCTAAAATGGAACAATAATGTGACGTACCTTACCCTCTATTTCCCGTCAGACGGAAAGGTCGGAAATATTAAGCAAACGAGTGTAAGCGTCAAATATACGGATCAAAGCGACTACGTATGTACTATTACACGCGATAACCGAAATATCAAGGACAGTTACTGGCGTTGTATCGGCTCGCCGAGTTTTGCAACGAGCACCAAAACCGGATGGAATACGCACGATGGTTCAGATGAACAATGGACAACAGCTAACCTTCCGTTCCTCTACGAATGGAACAAGACTACCAATGTATTGTCTCCTATCACCACCGACGGATACACCTTCAAGCCTCTCACCGGATACATGGTGCAATACAGCGGCGAGTCCATCGAATGGACCAATGTAGTAACGCCATCGGTTAGCGCTCCGAAACGCCAGAATTCAGCAGCCACCGACCTTACCTACAAGCTCCAACTCGTACGAGGCGAAGAAGAGGTGGATCATACCTTTGTGCGCTTCTCGGATGATGAGAACATCACAGCTGCGTTTGAGTTCAACCAGGATCTGTGCAAGGAATACAAATCGGGCGGAAATATATACACTATTACCTCCGATGCCATTCAGGTAGCCGGAAACAGTCTGCCGCTCTCGACGACCCAGACAACGGTAGTACCGGTAGGCGTATCGATCAAGAGCGCAGGCGATTACACCTTCGCTATCCCGGAGGGTACGGAGGGTATCGGCGTCACGCTCGTGGATAACGAGACAGGCGTACGGACATCCCTCAGCGCGCTGGACTACACCGTCACGCTCCAACCGGGCGACTACACCGGACGCTTCGTCCTGGAGATCTCGCCTATTCAGAATACGCCGACGGGATTGGAGGAGCCTATCTCCGACTCCTCCCTGAAGGGAAGAGCACAAAAAGTGATGATCGACGGCATTCTCTATATCGTCAAGGACGGTAAGATGTACGACGCCCGCGGCGCTCGCGTGCAATAATGAGTTAAGGAATTAACAAATTAACACAAAAAAATCGGCATACCTCTTGCGTATGTCGATTTTTTGTTGTACCTTTGCAGCGAATTTCGATTACGACTTTTTTCGTAACGACTTTTTTCGTAATAGTGCATTATATGGAAAATCCGTTTAAATTTGGGTCCATAGTAGAGAATGAATTCTTTACAGACCGCGTGAAAGAGGTAGCGTACATCCGCCAGTTTATAGAGAGTAGAAACCACCTCGTATTGATCAGTCCTCGCCGCTTCGGGAAGAGCAGCGTGGTATTAAAAGCGGTCAAACAAGCGGAACGGCAGTACATAAATCTCAATTTGCAGGAAGTCACATCCGTTGCCGATTTTGCGGCTAAGTTGCTCCGCGAGGTGTACCGCATTCATCCGATGGAGAAACTCCGCCAATGGATACTCCGGTTCCGCGTTATTCCGACTATCAGCACGAATCAGCTCACAGGCGCAATCGAGATCGGGTTCCAACCTACTCAAGACCAGCGGGTTTTATTGGAAGATGTATTAGCATTGATTGAGAATATGCATACTGAACAGGACAGGCTGGTCGTTATTTTGGATGAATTCCAAGAGATTTTGGAGATTTCCCCTGCCTTAGACAAACAACTAAGGGCTATCATGCAACAGCAGCGACATATCAATTATATCCTCTTGGGAAGTCAAGAGAGTATGATGACCGATATTTTTGAGAACGTCAAATCCCCCTTCTATCATTTTGGCGAATTGATGCGGCTGCAAAAATTGCCGAGGGCTGAATTTGACGAATACCTCCGGACGCGTTTTGAGCCTGTTTTTAAGAACAAAGCAGCCGAACTATCCCGCCAAGTATTGGATTACACGGATTGTCATCCCTACTATTCGCAACAATTAGCTTTCCATATGTGGCAAATAGGAGTACTGCAACCCGAGGAGGAAAATGTATATGAGGCAGCCGTGCAGCAGATTGTCCTCACTCATAATCTGGATTATGAGCGGATATGGATGAATTTTAAGCGAACCAGCAAATGGTTACTTCTGCGTTTAGCGAAGGGAAACTCGTTCCAAACAGGCGAATATCGCACCAGCACGCTTTATAGCTCCCTCAAACGGCTACAGCAAATGGGATACGTGATCTATACCGACCATTATGAGATAGAAGATCCGTTCTTCTGCGAATGGTTGCGCAAGATGTAGTTCTTTTCAAAAAAAATGGTCAAAACCGGACCAAAATCGGACCCGAACGGGACAGTGACGTCCGTAATGGTCGCGGGATGGTCGCGGGAATGAGCCGTAAATGAGTCAAAAATGAGTCAAAAATGAGCCCTTCGGGGCTCTTTTTTTGTGGCTTTCGACTTTCTACTTTCGACTTTTGGCTAAAAATCATTGATTTTTCTTGCGTAATTCGAAAAAAAGCAGTACCTTTGCGGCGTAATTTGGAGTATTATGTATTTGAGCATACTAAAATCTAAGATCCACCGCGTTCAGGTGACGGAGGCGAACCTCGAGTATGTAGGTTCGATCACGATCGACGAAGCGCTCATGGAGGCGGCGAACATCTATGCGGGAGAGAAAGTGCAAGTAGTGGATAACACGAACGGCGCCCGGCTGGAGACCTACGTCATCGCGGGTCGCCGGGGTTCGGGATGTATCTGCATGAATGGCGCCGCGGCGCATCTGATCCACGTGGGCGACACGGTGATCATCATGGCGTACGCCCTCATGACGCCGGAGGAGGCGAAGGCCTTCAAGCCCGCTATCGTCTTCCCGGAGAATAATCGGATTTAGTGGGAGTAAATCGAAAATGCGCAGTCATTTTGGCCTACGCGACTCTTGCTCGCCACAATACTAGCGTGACTCGCAGTAATACTGCTCGATGACGCTTCGTATTGCGCTACGCAACTCCCCACTGCATGCCTGCATGCATCGGGGACCCCGATAATTAGGGCGCGCTCACAAGCGAGCTTGCAGCGCCCCCTAACTACCAAATCCGCCGTTGAGACCCTTGATAGGGCTCAACAATGACTGCATCCGAAAAAAAGAAAATAAGCTCCCTCCGGCTCCCCCTCCTTGAGGAGAGAGAGAATGGGTAGAGATAAGATAACCCAAGTATAAATAGGTTGAAATAGGACGAGAACTATTTTTGGAATTTTGTAAGCGTAAGCGCATTTTTGGAAGGCGGTAGGGCGGCACTATCGAGTGCCGGACAAAGGCTAAACGGACAAAGGCGGGCGTTGGGCTCGCACAAAAGAACGAATTTGGGCGATTAGACTAAGGCGCATTGAGCGCCGAACCGCCGCATTTTCGATTTAATAAAAGAAATTATGGCATTTTTTGAGTTACATAGCGAGGCGAAGGCGGTTGGTGCGCGGGCAGGAGTGATCCATACGGATCACGGCGATATACTCACCCCTATCTTCATGCCCGTCGGTACCGTCGGCACCGTCAAAGGCGTGCAGCGAAAGGAGCTGGAGAACGATATCAAAGCCCAGATCATCTTAGGCAACACCTACCATCTCTTCCTTCGTCCGGGCACCGAGATCCTGCATAAGGCCGGCGGTCTGCACCGTTTTGAAGGCTGGACGCGACCGATCCTGACGGACAGCGGCGGGTTTCAGGTGTTCTCCTTAAGCGACATCCGCAAGATGACGGAAGAGGGTGTACGCTTCTCGTCCCATATCGACGGTCGCAAGCTGCTCTTCACGCCGGAGTCCGTGATGGATATCGAGCGGGAGATAGGTGCGGACATCATGATGGCTTTTGACGAGTGCTGCCCGGGTACGGCAGATAAGAAATACGCCAAGGACTCGATGGACCGCACGCACCGTTGGCTCGACCGCTGTATAGCCCGTTTCGACGGCACGGACGACCTCTACGGATACAAACAACACCTCTTCCCTATCGTACAGGGCTGCACTTATACGGACCTGCGTCAGGAGGCTTCGAAACGGCTTCGTGACCTCGACCGCGACGGCTACGCCATCGGCGGTCTGGCAGTAGGCGAACCGACGGAGGTAATGTATGAGATGATCGAGGTCTGCAACGATATCCTGCCTCAAGACAAACCCCGTTACCTCATGGGCGTCGGTACGCCGTGGAACATCCTCGAAGCCATCGAGCGCGGCATCGATATGTTCGATTGCGTGATGCCTACCCGCAACGGGCGCAACGGCATGATCTTCACCTGGAACGGCGTCATGAACCTGCGTAACAAGAAATGGGAGGACGACTTCACCGAACTCGACCCCTGCGGCACCTCGTACGTCGATCATGCCTACACCCGCGCGTATGCAAGACATCTTATTCACGCGCAGGAGATGTTGGGTCTGGAGGTCCTCTCGATCCATAACTTAGCGTTCTACCTGGACCTCGTGACGCAGGCCCGGCAACATATCCTGGCAGGCGATTTCAGCAGCTGGAAGGCCAGCGTGATGCCGAACCTCATGCAGCGGATGTAATAAGAGATACCGAGATACCGATATATCGAAATATCGAGATACCGAATGAAGAGACTTGATTGGTACATAGTTAAGAAATTTCTCGGGACGTTCTTTTTCTCGATCGTGCTGATCTTGTCCATCGCCATCGTCTTTGACTTGACGGAGAAGATGGACGATTTCTTCGAGGAACAAGTGCCCCTCCGGGAGATCATCCTCGACTACTACATCCCCTTCATCCCCTACTACATGAACATGTTCAGCTCGCTGTTCATCTTCATTTCCGTCATTTATTTCACCTCGAAGATGGCGGGCAACTCGGAGATCATCGCGATGCATGCCGCGGGGATGAGTTACCACCGTCTGATGGTTCCTTACGCCTTCTCGGCGACGCTTCTTTTTGCGCTGAGCGTGATCTTGGGAGGATGGGTCATACCCCGAAGCAGCGAACGAATGCTGCATTTCACGGACAAGTACATTGAGCATTTCACCACCGAGAACGCGCGCAACGTGCAACTGGAGGTGGAGCCCGGCACGATCCTCTATATCGAGTCTTTCAGAAAGTACAACAACATGGGCTACCGCTGCTCCATCGAGCAGTTTGACGGCAAGACGCTGATGTCCCGTACGACGGCGGACAGGATCTACTACGACTCCCTGGAAAACTGGCACTTGGAGAACTATACCGAACGCACCTTCACAGGCATGCGCGAGTCTCTGGAATGCGGTGAGCGGAAGGATATCACGTTGCCGATCATTCCGGATGAGCTGTTCATCACAGCCCAGCAGGCGCAACAGATGACCACGCCGGAGCTGCGCCACTATATGGAGCGGCAGCGGCAACGCGGATCGGGCAACGTGAAGGCTTTTGAGGTGGAGTACCATAAGCGCTGGGCGTCGCCTTTAGGAGCGTTCATCATGACCCTTTTGGGCGTAACGATGTCGAGCCGGAAGGTCCGCGGAGGAATGGGAAAGAACCTCGGTATAGGCGTTATCCTAACCGCGGCGTATATCCTTTTCTCCACCGTCAGCACCACTTTCTCGGTCAATAATGTCATGTCCCCGTTCATGGCGGCGTGGCTGCCGAACTTCGTGTTCCTCGCCATCTCCATCCCGCTTTATAGACGGGCATGCCAATAAAAAAAAGAGGCCCTTGCGGGTCTCTTCTTTTTTTAACGGAGCTCAATTCTCCGGGTTACTGTTTCGCCGTTCACTTTGGCGTAGAGGCGGTAGGTACCGCGCTCCAGGGGGAATTCCGCGAATTTTCCTTTTTCCTTCTGGAGCAACTTGCCTTGCATCGAGTAGATGCGGGCTTCCTCCATTTGAGTGGACGCTACTACAAGCGTGTTTTCGCGGAAGCGAACTGTAAATTTATCGTTGGTGTTTTGGGCGGCATTGGTTAAGGTCACTCCTGCTACCAACGATACGATGGTTAACAGACTAAATAATACCTTTTTCTTAGCACTAAAGGCACGATTAACTTCGTTTTTCATTTTTGTACCTTTCTTTAAAAGATCGTTTTTCCGGATTAACGCATCCGCTTGCGGGGCTTTCGGCAGGTATAAAAACCCTCGTTTCCGAAATCCGGTGCAAAATTACTGCCTTTTTTTTGACCCACCAAATATTTTGAACAAAAAGTGATAAATTTCTTCAAAATGTGTAGTCAATTTGACAATTTATTACTAAACACCAAAATGTACTGACAATTTGTCAACTCGGTTTTACAAATTCCACTTTGCAAAATAAAAAAAAAATCCGCGCGCGCTTGCATATATGAGAAAAAAATCGTACCTTTGTGCCCGAATTTTATTTGCCTAAATAGGGCAATACACAAACGATTATGCAAAATATCAGAAATATAGCAATTATTGCGCACGTCGATCACGGCAAAACGACCCTGGTCGATAAGATGTTGTACACGGCGAATGTCGTTAAGCAACAACAGTCCGAGTTCAGCGACCAGCCCAAAGAGCTGATCCTCGACAACAACGACCTGGAGCGCGAGCGTGGTATCACCATCCTCGCCAAGAACGTAGCCATCGAGTACAAAGGCACGAAGATCAACATTATCGACACTCCGGGGCACGCGGATTTCGGCGGTGAAGTGGAGCGTGTGTTGAATATGGCGGACGGCGTACTGCTGCTCGTCGATGCCTTTGAAGGTCCGATGCCGCAGACGCGTTTTGTGCTGCAGAAAGCCTTGGAATTAGGCCTCAAACCCATCGTCGTCATCAACAAAGTGGATAAACTCAACTGCCGTCCGGATGAGGTGCAGGAGGAGGTTTTCGACCTCATGTGCAACCTCAACGCGACGGATGACCAGCTGGATTTCCAGACCCTGTACGGCTCGGCGAAGAACGGCTGGATGTCGCGCGACTGGAAGAAGCCGACGACGGACCTCACGGACCTCATGGACGCCATCATCGAGTATATCCCGGCTCCGGAAGACAACCCCGGTACGCCGCAGATGCTCATCACCTCGCTGGACTATAACGCCTACGTAGGCCGTATCGCTATCGGTCGCGTACACCGCGGCGAGTTCAAGGACGGTCAGGCGGTAACGCTGGCGAAGAAAGACGGCACGATGGTCAAGACCAAGATCAAAGAGCTGCACACTTTCTCCGGCATGGGTCATGTGAAGACCGATGTCGTGAAGAACGGCGACATCTGCGCGATGATCGGTATCGACGGCTTTGAGATCGGCGACACCATCTGCGACGCCAACGAGCCGGAGGCACTGAAACCCATCGCGATCGACGAACCGACGATGTCGATGACCTTCTGCATCAACGACAGCCCCTTCTTCGGTCAGGACGGCAAGTTCGTGACCAGCCGTCATATCCAGGACCGTCTCAACAAAGAGCTTGAGAAAAACCTCGCCCTGCGCGTAGAGAAAGGCGCAGAGGAGAGCAGCTGGCGCGTCTTCGGCCGCGGTGTACTGCACCTCTCCGTACTCATCGAGACCATGCGCCGCGAGGGTTACGAGCTGCAGGTCGGTCAGCCGCAGGTGATCATCAAGGAGATCGACGGCGTCAAGTGCGAGCCGGTAGAGTCCCTGACGGTCAACACGCCGGAAGAATGCTCGGGCAAGATCATCGAGTTCGTCTCCACCCACAAGGGCGAGATGACGAAGATGGAGATGGTTAACGACCGCGTACATCTGGAGTTCACCATCCCTTCCCGCGGCATCATGGGTATGCGTACCTATGTGATGAACGTCTCCGCCGGCGAAGCCATCATGGCGCACCGGTTCCTCGAGTACCAGCCGTGGAAAGGCGAGATCGTGAAGCGTAACAACGGTTCGCTCATCGCCATGGAGGCAGGTACGGCATACGCCTACGCCCTCGACAAACTGCAGGACCGCGGAAAATTCTTCATCGACCCGCAGGAGGAAGTGTACGCCGGTCAGGTGGTCGGCGAGAACGCGAAGGAAGGCGATATCGTCATCAACGTCACCAAATCCAAGAAACTGACGAACATGCGTTCCAAATCTGCGGACGACAAAGCCGTTCTGCCACCGCCCGTACGCATGAGCCTCGAGGAGGCGCTGGAGTATATCAAGGAGGACGAGTACGTGGAGGTAACGCCGCACGCGATGCGTATCCGCAAGATTATCCTCGACGAACTCGAGCGCAAACGCGCAGGCAGAGTCTGAGAAAAAATCAAAAAAAATCAACAATATTATGCAAATTAATCAATCTGAATTGAAGGACCTGAAGGCAGTAGTGACTCTGACTATCGAGCCGGCTGACTATCAGGAAGAAGTAGCTAAACAGCTGAAAGAAGTACGCCACAAGGCTCAGATGCCGGGCTTCCGTCCGGGTATGGTTCCTGCCGGACTGGTGAAGAAAATGTACGGCAAGGGCATCCTCGCTGACGTCCTGAACAAACTCGTGGGAGAGAACCTCCAGAAGCACATTGAGGACAACAAGATCCAGATCCTTGGCGATCCGCTGCCCAGCGAGGAGTCTCCGCGCATCGACCTCGACAACGAGGACACCTTCACTTTCCTCTTCGACATCGCCGTAGCGCCGGAGTTCGACGCCAAGCTCAACGGCAAAAACAAACTGCCGGAGTACACCATCGAGCCGACCGAAGAGATGATCGACAAGCAGGTAGAGGCTTACACCAACCGTTTCGGCGAGTACATCCCCGAGGACAAAGAGAAAGGCACCAAGGCAGAGGTAAAACCCTGCGCCGTAGATGCTGAATTGTTTGCCAAGGTGTACGGCGCAGACGCTCCGAAAGATGAGAAAGGTTTCCGCGAGCGCATCAAAGAGGACATCGTTCGTTCCCTCGCCGAGGAGAGCAAATACCGCTTTGGTCTGGACGTGAAGGCCGCTATCATGAAGAAGATGGAGAAGATCGCTTTCCCGGAGGACTTCCTCAAACGCTGGGTTCTCGCTACCAACGAGAAGATGACCCGGGAGGAGCTCGACAAAGACTTCGACAAGATGCTCGACGAACTCAAATGGCACCTCGCTAAAGACCAGCTGATGAAGGAGTATAACATCAACGTGGAGAAAGAGGAGGTAGAGGCCTTCGCCAAACGCATCGCCCGGATGCAATTCATGCAGTACGGCCTGATGAACGTCGATGACGCCATGCTTGACAACTACGCACAAGAGATGCTCAAAAACGAGAACCAACTCCGCGGCATCGTGGAGCGCGTGGTAGAGGATAAGATCTTCGACGCTGTCAAAGGCATCGCCAAGATCGAACCCAAGACCGTCAGCCAGGAGGAGTTTGACAAATTATTCAAATGACCAAAATACATTTCATAGCTATAGGTGGCGCAGCGATGCATAATCTTGCACTCGCTGTAGCCTCCAAGGCGGGATACCAGGTGACGGGCTCGGACGACGAGATCTTCGAGCCCGCGCTGTCCCACCTGCGCGACGCGGGGTTGCTGCCCGACGAGATAGGATGGCACCCCGAGCGCATCACGCCGGATCTCGACGCCATCATCCTCGGCATGCATGCGCGCGAAGATAATCCGGAACTGGTGCGCGCCCGCGAGTTAGGAATCAAGATATACTCCTTCCCGGAGTACCTCTACGAGCAGACGAAAGACAAGATCCGCATCGTCGTCGGCGGCTCACACGGCAAGACCACCACTACCTCCATGATCCTCTACGTCCTCAACCGTCTCGGCATCGAGGCGGACTATATGGTAGGCGCGCAGATAGAGGGCTTCGAGCGGATGGTTCGGCTCTCCGACACCGCCAAGTACGCAGTCTTTGAGGGCGATGAGTACCTCACTTCCCCACTCGATCTCCGATCCAAATTTCTTTGGTACCACCCCCACGTAGCCATCCTCACCGGCATCGCATGGGATCATATCAACGTCTTCCCGACTTTCCCGGAGTACGTCGATACCTTCCGTAAGTTCGTTCATTCGATCGAACCCAAGGGCTCGTTTATCTACTTCCAGGGCGACGAGAACCTGCGTCAACTTGCTCTCGAGATATCGGAATGCCGGGATCTCGAAATATCGACGATTCCTTACAAGGAATACGACGGCGATGTCGAGATGCAGGTCTTCGGCCGTCATAATATGCAGAACCTGCAGGCAGCCATGCTCGCGTGCCATTGTATTGGCGTTGCGCCGGAGGATTTCTACCGCGAGATAGCGTCTTTTACCGGCGCTTCGAACCGCTTGGAGAAGATCTTCGAGAACGACCGTTCGGTGGCGTACAAAGACTTCGCCCACTCGCCCTCCAAACTCAAAGCGACCGTCAACGCCGTGCGGGAGCGGTACCCGGAAAAGAAACTCATCGCGTGCATGGAGCTCCATACCTTCTCGTCCCTCATGGCGGATTTTCTGCCGCAATACAAGGACTGCATGAAGGAGGCGGACATCGCGTACGTGTATTTTAACCCCAAAGTCATTGAGCACAAGCGTCTTACGCCCATCACGGCAGAAGACGTGCGCAAGGCTTTTGGCACGAAAAATGTAGAGGTCTTCACAGCCTCCGAAGCCCTGCAAGAGAGGTTGAAATCTGAAATCATAAATCATAAATCTGAAGATCATGGCATCGCCCTGCTGATGATGTCTTCGGGCACGTTCGACGGCATCGACGTCAAGTCCTTTGCCGCAGAGCTGCTCCAATAATAACGAAAAATAACCCAAAACTAATGACTGACATGAAAAGATTTTTCATTTTTGCTGCCGGTGCAGCCGTAGGAGCTGCCGTAGCATTGTTACTGGCTCCGAAGAGCGGAGAAGAGATGCGTGAGGAGCTAAAAGACATGGCTCAAGACGCCACCAAGCGCGCTCAGGACTACTGCGCACAAGTGAAGAAAGACTTGGAGGAAGCCGCAGCCGCGGTAAAAAAGGAGGCTTGAGATGGAGAACGATTTTTTCGAGTCCCTCAAGCATGAACTCACAGCCTGCGGTAAGTCCCTTGGCGAAGTCGGCAGACTGCGCCTCATCGGCATCGTAAGTCGTATTCTGGGACTTTTCCTGCTGATCTTCACGGTCGTTTTATGTGTCTTTGCGCTGCTGGCTTTCGGCGCTGTAGCAGCGCTTCACGCGATGACGAGTGTGATGCCGCTGTGGGCAGCCGCGCTGATTCTGGGCGCCGGCTATATCCTCCTCATCATCGTGGTGATCGCCTGTAGGAAACCCCTGTTCGTCCACCCCTTTATCCGGCTCATGTCCAAGCAGCTGCGCTCCGAAGAAGAGCTGGCGCTCAAGACCTTGGAGGCGGAGCATCAGGCGGAGTTAGACTACCTCCGCATCGAGAACCGCGTGGAGAACGCCACCCGCGAGGTGAATTTCTATATCTCCTTCATCGGGCGCGCTTGGTCCTGGCTATCGAGCTTGCTACATAAAAAATGACCAAATGGTAAATGACCAAATAGTACATGTTTAGTCGTCTGTACGGCGTCTTACTGCCGTTTTTTGTCAGTTTTCTTCTGGCATACGTCTTAGACCCCATCGTAGGGTTTATCCAGACCAAATGTCGTGTGCGCAACCGCGCGCTGGCGGTCTTTGTGACCCTCCTTCTGGCGGTAGGAATCGTCGTGGGAGCGGTCTCTGCGCTGCGCAGACCCGTCACGGAACAAGTCAACTCCGCCTGGACGGGTTTTCAGGCGTATATAGCAACCATCGACATCAACGATTACGTCTCCGCCGAGACCCAAGAGAAGTTGCTGAAATGGCAGACCGAGTGGGATTGGCAGGCAGCATTGGCGAACCCGGAGTTAACGAACTCGATCAAGGAGTTACTGCCGAAAATAGGAAACTGGATCACCGGCGGACTGAGCTGGCTGAGCGAACTGATGGTCGTCTTCATCGGCTTCATGTACCTCATCTTCCTGATGATTGATTTCCCGAATATCCGCGCGAGATACAGCCATTTCGTCCCGCGGCAGATCCGTCCGCAGGTAGTGACCATCATGGGCGATATCGACCGGAACATGAACGCGTATTTCCGCGGCCAGGCGATGGTGGCAACCTGCGTAGGCATCCTTTTCGCCCTCGGTTTCACGATCACCGGCATGCCGATGGGCATCGCGATGGGACTCATCATCGGTTTGCTGAACATGGTGCCGTACATGCAGGCATTGGGTATCCCGCCGTGTATCGTGCTATGCATCCTGCAATCCGCGCAAACGGGACAGCCTGTCTGGCTCACGCTCCTGATGATGGCGATCGTCTTTATCGTCGTGCAGTCCATCCAGGACCTCATCCTCACGCCGAAGATCATGGGTAATGTCACGGGCTTGAGTCCCGCGGCGATACTGCTCAGTCTCAGTATCTGGGGCGCCCTTTTTGGCGTCATCGGAATGATCATCGCCCTGCCCCTCACCACCCTTATCATCAGCTATTACGACCGCTACGTAGCGAACCGCGGCGTACGATCCCGTGCCCATCAGGCGCAGTACCGCGGCCGCCTGCGCAAAGAACCCGGTAGTAAATAAAATAGCACATGATTTATGGATAAACAACAAAAACGCGACTACCTCTACATGCGCATGGCGCGCACGTGGGCGGAAAACAGTTATTGTGTGCGCCGCAAAGTAGGCGCCCTCTTAGTGAAGGACCAGATGATCATCTCCGATGGCTACAACGGTACCCCTTCGGGATTTGAGAATATCTGCGAGGACGAGAACAACGTCTCCAAGCCCTATGTCCTCCATGCCGAGGCGAACGCCCTGACCAAAGTGGCTCGTTCGAACAACTCCTCCGACGGCGCAACGCTCTACGTCACCGCTTCGCCGTGCCTGGAGTGCTCCAAACTCATCATCCAATCCGGCATCAAACGTGTCGTTTACGGCGAGGAATATCGCATCATGGACGGCGTCGAACTCCTCAAGAGAGCCGGTGTCGAAGTAGAATTTCTAAAAGATTAAATCCTAAATTTGAAATCATAAATCCTAAATCATAAATCCTAAATGAAAAAGTACCTTCTTCCTACCCTAACCGTTCTTGCGGTGGCGTTGGGCATCCTCGTAGGATCGGCGCTGACCCAGAAAGTGAACGCGCAGCGTATCGTCTTCCATAACGGCTCGTGGTCCATCGAGCAATCCAAAGTGGACCGGCTCCTACAACTCATGTCCACCGCCTATGTGGACTCCCTCAATATCGACTCCATCACCGACGAGGCGATGGCGGATCTCGTGCAGAAGTTGGACCCCCATAGTGCCTATATCCCCAAGGAAGACCTGGAGATGGTGAACTCCGAGCTGGCGGGTTCGTTCTCCGGTATCGGCGTTCAGTTCACCATCCAGCAGGACACCGTCCGCATCGTGGCGGTCATTGCCGGCGGTCCTTGCGCAGGCGTGGGCGTACTCGCGGGAGATAAACTCATCTCCGTCGATGACTCCGCTTTTGTAGGGAAGAAGATGAATAACGAGAAGGTCATGAGGACTCTCCGCGGACCCAAAGGCACGCTCGTCAAGTTAGGCGTCCTGCGTGCCGGCGTGACTGAACCGCTCTACTTCACCGTCACCCGAGGAGACATCCCCGTCACTTCCGTCGATGCGAAGTTCATTATTGAGCCGAAAGCCGGAAGTCAAAAGTCGAAAGACAAGATCGGTTTCGTGCGCGTCAATAAGTTCGGCGAGACGACCTATAAGGAGTTCATCGCCGCTCTCGCGGACCTCAAGGCGCAAGGCGCCACCTCCTTCATCGTCGATCTCAGGGAGAACTCCGGCGGCTATATGGAGCAGGCCATCCGCATGGCGAATGAGTTCCTCTCCCGCGGCGAGTTGATCGTGTACTCCGAAGGCCGCGCGTACCCCCGTTATGAGGCTACGGCAAACGGTTCCGGGCGGTTCAAAGACGTGCCCTTGGTCGTGCTTATCGATAACTTCTCTGCGTCCGCCTCGGAGATCTTCGCCGGTGCGATGCAGGATAACGACCGCGCTACCATCGTCGGTCGCCGCTCTTTCGGCAAGGGGCTTGTGCAACAACAGATGCCTTTCGACGACGGCTCTGCCGTCCGTCTCACTGTGGCACGCTACTACACTCCTTCGGGACGGTGCATCCAGAAGCCTTACACCCTCGGCGATCAGGAGGATTATGAGAAAGACCTCATGGAGCGTTTTGAGCACGGGGAGTTCTACTCTGCCGACTCCATCCATTTCACCGACACCACGACCTACCGCACCAAAGGCGGACGGATCGTCCACGGCGGTGGAGGGATCATGCCGGATGTCTTCGTAGGACGGGACACCACCCTCAACACCCCTTGGTATAACCGCTGCGTGAACCTCGCCTACACCTATCAGTTCGCGTATTCCTATACGGACAAGCACCGCAAGGAGCTTGCCAAATACAAAGACTGGCAGTCCCTCGAGAAATACCTCCTGAAGCAGGATATCCTCGCTGAGTTCGTCCGTTTTGCGGAGGACAAGGGCGTAGAGCGCAATGACGCGGAGATACAGAAATCGCGTCCTTTAATGACGCGACTTCTGAATGCCTATATCGTCCGGGACATGCTGGGCGACGAGGGCTTCTTCCCGCTCTTCGAGCGTGATGACGAGATCACGAAGAAGGCTATAGAGCTTTTAGCGCAGCCTTAACCAACCGGTAGAACTTCTGCACCGTAGCGATATTCACGCGCTCGTCGGGGCTGTGCGGATGCTCGATGGTCGGACCGAAGGAGATCATCTCCATGCCTTCGTACTTGGCGCCGATGATGCCGCACTCCAGACCCGCATGGATGATCACCACGCGCGGCTCGGAGCCGAACTCCTTGATATACGTCTCTTTCATCGTCTTGAGCAAGGTGCTCTTCAGGTTCGGTTTCCATCCCGGGTAAGCGCCCGAGAACTCGACCTCTGCGCCTGCGAGCGAGAACGCCGATTGGATGATCGACGCCAGCTCCTCTTTGCGGCTCTCGACGCTCGATCTCGTCAGACATTGTACCTCTATCCGGGACTCCTCTTCTCCGACAAAGGTCTTGATCATCGACACGTTATTCGAGGTCTCCACGATGTCTCTTGCTTCCGGCAGGACGCGATAGACGCCGTGCGGGCAGAGGGTGATAGCGTGGATGAGGTAGTCCTGTACATCCTCCGGGAGCTCTTTCTTCGGGCACTCTACCTCCTCCATCGTGAAGGAGATACCGTCGTCCACACCCTCGTACTCCTTGAGGTACAGATCCTCGTAACGATCGACGAGGTCCTGCAGGTCCTGATAGCTCTCTGCAGGAATGGTGATCACCGCCGTCGCCTCACGGGGGATGGCGTTCCTCAGCGAACCGCCCTCGACACAAGCCAGACGGGCTTCGAAGTTCGCTACGGCGTCCTTCAGGAAGCGGAAGAGGAGCTTGATAGCATT
The DNA here is from genome assembly GCA_900316845.1 of uncultured Bacteroidales bacterium. Lineage (GTDB taxonomy): Bacteria > Bacteroidota > Bacteroidia > Bacteroidales > Paludibacteraceae > Colicola. Next base: position 56,933 of record ONEG01000019.1, read on the forward strand.
CGCCCGCTGCAGATGGATGTCGCATCCCGAGTGACCGCCCTTGCAGCCCTTCACCGTGACCTTCAGCGCGATGTCGCCTTTCTCCGTCTCTACCTCCTGATAGCGGAAGGTGGCGTTGGTGTCGATACCGCCGGCGCAGCCTACGTAGAGCTCGCCTTCTGTCTCCGAGTCGAGGTTCAGCAGGTACTTGCCTTTCAGCCATCCGGCTTTGAGGTCATTGGCGCCGTACATGCCTGTCTCTTCATCTACCGTGAAGAACGCCTCCAAAGGCGGATGGACAGCGTCTTTGTCTGCGAGGATCGCCATCGCCGTCGCTACGCCGATACCGTCGTCCGCACCGAGCGTCGTACCGTCGGCGGTCACCCATTCGCCGTTATCCTCGATATACGTCTGGATAGCGTCTTTCTCGAAATCAAACACCTTGTCGCTGTTCTTCTGCGGCACCATATCCATGTGGCCCTGCAGGATCACACCCGGGTGACCCTCCATGCCTGCCGACGCAGGTTTACGGATCAGCACATTACCGATCTCGTCCTGTAACGTCTCCAGACCAAGACTCTTGCCGTAGTTCACCAGGAACGCGGCTACTTCTTTGCAATGCCCGCTCGGACGCGGGATCTGCGTAAGGCTGTAGAAACTCTCCCACAAACCTTTAGGTTCTAAGTTTTTCATATTATTTCGTGATTACGATATTTCGGTATTTCGATATTTCGATTTTTCGAAGCGATCAAGCGATAGTTACTTCGCCGCAAAGGTCGGTCATCAGCAGCCTCTTGACGGTCGCTGTATCGTCCCCGTGCTCGCCTAAGAGGTACATCATCTTCGTCAGCAATGCCTCCGTCGTGATGTCGTAGCCCGAGAGCACCCCGGCTTTCATCAGGTTCAGCGACACCGCGTACAAGCCCATCTCTACCGACCCGGTGTTACACTGCGTCTTATTGACGATGATGATGCCGCGATCGACGGCGGCTTTCAGCTCGCGGTACAACCATTTATCCGAGGGCGCATTACCCGCACCGAAAGTCTCCAAGACCACCGCCTTCAGCCCTTTCGTCCGTAAGACGGCACGCACCACCGGCTGCCGGATACCCGGGAAGAGTTTCAGCACCGCTACGTTCGGGTCATACGCCGTATGAAGCGTCAGCGGTTTTTGAGGGTCAGAGTAATGTATCAAGTGCGGCTGGTACGTGATATGTACACCCGCCTTCGCGAGTGCAGGGTAGTTATAAGAGTTGAACGCCGAGAAATGTTCGGCATTGCGCTTTGTCGTACGGTTCGCCCTGAATAGCCGGTCCTCGAAGAAGATCGTCACCTCCGGCACAATGGCATTGCCGTCCTCGTCTTTCGCAGCAGCTATCTCGATCGCCGTCAGCAGGTTCTCCTTCGCGTCCGAGCGCAGGACGCCTACCGGGAGCTGTGAGCCTGTGAACACTACCGGTTTGTTCAGCCCTTCGAGCATGAAACTCAGCGCCGACGCCGAATAACTCATCGTGTCCGTACCGTGGAGGATCACAAAACCGTCGTACTCCTCGTACCGGTCAAAGACCATCTGCGCCATCTGCGCCCATTTCTCCGGACCGATGTCCGACGAGTCAAACAGCGGATGAAACGCTTCTATATCGACCTTCACCTCGCCTTCGAACAACTCCGGAAGGTAGGCTTTGAACGTCTCCATATCGGCCGGCACAAAAGCACCCGACACCTTGTCGCGCACCATGGTGATTGTGCCGCCTGTGGATATCAAAAGAACCTTATTCATTGCATAAAACTCATTTTGCGCTGCAAAATTACGAAAATATTTTGATATATGCAAGCCCCGCGTGCTTTTTCCTTTTTTTTCTTGCGTATCTCGTTTTTTTATTGTACCTTTGCAGCATGATTGCTAAGCGATGGATCATAGGATGCTGGATTGTGACGATGGGAGGATGCCTCATGGCCTGTGCTCCGCAGGCTGTACGTGAGGCAGAAGATGTCGTTGTGCAGGCGGACAGCTTATGGCATGACGGCAAGCAATACGGCATAGACGAAGGCGACAGCGCCACTCTCGCGCAAGCGTATAAGACATTAGAAGCTATCCACCTTCCTTTCAGGGAAGGGCTGGGGTTAGGCTCTCCTTACGCCCATGCCTGCTATCATTACGGCAAACTTCTCCGTGCAAAGGGCAATCCCGCGGAAGCCATGCAGGCGTTCATCGCCGCCACTCATTCCGGCACAAAAGACTACCATATATTAGGACGCGTGTATAGCAATATGGGTTCTATCTGCCATCTGGCAGGCGAATTTCAGTTGTCATACGACATGTACGAAAAGTCTGCCGATATGTTCATCCGTAATGGAGACACGTTAGCTTTTTACTACGCATATAATGATATGGCATTTGAGTTAGCCGAACAAGGCAAGAAAGAATCCTTGGCGCTGCTTGATACTGTTATCCACAGTTGTGGGGATGAAATGGTAATCGTAAAAACATGGGAGACTAAAGCGGAATTTTTTATACGGACAGCACAATATGACTCTGCTATTAGTTGCATTAATTATTTAGGCAGTTTAGGAGTCTATGAACCTACGAGTATGCTTATAAAGGCTCAAGCATTTGATGATATTGGTCAAAAAGACTCTGCACTTTTCTACTCCAATATTATATTATCGGCATCTAATGCTTCGTATCAAGAAAAATTTAATGCCTTATATATTGTTCTTCATTGCGATTCGACACTTGATGCAGATGATATTAACAGTATGGCGTCCCAACGTGAAGATATACGTTATTACGAATACGAGCCACAAAAAGAAAAACTATCTCAGGCGGTTCAATTACTGGATCAAGACCTGCATCGCAAGCCTGACTACCGATGGCTATACGCTATTATCGGAGTTATATTATTTGCAGGTTCATGTGCTATATTGTATTATCTATGGCACAAGCGTAAAGTACATAGTAGGTTGATACATGATATAGATATAAAACAGGAACAGAAAACACAACTAGAGAGTAGTATTGTAGCAATGCATTCTGAAATATCTCAATTATCCGAGCAGCAACAGAAAACACACCAACAATTATTGTCGAACATAGAAACTACGTGCAGCACACTACGAAACTCCAAAGACATTCTATCAGAATTGGATTGGAAAGATTACTCGCGGATGTGTGCAATAACCAATACCCTCTTTAATAAATTAGCTGATTCGTTACAGAAAATGGGTCTTTCCGAGCGGGAAGTTAGATTGTGCGTATTGGTTCTTATAAATGGTTATTCAGACAAACAGATGGCAGATATACTCTGCTATGGAGAAAAAAGTATTCGGGGAATTAAAAGATATGTGGCCAACAAATTAGGAACCAGTAGTGCAAATATGCGTGTTTTTATGATAGAATTGATTACAAAGACAACATAAATTATACACTTAGGATTCATTTTTCTACATCAAAAAACAGCAATAGCCTATATATCAATGTATTAAGTAATGTCTTTTTTCTACATTTTTATTTGGTGGAATAAAGACAAAGTAGTAATTTTGCACCGTCAAACGAAATAGCGTTTGGCGGTATTTTATTATTAATTTACAAATTACTCGTAAGTATGAGAAAAACATTTCTTGCTTTGGTATTGGGCGCACTCCTAACAATACCATGCGTGTTACGCGCAGAAGAAGTAGAAATTCAGTTAACAGAAGTAGTTGGCATGAGTGTACTTCCAGGAGATGATCCATTGGATGGTAATGACCATATGGGATCCACCCCCACTCGCCCTACAGACTTCCGCGCAACGGTTAACTGTAACCAATTATCAATCTTGAAACAGGAAGCAGCTATTCCATTCGCGCAAGCGACGGTGGTGAAGGCTTCTACCGGAAGCATGGTATTGAACAAGCAGTTCACGAACTCCCTCTCCGAGCAGATCGCAACTCCCGGTGTTTATGTACTCCGTATCTCCACCGCCAGTGGTGACCTCGTAGGACAATTTGTGGTACAATAAAAAAAATGAAAATTTATTTGGCGGATTGCAAAAAAAAATGTACCTTTGCAACGTCAAATGGAAATAGAATGTATAAAATCTTTTTTCATTATGAAAAATCATATTAAAATAGTATTAATAGTCCTTATTAGCATTATGGGACTGACAGCTTGCGAGAAAGCGCACAATACAGATACAAGTACATCTCAAAATCGTCAAATTAGACGAGTATTAAACACAGGTAATTTTTCGAATACAGATCCAAAAGAATTAACACAACTAATGAATAAAGATGAAGATATACTCTGTCCTGTTATTGCAAGAATGGTAGCATCGTATGAAATGTTAGAAGGAGGATATCATTTGTTAAACCAACTACGCAGTGATGAAATGTATTATACGGGTGATAATGAATATATGTTAAATCATGAATATGAAACAGTAGAATGGAAACTAACCGATTATCCTCGTGTTATATTTGATGACGATGACCGTGTTAAGTATTATGAATATGGACTTGTAGAAGGCAATAAAGTAACTAGCACTATTACAGTCTATGCGAGACGTGAAGCTCCTCATGCCATTGCATTTATCTTTCCATATGTTTTACCATACACCTACACAAAATATAACTATTACGTAGGGAACTATCCGCACAGGGTTATTTTTGATGGATCGGTTTATCGTCCTGTGGAAAATTATGATGGAGAGGAAGTGTTTTATAAAAAAGAAGACCCTCGAGAATATTGGCGACAAATAGAAATACAGGCAAGCGCAGAAGATTTAGCAGAACTAAAAAACTTGCAGAATCGACGCGCTATTCCGGACTTAGAAATGGAAAAGGAAGCAACCAAATTTTGGAACGATGTAGATAATGCTGTTTCAGCAAGCGTAAAGAGTTTAGACCAAGATGATCCATGTGCGATCGAGCATAAACCGGAACCGAGAGTAGAAAACACATATATCAAGCATTTGAAAGATGTGTTAGGGACATCAGATTATTGCCGAGATTATACTGCTCGCTCCTATTGCTCTACACCGTTACAGCAGACTTATTGGTCAGGGGCGTGCGGTCCAGCGGCATTAGCATGGATTTATAGAGGACTTCGCAAAACATACCCGATTGAGAATGGTGAATATTTACCTATACATGGAGATCAATCTGGCATACTAAATTTTTATAATGGGTATAATAGTAGTTACTACTATTACAATCTACAAAGTTTAGAGTCTCTTTGTTGTACACAGTGCTCAACGGTTAAGCAGGCATATATAGATAGAAGTATAGATGTAGACAATGGATTGACGGGAGTGTTTTACAAGAAAAGTATCCCTATTAAATGGAAAGGCAGTTGGGAATTTGCTCTATTCCCATGGGATCTTGATGGCTTATTGAAAGACGTTACAAATGGATATTTTGGTGTTACACGCGACAAGAATGCATTGTACGCGGCAGACTGGATTCACGAAAGAAATCTCCCTGTTATACTATTAATGAGTAGTTTAGATCACTATCTTGTAGCCTATGGATATGGAGGAGTCTCTAAAACTAAGGGAGGAGACATTTGCCGAAAGGATATCTATTTTCTCGTGACAGACAACGGATATACAATCAGCAAGAACTATTATAAGCCATACTGGAGGCGATATCAAAAATATGAATATTACCATTGCATATATCTCAACCAATAACCATTTAAATAATATAAATATGCATAAACGAATTCAAAAAACGGCATTGTTCCTTTGCCTCGTAGCATTGGCACTGACATTCCAAGGCTGCCCGGGGACAACGACTCATGAGGATTTCACAAGGGAAGGCTATATTTTTGCGCCATTAGATTCAATATTCGTAAAGTACCATCGATCTGAAGGGAAAGGTTTCTATGAGGATTTCGAATATATCTGTCCACCCAACTCACCGGAGGTTTACTCGCAAGTAGCATGGTTTTGTCCTGAGAAATATCATGAAATCACCTATGATGAAGAGTTGCATAACTTGCATGTCCGCCGTCTTTCGGAGAAGGGGCCATGCTATGTACTACTATCAAGGGGAGTCAAAATCAACGGGACCTTTTATGGATGGTCAAATTTTTATACACCGGCAATAGAAAATATAGTCAACGGAGACACTATTTACCGGCACGTTCCGGTTCCCATAGAGCAAGTGATTGATTCTCTTCAAAGACATGAGCCAAAGCGGGTTGTGGAAATCAAAGGCTTGCAAGAGCATAGCATCTATAGCTATTTCAGTTTAAGCGATTTTCCCGAATTGACATTCTCGGAGGAAGATCTCCTACCTCGTTAGAGACAGCGAAAAGATCCTATTTACAAATAATTATTGTAATTTTATGCATGTTGTATAACAATATGTCAAAAAGTATTAAACATTTTTAATTTGTCTAAAGTATGAAAAAGTTTATCCAATTTTGCTTGGCAGCAGTGGTTTTGGTTGCCTTTGCAGCGTGTGAAAAGAAGCAGGAAGTGGATCCTCGTGATGCGTTCATAGGAGCATATACCTATGATGCTAAGGGAAGTGTGGATTTCGATTTCGGAATCACCCGTTATTCTGTTCCACTCAACAATCAAGGTACATTCACCATCTCCAAGTCGGGAGACGGAAACAAAGTGGTGATCGAAGGTTGGAATGATCCGATTAACGCCACCGTGTCCGGCAATCAGCTCACTCTGGAATCTAACAACTACGATACAATGTACGGAGAGATAACACTGAAATTATCCTTCTCATATGGAACAGCCACCCTTGCAGACAACCGGTTATCATGGAATACCGACGTCAGTGGAGAAGGAAGATATGGGAGTTACGCAGCAACAGGCTCCGGGACCGTTTCTATGGTCGCCATAAAGAAGTAATAGCTGGGTCGTGTCCAAGGCGTGGTGTACACTTTAAAAGGGACGCCTTGGCGACGAGAAATAGTAAAAACAGACCTACGAAACTTAATCGTGGGTCTGTTTTTTTTATATAATAACTTATCCAAAAAACAATCATTATGACCAAAAAAAAGAAATCGAATTTTCAGAATTAGAATATGCTATCTTGCGTTATGAAGCGGCATTCATAGCGCAACAATACACCCGGCACAAGAGTACTACAATTCCTTATTTACCACCTAAGATGAGCTATAAACGGCTCATCTATTTTTTAGTTGAGCAACGGCATGAGTGGTATCAGCAGCATAAGAAACGCGCTCCGTTAGAACGGGCATTGCAGGATTTCGGGATCGACTCCCGACAGACGTATTATAATTGGTACGAGAAATGGCACTCCGATTATCTGAAGTTAAAAGAGAGGCACCATATATAACGGAAGATAACGTATGTCTCCGTCTATTCTGCTATCCGATGCGTGTACAACAGTAGGCGAGATAACGAAACCGCCGAACTTGCGCACGCATTTCTGCAAGGATGTAATCGTATATCCTGATGACGATTTGGCTTCTATTGGAATGATGTTATGACGCGACGTGACTGTGTCTTTGCGAATCAGAAAATCAATCTCCATACGATTATTGGCATCCTCTTTATCGGTGTTGGAATAGAAATACAATTTATGCCCGGCTGCCACTAACATCTGCGCTACAATATTCTCTATCAACATACCGGCATTCACCTCCAGTTTATCCATGAGCAACTTGCGGTATAATTCGTCACTGACGATTCGCTTCTCATCGAAGGCGTGCGAGATTAGAAGACCTGTATCTGCCATGTAACATTTGAGCGTTGTACGCTCCATATTCAGCTTCAGGCCGATATTTGGAGCTGTAGTATTGTAACAGCAGTTGACAATCTTTGCATCACTAAGCCACATAAATGCCGTTTCATAATCACGCATACGAGCATCTTTTTTAAGGTCTGCCAAGCGGAACTTTCTTTCGTTGCGCTGTAACTGAGATGGTATCTCGTCAAACACGCTCTCTACTTTCATCGCCAGCCTTCCGGCATACTTGCGGATGTCGTTGCGATAGATGCTTAGAATGTCGCGTTTAACAGCATCAACTTGCTCCAAATCATGTGTTTGAACATATTTCTCCACTGCTTGCGGCATACCTCCTACAATCATATATCGCCGGAACATATCCATAGCCTCGCGATGAATATCTTTTAGGGGAGCACCGGTAGTGAAATGTTTCTCTATAAACGGCATCAGCGTTTCGTTCCCCATTGCCCAAAGGAACTCTTCAAAATCCATAGGATACATCTCAATAGCGCGTTCTTCTGAGGGTATAACAATATTCTTGACATTGCGCTTGATGCTGATGAGCGAACCTGTCTCCAGATAATCGTATCGCCCATCGGCTACCAGATACTTGATGGCTGCACGTGCTCGTGGGCATAATTGCACCTCGTCAAAGATGATCACTGACTGACGAGGCACTAATTTAACATGATAATGCTGCTCTAATAATTCGAAATAGGTATCCAAATCCTCAATGTAGTCATCAAACCATTTTTTCACTCGATTGCTTACTTGGTTGAAATCAATGAGAATATAAGAGGTATATTCGTTTTTGGCAAATTCCTCAACGATATAGCTCTTGCCTATACGTCTCGCACCTTCAATCAATAGTGCCACCTCTCCTTTTCGGGTGTTTTTCCAATCTAATAACTGGCTGTAAATCTTACGTTTCATGATCTATCATACACGTTTTCCAGGACCACAAAAGTGCATTTCAATACACATTTTCCAAGACTGAGGAATTGTATTTCACTACACATTTTCGACCTTTTGACGTTGCAAAAGTACTACTTTTATTTGAAATATCCAAATTTTGAGGTAAAAAAGTGTAGATTTTTTTACTTTCCGCCTACTTCATAACAAAAAACAACAATTCTAAGTCTAAAAAATAGACTTTTATTGAGAAAAAAAGTAGTAATTTTGCATCAAAATTTCAATCGCTTATGGCAAATAGACAAGAAATCGTATGTACCTACATCTATGAGAACTACGTGCAGTCCGGACGGTTGAGACACGACGTGGTGAGTAACAAAGTGCAGATCGCGGTGATGGGGGACGGGTTACAAGTTACGGGCTGGCGGGATATCACGACGGCGGATGTGAATGATATCGTCTGCGACTGCTCGGCGGAGAGCGGGTTGCAGATCACGGCGCGGGAGGTGCTGGCGGTGCTGCAGTCCCATCGCATCCCCGACGTCCATCCGCTGCGTGAGTACGTGCTCAACTGCCGGCCGTACA
>ONEG01000020.1 GCA_900316845.1 uncultured Bacteroidales bacterium
CTCCCTCCCGTACGAGCAGATCTACGCGCAGGCGAAGTACCTCATCGACTTGGGCTTCCAGTACTGGTTCGACCTCGACGACATCGACCTCCTTGAGGCACATAACGATGACTTCCGTGCCCAGGAGAACGAGGAGCAGCTCCTTGCCGTCTATTTCGACATCCCCCGTGCCGGCGAAGGCCGGTTCATGACCACCGCCGAGATCTCCGACAAACTCGTCTCCTGGGGCTCCATCAAGAAGCCGATGAGTATGGTACAACTCGGTATGCTATTAAGGAGAATGGGCTATCAAAGCAAACAAATAGGAGCCTCTCGTACACGTGGCTGGTTGGTAAGGGAACGGGGGCTCGAAGAGGTAAACGCTAACAGAAATATAGAAGGACGTACATAGAACACCCGAACACCTGAACACCCTTGTATATAAACTCACACACGCGTGTGTGTATTTTAGAAAAAGGGTGTTCACCCGTTCACCTGTTCACCCTATACGGCCTATTTGAGGCCTATTTACGGCTCAAAACCGCGATATGACCGCGACGTGACCGCGACCTCTACGTACTGTTACACTAAAATAAAAAAGATATGAGAAGCATGGTCTATCAACGAGCCGGATATTACATCCGCCGATCATCCAAAGGTAAACTCTACAGCTGCCGCTGTCCGGACCGCTCCGGGCATGTCAAAACACCTGCTGAAGCCGCTAACCAGAAACGTTTCGCGGCGAGGTACGCAGGAAAACATAACCATTAATCATTAACTCTAAAATTTACTGTATTATGCCGAAAGTCAAAATGATGGCGGGTATCGCCGCTATTTCCGGTAAATTCGGAAACATGTATTTCCGTACCGACAAAAAATCTGGACGTGTCTCTTTGTGCAACTTGCCGAAGACCCAATGCGCCCTTACCGAAAAACAAAAACTCCATCATGCCCGTTTCACCGCCATCGCCCAAATCGTTGCACGGATGAAGGCGGAGGGCTCCAAGAAAAGCAGAAAGCAACTGTGGAAAATTGCTACGAAAGCCTATGATGAAGAAAATCAGTAAAGAGGAACTGGCCGCGCGCCTTGGAGGCGCGCGACTGGCTATACCGGGTCGAGGTGAGCGACCTGAGCGACTATGCCGGCTACGACCTCACGTAAAACTCATCACAATGAGGTTTGCAAAGGGAAATAGTTGCTCAAGTCGCGAAAAAACACTACCTTTGCACTGGATTTGAGAGATAAGATAATGAGTTGTTCGGGGCGTTTATCGTTTCCTTCTCAGTCCCGGAAACTCAAAAAGGAAGGACTCTCATCCCACGCGTGTACATCAACATCATCAACCCTAAAACCTAACTAAAATGGCAGAAATCAAACCAATGGCTTTGATTGAGTCCATGCGGAAGAAGGTATGTATGCACAGTGATGTGTATTTCCGCACGAACAAACAGACCGGTAAGACCTTCACCGGCAAACTCTGCTACCCCTCGGACAAGGAACCGAGTGCCGCACAGATCGCAGCGAAAGCACGTTTCGCAAAGGTCGTCGCTGCAGTACGAGCGATTTTGGCAGATCCGACGGAGAAAGCTAAACTGCAGGCAGAGTTCAAATCCCAAACGAAGATCGGCTCGCTCTTCGGCTATGCGATGCATAAGCTGAACGCCAACTACGACGAGAGTGGCGATCCCATCAACGGCTAACCCTTTAACCCTAACCCACTATGACTAAAAAAGAAATCCTCAAACTGGTGATCTCCGTGCTGATTGCGGCTCTCACGGCATTGGCGGCAGGCTTGGGACTGAGTTCCTGCAACGTCACCCGGACCGTCACCACGCGAAGCGAGGCATGGCAGAAAGGCGACACCTCCGTCGTCATCCAAACCAAGACCGTCGAGAGCTATGACGGCTCACGGAAGTATTAACCATCAAACTAAAAACCTTAATTATTATGGCATCAGTAACTTATTCCGCCGGAATTGATCATGTGTCCGGTGCTCTGTCCAAACCCAAGAAGGACGGTCTGCACAGCTGCGAGAAGATGCTGCTCGCGACCCACCGAACCGCTGCGACCACCTCGAACAAGTGTAACCGTCTGTATCTCCGTCAGCCGGTGAAGCGTACCTCTCCGCTGACCCAGCGTGAGCACCAGATCCGCAACCGCTTCATCGGCGTGGCTGCGATGATCCAGGAGCGCAGTCACGACCTCTCGAAGATCACGACTGACCAGCAGACCTTCATCGCTCAGAAGAACGAGCCGAACGGCTGCAAGACCATGAAGCAGTGGTACTGGCGCGTCTGCGGACAAGAGTGGGATCAGCAACACGGCTAATCCCTTTCCGTAAAGCGGACATCCGAGCACCCCCCCTTACTCACGGGGGAGCGCTTTTTGTTTATATAGGGCTCCCGCAGATTTCTAATCTGTGGGAAGAGCGGAGGTAATGGTCGCACCTACGATTTAGCATGGAGAATTGCCTTGAATTGGCAATTCGAACGGAAGGAGCAGTGGGGAGCGTCGCTCCGACCATAGAACAAGGTATCGTTTCTGCGATCCATTTACCGAACGCGACGGGCAAAAAGAAAAAAAAATCGCGCGAGCGCTTGCGTATATCAATATTTTTTTGTAATTTTGCAGCCGGATTTAATTTGCCTCGATAGGTGAATTGCTTACAATTTAAATTAAGGTACAACAATGGACAAACAAACCCAAGCGTATGTGGACGCTTTCATGGCGGACCTCATTCAGAAAAACCCCGGTGAAAACGAGTTTCACCAGGCAGTCAAAGAAGTTGTTGAGTCGGTAGCTCCGATGATCATGGCGTATCCTTATCTGCGCGAGCAGAAGGTGATGGAACGCATCGTGGAGCCCGAACGTGTGATCATGTTCCGCGTGCCGTGGATGGATGATCAAGGCGAAGTGCAGATCAACCGCGGTTTCCGCGTGCAGATGAACAGCGCCATCGGTCCGTACAAAGGCGGTATCCGTTTCCACGCGTCCGTGAACCTCTCGATCATGAAGTTCCTGGCTTTCGAGCAGACGTTTAAAAATGCCCTCACGACCCTTCCGATGGGAGGTGCCAAGGGTGGTTCGGACTTCTCGCCGCGTGGCAAATCCGACGCAGAGGTGATGCGTTTCTGTCAATCGTTCATGACCGAGTTGCAGCGTCATATAGGCGCCGACACGGATGTTCCTGCCGGTGATATCGGTGTAGGCGGTCGTGAGATCGGATTCATGTTCGGTCAATACAAAAGACTCCGTGACGAGTTCACGGGCACCCTCACGGGCAAAGGTCAGATGTGGGGTGGTTCGCTCATGCGTCCCGAAGCTACGGGTTACGGCGCTTGCTATTTCGCTCAAGCCATGCTGGCTACCCGCGGCGAGTCCTTCGAGGGCAAGCGTGTCTGCATCTCCGGAGCAGGCAACGTAGCGCAGTTTGCCGCACAGAAAGCGATGCGTCTCGGCGCTAAAGTGCTCACTTTGTCCGATTCCAACGGATTTATCTACGACGAGGAAGGTCTCAATGAGGAGAAACTCGCATATATCTTTGAACTCAAAAACGTCCGCCGCGGACGTATCAAAGAGTACGTGACCAAGTACCCGCAGGCGAAATACTTCGAGAACGAGCGTCCATGGCGTATCCCTTGCGACATCGCTATGCCGTGTGCTACCCAGAACGAGATCGAGAAAGCCGACGCGGAAATCCTCGTTAAAAACGGATGTTTCTGCGTTACTGAGGGTGCAAACATGCCTTCGACTCCGGAAGCGATTGCTATCTTCCAGGGCGCGAAGATCCTCTATAGCCCGGGTAAGGCATCCAACGCCGGCGGTGTAGCTACTTCCGGTCTGGAGATGACCCAGAACTCGATGCGTCTCAAATGGACGGCAGAGGAGGTAGATCAACGTCTGCGTACCATCATGGCGGATATCCACGCCGCTTGTCTTAAGTACGGAACCGAAGAGGACGGTTATATCAACTACGTCAAAGGTGCCAACATCGCCGGCTTTATGAAAGTAGCCAATGCGATGGTCGAACAGGGGCTGGTGTAATAGAAATTAAAAATTAAAAATTCAAAATTCAAAATTGGAAACCAACAACTACACATCGCTTATGGAGAGGCGCGTGAAGCGGATCCTACTCGTGTGCAACAACTACGATAGTTTTGCGCTGGAGGAGGACGGCCGTATTGACGTGCAGATCGCGCAGGAGTATGCGGAACTGAACCTCTCCAATCCTCCGTCAATCACGCGTGCAGAGACGACGCCCGAGGCGTTAACGATCATCGATGAACGCAAGGCGTCCCAAAAACTGCCGTTCGACCTCATTCTGGTCGTCTATAGCGCCGGAGGAAGCGAAGTGTGGGATTTTGCGTCGGAGGCGAAAGAACGATACCCGGAGTGTCCGATAGTCGTTCTTTCCTCCTTCAGCAAAGAGGTGCACCGCCGCCTCGAGCAGCAGGACAAGAGCAAGGTCGATTACCTCTTTAACTGGAATAACTCCACCGACCTCATTATCGCTATCATCAAGCTCATCGAGGACCGTCTCAACGCCGAGCACGATATCCTCGACGAGGGCGTGAGGGCGATCATGCTGGTCGAGGACTCCGTGCGGTACTACTCGACGTACCTGCCCTTGCTCTACAAACTCGTTCTCCAGCAGAACTCTATCGCCATCCGCGATGCGCTCAATGAGAAGCAGCAGCTCCTGCGCAAGCGTGCCCGGCCGAAAGTGCTGATGGCAACTTGTTACGACGAAGCCGTCGAGCTCTACAACCGCTACGGGGCGAACATCATCGGCGTCATCTCCGATGTGGGATTTGTGGTGCATAAAGGCGAGCCTTCGTCCGCCGAGAAACTCGACGCCGGTGTCGATTTATGCCGACTCATCCGCGAAGATAACCCCACGATGCCCTTCCTCATGCAATCCTCGCAGGAGTCGATGCGCTCTGTCGCGAGAAAGCTGAACGTGGGCTTTGTGGTCAAGAAATCCAAGACCCTCTCGCAGGACGTCAGCGAGTATATCGAGCGGGAGTTCGGTTTCGGCGATTTCATCGCTCGTGACCCGCGTACCGGCAGAGAGATCGACCGAGCCTCGGATCTGGAGGGCTTTGAACGTATCATATCCTCGATTTCATCGGCTGCTTTCCGCCGTCTGAGTGATAATAACTACCTCTCCAAATGGCTCTTTGCCCGCGGCTTGTTTGCTATCGGCCGCGAGGTACAGAAACTCAGTATCCATAGCGATGCGGACATCGAGAATATCCGCCAGACCAATATCCGTCTGATTCACGACTACCGTATCAATCAGGCGCTCGGCGTCGTAGCACGTTATTCGCCTAAGACCTATAACAGTACGATCTATTTCTCCCGTTGCGGCAACGGTCCGATGGGAGGCAAGGGACGCGGGCTGGCGTTCCTCAATCATATCCTGCAGAAACATGACCTCTTTGACCGATGGGAGAACATCCGCGTCCTCGTGCCGCGAACGATGATCCTCACCACGGATTTCTTCGACCAGTTCATCCATGATAACGGTCTTCAATACGTCATCAACGCCGACCTGAGCGATGAAGAGATCCTCTCGGAGTTCGTGGCGTCTGCGCTGCCGCCGGAGCTTCTCGAAGCCCTCCGGCATTTTATCAGGGCTACCAAACGGCCGCTCGCCATTCGTTCGTCTTCCAAGCTTGAAGACTCGTATTATCAGCCTTTTGCGGGCGTCTATAGCACGTACATGATCCCGCATACGGAGAACGAAGACCAGCAGTTGCGGATGCTCTCCAAGGCTATCAAATCCGTTTACGCGTCCGTCTATTTCGCCGCTTCGAGAGGTTATATCATCTCCACGGGCAACGTGCCATCAGAAGAGAAGATGGCGATCGTGCTGCAGGAAGTATGCGGTGAAATCGAAGGAAATTACTATTTCCCGGTTATCTCCGGCGTGGCGCGCAGCATCAATTTCTACCCGGTAGGCAAAGAGAAACCCGAAGACGGCATTGTGAAGATTGCGTATGGTCTGGGTAAAGCCGTCGTCGATGGCGAACAAGTGCTGCGTTTCAGCCCCAAATACCCGAAGAACGTGATGCAGACCTCGACGGTCGATCTCGCCATGCGCGAGACCCAGCAGTCGATGTTGGCGCTCTCTCTCAGCCCCGAGCGATTCAAGACTTCTGTCGATGACGCCGTGAACTTAGAGCGTATTCCGATACACGAATGTGGTCAGTTTGAGTCCCTCAAGCTCATCGCCTCGACGTACGACCGGGAGAACATGCGCATCGTCGATTCCTGCTACCCGGACGGTCCGCGTATCGTCACCTTCGCTCCGCAGCTCAAGTTCAACACTTTCCCCTTGGCGGAGATCATCCAATGCCTGTTGGATATCGCGCGCGAGGAGATCAAGACGCCGGTGGAGATAGAGTTTGCGGTGAACCTCGAGCACGATCCGCAGATCTTCCATGTACTGCAGATTCGTCCCATTTCAGCGGACAGTCTGACGGCGAAGGTGGAGTGGGAAAAGGTCGATGAAAACGGCGCTTTCTTACGTTCGGGCAACGCGCTCGGTATAGGTAAGACAGACGACGTGACGGACATCATCTACCTCCGCAAAGAGGCGTTTGACGTCCTTCGGACACAGGAAATGGCGGCTACGTTGCGCGAGTGGAACAATAAGATGCGGCAGGAAGGCAAGCAATACCTCCTCATCGGTTACGGCCGCTGGGGATCGCAGATACCGACACTCGGAGTGCCCGTTCAATGGGGCGATATCAGCGAAGCCAAAGCCATCGCCGAGTGCTCGCTCGAGAACTTCCGCATCGAGCCCAGCCAAGGCAGCCATTTCTTCCAGAATATGACCTCTTTCAATGTCGGCTACATCAACGTCGATCCTTGGGCAAGGCCGCTGACCGACGCCTATAACCAAGATCTCCTCGACGCCATTCCGGCTATCGGGGAGACCGATCTCGTCCGTCATGTACGCCTCCAACAACCGCTGGAGATGTATATCGACGGATTTGCCAATAAAGCACTAATCAAGTTTTAACCAAATAACAAAACATTATGAAGAATAACATGTTAGCGGGCGCATTAGTTGCGCTGGGATTATGCCTCGGAGGCTTGTTTATCTACTGCGGTATCAGCAAGTATGCGGATAAAGACCGCGCGGTGTCGGTGAAGGGTCTGAGTACCCGTGAGGTGGAAGCGGATTATGCCGTTTGGCCGCTCTCTTTCGGATGGAACGGCAATGACCTGCCGTCGCTCTATCAGCAGATCGGCAATGTCTCTGAGAAAGTGAAACAACATCTGCTGTCTTTGGGTTTTGAGGAGAGCGACCTGCGTCAAGGTACCATCTCCGTGGATAACAACTGGGAGAACTACTACGGTGACCATCGTCCGGAGTACAAATATACGCTCCGTACGTCCATCATCGTCTCGACCGACAAGGTCAAACTGGTGGTAGCAAGCCAGGGCAAAGAGGCGGACTTGCTCAAGGAGGGCATCATCGTCACCTCCAATAAATGGGACTTGGACTATCAGTATAACGGTCTGCCGGAGCTGAAGCCTGCGATGATCGAAGAGGCAACGCAGAACGCACGTGCCGTAGCGCAGAAGTTCGCCGATGATGCACAGTGTTCGCTGGGTTCCATCCGTCGCGCCAGCCAGGGCCAGTTCTCCATCGAAAATGATGAATACCAGCCTTGGATCAAGCACGTACGCGTCGTAACGACCGTCGATTACTACTTGGATTAAAACCAGCCGAACTTGCGAATCCACCGCAATACGCACGTGGGGATCAGCAGAATGATGAAGCACAATACCTGCCAGAAGACGGTGGGTATTGTTGTTTTGCTGCATCCCCCAAAGAGCGCACGCAGGGCTCTGCGAACGAGCATCTGAGGCGAAGCGATGATGCCTAAGGCTTTGCCGGCTTTGGTCACCCATTGGGGAATGGAGAAAAGCCCTGTATCCACCGCTCCCGGGCTCACATCCGTCACATGTACGCCGTACTCGTGCAACTCGATATGCAGTGACCGCGTGAAGGCGGAAAGGAACGATTTGGTGGAGGCATATGTGCCGAGCCGTTGCGCGACGATCTTACTCGTCACGGAGCACACGTTGAGGATA
The DNA here is from genome assembly GCA_900316845.1 of uncultured Bacteroidales bacterium. GTDB lineage: Bacteria > Bacteroidota > Bacteroidia > Bacteroidales > Paludibacteraceae > Colicola. The sequence continues at coordinate 8,093 of ONEG01000020.1, forward strand.
TACCCGTGCCGACGGGTCTTCATGTCCTGCCCGAACAGGTAACACAGCATCGCCGGCGTGTACATATGCAGGTTGAGAATGAGCGAAGTGAAAGCCTCACTGTCGTCTAAGATATCGCGGTCGTGATAGACGCCGGCGTTATTGACCAGCACCTCGACCTCTATCGCCTGCGCGTGCGTATAATCATATAGTTCGCGCGCGGAAGATTGTTGGCTCAGGTCCATGACAAGCGGAATCACCTCTAATCCGCTAACCCTCTCATCCCCTAATCCCTTCTTGATCTCTTCTGCCGCGTCGTTGATCTGAGGAACGTTACTCACGATAAGTAAATTAAATCCGCGACCGGCTAACTGCTTGGCGAACTCTAATCCGATTCCCGACGATGCGCCGGTGACTAATGCAAAGTGAGTTTTCATATGCTTTCAACTATCAACTTTCTTTGGTCTCATAAATCCTGCCGGCTGGTCGCTGAAATCCGCTTCCGAGCCTTGTATGGCAAAATGAATATGGTTCTTTCCGAACCGTTTGTTAATGCCGTCAATCGCCTGCATAAGCCGCTTGTGGCGTTCTTTCTCGTCGAGGTCGTTTATTGCAAACAAGTCCAGTTGCACACTTTTGTTGCTCTGTAACTGTCCCAAAATGACGCCTGCTTGTTTGTACTGATAATTCTCCCGGAAGAGGGACTCCAAGAGCTTCTCCACGGCTTTGATGATCAGCGTCGAGTCATCCGTTGCGGCGCTCAGACGCAAAGTCTCGTCTGCGGAATACTGCGCCAGATCCTGCCGGTGACGGTTAGTCGCCAGAAAGAGCGTCACCGTCTGGCAAAGGGATTGTTGCTCCCGCATCCTCCGTGCTGCCGAAGAAGCATAATTGCTCAACTCCCGCATCAACACCTCTTTGCTGCTCGTCATGTGTGCAAAAGTGCGGCTGTACATGATGGACTTCTGCCGGTCATGGCCGGCTATCGTAATCGCCGGGACTCCGTTCAACTCCTTCCACGTCCTCACGCCGTTCACGCCGAAAAGCCGTTTGACCCACGCCTCTTTCCGGTTCGCAAAGTCCAACGCTGTCCGGATTCCTAACTCCGCCAGCCGCTTGAAACTCCGCCGTCCGATGCCCCAGACATCCTTGATATCCAGCATTGAGAGAGCCTTCTCGCGCTGCTCGCCGCTCATGATACAAATGCCCTGATAAGCAGGATAGTGTTTGGCAAACCACGTGGCGGTTTTGGCGAGCGTATAACTCAATCCTGCGCCACAACTAACGGGAATATCCGTCTTACGAAGAATAAGGTCTTTGAGCTTCTGTAAATATTCGCGCAACCGCACGGGGTCGTCATCGGGCATTATCCCGAAGAACTCATCCACGCTATATTGCACAAAATCGAGCACCATCTCCGTCTTGCGAACTTCGTCCATTATATGATGCGAGACGTCGTGATAGAGCTGGTGATGGACGTCAATCACCGTCACTTTGTTTTGCTCGATGATCTTCGTCACCTGAAAGATCGGATTGCCTCTCTTGAGCCCCACTGCTTTGGCTTCCTGATTGAGCGCAAGGATGATACCGCCGTTGTTGTCGTTATTGTTCGCAACGACCACCGGCGTACCCTTTAACTCCGGACGCGAGACCAGCTCGCAACTCACGAAGAAATTATTGCAATCCAGGTGGATGTACATGCTTAATCCAACTTAAGCACTGCTAAGAAAGCTTTCTGCGGCACTTCGACGTTGCCGATCTGCTTCATACGCTTCTTACCGCGTTTTTGTTTCTCCAGCAGTTTGCGCTTACGGCTGACGTCACCGCCGTAACACTTGGCGAGGACATCTTTGCGCACCTGCTTGACAGTCTCGCGTGCGATGATCTTGGCACCGATGGCGGCTTGGATAGCGATGTCGAACTGCTGGCGCGGAAGGAGTTCCTTGAGTTTCTCACACATGCGACGACCGAAATCGACAGCATTGTCGCGGTGGGTGAGGGTAGAAAGCGCATCGACCTGCTCGCCGTTGAGGAGGATATCCAGTTTGACGAGGTTGGACGGTCTGAAGCCGTTCATGTGCCAGTCGAAGGAGGCGTAGCCCTTGGAGATGGATTTGAGTTTGTCGTAGAAATCGATGACAATCTCGCCGAGAGGCATGTCGAAAAGGAGCTCCATGCGGTTGCCGGAGATATACTCCTGCTTGACCAGTTCGCCGCGTTTGCCGAGACAGAGGGTCATGATCGGACCGATATAATCGGCGGTGGTGATGACCGACGCGCGGATATAGGGCTCCTCGATGCGGTCGATCTCCGTGAGATCAGGCATCCCGGCGGGGTTGTGTACCTCGACCATTCCGCCGTCTTTGGTATAGACGTTATAAGACACGTTCGGAACGGTGGTGATGACATCCATGTCGAACTCGCGATCGAGCCGCTCCTGGATGATCTCCATATGAAGCAAGCCTAAGAACCCGCAGCGGAAACCGAAGCCCAACGCCATCGAGGACTCCGGCTGGAAAGTGAGGGAGGCATCATTCAGTTGCAGTTTCTCCAACGAAGCGCGCAGGTCCTCGTAGTCCTCGGACTCAATGGGATACACACCCGCGAAGACCATCGGTTTGGCTTCCTCGAAACCGTCTATCGCTTTGTCGCAAGGCCGCGCTACGTGGGTGATGGTATCACCGACTTTGACTTCGGTCGAGGTCTTGATACCGGAGATGATATATCCCACGTTACCGGCAGAGATCTCCTTACGCGGGGACATCTCGAGTTTGAGGATACCTATCTCGTCGGCGTCATACTCTTTGCCTGTATTGACAAAACGCACTTGGTCGCCGGTCTTCATTGTACCGTTAACCACTTTGAAATAGGCGATGATGCCGCGGAAGGAGTTGAATACACTATCAAAGACGAGACATTGGAGCGGCGCGTTCGGGTCTCCTTTGGGCGCAGGAATACGCTCGACGATGGCGTCTAAGATCTCGGGTACGCCTTCTCCGGTCTTGGCGGAACAACGGAGGATCTCCTCGCGTTTGCAACCTAACAGATCGACGATCTCGTCCTCCACGCGCTCGGGCATGGCGTTGTCCATGTCGCATTTATTGAGTACCGGGATGATCTCGAGGTCATGCTCAATCGCCATGTAGAGGTTGGAGATGGTCTGCGCCTGCACGCCCTGCGTCGCATCGACAACAAGCACCGCTCCCTCGCAGGCGGCTATAGAACGCGAGACTTCATAAGAGAAGTCAACGTGCCCCGGAGTATCAATGAGGTTAAGGGTATAACCCTTATGTTGCATCTGGATGGCGTGTGATTTGATGGTTATACCGCGCTCTTTCTCCAGATCCATGTCGTCCAACACCTGATTCTCCATCTGCCGCACATCGACAGTCTTAGTGATCTCCAACATGCGATCCGCAAGGGTCGATTTGCCGTGATCGATGTGAGCAATAATACAAAAATTACGTATCTTATCCATTAGGTCCTAAATATACGAAGTAAAATTCGGCGCAAAGATACTGATTTTTTTTGAGATATGCAAGAATCTCCGTATTTTTTTCTTTTTTGGCGGAAAAATCGGCGGAATGTCAAGTAAAGTTAGCAAAAATAAAATTGTAGGATTTTGTTGCTAAAAAACTTGCGAATGTCAAAAAATAATTGTAACTTTGCACTCGGTTTTTGATACTGCTTCGAAAAGAAGTATAAACGTAAGAAATCACAATGAGTCTGTTAGGAAAAATACGAATACCCGGTTTCGTGGATATGCATGTGCATTTCCGTGAGCCGGGTTTCGCGTATAAAGAGACGATTCTCACGGGGAGTGAGGCGGCTGCGCGTGCGGGTTACAGTGATGTGTTCACTATGCCTAATGTGAACCCTGCGCCCGATACGATGGATCATCTGCGCGCTCAGATGGACATTATTGCGCGTGACAGCCACATTGGCGTCCATCCGTACGCAAGTATCACCCTCGGCCAGAAAGGCGAGGGTGAACTCGTTAATATAGAGGAATTGAGCGCGCACGTAGCGGGTTTCTCGGATGACGGCAGAGGTATTCAGGACGAGGGGTTGATGCGCGAGGCGATGCGGCGGATTGCGGCGGTGGACAGTATGATCGTAGAGCATTGTGAGGTGAACAGTCTGCTGCACGGCGGATATATCCACGACGGCGAGTACGCCAGCAAGTATGGTCATCGGGGGATCTGCTCGGAGAGCGAATGGCGCGAGATAGAGCGGAATATACGTCTGAGTGCAGAGACCGGATGCCGGTTGCATATATGCCATATATCCACCAAAGAGAGCGTACAACTCATTCGGGACGCAAAAGCCGACGGGATCCCGGTGACCTGTGAGACCGCGCCGCATTATCTGCTGCTCAACGACCGCATGATTGAGGAGGACGGACGATGGAAGATGAACCCGCCGATTCGTTCGGTAGCCGACCAGATGGCGCTGATAGGAGGCATCATTGATGGTACGATAGATGTGATAGCTACCGACCATGCGCCGCATAGCGCCGAGGAGAAGAGCCGCGGATTAGAGAAGAGTGCTTTCGGGATTGTGGGAATCGAGACGGCTTTCCCACTGCTATATACCTATCTGGTGAAAAACGGCGTGATCTCGATGGAACGCCTTATAGAATTAATGAGCACGCGTGCACGCGAGATAACGGGACTGGCGGAAGATAGCTGGGTGACGATCGATCTGGATGCCCATTATACCATCGACCCTGCGCAGTTTGTGTCCTTGGGCAAAAGTACGCCGTTCGAGGGATGGGAAGTCTATGGGAAATGTGTCAAAAACGAAGTTCGGGGGAACGTCGTTTTTGAAATTGACAATTGACAGTTGACAATTGACAGTTGACAGTTGACAGTTGAAAGGAAATTGGCATATAGTGAGCAATGAACGGATTGCGGAGAAAATCTATCGCATGATCCTGCAGGGCAAGACGGAAGGTATTCGTCCGGGGCAATTCGTGGAGATAGCGATACCGGGTTTGTTTTTGAGACGGCCGATCTCGGTGAGCGATATCCACGGTGACGAGCTGGCGATCATCTATAAGGTTGTCGGACAAGGCACCGACCGCATGGCGGCGATGTCAGCCGGCGAAGAACTCGATATCCTTACGGGCTTGGGCAACGGCTATGACTTGAGCCTATGCGGCAACGAAGCGCTGCTGATAGGAGGTGGAGTAGGAGTACCACCGCTGATCTATGCCGCCAAGAAACTGCGTGAGATGGGAAAGAAAGTCCGCGTAGTGATGGGCTTCAATACGAAAGACGAAGTGTTCGGCGAAGAAGCGTTTAGAGCCTTAGGATGTGAAACGACGGTCTGCACGATGGATGGCAGTTACGGCAAGAAAGGCGTCGTGACCGACTTGATAGAGAAGCCTGCTCCGTATTATTACGCTTGTGGCCCGCTGCCGATGATTAAGGCGATTATGCGGACGATAGGCACCAATGGTCAGGTCAGCATGGAAGAGCGTATGGGTTGCGGCGTGGGAATATGCGTCGGATGCACGATAGAGACCAAAGAGGGTTTCAAACGAGTATGTAAAGAAGGACCGGTGTTCAATGCAGATAAAATTAGGACATATTAAATTGCAAAACCCGGTGATACCGGCAAGCGGGACCTGTGGTTTTGGTCAGGAGATGAGCGAGTGGTTCGATCTGAACCTCCTCGGTGCTATCTCTACCAAAGGCACGACGCGTGAAGCGCGTTACGGCAACGCTTTACCGCGTATCGCAGAGTGTGGCGGCGCAGGCATGCTGAATGCCGTCGGGTTGCAGAACCCCGGCGTGGAGGAAGTCATCCGCCATGAGATACCGGCCTTACGCGCCATCTACAAGGGACCGATCATTGCGAACATCAGCGGCTTCAGTATCGACGAATACGCGTACGTATGTGAGCGAATAGATAAGGAGACGGACGCAGCGATTCTGGAGGTGAATATCTCCTGCCCGAATGTCCATAACGGAGGCATGGCTTTTGGGACGAATCCCGAAGCGGCAGCAGCGGTGACGAAGGCAGTCAAAGCCGTAACGAACAAACCGGTATTTATGAAACTGAGTCCGAACGTGACGGACATCGCTTCTATAGCGAGGGCATGTGTGGAAGCCGGCGCTGATGGTCTTTGTCTTATCAATACGGTGCTCGGCATGCGGATCGATATCAAACGGCGCAAACCGGTTCTCGCCAATACGTACGGCGGTTATTCGGGACCGGGAGTGTTCCCCATTGCGCTGAGGATGGTACATCAGGTGCATAAAGCGTGTCCCGAGACACCGATCATCGGTTGCGGCGGAGTGAGCCATGCCGAGGATGTGATAGAGATGATGATGGCAGGCGCAAGTGCCGTAGAGATAGGGGCTGCGAGTCTGCAAAACCCCACGGCATGCCGGGAGATTATAGAGGCACTGCCGACGGTGATGAAAGAATTGAAGATAGAACACTTACAGGACATAATAGGGATTGTATGAAAAGAGATGTAATCATAGCATGTGATTTCGCGAGCGCAGAAGCGACGTACGCCTTCCTTGACCTATTCACGGAAGAGAAGCCGTTCGTGAAGATCGGCATGGAGCTGTACTACGCCGAGGGCCCGGCTATAGTCCGGGAGATCCGGCGTCGCGGTCATCCGGTGTTTCTGGATCTGAAGCTGCACGACATCCCTAATACGGTAGAGAAAGCAATGCGTGTGCTCTCGCGGCTGGATGTGCAGATGGTGAACCTGCATGCCGCAGGAACGAAAGCGATGATGGAGGCAGCACTGAGAGGTCTGACACGCGAAGACGGCACGCGACCGATACTGCTTGCCGTGACCCAACTGACCTCGACGAGCGAAGAGCGGATGCATGATGAGTTGCTCATCCGAGGCAGCATAGCCGATTGCGTATGCCATTATGCCTGGATGGCGAAAGAAGCCGGCCTGGACGGCGTCGTTTGTTCGCCCTTGGAGGCAGGGATGGTCAAAGAGAAATGCGGAAAAGAGTTCCTGACGGTGACACCGGGTATCCGTTTTGCGGATGGGGTTGTGGGCGACCAGGTACGTATCACCACGCCCGCCCGCGCCAAAGAGACAGGCTCGGATTTTATCGTGGTGGGAAGACCCATTACTGCCGCAGAAGATCCCGTAGCGGCTTATCGTCAATGCGTAAAAGAGTTCAGAGAATGATGGAATGATGAAATGATGGAATGATGGAAAGTTTAAGCGAACAAATAGCAGCGGATCTGCTGCGTATCCAGGCCGTGTTCCTGCGCCCGAACGACCCGTTCACCTGGGCGAGCGGTATCAAGAGTCCGATATACTGCGACAACCGCCTGACGCTGAGCGACGTGGCGGTGCGCGAAGATGTGGAGAACGGTTTGGCTGAGACGATCAAGCAGTATTACCCCGAGGCGGAAGTGCTGATGGGTACTTCGACCGCCGGCATCGCCCATGCGGCGATCACGGCTACCAAACTGAACCTGCCGATGGGGTATGTTCGTTCCGGCGCCAAAGATCACGGAAGACAGAACCAGATAGAAGGCAAACTCCTTCCCGGGCAGAAAGTGGTGGTGGTTGAGGATCTGATTTCGACTGCCGGCAGCTGTCTGGAGGTGGTAGAAGTGCTGCGCGAAGCAGGCGCCGAAGTCTTGGGAATCGTGTCCATCTTCACGTATGGCATGAAGAAAGGTCTGAACCGCCTGGCGGAGGCAAAAGTGGAGAACCACAGCCTGAGCAACCTCGATGTGCTCGCCGAAGTGGCGGTCAAAGAGGGGTATATCTCCGCACAAGAGAAAGTAGAACTGATACAATTTAGAGATAACTTATGAGACATCTATTAGACTCAACGGACCTGACGACGCAGGAGATCGAGAAGATCGTTCTTCGCGCCATGGACATCATCGACCATCCGGAGCAGTATTCCGAAGCATGCAAGGGTAAGAAACTCGCGACGCTGTTCTACGAACCGAGCACTCGCACGAGGCTTAGTTTTACGGCCGCGATGATGGAGCTGGGCGGTCAGGTATTAGGATTCAGCGACGCGCGCTCTTCGTCCGTCAGCAAAGGTGAGACGGTCGCAGACACGGTGCGTGTGGTGAGCGCGTTCGCGGATATCATCGCCATGCGCCACTATAAAGAAGGTGCGCCGAGGGTAGCGAGTGAGTTCAGCCGGATACCGGTCATCAATGCCGGTGATGGAGGTCACAGCCATCCCACGCAGACGATGACCGACCTGCTGACCATCCGTCGTGAGTTAGGACGGTTCGAGAACCTGACGATAGGTCTCTGCGGCGATCTCAAATACGGTCGTACGGTGCACTCGCTCATCAAAGCCATGCGCCGTTACGAAGGAGTGCGGTTTGTGCTGATTGCTCCGAAAGAGCTGGCACTGCCGGACTACATGAAAGCGGAGTTAGGAGACGCTTATATGGAGGTCTCCACGCTCGAAGAGGCGATGCCGATTGTCGATGTGCTGTACATGACCCGCGTGCAACAAGAACGTTTTGCGGACAAAGATGAGTACGAACGTCTGAAAGACTCGTTTATCCTGGATGAGCGGCTGATGGCGTTAGGCAAGCCCTCGATGATTGTCCTGCATCCGCTGCCCCGCGTGAATGAGATCACGGTTGGCGTGGACAAAGACCCGCGTGCTGCTTATTTCCGCCAGGTGGAAAACGGCAAGTACGTCCGCAAGGCGATTATCTATACGCTCCTGAGCGACGAGTACCTGCATGCCGAGCCGACAGGCCACCACGGCGAAGCAAGTACCAACGCCTGCCATAACGACCGCTGCATCGCCACGACCGAACCCGTTGAGCAGAAGGCTTATATCGACAAGGACGGCGTGAAGAGATGCTTCTACTGCGACCACATGTTGTAACTAAAAAATACTACCGATATGTATCAAGATCGAATAATGAATGAAGGTCTGACCTTCGACGATGTGTTATTAGTACCGGCGTACAGCGAAGTGCTGCCGCGTGAGGTGTCTCTTAATGGCCAATTCTCGCGCCATATAGGGTTGAATATCCCGGTGGTGAGTGCGGCGATGGATACTGTCACGGAAGCACCGATGGCTATCGCTATCGCTCGCGAAGGCGGTATAGGCGTGATCCATAAGAACATGTCAATCGCAGAGCAAGCGGCACAAGTTCGCTGCGTCAAACGTGCAGAGAACGGCATGATTGCCGACCCGGTAACCATCTTCGGTAACCAGACGATAGGCGATGCACTCAAGATGATGCATGAGAATCATATCGGCGGTATCCCTGTGGTGGACGAGAAGCATGTGCTGGTGGGTATTGTGACGAACCGCGACTTGCGGTTTGAGACGGATATGAACAAGCCCGTGAGTGAGGTGATGACGAGCGAGAAGCTTATTACCATCGGCTCCACGGACAACAAGACCATCATGGATGCGCTCCAGACGCATAAGGTAGAGAAACTGCCGGTGATAGACAAGGACGGCAAACTGATAGGCCTCGTGACCTATAAAGACATCACCAAACTGCGCGATTATCCGAATGCCAACAAGGATGCCAAAGGTCATCTGCGTTGCGCCGCAGGAGTGGGTATCACGCCGGATTATATGGATCGCGTGGACGCCTTGGTTAAGGAGCATGTGGATGCGGTAGTATTGGATTCGGCGCACGGTCACAGCAAGAATATCGTGAACGCTCTGCGCGCTATTAAAGCGAAATACCCGGAGTTGGATGTCGTGGTGGGAAATATCGCTACGGCTGAGGCTGCCAGATATCTGCTGGAGAACGGCGCGGACGGTATCAAGGTTGGTATCGGTCCTGGCAGTATCTGTACGACCCGTATCATCGCGGGTGTCGGCGTACCGCAGTTGACGGCGATCTTCGAGGTGGCAGAAGTACTGAAGGGAACCGGTGTACCGTTGATCGCTGATGGCGGATTGCGGTACTCGGGCGACGTGGTGAAAGCGTTGGCTGCCGGAGGCAACTGCGTGATGTGCGGATCGATGTTCGCCGGCACGGACGAAGCCCCAGGAGACACCATCATCTTCAACGGCCGTAAGTTCAAATCCTATCGCGGCATGGGCAGTATAGAGGCAATGAAAGCCGGAAGCGCCGACCGTTATTTCCAAGGCGGAGAGAAGAATGTATCCAAACTGGTGCCGGAAGGTATTGCCGGCCGCGTGCCGTACAAAGGCAGTGTTTGCGAGACGATCTATCAGTTGATAGGCGGTCTGCGCTCGGGTATGGGATACGTGGGCGCGCATAACTTAGAGGAGTTGCGCAAAGCCAAGTTCGTGCGTATCACCTCTGCCGGCATGTATGAGAGCCACCCGCATGACATTACCATCACTTCGGAGGCACCTAATTATTCACAGCAATAAGACCCGGAGAATGCAGAAGATCATCATCTTGGATTTCGGCAGCCAGACGACGCAGTTAATCGGCCGGCGCGTACGCGAGCTGAATACGTTCTGCGAGATCCTGCCGTATAACAAATACCCAGAGGACGACAAAGATGTCATCGGCGTCATCCTGAGCGGTTCGCCCTTGAGCGTCTATCAGGACGATGCGTTTCATGTGGACCTGAGTCGCATCCGCGGACGGCTGCCGATACTCGGTATCTGCTACGGCGCGCAGCTGATGAGTTATATGTACGGCGGGAAGGTCGAGAGCGCCGGCACGCGTGAGTACGGGCGACAGAACCTGCAGTTTGTCGATACCAAGAACCCGCTATTCAAGGGTTTTGATGCGCACTCGCAGGTGTGGATGTCTCATGGCGACAGTATCACTCAACTGCCCGAAGGCGCGGTTCGTATCGCTTCTACGGAGACAGTCCGGAACGCCGCATATTTCATCCCCGGTGAGCAACCGGTCTTCGGCACGCAGTTTCATCCGGAGGTCTTCCATAGCCTGCAAGGCACGCTGCTGCTGAAGAACTTCGTGGTGGATATATGCGGTTCCAAACAAGAATGGAGCGCAGAAGCATTTGTGGAGACGACGGTGAAGGAGTTGCGTGAGCAGTTAGGTTCCGATCGCGTGATCTTAGGTCTCTCCGGCGGCGTCGATTCATCGGTAGTAGCGGTTCTGCTGCATCGCGCGATAGGTGACCGGCTGACGTGTATCTTCGTCGATCATGGCATGCTGCGTAAGAATGAGTTTCACGACGTCATGCGCGATTACGAAGGCCTCGGGCTGAAAGTAATCGGCGTGGACGCCAGCGATAAATTCCTCTCCGACCTCGCCGGCATCAAAGAGCCGGAGCAGAAGAGGAAGATCATCGGCCGCGATTTCGTGGAGGTCTTCAATGCCGAGGCAAAGAAGATTACCGATGCCAAATGGCTGGCGCAGGGAACGATCTATCCCGACCGCATCGAGAGCCTGAATATCACCGGCAAAGTGATTAAGAGCCACCATAACGTGGGCGGTCTTCCCAAAGAGATGCACCTGCAACTCTGCGAACCGATCAAATGGCTCTTCAAAGATGAGGTGCGCCGCGTGGGACGTTCGTTAGGCATGCCGGAGCACCTGATCAGCCGTCATCCGTTCCCCGGACCGGGTCTGGCGGTACGTATCTTGGGAGACATCACCCGCGAGAAGATCCGTATTCTGCAAGAAGCGGATGCCATCTATATCCAAAACCTCCGCGAGGCAGGGCTGTACGATGAAATATGGCAGGCAGGTGCTATCCTCCTGAGCGAAGTACGTTCAGTCGGCGTCATGGGCGATGAGCGGACATACGAAAACCCCATTGCGCTGCGCGCTGTGACTTCCAGCGACGCCATGACCGCCGATTTTGCGCACATCCCGTATGAGGTGTTGGCAAAGATCAGTAACGAGATTATCAACAAAGTGAAGGGCGTGAACCGAGTATGCTACGACATCTCGTCCAAACCGCCTTCCACCATCGAATGGGAATAATTATGAGAGTAGGAGTTATCATGGGCTCGGTAAGCGACCTGCCCGTTATGCAAGCAGCTATCGACACTCTTGAGAGTTTCGGTATCGAAGTGGACAAACGCGTCATCTCTGCGCACCGTGCGGCACATGCCTTGATGGAGTGGGCGGAGAGTGCCGAGGATCGCGGTCTGAGTATCATCATCGCCGGAGCGGGCGGCGCTGCCCATTTGGCAGGCGTGATTGCCGGTCTGACCCATCTGCCGGTGATCGGTGTACCGGTGCGTTCGAAGACCTTGGACGGCTTGGATAGCCTTCTGTCGATGGTTCAGATGCCAAGCGGCATTCCCGTTGCTACGGTGGCTATCGACGGCGCGAAGAATGCTGCCTTGTTGGCGGTCAGCATCCTGGCGCTGCAAGATAAGGAGCTCCGCGAGAAATACATCGATTTCCGCCGCCAACAAACAGAAAAAGTATTAGCTACTGTAATCTGATATGAACTATAGGCTTTTTGTAGAGAAAAAAGAGGGCTTTCGTGTCGAGGCAGAGAGTTTGCGTCACGAACTGAACGAGAACCTGCAGTTGCACATCCGCCGGATGCGTTTCTTATGCGTATATGACTTGTTCGGGTTCAGCCAGGACTTGTTGGAGCAAAGCAAATACAGCGTCTTTGGCGAGCGGGTGACGGATGTCGTGATGGAGGAGTTAGACCTCAGCGGCAAGACTTATCTGGCTGTAGAGTACATCCCCGGTCAGTTCGACCAACGCGCTTCTTCTGCCATCGATTGTGTGCACCTCATTGACCCGAATGCCGATATCGACATCCGTTCGAGCCGTCTGTTGATCTTTGAAGACGAAATGACGGCTGACGAGATGGCGAAGATCCGCCACTACTATATCAATGCGGTAGAGGCGCGTGAGAAAGACCTCTCTGTTCTCTCCCGTCAGCAGACGGCGGACGTCAAACCGCTGGCTTCGTTAGCCGGGTTTACCGCCATGCCAAAGGAGCAGTATCCCGCTTTCTGCAAAGAGTGGGGACTGGCGATGAACGCCGATGACCTCGCTTGCGTAGCGGAGTATTTCTCGAAGGAACATCGTGACCCGACGGAGACGGAGTTGCGGATCTTGGACACCTATTGGTCCGACCACTGCCGCCACACGACCTTTACCACCATTCTTGAGGACATCGAGGTGGAGGACTCTTTCATCAAAGCCGATATAGAATCCGAACTGAACGCTTTCCATCATATTCGTACGGAGTTAGGTCGTAACGAAAAACCGCTGTGCCTCATGGAGTTAGCTACCATCGGTGCGCGGTACTTGAAGAAGAAAGGCCTGCTGGACGATATGGAGGTGAGCGAAGAGAATAACGCTTGTTCCATCTTTATTGATGTGGATGTGGATGGTCAGACAGAGCGGTGGTTGCTGCAATTCAAGAACGAGACCCACAACCATCCGACGGAGATAGAGCCTTTCGGTGGCGCGAGTACCTGTTTGGGTGGCGCTATCCGTGATCCGCTGTCCGGCCGTGCGTACGTTTATCAGGCGATGCGTGTGACCGGAGCCGGAGACATCTACGCCCCCGTGAGCGAGACGCTGCCGGGCAAACTGCCGCAACAGATCATCTCCCGCAAGGCCGCTTCGGGTTATTCGTCTTATGGCAACCAGATCGGTCTGGCAACCACCCACGTGCGGGAGATCTATCACCCTTCGTATGTGGCAAAGCGTCTGGAAGTGGGAGCTGTAGTAGGAGCCGTTAAGGCCGATGCAGTGCGTCGTGAGAGCCCGTCGGCAGGTGATGTGATCCTTCTTCTCGGCGGACGTACGGGTCGTGACGGTATAGGTGGCGCTACGGGGTCCAGCAAAGAGCATACGGAGGCTTCTCTGGAGTCCTGCGGCAGCGAAGTGCAGAAAGGAAACGCACCCGAAGAGCGTAAGATCCAGCGTCTCTTCCGTCGTCCTGAAGTGACGAAACTGATTAAGAAATCCAATGACTTCGGCGCCGGAGGTGTGAGTGTCGCTATCGGCGAGTTGGCGGACGGCTTGGATATATACTTAGACCGCGTACCGACCAAATACGCGGGTCTCAACCCCACGGAACTGGCCATCTCCGAATCCCAGGAACGAATGGCAGTAGTGGTGGAGAAGAAAGACCAAGAGGCCTTTGAACAACTCTGCCGGAAAGATAATATTGAAGTCACGCACGTAGCGGACGTGACCGCCACGGAACGTATGCGTCAGTTCTACAAAGGCGAACTGATAGCCGATTTGAGCCGTGCATTCATCGATTCTGCCGGCGCTAAACACTATGCGAAAGCAACCATCCTGCCGGTGGAGAACAAAGATCCGTTCAGCCAGCATATCCCGGGTGCGACCACTGAAGAGAAGATGTGCCACGTGCTCGCTCAACCGAACGTAACGAGCCAGAAAGGTCTCATTGAGGAGTTCGATGCTACCATCGGTCGCTCGACCGTGTTGATGCCGTTTGGCGGAAAGATGCAACGCTCCGAGACCCAAGTCTCCGTGCAGAAACTGCCGACCGACGGTTACACCAACACGGCTTCTATCATGGCGTTCGGTTACAACCCCTTCATCGCGGAGTGGAGTCCGTATCACGGAGCTGCTTATGCGGTGGTAGAGGCGTGTACCAAAGTCGTTGCAGCCGGAGCGGACTATAGCCATATGCGGTTTAGTTATCAGGAGTATTTTGAGCGCATGGCCGGTCGTTACAGTTGGGGAAAACCGCTCAGTGCCCTCCTTGGTGCGCTGAAGATGCAGGTGGCTTTAGGTCTGCCGTCCATCGGAGGAAAAGACTCGATGTCCGGCACGTTCGAACATATTTCCGTACCGCCAACCCTGATAGCCTTCGGTATCACAACCGTGGGCGCCGACAAGGTCATCAGTACGGACCTGAAGAAAGCAGGCAACAAACTCTACCTCCTGCGTCATCAGCCGCTCGCAAACTACATGCCCGATACGGATCAACTGAAACAACTCTGGTCGTTCACGACCGAAGCCATTCATGCCGGAAAGATCGTCTCGGCGTATGCCATCGGTTTTGGCGGCGTGGCAGAGGCATTGGCAAAAATGTCTTTCGGTAACGAGAAAGGCGTGGATATCCGTATTGACGAGGAAAAACTCTATAACTATCAGTATGGCAGCATTTTAGTCGAAGCGGCCGAACCGATAGCGCACCCCGATGCGATTCTATTAGGCCAAGTGACGGATGGTGACAGCCTGATTATCAACGGAGAGAAGATCTGCCGCGAAAAACTCTATGAGGCTTGTACAGCGCCCTTCAACAAAGTGTACGCTGCTACTGCAACTCCGCAGCATCAGGATCTCATGCCGAAAGGCATTGAGTCCAAACCGCTTTCACAGCCCGAGATACCTGCGCACGAATCGCTTAACGGCAAAAAACCGATCGTTTATATCCCTGTTTTTCCGGGAACAAACTGCGATTTCGACAGCGCCAAGGCATGGCGCAAAGCCGGCGCAGAAGTGCAGATGACGATCTTCCGCAACATGACGGAGCAGGATGTGATTGCCTCTATCGAAGAGATGGTGGTGCATATCGACCAGGCGCAGATACTCATGTTAGCCGGCGGATTCTCCTTGGGAGACGAGCCCGACGGATCCGCGAAATTCATCGTCTCGGTGCTTAATAACAAGTTGGTGAGCCGCGCGGTAGAATCGCTCTTGTCCCGCGGCGGATTGATACTCGGTATCTGCAACGGCTTTCAGGCGCTGGTGAAATCCGGCTTGCTGCCATACGGCCATTTAGGCCAGGTGACGACGGAGAGTCCGACGCTCTTCCGCAACGATATCAACCGCCACGTCTCGCAGATGGTGACCACCACTGTATCGACGACCAACAGCCCGTGGCTCCAAGGCATGCAACTTGGAGACCTGCATTCGATCGCCGTCAGTCATGGAGAAGGAAAATTCGTGGTGAGCGAAGAATTGGCAAAACAACTCTTTGAGAACGGACAGGTAGCTTTCCGTTACGCCGATCCCAAAACAGGCAAGGCAACGATGGAATCGCCGTATAATCCCAACGGTTCCTGCTACGCCATCGAAGGCATCATTTCGCCTTCCGGTCAGATCTTAGGCAAGATGGGGCATACTGAGCGATATGAAGAAAATGTATTTGCGAATATCGGCGGCAATAAATACCAACCGCTCTTCGAAAATGCAGTAAACTATTTTAAACACTAAATACAATCCTACAATATGGCGCAACATTACGAGGCAGCCGGCGTAAATCTGGAGGCCGGATACGAAGTAGTAAGCAGAATCAAGTCGCATGTGCGTTCTACCCAACGTTTGGGTTCGATGGGCTCGATCGGTTCGTTCGGAGGCATGTTTGACCTCTCCGCGTTGGGAATCAAAGAACCTGTTCTGGTCAGCGGAACAGACGGCGTGGGAACCAAACTGAAGATCGCTTTTGCGATGGACAAACACGACACCATCGGTATTGACGCCGTGGCGATGTGCGTGAACGATGTCTTGGCGCAAGGAGCCGAACCGCTCATCTTCCTGGACTACGTGGCAGTGGGACATAATATCCCTGCGCAAGTAGAGGCGATCGTCAGCGGTGTAGCGGAAGGATGCCGTCAAGCCGGTTGTGCCCTTGTAGGTGGTGAAACGGCAGAAATGCCGGGTATGTATCCCAACGGCGAATACGACATCGCAGGTTATACGACCGGAGTGGTTGAGAAGTCCAAACTCATCGATGGCACCAAAGTCAAAGTGGGCGATGTGCTGATCGGTATTGCTTCCTCCGGCGTACACTCCAACGGTTTCTCGCTCGTGCGCAAAATAGTGAAGGACGCGAATCTGGATCTGCATCAAATCTATCCGGAGTTGGATCCCGAAAAGACCTTGGGCGAAGTTCTTCTCACGCCGACAAAAATCTACGTGAAGTCCGTTCTGGAGGTCATCCGCCAAGTGGACGTTCACGGCGTGGCGCACATCACCGGAGGTGGTTTTGATGAGAACATACCCCGTATCTTCCTGCCCGGACAGGGCTTCGACATTGAGGAAGGCTCCTGGGAGATTCTGCCGATCTTCCAATTCCTGGAATCCAAAGGAAACATTCCTTACCGAGAGATGTTCAATATCTTCAACATGGGCATAGGAATGGTGCTTGCTGTTTCGGAGGAAGATGCGACGAAAGTAAGACGAATCCTAGACCATACAGGGGAGGTTACTTATGTTTTAGGGCACGTCCGCGCAGGAGAAAATATCATTCGATAAATCAACACAAACGATATATGGCACAGAAAAGAGCATTGGTAAGCGTAAGCGATAAGACCGGTTTGGTGGAGTTCGTCAAGGGTCTGCAGGCTGCAGGATGGCAGATCATCGCTACCGGCGGTACGCAGAAACTGCTGGAAGAGAGCGGCGTGAAGACCATCGGCATCAGCGAAGTGACGGGTTTTCCGGAGATCTGCGACGGCCGTGTCAAGACCTTGCATCCGAAGGTTCATGGGGCACTTCTTGCGCGTCGTGACGAACCTTCTCACATGGCGGCTTTGGCAGAGAACGGCATTGAGTTGATCGACCTCGTGTGCGTGAACCTCTATCCTTTTCGTCAGACGATTGCCAAAGAGGGAACGACCATGGCGGAGGCTATCGAGAAGATCGATATCGGTGGTCCGTCGATGTTACGCTCAGCAGCGAAGAACTGGAATGACGTGACGGTCGTTTGCGATCCGAGCGATTATAACCGCATCTTGAGTGAGATTCAGGCTGAAGGTAACACGAAGAAAGAGACGCGTCTGGAGCTGAGCGCCAAGGCTTATACGCACACTGCCGAATACGACATGTGTATCGCGACGTATATGCGCAAAGCAGCCGGCTTGAATGAGAAACTGTTCCTCGAATACGACCTCAAACAGGGCTTGCGTTACGGTGAGAACCCGCATCAGGATGCGAAATTCTACGCTTCGCAGGAGACCGTTCCTTTCTCGCTCGCTTCGGCAAAACAGTTGCACGGAAAAGAACTGTCGTACAATAACATCCAAGACGCCAATGCAGCGCTCAATATCGTTCGTGAGTTTGGTGACACGCCTTTCTGCGTCGGTCTCAAGCACATGAACCCATGCGGCGCGGCCATCGGAAAGGATGGAGTAGAGGCTTGGAAAAAGGCTTACGAAGCAGATACCGTTTCGATCTTCGGCGGCATTGTGGCGACCAACTGCGAGGTAAATAAAGAGATGGCGGAATTGATGAAACCGATCTTTTTGGAAATCATCATGGCGCCTTCTTTCTCCGCCGAAGCGTTAGAAGTATTGACGACGAAGAAGAACCTGCGTCTTCTGGAGGTGGACATGTCTCCGTTGGCAGCGAAACAGATGCAGTATGTGTCGGTGAACGGCGGTCTTCTGGCGCAACACCAAGATACGGAGACTTTGCTCCTGAAAGCCGATATGTGCGTTACGGAGGCTAAACCGACTGAGGAACAAATGACGGATTTGCAGTTTGCATGGCGGATTGTGAAACATGTCAAGTCCAATGCGATTGTGGTGGCTAAAGACGGTCGCACGTACGGTGTCGGAGCCGGACAGATGAACCGTGTCGGTTCGGCGGAGATTGCATTGAAACAAGCTCAAGCGTCTCTGGCGGCAGAAGGAAAAGATATTCATAGTGCACATCTGGTGATGGCTTCGGATGGCTTCTTCCCCTTTGGCGACAGCGTAGAGAGCGCCGCGGAATATGGCATCGCCGCTATCGTTCAGCCGGGCGGAAGTGTTCGTGACAGCGAGAGTATCGAGGCTGCGAACCAACATCGGATACCGATGCTCTTCACGGGTATGCGGCATTTTAAACACTAATAAAAAAGCACTCGTCACTAATCCAATATACTCGTCAGGCATGAAAAAAGTACTCGTCATAGGATCCGGCGGTCGTGAGCACGCCATCGTGTATCAGTTGAGCCGCAGTAAACAAGCCGGTCAGATCTTCTGTGCGCCGGGGAATGCCGGTATCGCGCAGTTGGCGGAGTGTGTGGCTATCAAAGATACGGAGGTGGAGGCATTGTTAGCTTTTGCCAAAGAGCAAGGTATCGATCTCTGTGTCGTGGGACCTGAGGCGGCCTTGAATGCCGGTGTGGCAGATGTTTTCCGTGAGGCGGGTATTCCTGTTTTCGGCCATTCCAAAGCGGCTACGCAGATTGAAGCCAGCAAGGAGTTTGCCAAAGAACTGATGGCGAAATATAACGTGCCGACTGCGGCTTACCGCTCTTTTGCCAACTACGAGGAGGCGATGGCGTATGTTCGCGAGCGGAACACGTATCCCGCTGTACTGAAGTACGACGGCCTTGCCGCCGGAAAAGGAGTGGTGATTGCGCAGGACGAGAAAGAAGCGGATGAGACCTTGCGTGACATGTTGGTCGGAAAGGCATTTGGCAAAGGCAAAGTGGTGATTGAGGATTTCCTGCAAGGCCCGGAATTCTCGTTCATGGCCTTTGTGCATCACCATCGCGTCTATCCTATGCCGCTGAGCCAGGATCACAAACGGGTCTTTGATGGCGATAAGGGACCGAATACCGGCGGAATGGGTGCTTATACGCCGTTGCCGTATATCTCTGCAGAAGAGGAGAAATGGGCTCAAGAGCATATTCTGCAAGTGGTGGCTGACGCGATGGTAGCAGAAGGCAAACCGCTTACCGGCGTGCTTTACGGCGGATTGATGAAGACGAAGGACGGCATCAAGGTCATTGAGTTCAATGCCCGTTTCGGCGATCCGGAGACGGAAGTCGTTCTGCCGCTGATGGAGAGTGACGCCTATACGGTCTTTCATGCCATCGCTACAGGCGAGGCGTTGGAAGCGATCGCTTGGCGCAAGCAGGCGACGGTGGGTGTCGTGATGGCTTCCTGCGGCTATCCGGGTGCCTATACCAAAGGCGCAGAGATCAACGGGATAGAGGATTTTGACGGCTTGGTGTTGCATATGGGAACCAAACGTCAGGAGGACAAACTGCTGACCAACGGCGGACGCGTACTGATGTGTATTGCGCATGGCGAGGATGTCAAACAGGCGCAGCAAAAAGTGTATCAAGAGATCCAAAAGATTCATTGTACGAATTTATTTTATAGAAAAGACATAGCTCATTGGGCAATATGATAATAGACGGAAAACAAATAGCGCAACATCTCAAAGAAGAGATTCGCGAGCAAGTGCAACAACTTGCAACTCAAAACGGGCGCAAACCCCGTTTGGATGTGATAATTGTAGGTGAGAATCCTGCCAGCAAGACGTATGTGCGGAGTAAGATCAATGCGACTGAGTTTTGCGGCATGGACGGAGAACTGATAGCTCTTCCTAAGACGACGAGCCAGGAGGAACTGCTTCGTATCATTCGGGATTTGAATGAAAACGAGGCCGTGGATGGCATCCTCGTGCAACTGCCGTTACCCAAACATATTGACGAACAGGAGGTGATTCATGCCATCGCGCCGGAGAAAGATGTCGATGGATTCCATCCGGAGAATGTAGCCAGACTATGGCTCAATCAGCCGGCGATTGTTCCTTGTACACCGATGGGAATCATGGAGTTGTTGAAACAAACCCACACGCCTTTAGCAGGTCGTCACGCCGTGGTGGTAGGCCGCAGTAATATCGTCGGCAAACCGATAGCGAAACTCCTTTTGGATGAAAACTGCACAGTTACCATCGCGCATAGCCGCACGTCGGATTTGGCGCAAATATGCCGCGAAGCGGATATTTTAGTGGTTGCAGTCGGTCGTTCGCATTTGATTACGGGCGAAATGATTAAGCCGGGCGCCACGGTTATTGACGTGGGAATCAACCGCACGGAAGACGGAAAACTGGTAGGCGATGTGGATTTTGAATCCGCTTCGAAGGTCGCCGGGGCTATCACTCCTGTCCCGGGAGGTGTCGGACCGATGACCATCGCCATGCTGATGCGCAATACATACCAGTGTTACGTAAGCAGAATATCCAACGAATAACCAAGTTATAACCAACGAATAACTAACGATTCGGCGCAAAAAGAAGTATAAATGAAGTTTAAAAGATATTTAAAAGATATTCAAAAGATATTTAAAAGATATTTAAAGTAATCAATTAAAACTCATAATACAATGAAAATCGGAACTCCTCTGACAAAAATCGCCACGCGTGCGCTGCTTCTTGGAAGCGGTGAGTTAGGAAAAGAAGTTACTTTGGAACTGCAACGGTTCGGAGTGGAAGTGATCGCTTGCGATCGTTACGCGAATGCGCCTGCGATGCAGGTTGCGCATCGGTCGTATGTCTTTAACATGCTCGACGGGGCGCGTCTGCGTGAGATCGTTGAGACGGAGAAGCCGTCTCTGATTATTCCGGAGGTGGAGGCGATTGCCACGCCGACGCTCGTAGAGCTGGAGAAGGAAGGGTATCATGTTATCCCGACCGCCAAGGCTGCATTCCTGACGATGAACCGTGAGGCGATCCGTCGTCTGGCGGCAGAGGAATTGAAGTTACCTACGGCTCCGTACAAGTTCGCCGACAATCACGACGAGTTCATCGCCGCGGTCAAAGAGATCGGCATCCCTTGTGTGGTAAAACCCATCATGTCCTCCTCGGGGCATGGACAATCGACCATCCATAACAAGAGCGAGATCGAGGCTGCGTGGGCAACTTCGCAGGAAGGCGGTCGTGCCGGAGCCGGCCGTGTGATCGTAGAGGGTTTTATTCATTTTGATTATGAGATCACTCTTCTGACCGTGCGTCACATCGGCGGAACGACATTCCTGAACCCGATCGGTCACCATCAGGTGGACGGCGATTACCGCGAGTCCTGGCAGCCGCAAGCGATGAGCGAGCAAGCGCTCAAGGACGCGCAACGGATAGCGAAGATGGTAACAGACGCGCTCGGCGGATCCGGTATCTTCGGCGTGGAGATGTTTGTCCGCGGGAATGAGGTTATTTTCTCGGAAGTGAGCCCGCGTCCGCACGACACGGGAATGGTGACGATGATCAGTCAGGATCTGAGCGAGTTTGCGCTTCATGCCCGTGCGGTATTGGGTCTGCCGATTCCGGAGATCCGTTTCTTCGGTCCGTCTGCCAGCAAGGCGATTGTGATTGAAGGCGAGGGTAAAGAGGTGCTCTTTGAGGGTCTCGACAAAGCGCTCGCCATCCCCGGCGTACAGTTGCGTATCTTCGGCAAACCGGAAGTTCACGGACACCGCCGCTATGGCGTAGTGCTCGCAACCGATGAGAACGTGGAAAAAGCGCTTGCCAAAGTAGAAGAAGCATACAAATGTATTTCGTACAACGTGAAATAATATGATAGATCGTTATTCCCGCGCAGGAATGCGCCAAATATGGACCGAGCGGAACAAGTTTCAATCCTATTTAGAGGTAGAACTCTTAGCCGCGGAAGCCTGGTCGGAGTTAGGGGTTGTGCCGAAAGAGGACATCGCCAAACTCCGTGAGAAGGCGAGTTTTGACGTGGACCGCATCCATGAGATTGAGGAGATCACGCGGCATGACGTGGTGGCTTTCACCCGCACGGTGAGTGAGTCCTTGGGCGAAGAGCGCAAGTGGATTCACTACGGTCTGACGTCCACCGACGTGGTTGACACCGCTAACGGCTACCTGCTTAAACAGGCCAACGCGATCCTCCGCGAGGATTTGCAGAAATTCATGGCGGTGTTGCAAAAACGCGCCAACGAGTTCAAGTTCACTCCGGTCATCGGCCGCACGCACGGCATGCATGCTGACGTCACTTCGTTTGGCTTGAAATGGGCACTCTGGTACGCCACCATGCAACGTAATATCGAGCGATTCGAGATGGCGGCCAAAGGGGTAGAGGCCGGCAAACTGTCCGGCGCTGTAGGCAACTACGCGAATATCCCGCCGTTCATCCAGAGTTATGTATGCGAGCATCTGGGCATCGAGTCCGCGAAGATCGCTACGCAGGTGTTGGGGCGTGACCGCCACGCGTTCTATATCTCGACGCTGGCTGTCATTGCCGGTTCGCTGGAGCAGATCGCTCTGGAGATCAGGAACATGCAGCGGCAGGAGGTTCGTGAGGTGGAAGAGGCTTTCCGCAAAGGTCAGAAAGGCTCGTCGGCGATGCCGCACAAACGCAATCCTATCTCCTCTGAAAATATATGCGGATGCGCCCGCGTGATGCGCGGATACATGTGCACGGCGTCGGAGAATATCGCCCTTTGGCACGAACGCGACATCTCGCACTCTTCGACCGAGCGTATCGTGCTGCCGGACGCGACGATGTTGCTGGACTACATGTTAGACCGAATGATGGGAATCCTGGAGAACCTGGTTGTTTATCCGGAGAACATGCTCCATAATATCGGTCTGACGCACGGCGCCATTTTTGCGCAACGGGTGATGAACGCGCTCATCGGAAAAGGGCTGGTTCGCGAGCAGGCTTACGACCTCGTGCAGCCCGTCGCGATGCGGACGCTGATGGAAGGCGGTCAGATGCAGGAGTGGCTCAAAAAGACACCCGAAGTAACGAAACTGCTGAGCGAGGCAGAGATTGACGGTTGCTTCACACTCGATTATTACATGAAAAATGTAGATTATATCTTTAACCAGTTAGGTTTATGAAAAACGAAGTTAATCGTGCCCTTGTGGCTAAGAAAAAAGCGGATATACTTTTAGGACTTCAATGGGGCGACGAGGGCAAAGGCAAGATGGTCGATGTCCTGACCCCGAAATATGACGTAGTGGCGCGTTTTCAAGGCGGTCCGAATGCCGGACACACTCTGGAATTCAACGGCCAGAAATATGTGCTTCGGAGCATTCCGTCCGGTATCTTCCAAGGCGGAAAGACCAATCTCATCGGTAACGGCGTAGTGCTCGATCCGGTGCTCTTCCGCAAGGAGGTGGAGGAACTCTCGGCATCGGGGCACAACGTGCAGGAACACCTGCTCATTTCCAAGAAAGCGCATCTGATTCTGCCGACGCACCGCCTCTTGGATCAAGCCAACGAAGCGGCAAAGGGCAAGGCGAAGATCGGTACAACCGGCAAGGGCATCGGTCCGACGTACACCGACAAGATCAGCCGGAACGGTCTGCGCGTAGGCGATATCCTGGAGGGTTTTGAGGCGAAGTACCGGCAGGCGCGTGACCGTCACATCGAGATGATCAACGGTCTCAATGCTTCGGCGGTAGCCAAAGGCGGAACGGCTGTCTCGATGGAGGGTCTGGAGGCTCTGGAGAAGGAATGGATGGAGGCGATTGAGTTCCTCCGCGGATTCCAACTCGTTGACAGTGAGCACTTTGTGAACAAAGCGCTGGATGCGGACAAGTCCATCCTATGCGAGGGCGCACAAGGTTCGCTGCTGGATATCGATTTCGGTTCTTATCCGTTTGTGACCTCCAGCAATACCGTTTGTGCGGGGGCTTGCACGGGCCTCGGAATCGCTCCGAGCAAAGTAGGAGAGGTGTACGGCATCTTCAAGGGTTATTGCACCCGCGTGGGCGCAGGTCCGTTCCCCACGGAGCTGTTTGACGAGACGGGTGCGAAGATCCGCGCTATCGGTCATGAATACGGCGCGGTGACCGGTCGCGAGCGCCGCTGCGGATGGATCGACCTGGTGGCTCTGCGGTACACGATCATGCTCAACGGCGTGACCCAACTGCTGATGATGAAATCCGATGTGCTCGACACGTTCCCCGTCATCAAAGCCTGCACGGCGTACCGTGTCAACGGGGTAGAGACGCGTGATTTCCCGTTCTCAATCGATGAGAATGTCGAGCCGGTTTATGAGGAGTTTCCCGGCTGGCAGACCGACCTCACGCATTGCACGAAAGAGGCGGAGCTGCCGGAAGCATTTATTAACTATGTCAATTTCTTGGAGCGCGAACTGAACACGCCTATCCGGATCATTTCGGTAGGCCCCGATCGCGAAGCAACTATATGGAGATAAAAAAAGC
Organism: uncultured Bacteroidales bacterium; assembly: GCA_900316845.1. Lineage (GTDB taxonomy): Bacteria > Bacteroidota > Bacteroidia > Bacteroidales > Paludibacteraceae > Colicola. Next base: position 32,852 of record ONEG01000020.1, read on the forward strand.
AATTTTGAGACTTAGCAACGGCGTGACGTTCGAGGGCTACAGCTTCGGCGCCGATGTGCCGGTGAGCGGTGAAGTGGTCTTCAATACCGCGATGATGGGTTATCCGGAGTCTCTGACCGACCCCAGTTACGCCGGCCAATTGATGACGCTGACTTATCCGCTGGTGGGCAACTACGGCGTGCCGGAGTTTTCCTTTGAACCGAACGGTCTGGCGACGTATATGGAGTCCGACCGCATTTATGCACGGGCGATCATCTGCAGCGAGTACAGCGGCGAGTTCAGCCACTGGAACGGCAAAGAGACCCTGTCCGAATGGCTCATCCGCGAGGGTGTACCCGGTATCACGGGAATTGACACGCGAGCGCTGACGATGATGCTGCGCGAGAACGGCGTGATGCTCGGCTCGATTGAGATAGAGGGCTGTGCGCCCGCTCCCGAAGCGCAGTACGAGGATATCAATTTTGTGGACCAGGTGTCTTGCAAAGAGGTCATCCGCTATAACGAAGGTCCGGACAGAAAGAAAGTGATTCTCGTCGATTGCGGCGTGAAGCATAATATCATCCGTTGCCTCATCCGCCGCGGCGTAGAGGTCATCCGCGTGCCATGGAACTACGATTTCAACACGCTGGAGTCGGACGGTCTGTTCCTTTCGAACGGCCCGGGTAACCCGGACACCTGCCAGGCGCTGGCGGAACATATCCGCACGTATATGAAGACCCATAAACCCATCGCGGGTATCTGTATGGGCAATCAGATGTTGGGCAAGGCCGCCGGAGCGACCATTTATAAGCTGCCGTACGGCCACCGCTCCCACAACCAGCCGGTGCGTATGGTGGGAACCGACCGGTGCTTCATCACCTCGCAGAACCACGGCTATGCGGTGGATACGAAGACGCTGCAGGAAGGCTGGGAACCGCTTTTCGTGAACATGAATGATGGCTCGAACGAGGGAATCAAGCATGTCAGCGAGCCTTGGTTCTCCGCGCAGTTCCACCCCGAAGCATGCTCCGGACCGGTGGATACCGAGTTCCTTTTCGATGACTTTATTCAACTCCTCAAATAGGTTACCACATGAAACTTGAGAATATTCATAAAGTGTTGGTTCTTGGCTCCGGCGCCTTGAAGATCGGTGAGGCGGGCGAGTTCGATTATTCGGGTTCGCAGGCCCTCAAAGCGCTGCACGAGGAAGGTGTCGAGACCATTCTGATTAACCCCAATATTGCTACCGTTCAGACGTCCGAAGGCGTGGCGGACCACATCTATTTTTTGCCGGTCACGCCGTATTTCGTAGAGCGGTTGATAGAGAAAGAGCGTCCGGACGGCATCCTCCTTTCTTTCGGAGGCCAGACGGCGTTGAACTGTGGCGTGGCGCTCTATCGGTCGGGGGTGTTGGAGAAATACAATGTGCAGGTACTCGGTACGCCGGTAGAGACAATCATCAATACCGAGGACCGCGAGCTCTTTGTGCGTCAGCTGGACCGGATCGACGTCAAGACCATCAAATCCGAGGCCTGCGAGACCATCGAAGAGGCGCGTCGCGCAGCGGCGGAGTTAGGTTACCCGGTGATCATCCGCGCGGCATATGCCTTAGGCGGTCTGGGTTCGGGCTTCTGCGACGACGAGGAGCAACTGAATGTCCTTGCGGAGAAAGCCTTCTCGTTCTCGCCGCAAGTGCTGGTGGAGAAGTCCCTGAAGGGTTGGAAAGAGATCGAATATGAGGTCGTGCGCGACCGGTATGACAACTGTATCACCGTTTGTAATATGGAGAATTTCGACCCGCTGGGCATCCATACCGGCGAGTCCATCGTCATTGCGCCCTCGCAGACGCTGACGAACTCCGAATATCATAAACTCCGTGCGCTCGCGATCCGTATTATCCGCCATTTGGGAATTGTCGGCGAGTGCAACGTGCAGTATGCTTTTGACCCGGAGTCCGAGGACTACCGCGTGATTGAGGTCAACGCACGTCTGAGCCGTTCATCGGCGTTGGCGTCCAAAGCCACGGGTTATCCGCTGGCGTTCGTCGCGGCGAAATTAGGTCTTGGTTATGGCCTGTTTGAGTTGACCAATTCGGTGACCAAATCCACTTCCGCGTTCTTCGAGCCGGCGCTGGATTACGTCGTTTGCAAGATCCCCCGTTGGGACCTGGCGAAGTTCCGCGGCGTGAATCGGGAGTTGGGCAGTTCGATGAAATCCGTAGGCGAGGTGATGGCCATCGGCCGCACTTTCGAAGATGCGATCCAGAAAGGCCTTCGTATGATCGGGCAAGGGATGCACGGCTTTACGGAGAACAAAGAACTGCATGTCGAGGAGCTCGATGCCGCGCTGAAAGCCCCGACGGACAAACGTATCTTTGCGATTGCGCAGGCGATGTACGAAGGCTACTCTGTGGAGCGCATCCATGAGTTGACGAAGATCGACAACTGGTTCCTGCAGCGTCTGGAACATATCATCCGCATGGATGAGGAACTGAAGAAAACAGGCGACCTGAAGAAACTCGGACACGATCTTCTCTTGCGTGCCAAGCAGTTAGGCTTCTCGGATTTCCAGATCGCACGAGCCGTCGGACTCGGAAAGAAAATGCCGATGGACGAGGCGGTGGTGGAGATGCGCAAATATAGAAAGAGTCTGGGCATCCTGCCGGTAGTGAAGCAGATAGACACCCTCGCCGGTGAGTTCCCTGCGCAGACCAATTATCTGTACCTCACCTACAGCGGCATCTCCAATGACGTACACTACCAGGGCGATAAGAAATCCATCATCGTCTTGGGTTCCGGCGCATACCGAATCGGATCTTCCGTAGAGTTCGACTGGTGTGGCGTACAGGCCCTTCATACCATCCGCAACAACGGCTACCGCTCCGTGATGATCAACTACAATCCGGAGACCGTCTCCACTGATTATGACATCTGCGATCGCCTTTATTTTGACGAGTTGACTTTCGAGCGCGTGATGGATATCATCGAGCTGGAGAATCCGCATGGTGTGATAGTCTCGACCGGAGGCCAGATCCCGAATAACCTGGCAGTCAAGCTGGACAAGCAGCGCGTGCCGATTCTGGGTACGACGGCGAAGTCGATTGACAACGCCGAGGACCGTGACAAGTTCTCCGCCATGCTCGATCGTATCGGTGTGGACCAGCCCGAATGGAGCGCCCTGACCTCGATGGACGACGTGGAGAAATTTGTCAATCGGGTAGGTTATCCGGTGCTCGTGCGGCCTTCGTATGTGCTCTCCGGCGCAGCGATGAACGTCTGCTCCAACGACGAGCAGTTGCATAAGTTCCTTGCCCTCGCGGCGAATGTGTCGAAAGAGCATCCGGTGGTGATCTCCAAATTCATGACCAACACCAAAGAGGTCGAGATGGATGCTGTGGCGCGCGACGGTGAGATTATCGCTTACGCGATCTCCGAGCATGTGGAGTATGCCGGTGTGCACTCCGGCGACGCGACCATCATGTTCCCCGCGCAGAAACTGTATATCGAGACCGTCCGCCGAATCAAACGTATCTCCGGACAGATAGCCCGGGAGTTGAATATCTCTGGACCGTTTAATATCCAATACCTGGCGCGAGAGAACGAAATCAAAGTGATCGAGTGCAACCTCCGTGCGTCGCGTTCCTTCCCGTTTGTAAGCAAAGTGTTGAAAATCAACCTGATAGACATCGCTACGCGTATCATGTTGGGCTTGCCGGTGGAGAAACCCCATAAGTCGCTCTTTGACTTCGATTACGTGGGTGTCAAGGCCTCGCAATTCTCCTTTAACCGCTTGCAGAACGCCGATCCGATCTTAGGTGTCGATATGGCTTCGACCGGTGAGGTGGGGTGCTTGGGCGAGGACGCCAACTGTGCGTTGCTCAAGGCGATGCTGTCCGTGGGAATGCGGATTCCGGAGAAGAATATCCTCTTCGCTATCGGCGGTCCGAAGCAGCGGGCACACATGCTCGATACCATCAAACGGCTCGTGGCGCGCGGCTATACGATCTATGCGACCGGCGGTACGAGTGAGTTCCTCAACGGCTTGGGCATTCCGAACGTGCGCGTATATAAAAAGGAGCATGTCGATGAGTTCGGCCAACTCAAACAGCCGATCGTCTCCGACCTCATGCACCAGAAGAAGATTGATCTCTTTGTCGGCATCCCCGTGGACACACTGGCGGATTCGGTACACGACAGTTACTATAAGATGCGCCGTACGGCGGTCGATCTCAATATCCCGTTGATCACCAATGCCCGTCTGGCGGTGGCGTTCATCAATGCCTTCCTGGATGTGCCGGTGGATAGCTTGGCAATCAAGTCATGGGATGAGTACAAATAAATAAACTAAATACGTTATGAAAGCGTTAACAAAAACCTCCTTTTCTTTTCCCGGCCAGACCGATGTATATCACGGTAAGGTGCGTGATGTCTATTTTCTGGGCGATGACCTGCTTTGCATGGTAGCCACCGATCGTATCTCGGCTTTTGACGTGATTCTGCCGGAAGGTATTCCGTACAAGGGTCAGATCCTGAATCAGATTGCTGCCAAGTTCCTCAACGCCACGCGGGATATCGTGCCTAACTGGCTGTTGGCAACCCCGGATCCGATGGTCTCTGTGGGCTATCGTTGCGAGGGTTATCCGGTGGAGATGATCGTCCGCGGCTATCTCTGCGGTTCTGCCTGGCGTGCGTACAAAGCCGGCGCACGGGAGATCTGCGGTGTCCGACTGCCGGAGGGAATGCGTGAGAACGAAGCCTTCCCGACGCCCATCATCACGCCGACCACCAAAGCGGAAATCGGTACCCACGACGAGGACATCTCCCGTGAGGAGATCATCGCCCGCGGATTAGTGCCGGAGAAGGAGTACGAACTGTTAGAGAAATACGCCTTGGCGCTCTTTGCCCGCGGTCAGGAGATTGCTAAGCAGCACGGGCTGATTCTTGTGGATACCAAATATGAGTTCGGCTCGTACAAAGGGCAGGTGATGCTCATGGACGAAGTCCATACCCCGGATTCCAGCAGGTATTTCTATGCCGATGGTTACGCCGAGCGTTTTGCAGCGGGCGAACCGCAACGCCAACTCTCCAAGGAGTTTGTGCGCGAGTGGCTCATGGACAACGGATTCCAAGGAAAAGCAGGTCAGCAAGTGCCGGAAATGACACCGGCTATCGTCAACTCCATTACCGACCGGTATATAGAGTTGTTCGAGGGCATCACCGGGGACAAATTCGTTCGTGAGGAAACCGACGACCTCGCTGCCCGCATTGAGAAAAATATCTCAGCATATTTACAAAGCAAATAATAACCACAAATATTAGTCTGTTATATGGCAGGTTTTTTCGGTTCTATAGGTAAAAACCCTTGCATCAACGATGTCTTTTACGGCACGGATTATCATTCCCATTTAGGAACGCGTCGTGCCGGCATCGCCACCTATGATGCATCTTCAGGCACCTTCAACAGGGTGATTCACTCCATCGCACAGACCACTTTCCGCACGAAGATGGAGGAGGAGTTGCCGCGGTTTATCGGGAATGCCGGTATTGGTATCATCTCCGATACCGACGCGCAACCGCTGCTATTCAACTCCCATCTGGGACGTTTTGCGCTCTCCACGGTAGGAAAGATCGCGAACCTGGAGGAACTGGCTACAGAGATTCTCCAGAGTGACATGCACCTCTCGGAGTTCTCGTCCGGAAAAGTGAATCCTACCGAGTTAGTAGGGCTGCTCATCATCCAGAAAGACTCGATCGTGGAGGGAATCCGCAATGCCCAGGCGAAGATCAAAGGCTCGCTCTCGCTGATTATGCTGACGGAGGACGGTATCGTCTGTGCCCGTGACTCATGGGGACGCACGCCGGTCATTCTTGGTCAGAAAGAGGATGCCTATTGCGTGGTGTCCGAGTCTTCTTCTTTTCTCAACTTAGGTTATACCCACCTCCGCGATTTAGGCCCGGGAGAGATTGTGCGCCTGAGATCCGAAGGCGTACAACAGCTTGCTGAACCCTACCAAGACCACATGCAGATGTGTGCGTTTCTCTGGGTCTATTACGGTTTCCCGACCTCCAATTACGAGGGCCGAAATGTAGAGGACGTGCGTAACTATATCGGCTACGCGATGGGTAAGGAAGACGACACTCAGGTGGACTGTTGTTGCGGTGTGCCGGACTCGGGTATCGGCATGGCTGTCGGCTACTCGGAGGGGCATAACGTTATCTATCGCCGGGCGATCTCCAAGTACACACCGACCTGGCCCAGATCCTTCATGCCAGCTAATCAGAATATGCGCGATTTGGTAGCGAAGATGAAACTTATTCAAAACAATGCCATCCTTCGCGACCGCCGCGTGCTACTTTGTGATGACTCCATTGTTCGCGGAACGCAGTTGCGCGACAACGCCCGATGCCTTATTGAAGGCGGGGCTCGGGAGATACACATGCGTATCGCTTGTCCGCCGCTCACCTATGGATGTCCGTTCATCAATTTCTCGGAGTCCAAGTCTGTCATGGAACTCATCACCCGGCGCGTCATTGCGGAACTCGAAGGACCGGAAGCGGCTCTTAACGACGAGCGCGTGAAGGTGTATTCCACAACCGACTCTCCCGAATACAAACAGATGATTGACCGGATCGCGGAGAAGTTCGGACTCAACTCCCTGAAGTTCACCAAACTCGAAACGCTGATCCGGGCTATCGGCTTGCCGCGCAATCAGATCTGCACGCATTGTTTCGATGGTTCATCTGCGCACACCTTGCAATAAATATTTTTCACGTAATCCCGTAATTACGTAATCCCGTAATCTTTATAAAAAAATGCAACTCTCAAATCGTGTTTTGAAAATTGAAGCCTCGCAAAGCTTGGTAATGGCGGCGCGTGCGAAGGCAATGAAGGCTGCCGGAGTGGATGTGGTCAGTATGTCTTTGGGCGAACCTGACATGGACACGCCGGAGCATGTGCGTCGTGCGGTACAGGAGGCTGTTGATGACCATTGGTCGCACTACGGACCGGTAGCCGGCATTCCGGCTTTACGCGAAGCGGTAGCCAACTACCAGAATAGCCTCTCGGGCAATGCTATCCCTTGGATTGCGGACGATGTGGTGGTTTCCGTGGGTGCCAAGATGGCGATTTATAACACTATCCAGGCGATTATCAACCCAGGCGACGAAGTGATCATCCCGATGCCTTCATGGGTGAGCTATAGCGAGATGGTCAAGTTAGCCGAAGGAACGGTGGTACCGGTTCAAACGACTTTCGAGAACCGCTATTGCCTGACGCCTGAGGAACTGCGTAAGGCGCTGACTTCCAAGACACGTCTGATCATCCTCTGCTCGCCCAATAACCCGACCGGCGCGGTGTATTCCCATGCCGAACTGGAGGCGCTTTTGGCTGTCCTGCGCGAGTATCCGGACGTGTATATCCTCGCTGACGAGATTTACAATGAGTTGCTCTATACCAATACGCAAGGCCCCATCACTTTCTCTTCGTTTACGGATTTTGCAGACCGTTTGGTCATCATCAATGGCGTGAGCAAGGCCTATGCCATGACCGGTTATAGGGTGGGGTGGATCATGTCGAAAAACAAAGGTTTTATCAATGCTTGTATCCGTCTGCAGGGCCAACAACTGACCTGCGCGACGATGGTGGCTCAGAAGGCTGCCGAAGCGGCTCTCACCGGCGGCAAGGAGTGCGTGGATCAGATGCGCGAGGTCTTTGCTTCACGGCGCAAGTTGATTTGTTCTCTGGCTGCCGAAATACCCGGCTTTAAGTTCCATGAACCCGAAGGTGCTTTCTATCTCTTCCCCGATGTCAGCAAATGGGGCACGGGTGACGAAGTGGCAGAGCGGCTCTTGGAGGAGGCGCATGTGGCGGTTGTCTCCGGTTCGGCTTTCGGCTGTCCGTCCTGTATCCGGCTCTCCTATGCCATCAGCGAGGATGAGATCCGTATCGCGCTTGCACGAATGGCGGCATTATTAAAATAACCAATAGCCAATTACCAATGACTAATCTGAAAACTTCCCTTTTTGCCGGCGTTCTGATTGCCATTGCCGGATGGGGATTCCTGGCGAATCCGGTGCTCGGTATGTTCCTCTTCTGCGTCGGCCTCATTGCCGTGGTGAAGTACCAGACGCGTCTTTATACCGGTACGGCAGGATTTCTGTCCTCGTGGCGTGACATACCGTCCTTGTTGCTCATTCTGCTCGGGAATATCGCCGGTTGTCTGGCGGTCGCGTCTGTGGCTTTGGTGTCGCCGCTACCGCTGGGGGAAGCGGCCATAAAAGTCATCTCTTCACGGCTTGCAGTGGGTTGGTGGGGAACAGGATTGCTCGCTATAGGATGCGGTCTGCTGATGTCTCTGGCGGTGGATTTTGCGCGCAAAAATAGAGACTTCTCCGACTGGTTGCCGCTGCTTTTCGCCGTGCCGGCCTTTATCCTCTGTGGCTTTCCGCACTGCGTCGCCGACGCGTTCTACTGCTGCGTCTATCTCTTTTCGGCATCGGACATCCCCTGGCTCTCGCTCGCGGCATACTACGGCGCTATTGTTCTCGGCAATTTCATTGGCTGTAACATCTATCGACTCTTTACGTCTAAGCAATAAATTTTGAGAACAAGCCTGCCTACGCGGAGTATAAGAAACAAACATTTGTCTGTGCTAAACAGATAAAATTTCATTTTATTTTTCAAAAAAATGCCCGAACGTTTGCGTATGTGCAAAATTTGTAGTATCTTTGCAGCGCAAAATCATTAACCCATACAATTATGCTGGAAATCAGTCGTTTTTATGAATCTGATTTGGATCAATAGCGCCAAGTATTTAGGCGATTATCGTTTGTCTCTGTCCTTTTCTAATGGCGAGCAATGCGTGTTTGATGCGAAAGAATTTATCGCGTCTCACCCCTTGTTCGCGTCTCTTCAGGACAAGCAATTGTTCAGCCAATTTCAGTTAGATGGTTGGACTGTATCTTGGCAAGATGGTCGCTTAGACATTGCTCCGGAGTATTTATATGAAATCGGCACTCCGGAATAAAATATTCTCAGGTCTGACCTTACCGACAGCGTAAAAAAGCGTTAATATAAATCCGGTAAGAAAAAAATACAAAAATGCATAAAAATGGCACTTTTATTTGCAAGTGTCATTTTTTTTGTGTAATTTTGCAGCGCAAAATGAATCGTGCCCTTGTGGCAAAGAAAAAATCGTGCCCCTGTGGCTAAGAAAGTTTTGCAGTATTTAGCTCACGCCGAGGGTATATGTCTTTCGGGTGGGGGGTAAATACGGACATAAAAGAATAAGGTCCATGGCAAAGAAACGTACGATACAAGTTGGAGATGACGAAGTGGTCATAATTAAACAACAAGCGGAAGATTATATTTCGCTGACGGATATGGCTCGATATAAGAATGCCGAAGCGACAGGTTTGGTTATCTCTCATTGGCTTTCTACACGTTATGCTGTGGATTTTTTAGGAATATGGGAACGCATCAATAATCCGGATTTTAATGTTACGGAATTCAGTAATATTAGAATGGAGGCGGGCACGAATGGATTTGTCTTAACGAGCAAGCAATGGATAGAACGAACCAACGCTGTTGGCATTGTAGCAACACCAGGAAGATACGGAGGTACGTATGCCCATAAAGACATAGCTTTTGAGTTTGCGTCATGGCTCAGCCCCGAATTTAAGTTTTATTTGATCCGAGAGTACCAGCGTCTAAAAGATGACGAGACTGATAGACTCAAATTAGGTTGGAATGTTCAGCGCACGCTCTCCAAAATTAATTATAGAATCCATACTGATGCCATCAAAGATACACTTGTACCACCTCAGGTAACACAGCAGCAACTAACAGGTATCTATGCATCAGAAGCAGATTTGTTGAATGTGGCATTGTTTGGTATGACAGCTATTCAATGGCGCATGGCGAACCCTGATAAAGAAGGAAATATGCGCGATTATGCCACTTTGGAGCAATTAGTGGTGTTGAGTAATATGGAGAGTCTGAACGCCGTCTTTATACGTCAAGGCTTATCTTCAGCAGAACGTCTGCGACAACTCAACCAGATTGCGATTACGCAAATGCGTTCTCTTATAGCTAATAATGAGATCAAACGCCTGACCGAAGGCGAAAACTAAAAATAGGATAAGCCGTCACTCACTGACGTTAAACAGGAGGACATAATAAAAGAAAAAAATACAAAAATGCATAAAAAATGGCACTTTTATTTGCGAGTGTCATTTTTTTTGTGTAACGTCGGTCCTCCCTATTTATAAAATATAAACAGGGTCCCACCGAAAATACGTTCGCATATTGCCGGATATATACTAAGCATCGCGGACATTTTTTTGAGAACCGCTAAAACGGTTTCCTGTTTTGCCCATACAAATACCATCTTATGCAAGCATAGCTATTATTTGTCTGTGCTAAACAGATAAAATTTCCGAATGTTTGCGTATTTGCAAAATTTGTAGTATCTTTGCAGCGCAAAATCATTAATACAGGTAAAGTTATGTGTGTATTGGAACAAACAGCAACTACGACAACTGTGCGTCTTAGTAATCGCAGATGGGCTCGATTGCAGGAGTTAGACAAAGCATACCGCTTAGCTCAGACGATCAAACGGAGTATGAAGCAAGTGGAATCTGCTCCCAGCATGAGTGTAGATGAAGCGATAGAAACTCTTCGCGCACTATGAGAGTAAGAATGTCTGATGATTTTAAAGTTGCCTATAAACGCTTGAAATAACGCCATCGTTCCTCACTGATGGAGCACGTAAGATTCGGATGGCTATCACGTCCAAAAGACGTGGCAGAAGCGGTGGCGCTCGAGTAATCATCCGTGCCCAAAAACATATCGGAGGTATTCCTAAAGGATATTCTTCAAAGAATGAAATAACCTCTCGTCACTTGCCGACGTAAAACAGCAAGCATCCCTCACGATGTAAAAAGGAGGACATAATAAAAGGCGTTTATTGACGCTTGTTTTGGTACATCGAAATCCGGAAAATTTCACACGCCCAAAGCAAGATAGTACAATAGACGTTCCGTGGGTATGTTAGTATCCGTTCGCGCCCTCATAGGGCGGGAGGGTTAAGCATATCGGGCGTGGACGTTATTGTTTGTTCTTGTGTGTAGGGTCATTTCCGGAACCTCGATGTAGAGAATAAGCGTGAATAATGTTCGCGCTTTTCTTGTGTTATACTATTTATTTTAAACTATAAAATATAAACAATAAACAACATGGAAACATTAAGTATTCCTTCTGAGAAAAAACATTTTGACTTAACAACGCCAGCCGGAAAAAGTACAGCCCTTGGTTTCATCGTGGGAGCTGGTGGTGTAATTCTAATTACCGGTCTTAGTATTTGGTTAAACAAACATCTAAAACTCACTAAAGAGTCGAGTAAGACAATAACGGATATTATTGCAGCAGGTAAACATCATAATGTCGCGGAAATGGATGTGACCATTGAAAATACGGCGGGTATTCAATGTAACATTCCCAATGAAAGTATTGATGATATGAAAATCAAAGCAACTGTCGGGTGTGATAATAAAATCACATTGCACGTTAAATATAAATAATGTACAATTTTAAAAATTTTATACAATGAAAAAGTTGATCTTATCTTGCTTTTTGTCAGCATTATGTCTGACAACTGCTTTTGCTGTGGACTATTCTGGTACTTGCGGCGAAAATCTAACTTGGGTATATGACCAAGAATCATGTGTATTAACAATTAGTGGTACAGGGCCTATGGACGATTATGATACACAATCCCGCCCTTGGTCTTCAAGTATCACCGACAAAGCGAAATCATTAGTCATAAGGGAGGGAGTAACAACTATTGGTAAAGAAGCATTCAAGCAATTCTACAAACTTCAAAGCATATCTATTCCTACTTCTTTGCAAAGTATTGGAGATAAGGCATTTTATAGCAGTGAGCACATAATACTATCGGAGCTTACAGGTAATTATTCAATAGGAGAATATGTTTTCCATTGGAATAGAGAAATAACAAGTTTAACTATATCTGGCAATATTAAAATAGGACGATACGCTTTTCAAGGGTGCAGAAATTTGCAGTCATTAATTATACATGATAGTGTAATGATCGAAGGTGATAATGCTTTTGATTCTTGTGACAGATTAAAAAATGTTACGATAGGTGGTAATGTCAAATTGTTTGGAAGAAACATTTTTGACGCTTGTGATAGTCTATCTACTGTTCAAATACAAGAAGGAATAAAAATACTACCCACAGGTTTGTTTTACCGTTGTACGCAATTATCAAATGTCATGCTGCCTTCCTCTTTGGATACTATTCGTGATAAGGCTTTTCAAGAATGTGATTCACTAAAAAGTATTAATCTCCCTAATAATCTAAAATATTTAGGAGATTATTCCTTTGCTTGGAGCGGAATACAGTCAATTACTTTGCCTCTAAACACTACTGCAAACAGTATGTCTATATTCTTTGGTTGTAATAACTTAGAAACAGCTATAGTGTATGGAAGAAATCAGACTTATAATAATTTGTTTCACAATTGTCCAAACCTTCATACATTGTATTGGCATGTCAAAGAAGCAAATAGCCCTCAGGATCCTATAGGAACAGGACATAAAATAAAACAAGTGTTTTTCGGAGAAGAGGTGGAATTAATTCCGTCCAAGATGTGCAATGCGTTTACAAATTTAGAATATGCGGAGATCCAAAAAAATGTAGAAAGAATTGGAGCATATGCTTTTCAAAATTGTCCGAAGTTAAAGAAAATAAGAAGTTATGTGACCACACCACCTTGGATTGGATTGTTTGGTTTTTTTATGACTTCCAATGTGGATTCTGTAGTAGTTCCGTGTAATAGTGTTGAGGCATATCAAAATGCAAATTTCTCTAATGCCTACGGTTGGGGGAGTATGAATATCGTCGGAGATGAAAATTGTGAGACAACCACTTATACCGTATCCGTTTCTTCTGCGAATACTTCAATGGGCACCGTTTCTGGTGGTGGGACATATGAGGAAGGAGCAACAGCAACGGTTACAGCAACACCGAAAAGCGGTTATAAGTTTACCAAGTGGAGTAATGGCAGCACGGCTAATCCATACACATTTACGGTAACAAGTGATGTTTCACTTACAGCCTATTTTGAACAATCTAGTACACCGCAGCCTGAAAGTTCTACATTCTGGAATATGAGCGATGCTGCATTTAACTCTCTTGGCACTATCAATTCTAACAAAACGATTAACGGCTTGACCATTTATGCCACTAGTTCTAAAAATGTAGTGATTGATGAAAGTGCCCAAGAGATAGATGGCTTGTCCTTTACCCACCGCCTCAAATTCGGAGGAACCGGTTCCAGCGATGCACGTTGTCTTTCATTCCATGTGGACGGAGATTGCGATATAGATGTTTATTTAATGTCCGCTTCCGGAAGTGCAGACCGTACGCTTAATGTAGATAAAGGCAGTTTTGGAAATACAATTCAACAAATTCCGGCATATGGAAGCACTATCTCCGAAGGAAATGTACACTATGCAGGTGGTGCAACTACAATATATCTATATTCTCCAAGTAGCGGAGTAAATATCTATGCAATCCGTGTGACTTCAAACAGCACGCATGAAACAACCACCTATACCATCTCCGTTTCATCTGCCAATAATTCGATGGGTACCATTTCAGGAGGAGGCACATACGAAGAAGGACAGACAGCAACCGTAACAGCCATACCAAAGAGCGGATATAAATTCACACGCTGGAGCAATGGGAGTACTGCTAATCCGTACTCGTTTACGGTAACAAGTGATGTTTCGCTTACTGCTTATTTTGAACAATCAACAACACCACAATCGGAGTCCAAGTTCTGGAATATAAGCGACGCTGTGTTTAACTCTCTCGGCACAATCACATCTCAAACGACAATCAATGGTTTAACTATTCATGCCACGGCTAACAAACCGATAGTGGTAGATGCCGACGCACGAGAAATAAATGGTTATTCTTTCACTCACCGACTCAAGTTTGGTGGAACAGGAGTAAATGATGCACGAATGCTTTCCTTTAGAGTGGATGGTGATTGTGATATTGATATTTATTTAATGTCCGCTTCCGGAAGTGCAGATCGCACGCTTAATGTAGATAAAGGCAGTTTTGGAAATACAATTCAACAAATTCCGGCATATGGAAGCACTATCTCCGAAGGAAATGTACACTATGCAGGTGGAGCAACGACAATCTATCTATATTCTCCGAGTAGCGGAGTAAATATCTACGCCATTCAGGTTTCTTATGGCTCCACACCAACGCCGACAGAACCAATTACGGTAACATGCGCAGAGGCTGCACAAATAGCATCTTCTTTGTCTCATAATACCCAAACATCCGAAACATATATTGTAACCGGATATATTACAGAAACCGATGGTGTTGTTTCGCGAGGACAACAGGTATTCTGGATGGCAGATACCCAAAATGGCGGTAAGGTATTCGAGAGTTATTGGGGTAATGTGACAGAAAAAATGCTTGTGGGAGACAAAGTATCAGTAGAAGGAAAGATTATGAGATACAACTCAACCTATGAAATTAAGAATGGAGACGTGACCTTAATAGAAAGAGATAGTCCAGCACAATCATTCACCGTCACCGTTTCATCTGCCAATAGTTCGATGGGTACCGTTTCAGGAGGAGGCACATACGAAGAAGGACAGACAGCAACCGTTACAGCCACACCAAAGAGCGGCTATAAGTTTACACGCTGGAGCAATGGTAGTACAGCTAATCCTTATTCGTTTACGGTAACAAGTGATGTTTCGCTTACTGCTTATTTTGAACAATCAACAACACCGCAATCAGAATCTAAGTTCTGGAATATAAGTGATGCTGTGTTTAACTCTCTCGGCACAATCACATCTCAAACGACAATCAATGGTTTAACTATTCATGCCACGGCTAACAAACCGATAGTGGTAGATGCTGACGCACGCGAAATAAATGGTTATTCTTTCACTCACCGACTCAAGTTCGGTGGAACAGGAGCAAGTAACGCACGAATGCTTTCCTTTAGAGTGGATGGAGATTGCGATATTGATATTTATTTAATGTCCGCTTCCGGAAGTGCAGACCGTACACTTAATGTAGATAAAGGCAGTTTTGGAAATACAATTCAACATATTCCGGCATATGGAAGCACTATCTCCGAAGGAAATGTACACTATGCAGGTGGAGCAACGACAATCTATCTATATTCTCCCAGCAGTGGTGTAAATATCTATGCAATCCGTGTAACATATGGAGGAAAAGAGACAGGAATTGACGACTTATATGTACAACCTCAAGAGGAAGCAAGCAAAATCCTTCATAACGGTCAAATCTTCATCCTCCGTGGGAAGAAGGTTTACAATGCGCAAGGCGCGCTGGTAAAGTGACCAAGAAACTAAGTACCAAGTACAAAGGAACAAAGCGGGCGGCTCAGTGAGTCGCCCGTGTGTTGTATTAATAGTAAATATACTTTAGATTTTTGCCAAAAACACATAAAATATTAAATATACTTTAGATTTCTTGCAAGATAATTTGCATATATCAACAAAAAGTTGTACCTTTGCAGCGATTTTTAAAAAAAGTACTATGGAAGAACTATTACACAGAGAGTACTACACGCAAGCAATCGCTCAATGGCTCGGCAAACAAATCATCATCGTTCTTACGGGGCAACGCCGGGTGGGAAAGAGTATGTGTCTGCGTTTATTGGCGCAAGAGAAGCAGACAGATCCCAATGTGAATATCATCTATATTGACAAGGAAGATGCTGCGTTTGATGCAATCACCACGCATGAGGAGTTAAACGCGTACCTATCCGCTCATATCGCGCAAGGCAAACACAACTATATCCTCATAGACGAGATACAAGATATTTTAGGGTTCGAGCATTCGTTGCGGAGTTGGATCAAACAGCCAGAAACGGATGTGGTAATAACCGGCAGTAATGCAAAGATGCTCAGTAGCGAATTGTCCACACTGCTGGCTGCACGGTATATTGAGATACCTATTCACGCGCTCAGTTATACCGAGTTCCTCTATTTTCATCAGTTGCAGGACAGCGATGAAGCCTTGGAGAAATACCTGCTCTGGGGCGGTCTGCCGTACTTGCGGCTTATCGGTCTGGAACATACGGAGCAGATAAAGAACTATATCCAAAGCGTTTATGACACCGTAGTGCTGAAAGATATTGTGCAGCGCGAACAGATACGGAATGTTACTTCGTTTATCAATCTCAGCCGTTTTGTGAGCGATACTATCGGCAAGTTGGTTTCTCCTAACTCGATCATGAAATACCTTCGTTCGCAGGGAGAGAATCTTTCTTCGGTTATTATTCAGAATTATCTCAAATACCTTTGCAATGCGTATCTGACCTATCGGGTTCAGCGGTACGACATTCATGGCAAACAACTGTTAGAGAGCAATGACAAGTACTATTTCGAGGACTTGGGAATACGCAACAAACTTGTCCGTACGCGCCAAACGAATGATATTGAGAAGCGGATTGAGAATGCCGTGTATCTGCATCTTCTCAGACTTGGTTATACCGTGCATGTCGGGCAGTTGCGAAATGCTGAGATTGATTTTGTGGCAGAGAAAGGAGAAGAGACCATATATATACAAGTTGCCTATTTGATAGCTGACGAAGAGACCGAGAAGAGAGAGTTTGGAAATCTGCAAGCTATCAAAAACAACCACCCGAAGATGGTTATTTCAATGAATCCGCTCAATTCTATTTCTGATGTGGAGGGTATAAAACACATTCATTTGCGTCATTTTCTGGGCATGAATAAGTTATAAGCCGTAACGGTCAGATCTTCATTCTCCGCGGAGACAAGACTCACACCCTCACGGGACAAGAATTAAGATAGCATCGATCATATATGGGCGATTAAGATTCTTTTTCTCGATAACCCGATAACTCGATCTATCGGAACTCCTGCCTGCTCAACAATCCGAGCAGGCAGTTTTTTCTTTCTCAGGTTCTTCTTTCTTGGTAGT